>JAMFSA010000226.1 GCA_026225055.1 Mucilaginibacter xinganensis | reverse complement strand
TTTGTTATTCAAATTACGCAAAGGAATAAATGAAATTGGCAGAAAATAAAAAAGGTGTTGGATTCATCACCCAACACCTTTTTTCAAATCTTCAAATCACAGATTTTCAGCCTTATTAAGCCGATATTGCGTTTATAATATCATACTGCGTAATGATTTCGATCTTGCCATTATCTTCTACCAGTACAGCAATGTTATCCTTATTTATCATAGCTGAGATCCTATCGATAGAAGTATTCAGATCCACAAATGGGAACGGAGCGGTAGTGATGTTTTTTATAGGCTGAGATTTCAGCGATGGGTTTTCCAGTAGCGCGCCTAATATATCGCTCTCGGTTATTTTACCTATCACCATACCTTTTTGAGTAACCGGAATTTGTGATATGTTCAGTGATTTAATGGTATTGATAGCTTCTAAAACAGATTTATCCAGATCAATAGTAATGATCTCTGTACTTTCTTTTTTTGAGATGATATCCTGGGCGGTAAGCTTGCCATCCTTTAAAAATCCGCGGTCGCGCAGCCAGTCGTCATTATACATCTTGCCTAAATAACGTGTGCCATGGTCGGGAAATACCACCACAACCACATCACCTTCTTTAAACATATCCTTCATTTGTATAACCCCGGCAATAGCTGAACCTGTTGAGTTACCGGCGAAAATACCTTCCTTACGGGCGATCTCACGGGTCATTAAGGCAGCATCTTTATCTGATACCTTTTCAAAATGATCTATCAGATCGAAATTAACGTTGGCCGGTAAAAAGTCTTCGCCAATACCTTCGGTGATATATGGGTAGATCTCATTTTTATCAAACTCACCGGTTTCCTTATATTTTTTGAACACTGATCCGTAAGTATCAATACCTAAAACTTTGATGTTGGGGTTTTGCTCTTTCAGGTATCTTGCAATGCCTGATATAGTACCACCTGTACCCACACCTGCCACTAAATGTGTGATCTTGCCTTCAGTTTGTTCCCAAATCTCCGGCCCTGTCGACTCATAATGTGCCTGTGAGTTCGATAAGTTATCGTACTGGTTCGGTTTCCACGAGTTAGGAACCTCACGCTCCAAACGTGATGAAACAGAATAGTATGAACGCGGATCTTCCGGTTCCACATTGGTGGGGCACACAATAACCTCGGCGCCGAAAGCACGCAGGGCATCAAACTTTTCTTTCGATTGTTTATCAGTACTGGTAAAAATACACTTGTAACCTTTTATAACCGCGGCAATGGCCAGGCCCATACCTGTATTGCCAGATGTACCTTCAATAATAGTCCCCCCGGGTTTAAGTTTACCATTCTTCTCGGCATCCTCAATCATTTTAAGGGCCATACGGTCCTTAATAGAGTTGCCGGGGTTGCTGGTTTCAATTTTAGCTAAAACCGTAGCCGGGATATCCTTAGTTATCTTGTTTAATTTAACCATTGGCGTGTTACCAATAGTTTCCAATATATTGTTATACCACATAATATTCTATTGCCTATTAATCCGGTATATTAAGCCGGGATTATGCCCAAAATTAACTTTCTTACTTGAATATCCCGCAATTAAATATTTTTTAAACTTACAAAGTCTAAAAATAGAATCAAGAGACAAGAGTCAGGAGTCAGGATTCTTTTATATTGTTTTTCTTGATTCCTAACTCTTAATTCCTGATTCTTTCCCCAACTAGAACTTCAAGTGCTTCACCGTTAACCCGTTATTTATCAGCTGTTTTAATGATTCAATACCGATATGAAGATGCGTTTCCACATACTGCTCGGTAACCTTTGAATCACTTTCACTTGTTTTAACACCTTCAGGTATCATTGGCTGATCAGAAACCAGTAGCAATGCCCCGGTAGGGATTTTATTAGCAAAACCCGTTACAAATATGGTAGCCGTTTCCATGTCCACAGCCATGGCTCTTAATTCCTTCAGGTATTTTTTGAATACTTTATCGTGCTCCCAAACACGGCGGTTGGTGGTGTAGCAGGTGCCTGTCCAGTAGTCACGTGAGAAATCACGGATAGTAGTTGATATAGCCTTCTGTAAGGCGAATGCAGGCAATGCAGGCACCGCGGCAGGCATATAATCATTTGATGTACCCTCGCCTCTAATAGCTGCTATAGGCAATATCAGATCGCCTACGTTTACCCTCTTTTTCAGGCTGCCGCATTTGCCTAAAAATATAACTGCTTTAGGGCTGATAGCCGTCAGCAGGTCCATTACCGTAGCTGCTACCGAACTGCCCATACCAAAGTTAATAATGGTTATTCCGTTGGCAGTAACGCTCTGCATAGGCTTCTCAAGGCCCATAACCGGTGCGTTATCATTCCATTGAGAAAACAGCTGTATGTATTTTGAAAAATTGGTAAGGATAATGTATTTACCAAAATCTTCCAGGTTGCGACCGGTATAACGTGGCAACCAGTTGGCAACTATGGCTTCCTTGGTTTTAAGGCCTGCCCTTACCGGACTTTGAACTTCCTCAACCTCCTTTGCCTGGTTAACGATCCTTTCGTCTTTTTTTATTCCTTTTTCTTCATTCATATTAGTATGTATTTAGTCAGTATAAATAACTTAATACCCACTATTTAGCCAATTGTAAAAAGCGGGGAAGTCGCCGTTCCATTGTGTTTCGTTATGCTTGGCCCCTTTTACAATTACTGTGGGTGTATTTTGCTTGCTTATACCTTTAGTTTGTATAATATCCGCCATTTTCTGTAAGTCGCCAGTCATGGCATCACTCTCAGCATCGCCGCAAACAAAATAAAAACGGATTTTAACGGGCAATTGCTGTTGTTGCGCATAATTGAATATATCCGGTGCTATCCAAAACGCGGGTGAAAAAATCCCGCCATTGCCAAATACATCAGGGTATTTCAGTACGGCGTACATAGATATCAATCCTCCCATCGAGCTGCCTGCAATAGTGGTATGCCGGGCATCCTTTTTAGTGCGATAATTTTTATCGATATAAGGTTTTAATGTCTTCACCAAAAACTCCACATAATCAACACCCCTGCCTTTACCGTAGTTAGAATCATATGGGTCATATTCTGTAATACGATAATCACCGCCATGGTCTATCCCTACAATAATACATTGCTGCGCAGCGGGCATTTTATCCATGAGCTCATCAATCCCCCACTCACCATAGCCGGAGGTATATTCATCAAAAAGGTTTTGCCCATCGTGCATATATATAACCGGGTATTTTTTGTTTGATGAGGCATAATCCGCAGGCAGGTAGATCCATACTCTGCGTTGCCTGCCTAACTGGGGCATATCAAATTTTTCGTTGATGATATGGACATTGGCGCTGGCGGTGTGCTTCTTTTCAACGGGGCCGTAATTATCTTTCCAGTCGGCAATGTTTAATAGTATAGTAGTATCATGTACAATACTGATGCTGCGGTTATCTATATCCTTACCGCCAGTATTGCACTCCACTGTACCCCAGGTGCCCCTTGTTGCCTTAAAACTGTAATTCCCCTTAGGGATATTTTTCACAAGCTGGTATTCGCCAGCTTGATCTGCCTGTAATTGCCATGCTGTGGCTGCAGGGCCCCAGCCGTTAAAATCTCCGGCTAAAAAAATAGCTTTTTCTGCTGTTTTAGCTTGGGGGATTTTATCTGTTTTAAACGTAACTGTAACCTGTGCAAATATTAATGTTTTGCAAAACAACAGAAATACGATTATAGCCAGTTTTTTTATCATTTTTAAGTTTACAAAAAAGCCCCGATAAACGGGGCCTTTATATTTTCGATAGCTTATCTATCCTTTATATCAACATAATCCCGATTAGTTGCACCGGTATAAATCTGGCGCGGGCGACCGATTGGCTCCTTGTGAACCTTCATCTCTTTCCACTGCGCTATCCATCCCGGTAAACGACCCAGGGCAAACAATACCGTAAACATATCAGTTGGGAAACCTAATGCGCGGTAAATAATACCTGAGTAAAAGTCAACGTTAGGGTATAATTTACGTTCGATAAAATAAGGATCTTTCAATGCTACTTCTTCCAGCTTTTTAGCTATTTCAAGTACTTCATCATCAATACCTAATTTTTCTAATATATCGTCACAAGCCTTTTTAATGATCTTGGCGCGTGGGTCAAAGTTTTTATAAACCCTGTGGCCAAAGCCCATTAAACGGAACGGATCGTTCTTATCTTTTGCTTTCGCGATCCATTTGTCGGTATCGCCGCCATCTTCCTGTATCTTTTGCAGCATCTCGATAACCTCCTGGTTAGCGCCGCCATGCAGCGGGCCCCAAAGTGCCGATATACCTGCAGATACCGATGCATAAATATTTGATGCCGATGAACCTACTATACGCACAGTTGATGTTGAGCAATTCTGCTCGTGATCGGCATGCAGTATTAATAAGGTGTTCATGGCGCTAACAACTACCGGGTCTATCTCCACAACCTCAGTACGCTGACCAAAGGTCATGTTCAGGAAGTTGGTTACATAGTCGTATTTATTTTGCGGGTAGATGTATGGATGCCCTAATGATTTTTTATAGATCCATGATACTATGGTCGGCATTTTAGCCAGCACCTTGATGATGCTTAAATTAAGCTCTTCGGCAGTCTGGTTTGGCTTTAATGATTCAGGGTAGAAAGCCGACAGTGAAGATACCAGTGAAGAAAGCTGACCCATTGGGTGAGATTTTGACGGGAAACCATCAAAAAACTTCTTCATATCCTCATGTACTAAGGTATGGTGACTTAAATCAAAGTTGAATTTAGTGATCTGTTCTTCGGTTGGCAATTCGCCATAGATGAGTAAATAAGCTACCTCAATAAATGATGATTTTGCGGCCAGTTGCTCAATTGGATAACCCCTGTATTTAAGTATCCCCAGTTCGCCATCTAAAAATGTGATAGCGCTTTGCGTGGCGCCAGTGTTTTTATAACCGATGTCTAAAGTTACGTAACCTGTTTGATCTCTTAGTTTTGATATATCAATGGCCTTCTCACCTTCCGAACCTTCAATAACAGGAAGTTCGTAAGTTTTATCGCCAATTATTAATTGAGCTATTTCTGACATAGAATATTTGTATTTGCAACAAATGTAGTAAATCTACCTTATTATTAGCCGGATTTTACCGCTGTTAATTGTAAAAATTTAACTCCATCTGACATTATCACCCGCTATTTTATCAATTTGTTAATTCAACAACAAAACTGCGTTAAATTATAACCGTTGATAATAGCAATCGATAACAGATATTAAACAAATCTGAGATAAGCAGACAGAAAATTTAATTTGACCGGATAGCCTCAACCGGGTTAAGTCGTGAGGCCGAATAAGCCGGGATAATACCGGATATGATGCCAATACCTATCGAAATACTCATCCCCCTGATAATATTGCTCGCGCCAAGCACCACCTTTACATCAAACATACCCTTTATGGCCAGTGTGCCGAGGAAGACGAACGATAAACCTATTATCCCCCCTACCAGACAAAGAATAACCGACTCGATCATGAATTGCAACAATATAAAGTAGTTTTTGGCGCCTAATGATTTTTGGATACCTATAATATTGGTACGTTCTTTTACCGATACGAACATTATATTGGCAATACCAAAGCCACCTACCAATACCGAAAAGCCACCTATAATTATACCACCAATATCAAGCACGCTAAACACTTTTGAAAGCTGATCGGAAAGCATGGTTGTTTTATTGAGCGAGAAGTTATCATCAGCATCAGGCTTTAACCGCCTTATAGAACGCATGAGCATGTGCAATTCACTTTCCAGTTCCTCATCACTTACACCATCTTTACCACGCACAACAATTTGTGGCTGGTAATTTTCACTTTGCACATCTATAACATCTTTAGCAAAGTTTATCGGTATCAGCACATTCTTGTCGTCGCTGTTACCCAGCATATCGTCGCCTTCTTTTGAGAATACACCAATAATGTTTACATAGCGGCCCATTACTTTCAATTGTTTACCAACTGCTGTACCATCGGGGAAAAGGTGCTGCGCTATATCAAAGCCAATAACTGCCACTGGCGCGCCGGTTTTTGATTCTATATCGGTAAAATACCGTCCTTGCGACAAATCGAAATTCCAAACCTTGTCATGATCCTGCATTACGGCATTAATGTAAGTACCTTCAATTGTATTGCTTTTGTATTTTATGGTACGGCTGCTAAAAGCTATTTCATACGATATGCCGAAAGCCAGGGTGCTGCGTTTTTGCAGCTGATCAAACTCGCGCAGGGTTGGTACCGGCCTTTGCATATATTTCCACCATGGAAAATCGCCGTCAAATATCCATGGCCATTTTTGTATATATATACTGTTGCTCCCTAATTTATTTACGCTTTCCTGCAGGTTATTCCGCAAAGTATCAACCGCCGACCGTACTGTAATAATTGTAAAAATACCGATAGTTACTCCCAGTAACGAAAGCATGGTTCGCAGCTTGTTCTGCCGTAAAGCATCATAAGCAAACAAAAAGCTTTCCCTAAAAAGTTTTAAAAATATCATATCGTTAATTTATTACACCGGTGATAGCCTGATTATTGGAGCTGCTATAGTTTAGACGATAACACTACACTTAAGTTACAGTATTATTTTAATTAAGTATATTTAATAATTACATTAGGCGTAAACTTAAAACAATATCCGTAACCAATTGTAAAATAATCGGCGCGATTATAAGGTGGCAGCATACCTCCTTAAAATAATTAATGGAATAAGCAAAAAAAACCTTACATTTGCGCCCTGAAAAATTCATATATACAAGCATGAAATTATCGCAATTCAAATTCAATTTACCTGATTCATTAATAGCTAACACGCCTGCCCTGGCACGTGACGAAGCCCGTTTAATGGTCTTGCACAAGGATTCAGGTAAAATTGAGCATAAAATATTTAAGGATATATTAGATTATTATGATGATCAGGATGTAATGATCCTTAATAATACAAAGGTATTCCCGGCCCGTATGTACGGCAATAAAGAAAAGACCGGCGCTACTATTGAAGTTTTTTTACTTCGCGAATTAAACAAAGAATTACGCCTTTGGGATGTATTGGTTGACCCTGCCCGTAAAATACGCGTTGGCAACAAATTATATTTTGGCGATGACGATTTGTTAATTGCCGAAGTTGTTGACAACACTACCTCACGTGGCCGTACCATCCGCTTTTTGTTTGATGGTACCGACGAGGAGTTCCGCCGCAATGTGGAGATCCTGGGCGAAACACCACTGCCAAAATACATTAAACGTAAAGCTACTGCCGAAGATAAAGAGCGTTACCAAACCATTTTCGCTAAGCACGAAGGCGCTGTTGCAGCACCAACTGCAGGCTTACACTTTAGCCGCGAGCTGATGAAACGCCTTGAACTTAAAGGTATCGAATTTGCTGAAGTTACCCTGCACGTAGGGTTAGGCACTTTCCGCCCGGTTGAGGTTGAGGATCTGACCAAACACAAAATGGATTCCGAGCAATTCATCATCGAGCAAAAACAAGCCGATATTGTAAACAGGGGTATTGAAAGAAAGAAACGCATTTGCGCTATTGGTACCACATCAATGCGTACTATTGAATCAGCAGTATCGGCCAATAAAACTTTAAAGGCTGCTAACGACTGGACCAGCAAATTCATCTTCCCTCCATACGATTTCAGCATTGCTAACTCTATGGTAACAAACTTCCACACGCCTGAGTCAACTTTATTGATGATGATATGCGCGTTTGGTGGTTATGAGAACGTCATGAACGCTTATGAAGTTGCGGTAAAAGAAAAATATCGTTTCTACAGCTACGGCGACGCTATGCTGATAATCTAATTTAGATTTGAGATATTAGACATGAGATTTGAGACTATCCTCAAATCTCATTTTTTTTATACGATTTTTACAGATGCAAATGGATCTCACATCTCATATCTCACATCTAACATCTAAAAATTACGCCATCATAGTTGCTGGTGGCTCGGGCACGCGCATGGGTTCGGCAATTCCTAAACAATTTCTATTATTGAATGGCAAGCCGGTTTTAATGCATACCATTGAGGCATTTCATAATTGCGTAGCACAACCCCATATCCTATTAGTTTTACATGCTGATTTTCATACCTACTGGCATCAGCTATGTGCCGATCATAATTTCACCATCCCCCATCAATTAATAAAAGGCGGCGAAACCCGCTTCCACTCCGTTAAAAATGGACTGGACACTATAACTTATGATACTGATGCTGTAGTAGCCGTACAGGATGCCGTAAGACCATTGACAGACAAGGAGATCATTGACGCTTCGTTCACTTACGCTTTTGAACATGGCAACGCCATTGCAGCCGTAAAAAGCCGCGACTCTATCCGTCAGTTGCAGAACGGTCATTCAGTTAGTTTGTTACGCGACGATATCTACTTGATCCAAACACCGCAAACATTCGGTCTGGAGCAGCTCAAAAAAGCATATGAGCATGGCTATGATGCTATCTTTACAGATGATGCCAGCGTTGTTGAGCGATCGGGCATAGCCATAAATTTAATAGAGGGCAATTATAAAAATATCAAGATCACCTTCCCCGAGGACATTGCCATTGCAGAGGCCATATTAAACAAAAAGCCATCTGCCTGAAAAAGACAAATGGCTTAAATAAATTATTGATAATTAAGAGCTACGCCCGCCTGATCAAACCCAAAAGTAAAGCAATAATTGCTATTACCAACAGCACGTGTATTAAACCCGTTGCTGAATAAAGAAACACTCCTAATGCCCATCCTATTATCAGGATAACGGCAATGATATACAATAGACCTCTCATTTTGTTAAAGTTTTAGTTGATGAATATATTTTTATCAATAACTAAAATCATTCCAAAATGTTCTCAAATAAAAAAACCCTGTTTTGTACAGGGCTCTTTATTTCGGGTTGCTTCAATTAATATTCGTCCTCATTAAAAAAGAAGTCGTCTTTAGTCGGATAATCCGGCCAGATCTCTTCTATATTTTCATAAGGTTCACCATCATCTTCCAATGCCTGTAGGTTTTCTATAACCTCAACAGGTGCGCCGGAACGAATGGCATAATCAATTAATTCATCTTTTGTTGCGGGCCATGGTGCATCTTCAAGGTGAGATGCTAGTTCAAGTGTCCAGTACATATCTTATTTTTATAATAATTTTTTACTAAATTACTTTTTCGCAAAAGTATAATATTTTTAAATGGATTATCAATATTTTTTTTCTATTTTTTTAAATTCTTGGAATCCATTCATTTTCAGGTATTTTATGTTCACTACCTATCTTACGTGCCAGTACAAACAGGTAATCACTTAGTCGGTTAAGATAAATACTTACCTTATCATCAACCGTACTTTCCTCTGCAAGGTGCACGGTGATCCTTTCAGCCCTGCGGCATACACATCGTGCAATATGGCAAAAGGAAATGGTATTACTGCCACCCGGCAAAATAAAATGTTTTAACTGTGGCAATTGCGCATCCATGCTATCCATTTCCTTTTCCAGCAACTCAATATCCGCCAGGTGCAGGTCAGGAATAACCATTCTTGATTTTTCAGGATCAGCCGCCAATGACGACCCAATGGTGAACAATCTGTCCTGAATATGCTTCAGTATTTCCTTATCATGTATGCTTATATCCTGGTCGCGAATGAGCCCTATGTACGAGTTAAGTTCATCAACCGTGCCATAACTCTCAATACGCAGGTGATGTTTGGGCACACGCGTACCTCCTATTAATGAGGTAAAACCCTTATCACCAGTTTTAGTATAAATTTTCATTTTGCTGATCGCTTTTCCTTCTTATTATCACTTCGACCATAGAGAGAAATCTTCTTAAATATGCAATGCAACAATGCAGGTCGAAGAAGTTTTCTCACTATAGTTCGGGATGACAAATATGGATTTATCATTTTTTATAAAAATACATTTTAAAATGTTTTAATTAAACTTGTTGAAAGTTAAACTGTCAATCAATATATCTGTTATACAATAATGAGATCAGTCCTATTATCAACGAAATTTATCTGCATTTTATTAGTTACCATTGCTTTACTAAGCTTTAATTGCGGCAACGCAAGCAGTAATAATGCATCAGGCAATAATCCGCCCGCTGTAAAAAAAGTAAGTATAGCCAGCATTTTAAGCGAGCAACAGTTCAATGACCTTTTCCCGATGCACGATAAGTTTTATAGTTATAAAGCATTTATAAAAGCAGTTGATGAACTGGGGCAGGTAAAATTACAAGTAAGCAAGCGCTCAACCTGGATATACCAATTTATACGCACCGATAAAACTACAGGCAAAGCCACCACTATTCGCCAGGATGCTGATTGGAACCAGGCCTGGGCAAAAGCTAAACCCGATTCAGTTTATATAGTTGATTATGGCAACTTCTGTACAGCTTCAGACGCGCAAACCAATAAAAAAGAACTGGCAGCTTTTTTCGCGGAAATATCGCACGAAACCCGCCACGGCGAGGATGGAAAATACAACGATGGCCTGATGTTTATCCATGAATATGATACCACACAGGCGTACACTGCCGACAATGATATGTATCCAGCTGTTAAAGGCAAAAAATATTATGGTCGCGGGCCAATGCAAATAAGCTATAACGGCAATTATGGCTATGCCTCTGATTGTATTTTTGGCGATAAGAAAGTACTGCTGAACAACCCGGAGCTGGTTGAGAAAGACCCGGTTGTAGCCTTTAAAACCGCCATTTATTTTTGGATGACGCCGCAGCCGCCAAAACCATCGGCACATGATGTAATGACCGGAAAATGGCAGCCCAGCACCGCTGATAAAGCTAAAGGCCGCACACCGGGCTTCGGCATGACCATCAATATTATAAACGGGCAAATTGAATGCAATAAGGGCGATAATATGAGCAGCATGAACGACCGCATTGGCTTTTACCAGCACTTTTTAAAGAAACTGGGAGTGAGTGATCCGAATTGCGCTTGCAGTTGCGGGAATATGAAACCGTATGCACCCTAAGCCCCCTGAAGGGGGAACATTACTGGCTTCAGTCTGTGAACTGAAGCCTACAGATTATGAAAGTTTATAACTTCCATGATGGTTATTCCAAATAATAATGCCTGATCCTGTTCAAGCCCTCATCCAACTCATAAACCAGCGGTACACCGGTTGGCAAATCGAGCTGGGTAACTTCCTCATCGCTCAGATTATCTATATATTTTATCAGCGCCCGCAAGCTGTTGCCATGCCCGCATACGATCACTTTTTGATTTTTGCGGATGGAGTCAACAATACTTTCATTCCAAAATGGCAGCACCCTATCCATGGTAACGCTCAGGTTTTCGGTTAGTGGCAGTTCCCGCTCTGTTAAGTTTTTATAACGGATATCATGGCCGGGATAACGGGGATCTTCCTTAGTTATAGCAGGCGGAAATGCATTAGGATCTCTCCTCCATTTTTGAACTTGCTCCGCACCGTATTGGGCTGTCGTTTCATCCTTATTTAAACCCTGCAAAGCGCCATAAAAACGTTCATTCAACCGCCACGATTTTTGCACCGGGATCCAAAGGTGATCCAGTTCTTCCAATAAAATATGCAGCGTTTTTATTGATCGTTTTAGTAACGATGTAAAGCCTTCATCAAAATTATAGCCATGCTTTAGCAGCAGTTGCCCGGCCCTTTTGGCCTGCTCCATGCCTTCGGGCGATAAGTCAACATCCGTCCACCCGGTGAAGCGGTTTTCCTGGTTCCAAACACTTTCGCCGTGGCGTATCAATACGAGTTTTTGCATAGCTATTGTTTAACGCTAATTTACTATATCGGTTTGTAAAAAAATTTGCTAAATAGATTTAAACCCATAAATTGCAGATATAAACCCAATTAAAACCTCTTAACATCATGATTCCAACTGTACAGGCACCTGTTACCGTAAAGGATAACATTGCCAATCCTGCGCCACTGGGCCTTTGCGCCTTTGGTATGACCACCGTATTACTAAACTTTAAAAACGCCGGCTTTATCGAGATCAACTCCATGATACTGGCTATGGGTATTTTTTATGGCGGATTGGCACAAGTAATAGCCGGTATAATCGAGGCTAAAAAGAATAATACCTTCGGTTTAACTGCCTTCACCTCTTATGGCTTCTTTTGGCTATCGCTGGTAGGGCTGATAGTTATACCGTCATTCGGTTGGATCCCAAAACCATCTGAAGCTGCCATGAGCGCGTTCCTGGGCATGTGGGGATTGTTTACATTTCTGATGTTTTTTGGCACCCTGAAACTAAACCGCGCATTACAATTTGTTTTTGGCTCGCTAACTATACTGTTTATTTTATTAGCTATAAGCGATGGCACAGGCAATAAAGGCTTAGGGCAGATTGCAGGTTATGAAGGGATCATCTGTGGTGCATCAGCCATATATACCGGTATTGCTAATTTACTAAATGAACTTTATGGAAAAACTGTATTGCCGATAGGCACTGTACAATCATAAATTATTAGCTTTGCAGCTTGAAAGATTTTAAAAAATATTACGTTCTTCCGGCGGCTCCCGAAGAAATTTATACCGCGCTAACCAATCCGCTAACTATTGAGCTATGGACAGGCGAACCTGCGGAAATGACAACCGAACCTGGATCAGAATTCTCCATGTGGGATGGCAGCATTGTGGGCAAGAACATTGAGTTTGAAGAAAACAAAAAGATAGTACAACAATGGTATTTTGATGGCCACGAAGCTGAATCCATCGTTACCATAAAATTGCACCCGGATAAAAACGGCACATCAGCAGAGTTAAGGCATACCAATATACCCGAAAGCGATTATGAAGATATGATTGAAGGTTGGAACGATGCTTACTTTGGTTCGCTGTTTGAGTTTTTCAGTTTGTAATCAAAATTCTTATAAAAAACGAAAAGCCGCTCAATTGAGCGGCTTTTCGTTTTTTATAAGAATCCAGCTATTAATAGATACTGAATTCAACACGGCGGTTTATTTGACGGCCGGCATCAGTTTTATTAGTAGTTATAGGGTTTGCTTTACCAAAACCATCAGCTTGTATTTTTGATGCATCAGCACCTTGTTGTGCAAGGTATGTTTTAACAGCTTCTGCACGTTCTTTTGATAATTTTAAGTTAGCCGCAACTGAACCTACGTTATCAGTATAACCTGCAAGTTTCAGGTTAAAACCTTTAGCAACTAAAAGTTGTGCTAATTTATTCAAGCTTTCGTTTGAATGTTCACGTATAGTTGATTTACCAAAATCAAACTCAAGATTTTTTACAGCCTGATTTACAACTTCTTTATCCTGTTGCGTTACATAAACCTTAACTTCTGGTTTCTTTAATGGGCAACCAGAACCATCAACAGGAGTACCTGCAGGTGTGTTAGGGCATTTGTCATAAACATCAGGTACACCATCACCATCAGAGTCAATTGTTAACTTAGCTAAGTTAGCATTGGTAGTGTTCAAGTCGCTTCTTAACTGTTGATTTGCAGCTTGCTGTTGGTTTACTTGTATTTGTAGTCGTTGTTCATCCATTAAATATTCTGTACGCATTGATGCTACCGGGTTGTGTGTAGCTAACTGTGGTTTTTTGCTGCTTCCAAGGGCAAATTCCAAACCGATGTGTCCGTAACCGAACCTGTCGTTTGTTGATCCTTGTACGCTGCCATCAAAGTCGTCAGCATTAACAAAATTAACCTGGTAACCTAAATCGATGTTTACACCGCTGGCCACGTTAAATTTCAAACCTGCGCCTACCGGGATAAAGAAATCGTGTTGTTTGCCTTCATTATTCGGGCCGCTTGCAGTTGTTAGGGTTGGCGTATAAGCAATATAACCACCACCCACTGTTAAGTAAGGCTGTATAGACCCTTGTTCGTGCCTCCAGCTAATGTTGGCTAAAGTAAAGTTAGCAGCCAAATCAACCGAATAGTTTATTTTAGTGTTAAAGCTGGTATAAGTTCCATTCACCTGATCGGCTGGTGTAACTGCGCCTGCTACCTTACCGGCAAGGAAATCGGCTTGTAAACCAAATGACGGTAAGATTTGATCTTTAATATAACCACCGTACCCTATTTGATTATGCGGCGACTGAAAATCCTGCTTTTTAACTCCGAAAATAGTGTATGGGGTAAGTACACCACCATTAATACCGATTGACCACGTGCGGAACGCGCTGCCATCTGAAAATGGTTTTACATAATTTTTTGTCGAAATACTATCAGGAGTTTGGGCGAATAATGTGCCACCTACCATCATTCCTGTAAGTAGTAGAGAGGCCTTTTTTAAATTTGATTTCATAATAATGTATTTAAGTAAGTTCTGTCTTTATGATTTTAATCGGACATAACTTCTCCCTCATGGGCAACATTAATGCCATCAAATACTTTTAGCCATGGTTTACAATGTTAAATAATTGTTGATTTTTGATGATAAAACACTGACAGGCAACAGATATCGTTCGTTATAAAACGACCTGTAAATATATATTTAGTTAAAAAATTGGGGAGTGTTTGGCAAGTGTTGATATGGATTTAAAACCATACACTTCTGTACCATTATTGCGAATTTCATCAAAATTTCATAATAAAATTATGATTTTGATAAATTACATACCAAATACATATTAGAGCCTATAGCTCTATTATGTATTTGTAAATCAGCAATAAAATATTGGATGTTATTTAAAAATTTATGCAGCCGGGTGCACAAACACCTTGTATTTAATTTCAGCACCGGCTTTTTCTAAAGTAGCAGCAACCGAGCAGTATTTATCCACTGATAGTTCGACAGCTTTCTGGGCTTTATCTGGGTCGATATTACCATAAAGGTGAAACTCAATATCAATATTGCTCCACAAAGAAGGCTCTTTGCCAGCTTCGCGATCGCCATTGATGATCATTTTATAATCTTTTACTTCCTGGCGCTGTTTTTTAAGTATGCCGATCACATCAATAGCCGAGCAGCCGCCTAAACCCATTAACAGCATTTGCATTGGGCGTACGCCAAAATCAAGGCCGCCGCTTTGCGGGTTACTGTCCATTTTAACCGAGTGTCCGTTTTCATCTGTAGCTACAAAGCCGTAATCGCCGTTAACGCGCGCAAGTTCTATTTTAGGCATAACAAATATTAATAATAAGCTAAGTTAGCTATTTGTATGATTATAGCATGGGCTTTAAGCCTGCTCTATGTTTTTTTTGGGTAAAGATGATATTATTCTGAAAATCAACGGTCCTTAACCGGGATAACCAATTTTAAACCCGACCATACCTCATCAACCGCGCAGACTTTAATATCTACCAGGCCTACTTCTAAGGCATAGTTCCTGATGATATCCTCTGTGATATCAGTAATAACTTTTGATGCCTTCTTGGGCCACGATACCCATATCATGCCGTCGGGTTTAAGCTGTTGTTTTAGTAATGGCAGGTTAGCCAGGTATTCATCTTTTAGCTGGGTAAAGAAATGTATAAAGTCTCTTTTAAAGTTCTTGTCCTTATCGGCGAATGTGAGGTTGGCAGGCAGATCGGTAAACAATTCAAAATAATAATCAGGTGCATTAACCAGGCTGATATTAAAGCCGGGCTTGATGCCTAATTTTTTTGCCAGTGGGGTGCTTGAGTAGCCTGCCATGATGGTAATATTTATCTAAAATTATGAAAAAATATTGCGCTCGTCTGCGACGAGTGCTCAAACTGGGTTAGCGTTTGTAACGCGAATGGCGATGCGATAGCCAAAACATGTTAAGCACTCGTCGTAGACGAGCGCAATATTATTAAAACACAAAAAAGGCCTTTAAATTAATTTAAAGGCCTTCAATATTAAATAAATCATCAATTCAAACTTAGTTCCCCAGTTCCGACATAAATTTTATGCGCATCAACTGAACTTCTTCGCGGGTGTAATCATCGCTGCCCAGTTCAACTAACGCATCATCAATGGAATCGATCTCGGCGGCGCGGAAGTAATCAAATACTTCTTCCTGCTTATCTTCATCAATTACCTCGTCAATGTAGTAATTGAGGTTAAGTTTGGTACCGGAGTTTACTATGGTCTCAATCTCTTTTAGTATCTCTTCGTAGCTCAACCCTTTTGAAGCTGCAATGTCTTCCAGGTTCAAGTGCCTGTCGATATTCTGGATAATGTAAACCTTAAGCGCTGATTTATTAGCGGCGCTCTTGATCACCATATCAATAGGGCGATCTATATCATTATCCTCAACATATTTCTTGATCAGATCAACAAACGGGGCACCAAATTTCAGCGCCTTGCCTGCTCCAACACCTGAGATCTGTTTCAACTCTTCGGTATTGATAGGGTAATGCGTGCACATCTCTTCTAAAGATGGGTCCTGGAAGATAACGAATGGCGGTAAACCCTTTTGCTTGGCCAGCTTTTTACGCAGATCTTTCAGCATTTGCAGCAGCTCTGTATCCAAAGCACCACCGCCCTGTTTTGGCCCGTCTTCTGAATCATCATCATCCGCGACCTCAATAGGCGTGTTTAATACAAACCGAATGCTGTACGGGTTATCCAAAAATGCATGACCGGTACGGGTTAAGCGTAGCAGGCCATACTGGTCAATATCTTTTGACAGGAAGTTATCCAGCAAAGCCTGCCTTAATAACGAGTTCCATAGGTTTTCACCATCAGCCTTGCCCGATCCGAACGCATCTATCAAATGGTGACCATAATTGTGCACCTGCGGGTTATCCTGCCCCATCAAAACACTGATGATGTGGTGATCATCGAATTTCTCACCTATCTGCTTAATCAGGCTCAATGCCCTGTGCAGTTGCTCTTCACCATCAAAATGTTCTTTATGGGTGCTGCAATTATCGCACATGCAGTTACAACCTGCTTCGTTAAAATTCTCGCCAAAATAGTGCAGTAATTGCTTGCGGCGACATACTGATGACTCGGCGTAATCAATAACTTCCTTTAATATCTGGGTACCGATTTCACGTTCCGAAACCGGCTTATCTTTCATGAATTTTTGCAGCTTATCAATATCCTTTTGCGAATAGAAAGCTACACAAACACCCTCGCCCCCATCACGACCGGAACGACCGGTTTCCTGGTAATAACCTTCCATGCTTTTGGGCACATCGTGGTGTATTACGTAACGCACATCGGGCTTATCAATGCCCATACCAAAGGCTATGGTTGCAACAATTACATCCACATCCTCCATCAGGAATTTATCCTGCGTATCGGCCCTTACTTTTGGATCCAAACCGGCATGGTACGGCAATGCTTTAACGCCGTTAAGGCTCAGCACTTCGGCAACTTCCTCAACCTTTTTACGGCTAAGGCAATAAATAATACCTGATTTACCTTGATTTTGCTTAACAAACTTAACTATCTCCTTAATTACGTTACGCTTTGCACGTACTTCGTAAAATAGGTTGGCACGGTTAAACGATGATTTGTAAATAGTGGCGTTGTTCATTTGCAGGTTCTTTTGAATATCCTGCTGAACTTTTGGGGTAGCGGTTGCTGTTAAAGCGATGATAGGTATATTATCACCGATATTGCTGATAACCTGCCTTATTTTACGGTATTCAGGGCGAAAATCATGCCCCCACTCTGATATACAGTGCGCCTCATCAACAGCCACGAATGACACATGGTTAAGGCGTAAAAAATCAATATTTTCCTGTTTGGTTAATGATTCCGGTGCAACGTATAACAATTTGGTAACACCACTTAAAACATCCTCTTTAACCCTGGCAATATCGGCCTTGGTTAATGACGAATTTAAAAAATGCGCTATGCTGTCTGATCCGCCGAATGCTCTTAACTGATCAACCTGGTTCTTCATTAATGCAATTAATGGCGAGATCACAATCGCTGTTCCTTCACTCATTAACGCGGGCAGTTGATAACACATGGATTTTCCGCCACCTGTAGGCATTATCACAAATGTATCGTTCCCCGCTAAAATATTAGTTATAATCGCTTCCTGTTCCCCTTTAAAGTTATCAAACCCAAAAAAGTTCTGGAGATTATCAAAAAGCGACTTCTTGGTCTCTATCATCTACTTATCAATTTCTTAGAATAAAATTAAAAATAACATTTTTTTATCAATTAACGATGAGTTTACTTTAAAATTTTAGATAAAAATGATAAAACTCAAAAAACATTTTAAGCAATTATTTATTTAAAAGAGTGGCAGATTCAACTTTTAATCCATTTTATTTTATTTAATATTTATTTTACAAAATATTGTTCAAATTTGCCACCACTTTAGCAATTAAAATTCTCTACTACATATGAATAAAAATTATTATGCCATAATTATGGCTGGGGGTATTGGAAGCCGTTTTTGGCCAATCAGCAGAACATCTCACCCAAAACAATTTATTGACATATTGGGCACCGGTAAAACCTTAATACAGAATACGTATGATCGTTTCTTAAAAATTTGCCCCAAAGAAAATATTTATGTAGTTACCAACGAAACCTACACCAACCTTGTAAAAAGCCAGTTGCCCGATATGGCAGACAACCAGATATTAACTGAGCCGGTAATGCGCAATACAGCCCCGTGCATAGCCTATGGTTGTTTTAAAATTGAAAGTCTTAACCCCGATGCTGCCATAGTAGTTGCACCTTCAGACCATTTAATTTTAGATGAACCGGCGTTTATAAGCACTATTGAAAAAGCATTAGAGGCAGCAACCGGGCACGATTACCTGATAACGCTGGGTATAAAACCATCAAGGCCCGATACCGGTTACGGATACATACAATACACTGATAAAACCATTAATAACGATTTTCATAAAGTAAAAACCTTTACCGAAAAGCCAACTCTTGAAATAGCCAAAACCTTTTTACAAAGCGGTGATTTTTTATGGAACGCGGGCATATTTGTATGGTCGGCCAAATCTATTGTTAAAGCGTTTGGCCAGTATTTGCCTGATATGAATGAAATCTTTGTTGAAGCGCGAACATTTTACAATGGCGAGAATGAGAAAAAACATATCCATACTGCTTACCAACAATGCACCAATATATCTATCGACTACGGCATTATGGAAAAAGCTGATAACGTGTACGTTTTACCATCAGAATTTGGCTGGAGCGACCTGGGTACCTGGGCGTCCATTTATGAACTCGCCGATAAGGATTACGTAGGTAACGCAGTTATTCCGGCCGAAAAAGTAATCATGTACGATTCATCAAACTGCATGGTTAATGTTCCCGGCGAAAAACTGGTGATATTACAGGGCCTGCACGATTATATTGTTGTAGAATCAAACAACACCCTGTTGATCTGCCCCCGCGATCAGGAGCAAAATATTAAACAGGTAGTGGCCGATGTGAAACAGAAGTTTGGAACAAAGTATATTTGAGGTTAGTGATTAGAGGTTGGAGATTAGTGATTAGTTAAAGCCTAACTAATCACTAATCTCTGATCACTACTTAACTAACCCACGCTGCCTTATCGCCTCATATAAAATCACGCCGGTTGATACCGACACATTCAGCGATTCAATCTCGCCAAACATAGGGATCTTAGCCAGGTGATCGGAAATTCTAATGATCTCGTTACGAATGCCGTCTTCCTCCGACCCCATAATAATGGCAGTGGGTGAAGTATAATCGGGATTATAAATATCGTCCTGAGTTTTCTCGGTACAACATACCAGTTGCAGGCCTGATTCCTGTAAAAATTTTACCGTTTGCATAAAGTTATCATGCCTGCAAACAGGTATCTTATATAAAGCTCCTGCCGACGTTTTTATTGCGTCAGGATTGATCTGCGCCGAACCTTTCGCCGGTATAACAATGGCATGTACACCAGCACATTCCGCAGTGCGGGCAATAGCGCCCATGTTGCGTACATCGGTAATGGCATCAAGCACCAGAATTAAAGGCACCTCCCCTTTCTCAAATACCTGTGGTATAATATCTTCAATCTTTTGATAAATGATTGGCGAAATAAAGGCAACCACCCCCTGGTGGTTTTTCATGGTAAGGCGGTTCAGCTTTTCAACCGGTACCTGCTGGGGTGTAATATTATACTCAATGGTAAGTTCCCTTAACTCATTTAGCAGGCTGCCTCCAATACCTCTTTGTATGTACAAAGCCTCAATTTCCTTACCCGAACGGATAGCCTCAACAACCGCGCGGATACCAAAAACCATCTGGTTGCTCTCGCGTACAGGCCTCGAATTAAATGTCATTTCTTTTTTAGATTTGAGATGGGAGATATCAGACAGGAGTCAAAAATATCCACTATTTTTTCACATCCTGAATCCTGCATTTCCCATCTGTTTAACCCCCAAAAGTAGCTATATTTATTGATTAAGCACTTATTGAACTATCCAGCCATTTTGGTTTTTTTTATTTAATTAACATTCTGTATCTTTATTCACATGGTTTTAAGTGATTGACAATCAAAGCCCCGTGCAACACATTAACACTTTATTAACAATCCGCTGTTTATAAAAGTGTTTTTACTAACAAGCTTTGTTAATTACCAATGCTCAAATTTATGTAGTTGTTAATGACGACTATTACTCACGAAAACAGATATTAACTTCTTAAAAAAACAATACCTATAACATTTTACATATTTTTGTTGTCCAATGATTTTTGAGAACGATAAACCTAATTACAATCAGAACACCGGCGAACGCAGAGGCCGCCCCACTAATCCTACACCCTTTAGCGGACTGGGAAAATTACCCCCACAGGCAATAGATTTAGAGGAGGCTGTATTAGGTGCATTAATGCTGGAAAAGGATGCCCTATCATCTGTTATTGACATATTAAAACCAGAAGTTTTTTATGTAGATAAACACCAGAAGATATTCCACGCCATACACCAGTTGTTTGAAAAATCATCCCCTGTTGATATCCTTACCGTTACCGCCCACCTGCGCCAGTTAGGCGAATTGGAGATGATAGGCGGCGCTTATTATATAACCGAGCTTACCAACCGTGTTGCATCAGCAGCAAATATCGAGTTCCACGCGCGTATCATTATTCAAAAATTCATACAGCGTGAACTGATCCGGATCTCGACCGAAGTTATCCAAAGTGCATATGAGGATACTACTGATGTACTTGACCTGTTAGATAAAGCAGAGAAAAATCTTTTCGAGATCGCCCAAAACAACCTGCGCCGCGATTCGCGCAAGATGGACGACCTGATGCATGAAACTTTAAAGGAGATTGAAGCACTAAAAGATAAAAAAGACGGGTTAACAGGTGTGCCTTCGGGCTTTACCGATCTAGACCGTATGACGTCGGGCTGGCAAAAATCCGACCTGGTAATTATAGCTGCCCGCCCTGCGATGGGTAAAACGGCTTTTGTACTTACCTGCGCCCGTAATGCCGCCGTTGAGTTTGATAAACCAGTTGTAGTGTTCTCGCTCGAGATGTCGTCGGTTCAGTTGGTTAATCGTTTAATATCCGGTGAAACCGAAATTGAACAAGAAAAAATACGTAAAGGAACTTTAGAGGAATGGGAATGGCAGCAGATCCACTCCAAAATAGGCAGGCTTGAACAGGCCCCACTGATACTTGATGATACCCCGGCATTAAACATATTTGAGTTCAGGGCAAAATGCCGCCGTTTAAAATCACAACATGATATCCAGCTAATCATCATCGATTACCTGCAGTTGATGCATGGCAAGTCTGCTGATAGTAAAGGTGGAGGTAACCGTGAGCAGGAAATTGGTAGTATATCAAGAGCGCTGAAATCTGTCGCCAAAGAATTGAACGTACCGGTTATTGCACTTTCGCAATTAAGCCGTGCGGTTGAAAGCAGGCCGGGAGGCTCTAAAAAGCCAATGCTATCGGATTTGCGTGAATCGGGCTCAATTGAGCAGGATGCGGATATGGTATTGTTTTTGTACCGCCCTGAATATTACGGATTAACCGAAGATGAAAATGGCCAGCCAACACAAGGCGTAGGCGAAGTAATTATAGCCAAACACCGTAATGGTGAGACAGGCACCGTACGCTTAAAATTTGTGGGCAAATTTGTTAAGTTCGTCGATCTTGACCAGGGTATGGATGGTTTCCCGGCGGCAGCAAGTCCGTTTGCGGGCTTAAACCCATCACAGGATTTTGACAAGCCAAGCAACTTTATCATCAGGCCATCGCGTATGGATGATATGGATGATGAAGCGCCGTTTTAAGCCCCCTAACACTCTGAAGGGGGAACTTTTATACTAGTTACTTGATTGCGCTTTGGCAGCAGGCTTAGCATCAGGAACTTTTTTTAAACGGATAAACATGCCGCTTTTATAATCGATTTCTATTTCAAACGTGGCTTTTGGCAAATTAATGCCTAAACTTTTTGTTTTCTCCCCAGCTATTGCCGAAACCAGATCATAAGAAATTGTTGCTTTGCCAACGAAAAAAAAGTCATTCTTCATTTTATTTAAGGCGTAATAATGGCCTTCTGATGCAATATAGGGACGACCACGATAAACTATGGCGTAAATGTCATTTGCCTTCACTTTTTTTGTAACGCCTCCTCCCTCAATGGTTCTTATATCTCCCGAATTCAGATCGGCACTATCAACAATAATTTGTCTGTCGGGCATCTGGTTCCTAAAAGATTGGTAAGTCAAATATAATCCATCGGTATACTCAGCTGTTTTGTATAAGGCTATCTTGTTTTTTTCAATATTACTGATGTGTAAAACATCATAATAGGTAAGTATTTGCCCGGAGGACTTTACTAAAAGATTTTTGATAATAAAATCAGACATTACTTCATTCGCGGATTTTAATAGCTCGTTAGCAGGACTACTAAACGATCTTTTATCAATTAGTGTATCTATAGTGCTAACTAATTGATAATTTTCGCCAATTTTTGAATAAAGATTAGCTCTAAGATTGAAATAAGCATCATAATCCATTGTATTCTCCCGCTCTGCAAAAACTAACCTTGTAATTTGTAATAATAACTTCCCCTGAGTTGCCGTACTATCAATAACAGAATTGAACAAGGTTTTAAACTGGTCTGATACCGGCGTAGCTGGCTTCACTATAGCATACCTATCCATTATTCCTTCAAATATAAATCCGATTGATGTAGTATCGCCTCTATAATCAAGTACAGAGAGTGAATTGTAAAGGCTGTTAGCTATTTTAGTTTGTGGAGGGTCGAGTTTAAAATTGTAGATTTTTTGGGCATACAGGTTTATGCAACCAAAAAAGGTAAATGCAATACATAGCAATAATTTGTTCATAAATGCAATTAAGGCTTTCGGAGGCGAAAATATATTAAAATATGTGATCTGTTATCGAAATTCCTCTCTTATGGTTATTTAAGTTTCTGCTTTAACTCAGACCTCAGTCTGCGACTGAAAGCCTATAGATCATGAGAGTTTGCAACTTATCCGGCCTAAAATATCAACCCCAACACTATCCCAATAATAATAACTACCGGTGTTTTTATTTTAGTGAAATATAGCAATAAACCCGTGCCCAGCATCAACACATAAGCCAGCCAATCCGTGCCAAAGGGCCTTGCTAAAAGAATAAACGCGGTTGCCATAAATCCTACAGCGACGGAGTTAATACCGCTTAGCGAGTTTTTTATCAGTGTAATTTTTTTAAGATCATCCCAAAACGGAACAATAAATAAGATCAATATCAACCCGGGGAGATTAATACCTATAACAGCCACAATACTTCCTATTATTTGTCCGCCAATACCGTAGCCTTTATTACCAAGTGTAATTCCGCCTAAAAATGATGTAAAGGAAAATGTAGGGCCGGGCAAAGCCTGTTGGAGAGCGTATCCCGAAAGAAATTCGGAACTGCTTAAATAATGTTTTACACCAACAAACTCGGTATACATGAGTGGCACCAGTACTTGTCCGCCACCAAAAATAAGGATGCCGTTACGGTAAAAGTTCTCGAACAAACGTATAGGTAAACTGAATGGCGAGGTTTGGTTGATGATAGCGCCCAACACGGCGAATAACAGCAGAATACCAATAAAATAAGCCACTTTATTCGGGTTAACGTTGGCAAACAATCGCGTCCGTAACTCATTTTCCTGCGGCTGGGTTTCCATGGCTGATGATATAATACCGCCTAATAAGATCAATATGGGAAACGCGTAAGGATTCTCCAGTATCAGCGTAACAATGAGCGACCCTACGGCCAGCATTACGCTCACTTTTGATTGCAGAAATTTGGTTGCAAATGTATATGTGGCGTAAGCTACAATACCAACCGCTATAGGCTGGATAAAACGCAATACCTCAGCAAATTTAGCCCTACCGGCAAACATCTCATAGCTAATTGCCGCCAAACACATCACCGTAGCCGATGGCAGTATCCATATTAAAAAAGTAATAATGGCCAGGCGCAACCCTCCTACTTTCCATGCAATGCCTACCAGGGTTTGGGTAGATGACGGGCCAGGCAGCAGCTGACTAAGCGCCAGCAGTTCCATCAATTCTTCTTCGTTTATGTATTTACGCTTTTCAACAAATTCGCGCAGCAAAATAGCAATATGCGCCTGCGGACCACCAAAAGAGGTGAAGGTGTAGATGATGGAATCGCGGATGAATAAAAGTTCCCGTTTGCTCAAGGTAAATTCGTTTAAACTTTAACCCCTATTGTCATTTCTCCCTCCGGTCGCAATGACAGTTTATTAATAATCGTCGTCGTCCTCATCAAACCCTGCCAGTTCATTATAAACCGCCTGCAATTCTGACAACGCATGATTGTCGCGTTTTTCACGAGCGGTTTTAATTCCCTTTTCGTAAGTGGCAATGGCATCTTCCTTACGGTTAAGCGCCTCATATAACTTACCTAAATGATAGTAAGTACCCACATAGCCGGGGTGGTTATTTACCAGATTCTCATAGTATTCCAACGATTTAGCGGTATCATTAAGGCGAAGGTATTCGGTTGCCAGGGCATACTTTAAAAACTCGTCTTCAGGCTCATTTTTAATAAATTCCAGTAGCTTTTCTAATCTGCTGCTCTGCATTTTAAACTTTCTCTTTTTTAACTAAATTTGTACAAACTTGCTGCATAACATATCCGCATAGCATACAAAAACGGACAATTTATACAGGGTGTTAACATTTACCTTTTAAAAACCATTTGCGATGAAGATTATGGTATGTATGAGTAATGTTCCTGATTCCGTCACAAAAATAGCCTTTACTAATAATAACACGCAATTTAATACTATCACGCAGCAATTTATATTGAATCCGTATTATTGTACGCGACTACATACTGAACATGTTGCACAAACTGATATTTCAATCGGCGCAAATTTGTATATTGCAATAGAAATTCCGGGAGTAAAAACGTTCCCGGCGAAGATCAATTCTTCAAAAATAAAAAAATACTGAAGCAACATTTTTTAGCTATGATTTTGACTTAATATCAAAATCAGCATTAGTTAAAAGACATGAACTTCAAAATAAAAGGATCTGTTGTGATGGGCAATAATATGAAAAAAATTAAGCTGGATATAGTTGGGTTGTCATACAGTCAGACCCAATCCGGCGCGTATGCTTTGGTTTTAGGTGAGATCAGTGGCCGCCGTAGGTTGCCTATTATTATAGGCGCTTTTGAGGCCCAGGCCATAGCTATTGAAATTGAGAAAATGACACCAAGCAGGCCGCTTACGCATGACCTGTTTAAGAGCTTTGCCGATGCTTACCACATTAATATACAGGAAATTATCATTTACAATTTGGTTGATGGTATTTTCTATTCAAAATTAATTTGCTCTGACGGTAAAAAAACAGTGGAGATTGATGCCCGCACATCTGATGCCATAGCGGTAGCGGTAAGGTTTGACTGCCCGATATATACTTACGAATTTATCCTTTCAACAGCGGGTATAGTGATTGAGGGTAACGACTTTGTTTACCTGGAAAACATTAACGAAACGCCAGAAGAAAAAACAGTTACAGCAACCGGTGGAGGCGCTACAGGTGGCTTTAATTCGCTAAGCACTGATGAGCTGAAATCAAAATTACAAGAAGCTCTTTTTGAAGAGGCTTATGAAAAAGCGGCCAAGATCCGCGATGAACTGAACAGAAGAAAAGCTTCTTAAATTTGATGATCGGATGATTTGAAGGTTTGAAAATGAAAGTCATGATTTTCAAATCTTCAAATCACCGCGTTTTAAAAGTATCAAATAATTTCTCTATTTTCCCGCATTAATTTTTAACTGAACAAGATTTTATTAAACTGTGCCCCATATGAATATTAAGTTTCGCTTAATACTGATGAATTTCATGCAATTTTTTATATGGGGAGCCTGGTTACTTACCATCGGGGCCTATTGGTTCCAAAATAAGGGCTGGTCGGGCGCGCAATTTGGGGCTATTTTCTCTACCATGGGTATTTCTGCCATATTTATGCCCGCCCTTACCGGTATTATTGCCGATAGATTTATAAATGCTGAAAAATTATACGGCATACTGCACATTTTAGGTGCGCTAACCTTATCCAGCCTGCCATTGGTAAAAGATCCAACTACATTTTTTTGGGTGATATTGCTGAATATGATCTTTTACATGCCAACGCTGTCGTTATCCATAACAGTGGCATATTCAGCTTTAAAAGGCAGCAATAAGGATGTGGTGATAGATTACCCTCCTATACGCATCTGGGGCACCATTGGCTTTATTGCGGCACTTTGGGTGGTAAGCCTTTCACATAATGAAACATCAGTAAATCAGTTTTATATTGCATCGGCAGTTGCGCTGGCTTTGGGCCTTTATTCCTTTACTTTGCCGAAATGCCCACCGCTTTTAACTAAGGTAAGCAACAAATCATTCATCAACCTATTAGGTTTAAACGCTTTTGCATTATTTAAGGTCCCTAAATTTGCCATCTTCTTTGCATTCTCCCTCCTATTGGGTGCGGCTTTACAGCTTACAAATGCTTATGGCGATACCTTCATCCATGATTTTAAAAATGTACCTGCCTACCAAGGCTTGATCGCTGTAAAATACCCGGCTATAATTATGTCTATATCGCAGGTATCTGAAACTTTGTTTATCCTGGCTATTCCGTTCTTTCTGCGCAAATTCGGTATTAAATATGTCATGCTGTTCAGTATGCTGGCATGGGTATTGCGTTTTGGCCTTTTTGCTTTCAGTAACCCGGCCGGCGGTTTATGGATGATCATTTTATCATGTATCGTGTACGGTATGGCCTTTGATTTCTTTAATATTTCAGGTTCATTATTTGTTGAAACACAAACAACTCCCGAAATCAGGGGCAGTGCGCAGGGTTTATTTATGATGATGGTGAATGGTTTTGGGGCGTTGTTCGGCAGTTTTACAAGTGGGGTATTAATTGATAAATTCTTTACCCTACCCGATCATACCAAAAACTGGCAGGGTATATGGCTTTGCTTCGCGGCTTATGCGTTGGTAATAGCTATTATATTTCCATTTGTATTCAGGTATAAACACAATGCAGCGCTTGAGCATGCCATACAACACGCTTAACTAAACCATGAAAAAACATTACCGTAAAGAGAACGATTGCCTTAACTGCGGAACTATTCTGCAAGGCAAATTCTGTTATAAGTGCGGCCAGGAAAACCTGGAAATAAAAGAAAGCTTTGGCCACATGATGAGCCATACCATAAGCGATTATTTCCACTTCGACGATCAGTTTTTCCACACACTAAAACCACTCTTCCTAAAACCGGGTTTTCTTACTGCCGAATACTTAGCAGGCCGCCGTGCGCGCTACCTGCACCCGGTAAAAATGTACATTTTTATAAGTTTGGTTTACTTTATTGTGCTTTTTCAAACCGGGCATAACCCTGTTAAAGTAAATCATGCGATCCCGGGCAAATCAACTGATGTTAAGTTGCTGATCGATTCCATTGAAAAAGATCCGGATATCCCCACCTTTTTAAAAGAAAAAGCTATTAGTGAGTTAAAAAAAGACAACCAGAAGGATGGTGTAATTACTGTTACTGATGATGACGCCAACTCATCAAAATATTTCTTATCCCCTACAGGTAACGATACCAGCTACAATGCTTATT
This sequence comes from Mucilaginibacter xinganensis, assembly GCA_026225055.1. Classification (GTDB taxonomy): domain Bacteria; phylum Bacteroidota; class Bacteroidia; order Sphingobacteriales; family Sphingobacteriaceae; genus Mucilaginibacter; species Mucilaginibacter xinganensis_A. The sequence continues at coordinate 67,689 of JAMFSA010000226.1, read as the reverse complement.
TAGTAACCCAGAAAAAGCTCCCGGAAAACAAGAAAGATAGTTTTTTTTTACAGTTATATAATAAAAAGGCATTCGCCTACAAAGCAGAATACGGCGAACGCACCAAGGAGGTAATCCTTGAACAATTTAAACACAACATCCCTAAAATGATGTTCCTGATGCTGCCCTTGTGCGCATTAATACTGATGATAGCATTCTGGAACAACCGAAAATATTATGTTGAATACCTGATCTATTCATTTCACCTGCATTGCTTTTTATTCCTTTTCCTTACCATTTTAATGATACTGGAATGGTTGTATCCTGCAAACTGGCGAGGTGTAACAAGCTGGCTTAATTTATTAGCAACAATTGCAATCATCTGGTATATATACAAATCGTTAAAAGTTGTTTACCAGCGTAGTACATTACGCACAATTACCAAACTGATAGGGGCATCATTTATGTATATGATAGCCTTTACAGCCTGTGTTACGGTGGCTTTTTTAATTACCGCGATCCTGGCTTAATTGTTGCCAAACGCGTCTAAAGCAATAGTGGGTTTTCCTGTGGTATCAAAAGCGCCAAGACCATAACTTTGCCAGTTGTAAGCTTCCGGCTCCCAGTAAAATACGCCCAGACCTTGCCCGTTAGCAACGCCGTTTACTTTGGTGATAATATCTGTTAAAAAATCGCGGGTGGTTTGCGGGTGGTCGGCTTCCATACCTACCTCTACTATCATTACCGGGGTGCTATACCGTGATATCATCGTATTAATATTAGTTAAGCACTGGGCATCTAAAGTGCCGTAGTTGGCAGTTGTTGGGTATAAAGACATGCCGATGATATCCCATTTGGCACCATTTGCTTTTAAACCGTCGAACAACCACTCATACGTAGTATTATCATAGCCATTCGCTAAATGTACAATAACCTTTGTGGTACTGCTTACCGATTTAACAGCATTATATCCACTGAGTTCCAACGCTGCAAAATTTGCCATATTGGTTGATGCCTTGCCATCTTCCCAAAGCATACCGTTACTTGTTTCGTTGCCTATCTGCACCCAGTCGGGCGTTATGCCATTGGTTTGCAGGGTATCCATTACATGCACTGTATAATCATGCAAGGCGGTCACCAGGTCAGGGAAAGAAAGATTCGCCCATGCGGCGGGTTTGTTTTGGTCGCCGGGATCGGCCCAGGTATCACTGTAATGAAAATCGATCAATATCTTCATACCAGCATTTTTGGCACGAACCGCTTTCGCTACTAAATCAGCTGTATTGCACCAGCCACCTGTTGGGTTCACCCATGCCCTTAGCCTAATGGAGTTCATACCAAGGCTTTTCATCAGCGCAAAAAGATCCTGCTGTTTGCCTGTTTTATCGTAAAACTTGTAGTTTGATGCCTCCATCTGGGTAACCCAGCTTATATCCGCCCCTTTAGCAAAAGTTGAGGCAACAACCGGCGCTTTATAAGTTGTTATAGTAGTATTAACAGTGGTGTTTCTTACAGGGCTGCTACTTTTCGAACATCCAACATTCAAGTACAGCAATACAACGGCACTAATCCATGCAGCTTTTTTCATTTCTCAGGAGAATATTTGTTTAATAATTGGTATAAACGGTTAATACAAATGTAATAATTATTTACATTAACTGTATGTATTACATTTTATTTATCACCAGAACAAACCGTCTACCAATTAAGAAAATATCAGCCTTAAAGCGAGAATAGTTTGTAAGCCAGCGTAAGGCTAAACAGGTTGATCCGTGTATGCGAATCATCAGCCGCACCGTACGCTATCTTATTCATGCCGGCTTCGTAACGCAGATCTATCGACAGGTTTTGGATGTCAACACCGCCACCAAATTGCCATGCATAGTTTTGATTTTTAAACTCCAACGTGCCTGCATTATGCGCAGCATCAGAAAGTGTTTGATCTTTATTGACAGCAAATGATACTACCGGACCGGTGTAAAACCGGGCGCCAAAACCGAAAGCGCCTATTTTACCGCCAAACAATAAAGGCAGATCGAGGCTGGTAAACCTTACCTTGTTGGTATATACCTGGTTATTATCGGTATAGGAAGTATTTACATCCTTGCCGGTAAGGTATAGCTCCGGTTGAAAGTTAAAGCCTAACGCGCCAAAACGGGCCCACACACCGCCAACATAACCAGCCTGATTACTGTTACTAAAAACCCCATTTTCGGGAAACGCGGCTAAATTAATACCGCCTTTAAGGCCAAACTGAAAATTTGGTATAGTTTGCGCCGAGACAAAACCTGTAAAAACTGAACAGATAAGTAGCGTAAGTATGATTTTTTTCATAAGATAGATTTTATACAATAACGAAGATATTGGGATTTTTGTGTTTAACTAACGATATAAATTATCATGCTGGATAATAAACCGTTATAAAATGGAAATATCCGGTTCATGTTAAAAGTCATTAACATAAACCGGATATCTGGATGTAAAATCTGCGATAAATGTATACTTTTTTAATTAATACAAATACAAAATTTAAAAAAATTAAAAAGATAATTTACCCTGGTAATAATCCAGTACTTTACTATAAATAAAGTAGTCGTAACGGGCACTGATAAGGTTTAGGTTGGCAGCATCCATATTATTTTTTGAGGTGATATAATCAACAGATGTAAGTACACCCGCCTCGTAACGTATTTTTGAGATCCTGAAGCTTTCGGTATAAGCTTTTGATTCTCCATCAAGTGCCTGATATTTGTTATAAGCCGCCATCATGTTATAATAGGCCTGCTCAACGTTTTGCCTTAACGTTATTTTTGTATTTTCTTCAACATATTGATAGTTCAACAGATCAAGTTTGGCTAATGATACCTGGTTCTTCCTAAAATGATTGGTGAATATAGGGATACTTAAACCTAACTGCACATAGGTACCATAGTTGTTTTTAAACTGATCGGAGTAGCTGATCGGATTTGAATTGGTATAGTTTGTATTTATTCCGTATTGAAGCGCTAATGACGGGTATAATAAACCCTTATAATATTTTACTTCTTTTTCGGCGCTTTGGCGCATTAGTGTAGCAGCTTTAACATCGGCCAGTTGTTCTAATGCTGTTTGGTATACCTGGTCGGGCAATACATCTTTGTCGCCTCTCAGGTCCTCAGCATTCAATGGTTGCAGTTCCGCGTTACGATTATAAGGTACATTCATTATTTGGAACAAATTCAGCATCGCTGAACTAAATGAATTTTGAGCGGTTACCACATTAACATTGCTCGCCTGCAATAAGCCCCGCTGATCGTACACATCCGAAGCTAATTTATTAGCACCTTCTTTTTCCAAAGTTTCAATTCTGTCTGCACCTTCTTTGGCAACTGAAAGCTGGCTTTTTGTTTGGTTTAATATAGCCTCGGCATCCAACACCTGCAGATAACTGGTGATAACCGTCACAGTAATTATATCCTTTGCTGCCTGGTATGCCATTTTACCAGATTGATAAGCTAACGAGGCCTGTTTAATAGCGCTCTGAAGCGCCAGACCATTAAACACAGTTACACCACCTGATAAGCCATAATTATCAGACGTAACCGCCTGATTTATATAAGTATTAGTAACAGGGTTAATTGCACGACCTGTGCTTAACTCGCGCGATATGCCGCCGCTTACTGTTGGTATCAGGTTATCTTTTGCCTGTACATAACCTATACGTGCCCGTTCGGCGGTTATAGCAGTTTGCTGTACGGTTAAATTATTTTTTATAGCAGTATCCAAACACTGCTGCAGTGTTATTAAATTACCTTGTTGCTGCGCATGCGCGCTAAAACCCAGTGCCAGTAAAAAAAATATGATGTAGTTACGGAATGACATTTTTATGTTTGATATATTATTAATTGCTCAGAATTTTTTTGATGACTCTATCCTGCCGTCTAAAAGATTGATGATTCGGCTACCGTATTCTGCATTTTTTTCAGAGTGGGTTACCTGTATAATGGTTACACCATCTTCCTTATTTAATTTCCTGAATAGCTCCATGATCTCCTCGCCCTGTTTCGAGTTAAGGTTACCGGTAGGCTCATCGGCCAGTAATAATTTAGGTTTGGCTATCAATGCACGGGCTATGCCAACCAGTTGCTGTTGCCCGCCTGATAATTGTGCCGGGAACAGATCTTTTTTACCAACTATCTGGAAACGATCAAGCATATCGGCCACCATGGCTTTCCGTTCAGCGCCTTTAAAATCCTGGTAAATAAGCGGAGTTTCGATATTTTCATATACTGTAAGCTCATCAATTAAATGGTAAGCCTGGAAAACGAAACCTATATACTTTTTATACAGGGCCGAGCGCTGTTTATCTTTAAGCTGATGAACGGACTCATTCACAAAATAATGATAACCATCTGATGGCTCATCAAGCATGCCGATGATGTTTAAAAGCGTTGATTTACCCGAACCTGATGGGCCCATGATAGAAACAAACTCACCCTCATCAATATCAAGACTGATATCATTAATTACAAAGTTCTTGTTTCCGCCGGTTTGGTAGTATTTTGAAATATGCTGAAGTGATAACATTTAATTATTTATTTGATTTCCTGAATTTACAGAGATTTGTATGAATAACATACCAAAGTTATAAATTGCTAATTATCAACATATTAAAAGATACTCTTCAACTAAAAACTGTTCGCTTACGTAACATGGAGCGTACGGTTATGATACACATTAGCCATTGGTCATTTCGCTGCGCTGTCATTATGCTGCGCGTCATTGAGTCATTGAAGTTCCGTGTAAGACTAATGACACAATGACCAATGACTATTCTGACCTCAAGCTTTTAACCGGGTTGGCCATGGCTGCTTTAACAGATTGGTAACAAATGGTTATAAAGGCAATTAAAAATGCCAGGCCACCCGCGAGGGCAAACACCCACCATTGTATATGTATGCGGTATACAAAGTCTTGCAGCCATTTATTCATGATGTAGTAAGCTGCAGGTGAGGCTATAATAACAGAGATGGTTACCAGCTTCAAAAAATCCCATGAAATAAGACTGAGGATACTGGTTACACTGGCACCTAAAACCTTACGGATACCAATTTCGCGGATCCGTTGTTTGGTGCTGAAAATGGCCAATCCAAACAAACCCAGGCACGATATAAAAATAGTAACCAATGTAAACACCGTTAAAATGCCACTGGTTTTTTGATCGGTTTGATACAACTCATCATATTCCTGATCCAAAAAATGTATCTCAAAAGGTGCATCAGGGAAAAAAGACTTCCAGCTCCTTTTTATATCGTTAACAGATCTAACCATATCAGCGCCAGATGTTTTGATGAGCATTTTGCCGAAATAATCATATTGCGGAAATAAGACGATCGGGGTGATCTCCTGGTGCAGTGATGCGAAATTAAAATCGCGGGCCACTCCCCTTATTTCGCCCTGGCGGCCTGCCATTGTAATTTGTTTACCGATGGCTTCATCAGGTTTCCAGCCCAGCGCTTTCACAGCAGATTCATTTAGGATAAATGAGTAAACGCGTTTTTCACTATTGGTATCCAGCACCCGCTGTTCATCGCCCAATGTAAAATTATTTCCTGCTATTAGTTTTATGCCGAGTGTATTTACAAAGTTTCTTTCAACCGGTATAGCGGTTATCATTAAGTGCAGGTTATCTCCTTTACCCTGCGCCTTGTTAATGCTATAGCCGCCTCTTACATTCACCGGTGAATCATACGAAGCACTTACATTGCTAACTGTTTGCTGCTGCATCAGCTCCTTTGCAAAGGCTTGCATTTTTGTGTAGGGTATCCCTCCAATATCCAAAACCATAACCTGTGAACGGTTGATACCGGTATTGATAACCTGAATATATTTCATTTGGCTGCCTGCCACTATGGTGCCGATAATGAAAAATACAGATACCGTAAACTGTAAAACAACCAGCGATTTACGCAATACGCGCCCTTTGGCGCTTCCACCCAACTTCCCTTTCAGGGTTGTAACGGGCTTAAAAGCAGAAAGATATAATGATGGGTAAGTGCCGGCCAGTAAAGTAACCACAATAAACAATGCCAGCAGCGAAGGCAGCAACAACCTCATATCCCAGGTCTGAAAGCCGAGTTGATGCCCTATAAAATTACTGAACCATGGAAAAGTAAACCATGCAAGCAAAACCCCGGCAGTTAACGAGACTAATGTTATAATAGCGGCTTCAATAATAAACTGAACAAACAATTGCCCGCGCAAGGCCCCCATTACTTTACGCACACCTACTTCATGAGCCCGCTCAATTGATTTTGCCGAAACAAGGTTTAAAAAGTTAACGCAGGCCAGCAAAAGCAGCACAACCGCAATTAATGATAGTATGTAAACGTATTTTATGTTGCCCAAAGGCTCCAGGTTATCATTGGCTTTTGAGTATAAATGTACGCTGGTAAGTGGTTCAAGCGTATACCACGCCGTATGGCCTTTATCTATGTCATCCTTAAATAAATTATCTGTGTAAGCATTTATTTTCTCTTTAGCGGTTTTAACACTTACGCCGGTTTTTAGTAATAAGTATGAATAATCATTAGAGGAATTCCATTTGCGGGTTTTTGACCTGCTGAGCATGGCGTAATTCCCCATCAAATCAAACTTTATCTGCGAGTAAGCGGGCACATCCTCAATCACACCGCCTACCATCATATTGCTGCCATTCACCTTCAATATCTTACCTAAAGGATCTTCATTACCAAAGTATTTTTTTGCCGTGGAGGCAGTAACAACTACTGAATTAACCTGATCGAGCGCGTTTGCTGCATTTCCCTCTAAAAATTTAAAACTGAATATTTTAAAGAACGATTCATCAGCAACCAGCATATTGCGCTCATTAAACAACCTATCGTGATACTGAACCGCCGCGGGCTTATAATCCGAATAATTAAAAACACGCACACCGTCAGCAACCTCTGCAAGCTGTTGTTTAAATACAGGTACGGGCGCAGTGGGTGTAACCGCGTTTATTAATTCTTCGTTATTATCTTCCGATTTCAGATGCTGAACTATTCTTACTATACGATCCGCATTTATGTTAAACTTATCATAGCTCAACTCATTTAATATATAAGTTGCAAGCAGCAAAAAACAACCTATCCCAACCGATAAACCGGCTATGCTTATAAAAGATGTTAGTTTGTTCTGCAGCAGGTTACGCCATGCTGTTTTAAGGTAGTTTCTTATCATTTCTTTTAGTTCAGTCGTTCACTGGTTTACTGGTTCATTAGTTCACTGGTTCATTAGTTCATTAGTATACAGCGGTCATTAAATGCATCAAACTAAGCACCGTGCTAAGACTAATGAACCAGTGAACTAATGAACAACCTACTCCGACCGCAAGCTTTTTACCGGGTTAGCCATTGCCGCTTTTACAGTGTGGTAGCTTACCGCAATTATGGCCGTGAGCATAGCTATAAGCCCGGCAGAGCCGAATAATAACCAATCGGGGGTTATGCGATAGGCAAAATTATCGAGCCATTGGTGAACCAGGTAATAAGCTATTGGGGCAGCTATAACAAATGAACAAGCAGCCATTATTAATGTACCGCGGTTAAGCAGCAGAAACAGATTGGAGATGGAAGCGCCTAACACCTTGCGGATACCTATTTCTTTAGTACGATTAATGGTGGTAAGGCCCGATAAACCGAACAGCCCCATACATGCAATTACAATGGCTAATACGCAGGCAGTAGTAATGGTAGCCATCCAGCGCAAATAGGCATCATAGCTTTTGGCCACATCCTGATCCATAAAAGTAAAGCTAAAGGGCAAATTACCGGTATTCTTATTCCAAAAGGCTTGCAGGTTTTTCATTGCCTGTGGTATGTTATGCCCTGCCCCTATTTTAACCCAATAATAACCTGTATAGTGTACATTAACTATATGGTACGAAGGCTCAATCTTTTTTGTGAGGTCATCCGTATGGTAGTCCTTGCTTACACCTATAATTACCCCACCCATTTCACGGTTAACCACATCAAGTTTGGGTTTACCCAGTAGTTTATACAGTGTTTCATTTACAATGATATTACGCCCTACTGTAGAATTCTTCGCTATCTTTTGATCTGCTGTAATCGTTAGTTTGGCAGTATCACTTGCTATATCTCTTGAAAAATCCCTGCCCAATAGGATGGGGATTTTATTAAATAGCAGGTAGTCATAATCTACATTTAGTTCCTGTAGCATTACACGTTTTCCATTTATCAAATGGCCACTGGTATTGTATCCTCCAAAGCTAAACGAGGTAGTAGTCATACCTTGTAAATAGGGCTGACTGGCAACATATTGCCTTAATCGTTCCTTTAAAAGCAAGGCACTTTGCTGGTCTTCCCAATCAAACGGGTTCCGTATTAGAGTTACCTGGTCGGTATCAAAACCCATGCTGGTTTGGTTAATATAGTGCATTTGCTTATTAACAACCAATGCCGAGATGATCAACAGCACACATATGCCAAATTGCACAACTACCAGGCCTTTTGACATAATTGGGTTAAGGCGATAAGCGGAAAAACTGCTCATAATATTTAACGGCTTTAAGCCCGACATAGCCAAAGCGGGGTAAATGCCAGCTAAAAGCCCCAGTATTACACCCAATACCAACAACCCCAAGGCAAGTGTACCGAATGGAAAAAATGACAGCCTGATATCACTGCCGGTTAAGGAGTTAAAGAAAGGCAGGAAGGTAACCGCCACTATAAAACCAACTATTACCGATATAAAAGCAAGTACCTGTGTTTCTACATAATACTGTAAGATGATCTGCTTGCGGCTTGCACCAATAGTTTTGCGTACCCCTACATCCTGCGAACGCGACATGGCACTCGTAAGTGTGAGCAAAATATAGTTTACACAGGCAATTAACAGTATTATAAAAGCCAGGCAAACCAGTTGATATATATTCTTCAGATCTGTATAATGCCCCCAGTCCAGGCTTTGGTTATAGTGCCCCTCAGCATAAGGCCTTAAATACACATGAAACGGTGCAGGGCGAGTTTTTGGATTATCCTTTGCCATCTCATCGGTCAGTATTTTAAAATATGTTTTCGTGAACTCGTCTATTTTCTTTTGAAAGGTTGGCACATCCGTTCCTTGTTTCAATTTTATAACCAACAGATCGCTGAAAGCATTAACACCATTTTTCATTTCGCCGGCATACCCGGGATCCGATGCGCGTGGAACAAGCATATCGAAACGGAAGCTGGAGTTAAGCGGAAAATCCTTAACAACACCGCTTACAACCAGCAGTAATTTTTCGGTGGTTAAATTCAGTGTTTTGCCAACCGCGTTTGTAGTGCCGAAATATTTTTTAGCCAGCCGTTCACTAATAACCACATTGTTAGGTTCTGCTAATACCGATGATGGGTTGCCTTCAAGTAAGGGATAAGTGAACGCTTTAAAAAAATCCTGATCAACATAGGCCGCATTCTCTTCTTTTTCCTTAAAACTTTGATTACCGATGCGTACAATCGGATCATACATTTCCTTTATGCGCACGGCATTTTCAACCTCCGGAAAGTTTGTCTTCAGGTCACCTGCTAATATCATCGGTGTGGTGAGCATATTCTTTTGCTCCTCGTCCTTCATTAAAAAAGAAAAGAAACTCTTTGAGTCCTTTTGATCCCTCCTGAATGACGCAAAGAAATCGGTTTCCTCTACCCTGTATAATCTGTCGCTATCCTTATGAAAATTATCAAACGAACGCTCGTTTTTCACATACATGTAAACCAATATGCAAAACGCGCTGGCCACGCTAAGCCCAATAATGTTTATTGCTGAATATAATTTGTTCCGGAATATATTCCTTATCGCTAATTTCAGGTTGGTCTTTATCATTTATTTGGTCATTTTACTTCGTGTCATTAGTCATTTCGCTACGCTGTCATTTGCTTCGCGTCATTGGTCATTGGGTAATTCGCTGCGCTGTCATTAGTAACTCTCATCTGCAATAAAACTAATGACTCAATGACCAATGACACAGTGACTATTCTGATCTCAAGCTTTTTACCGGATTTGCGACAGCCGCTTTTACCGTTTGGAAACCTGATGTAAATACAGCCAGGATCAGCATGCCGGCACCGCTTGCGGCAAATATCCACCAGCTGATAGAGGTCCTGTCGGCAAAGCTTTGCATCCATTTATTCATGGCCCACCATGCGGCAGGGGTTACAATCACAAAGGCCAATACTATAAGTATTATTACTTCGGTTGATAGTAAGGTTACTATCTGCGTTACTGATGCACCGAGTACTTTACGAACACCTATCTCCTTAGTGCGCTGGTTTGTGGTATAAATGGCTAAACCTAATAAGCCCAGGCAGCTAATAAATATAGATAAACCAGTTGCCCATGCCAGCAAGGTTGAGGTATGCTGTTCGCTTTCATAGAATTTTTTAATGCTCGCATCAAAAAACTGGTATTCGAAATCATCGTCGGGGTAAGTCTCTTTATAATAGGCCCCCATTTGTGCAATGGCTTTTTTCCATTCCGTTCCGCCGGCTGTCTCCCGTTTTAGGGCAACATTGAATGTACCATTCTGATATACCGAAGTGCTGGTAAGTATGGCTATGGGCACTATAGGCGTATGCAGCGACCCCTGGTTAAAATCGGCCACTACGCCAACAATTTGCATGGTTCTATCCCCGTTAAACTTATCTATCTGCTTGCCAACAGCAGCCTGAGGGGTTTTAAAGCCGAGCAACCGTGCATAATTATCATTAATAAGAAAGGCTTTTGAAGTATCGGTACTGCGGAGATTACGGCCCGCCAACAGTTTAATATTGTACACTTTTATATAGTTCTCGTCGCCGTATTTTTCCTGAAGATCTATTTTGATTTCCTTTTTACCATCCTTAAAAGTGGCCTCGGTTGAGTTGGTATTATTTGATGATGGCGGCGTATTGCCTCCTACGCTTATCTTATCAATTTGTGGAATAGATCGCAGCTTATTTAAAAACACATCCCTTTTACTTACGCTCCTGTCTTTCCATGGTGTATTGATGATCAGGATAGCATCTTTTTTAAAGCCCATATCCTTATTAATGGCATAATAAATTTGCTTACTGACCAATATGGTAGCCATTATAAAAAACTGCGCAATAACAAACTGGGTAACAGTTAATGATTTACGCAGATAGGCATTCCTTGTTTTGCTGCTGTTTGAGCTCGCCTGATTTTTGAGCACTAACAAAGGCTTATAACCCGATAATAATATGGCAGGATAAAAACCAGACAATAGGCTAACCACAATGGTTAATGCCAGCAAAAACAATATAACATGCGGCTGAGCCAAAAAGCTGACTTTGATACCGGCTGGGATAAAATCAGTAAAAAGTTTCAGGATGATGGGTGCAAGCCCTATAGAGATGATTACCGCGATGAGTGTTATTAAAAATGTTTCGCTTAAAAATTGTACAACCAATTGCTTGCGGCTGCTGCCCATAGTTTTACGGATGCCGATCTCTTTAGCCCTTTGTGTTGCCTGTGCCGTAGTTAAGTTAACAAAGTTTATACAACCTAATATCAACAAAAAGGCTGCTATAATTAACAAACCGTACAAGGTTGTTTTATTGGCCTGGTGCTCACTATCAAAAGCGCCATATTTCTCATTAAAATGCAGGTCGTTTAATGGCTGCAGACTAAAACCACCGGTGTTGCCCTTTTCCTCCTTAAAGTTTTTATTAAGCAGGGCTGTCATTTGCTTTTCAACATGCACAATATTTGTTTTGGCTGATAGCTTCACAAATAACTGTGATTGTGATGTAGTAGAACCCCAATTGGCTAATTGCAACTGATCTTTTATGGTAGCGTTAGCAGCATTGGTACTATAGGATATAAAATCGTGAAAAGTAAAATCGGTATTTTGCTTTATGGTTTCCACAATACCGGCAACAGCAGTTTTTATGATATCATAAGTAACAATTTTACCTATCATCTGATCATACGACAGCAACGGGAAATATTTTTTAGCCTGATCAGAAGTAAGCACTACATGATTAGGTGAGTTTAAAGCTGATACCGATCCGGCCAGCCATTTATAGTCAAATATTTTAAAGTATTGCTGATCTGCCAATATCACATTATCCTCATTCTTAAACTTAACGGGCACATTACCTTTACCCGGCACAAACACATTAGGCTGATACAGCATGTAAAAAGGCGCAGTGGTCTCAACACCTGTAACCTGGCTGCGCACAGCCCCGGCAAGCGGACCACAAACACCGCTATTATACCCTGTTTGGCCAGAATACGAATAGTTGGTAACCACACGATAAATGCGATCGCCATCAGGATGAAACTTATCAAATGTAAAATCAAAATGAACAATGAGGTAAATCACCAGCGCCGCGCTGATGCCTATTGAAAGGCCTATAACATTGATCAGCGTAAACAATTTATGCTTCCAAAATCCCCGGAATGCAATTTTAAAATAGTTTTTTATCATTTCTTTTAGTTCAATGGTTCATTAATTCATTTCGCTACGCTGTCATTTTGCTTCGCGTCATTGAGTCATTCGCTGCGCTGTCATTAATCATTTTCATCTATAATAAAACTAATGACACAATGATCTAATGACACAATGACTACTCAGACCTCAAGCTTTTAACCGGGTTAGCCAATGCAGCTTTTACAGATTGAAAACTTACCGTTATAAACGCAATCAGCAACGCGGCAACACCTGCTATGGCAAATACCCACCATTGTATGTTAATACGGTACGCATAATCTGCCAGCCACTTGTTCATGGCATACCAGGCAATTGGCGACGCCACTATGATGGCAAGCATCACTAACCCTAAATAATCTTTTGATATCAGCCCAATAATATTGCTCAGGCTGGCACCAAGCACCTTACGGATACCGATCTCCTTCACACGCTGCTCGGCAGTAAAGCTTACCAATCCAAACAGGCCTAAACAAGCCAGAAAAATAATCAACATACTGAAGCAGGTAAAAAGTTGCTGTAGCTTATGTTCAGCTTTGTATTGGGCATCAACCTCATCGTTAACCCAGTCATACTGAAAGGCTTTATCAGCATAAAATGATTTATAACTGGTATTAATCTGCGCCAAAACCTGTTTTGCAAAACCTGGCCTTATCCGCACCAGCATATTGCCATATTGCGGGTTGCTTACCGCCTGTATAAAAGTAGGCTGCAATTTATCATGCAATGATTGACTGTTAAAGTCTTCCACTACACCAACCGGAATACCGTCGAGATCGGTAATGGTATGATTAATTTTTATGCCCATTAATGCAGCCGTATAATTAGTGGCTATTAACGATCTTATCTTCCGCTGCACTTTTGTTGCTGCGCCAGTGCCGCTCATGGATGAATCGGCATTCATCGCATCAGTAGCTAATTGATTGCTTAATAAGCGGCCTGATTTAATCCTGAAACCCAGAGTGGCCGTTAAATCGGCATCACCCTCAATATAAAAAACCTGGGTCTTACTTTTTTGGCCGGGGATCAAAACCTCGCGCGACATACCACCGGCACCTTCCGTCGGCGCCCAATTGGCGATGCTCGCATTTTCAACTCCAGGTAATTGCTTAATTGATTGTTTAAAAGCCTCGCCGCTTGCCCCCCAATTGGTGAAGTGTATGTTCAGCAAGTTGTTTTTATTAAAACCAAGGTCTTTATTATTAATATAACTGAGCTGATTATGCACAATAATAGTGGCCATAATTATGGTGATGGATATAACGAACTGCCCTACCACCAGGCCCTTTTTTAGCAGGTTTAACTGTATATCGGATGATACCTTATTTCGTAAAATGACAATAGGTTTAGGGCGTGACAAATACCAGGCCGGATACAAGCCGGTAAGTAAGCTCACCAATAAAACACAGCCAATAGCAATAGTTAAGAACGAACTGTTGTATAAATTCAATACCAGTTTATGATCAAGATAGGTTTCAACAGGCTTGATGAACAGCGGATATAACAACATAGCCAACCCAAACGACAACATAAAGAAGATCAATGATTCTGATAAAAAGCGAATGATCAACTGGAATTTTCCGGCACCTAATACCTTGCGGATGCCTGTTTCTTTTGCCCTGCTGAACACCCTCGAAACAGTTAGGTTAACAAAGTTTATACAGGCAATAATCAACAGCAAAGCGGCAACTACCGAAAATATATAAACGTTACGAATACTGCCATGCACATTTTGCACACCGTTAAAGTCCGATTTTAAATAAACATCCTTTATTGATTGAAACCGGAAAGAATAATCGGCAGATTTAGCGCCCGATTGTTTTTGGTACCAGTGATTAACCTTAGCAGTAAAGGCTGTTATTGAGGTGCCATGCTTTAACAAAACATATTGCGGATAAAAAGAATAGCCCTCTCCTTTTTGTGGGAGCCGGTTATCCTCCGCGCGATATTCGAACAGGGCAATAAAATCGGCCCGCAGGTGTGTGTTTTGAGGGATGTTATCAATAATACCTGTAATTAACAATGGTTGCGGCTTACCATAATCAGGCTGGGTGTATATGATTTTGCCGATAGGGTTTTGATTGGCAAAATACTGCTGCTGCATTTTTTTAGTGATAACCATGTTGGTATAACCCTTAACATACTTTTTTGGATTACCTGCGATGATCTTAAAGTCAAGGACGTTCCAAATAGTTGGCTCGGCGAAGATGCGGTTAAACGCTATACCTTCCTTGTTATTCCCCAATTGCAAGCGCTCATGATACATGGACATCCTGCAATAATCTTCAACCTCGGGCAAATCCTTTTTTACAGCCGGGCCAAAGCCTGCAAAAGCCATAGGCATAGGCTCCTCGCCTTTAACATTGTTACTTTCGGAAAGTACCCGGTAAATATCATCGGCCTTTTTCCATTGATGATCGTATGATAGTTCATCAAACACAACTGTTGCCACAATAAGGCACGCAGTTAGGCCAATACTTAAACCAACAATGTTAATGAACGAATAAGCCTTATGTTTCCACAAGCTTCGCCAGGCAATTTTAAAATAGTTCTTTATCATCTTTTAGTTCATTTGTTTACTGGTTCATTAGTTCATTGGTCTTGTCCTTCGTGCCGTTTTGTAATTATTCATTGTTTACCGGCCGCATTACTAATGAACCAGTGAACAAATGAACTAATGAACAAATTATTCCGACCGCAAGCTCTTAACCGGGTTAGCCACTGCGGCCTTAACCGATTGGAAGCTCACGGTAAAAAACGCGATCAGAATTGCGGCACCCCCGGCCAGTAAAAACACCCACCATTGTATATTTATGCGGTAGGCAAAATCCTGCAGCCATTTATTCATGGCCCACCATGCTAATGGCCAGGCTATCAAATTTGCTATCAGCACCAGCTTTATAAAATTACTGGCCAACAACAGCACTATGTTTTGTACCGATGCGCCCAGCACCTTCCTTACACCTATTTCTTTAACCCGCTTTTCAGCCGAGTATGATGCCAGTCCGAACAGACCAAGGCAGGAGATCAGGATAGTTAAACCTGCCAATATTCCTACTATTTGGCTCACCTGGTTATCGGCTTTGTACACTTCGTTAAAATGATCATCCAAAAACTGGTACTCGAAAGGATAATCAGGATATAAACTATCCCATTTTGCCTTAATAAAGGCTATTGCGGCTTTTGTATTACCACCATTAATTTTTACTGATACATCTCTGAAACCCTGTTGATTCTGGCTCACCATAAACATAGGCTCTATCTTATAATGCAGGGAGTTAAAATTGAAGTTTTTAGCAATGCCTGTAATGGTTCCCAATGAATCAAAGCCAAACTGATCGCCAAGTAATGATGACATTGGTGCTTTGGGGTGATCTTTCAAAAGTTCCTTAGCCAGCGCCTCGTTAATAATATATTGCCTGCCATTCTGCGTTTTATCGGTCGAGAAATTTTTACCTGCGGCCAGTTTAATCTTATATAGATCGAGGTAATTATTATCAACCACCAGCAATGTTGTACCAAACTGTTGTTTAGGGCCATTTGCTGGTTTAAACTCAACGCCTGTTTGATCCAGGTGACTGCCCAAAACATCCTGCGAAGCAGTTACACCTGAAATGAGCGTATTGCCTGATAATTCATCCTTAAGTAAGCTATATTTTTTTGAGGTAACGCCGTCCAGTGGGATATTTACGATCTGATCGCGGTTATAACCGGGGTCCTGACTTTGCATGAACTTTAATTGCTTCAATACAAATATGGTAGCTATCATTAAAAAGATAGCACTGGCAAATTGGGTAACCACCAATACATTACGTAGTGAACTTTTGTTTTTACCAACCTGAACCGACCCTTTCAACACCTTTACAGGCTGAAAGGATGATAAATAAATAGCCGGGTAAATACCTGAGACTAACCCGATAAACACTGTCCCTGCGAATATTGTGGCGATAAATCCCAAGCTGCTAAACAAAGGCAGTTCAATACTGCGTTCGCTTAGGTTATTGATGTATGGTAAGGCAAGCTCAACCAATATCAGCGCTAATATTAATGCAATAAATGAGATCAGTATAGTTTCACCCAAAAATTGAATAGCTAATTGAAAACGGTGCGCACCAATTGATTTACGGATCCCTACTTCCTTAGCCCGCTCGGCTGAGCGTGCTGTTGACAGGTTGATAAAATTTACACAGGCAATAACCAATACAATTAAAGCGATAATTGCGAACAGTTGGGTGGATTTTTTATCGAATTTTTGATAGTTGATGTCATCCAACCCGATATCGGCCGAGTTGGCGTGTACATCCTTAAGCGGCAAAACAAATAACTGGTAGTATTTCCAGCCATCGCCAATATGCCTTTTAAGATATGCGGGGAACTTTTTTTCAAGCGCGGCTATATTTGCACCGGGAGTGAGTTCAAGATAAGTATTGAGCCAGTTGCCACCCCAGTTATTGAACATCCACGGCTTATAAATTGTACTGAATGAGAACAAGCCATCAAATTGCAGTTGCGAGTTTTTAGGCACATTGGCTAATATTCCGGTTATGGTAAAGGTGGTTGTATCGTCACCATAATGGTTGATTACCTTGCCAATTGGATCAGTATCGCCAAATAATTTTTGCGCAGTTTCCTCGGTAATCATGGCAGTATGTGGTTTTAACAGGCCTGTAAGCCTATCACCACGGAGCACCTTAAAATCAAACATTTTCAGAAATGTTGAGTCGACAAAGAAAACTTGCGGCAGAAATACTTTCTTTTCAGCATAGGTCATCTGGTATTTTTGGTTCCACCTGATGCGGGTAAAGTTCTTTATCTCCGGAAACTCCTGCTTCATACTCGGCCCCATCGGGAACATGGACAATGCCACCTTTTGTGTAGCATTTTGCTGCCCGATGGTTTGCACCTCATTTAAGCGGTAAATATTTTTCGTATGAAAATTATCAAAGCTTTTTTCATACGAAACAAACATCATAACAACCATAAAGGCCGCCATACCCACAGCAAGGCCAACAATATTTATTGTTGAAAAAACCTTGTTCTTCCAGATGTTTCGCCAGGCGATCTTAAAATAATTCCTTATCATTTTTACTTTGGTTTATTAGTTCACTGGTTCATTAGTTCATTGGTCTTAGCAATTTGTTCATCTGGTTTGGTTCACCTACCCGACTTACTAATGAACTAATGAACATTATTCGCTACGCAAGCTCTTAACCGGGTTTGCAATTGCCGCTTTAATTGATTGAAAGCTTATGGTTATAAAGGCAATTATAACGGCTATTACCCCAGCCATTACAAACACCCACCATTCTATATTTATACGGTAGGCAAAATCCTGCAGCCATTTGCTCATGGCATACCACGCAATTGGCGAGGCTATGCACACAGCTATTAACACCAATTTCAAAAAGTCCTGCGCCACTAAATACACTATACTATTTACACTTGCACCCAATACTTTGCGAATACCTATCTCCTTGGTACGCTGGGTTATGATCAGTATCACTATGGCAAACAGGCCCATGCACGATATCGCGATAGCCATTACCGCTCCCGTTATGAATATTTTAGACAGCCTGGTTTCCTTTTTATACTGGCGATCCACATTTTCATCAAGAAATGATGATTCGGCCTGCGAGCGCGGATTTACATCTTTCCATACTTTATTAATAAGTGCCATGCTTGCTGGCAGGTTAGCAGGCTTTACCTTTACCAGTATGTAATTTACCGGCCAGCTTGGGCGTATAACCATGGTAAGCGGGGCTATTTGCTGATGTAGCGATTTAAAGTTGAAATCCTTAACAACTCCTGCAACCTGTAATTTGGCACCATCGGTAGGGAGTACCGCGCCAATTGGGTTCTTTTCGTTCAGTTGCTCAGCCATTTTTTGGTTGATGAGCACCACGGCAGTGTCAGCACCGTATGCCCTTGAAAAATCACGCCCATTTACCACTTGCAGGCCCAGTGTTTTCACATAATCATAATCAACCCGCAGCCAATTGGTTTTAACATTCTTACCCTTGTAACTAAACGTCATAATCGAGGTTGATGCGCTGTTATCAAGCCCGGTGCCTAAGTTCATATCCGTGCCCGTTACACTTACTATATCAGGGTAAGTTGTTAACCTGGTACGCATCAATTGCAGGGCTCTTTCAGGGTCAATATTGCTGCCTATCGGTACGCTTACTACCTGCGCCTTATCGTAACCCAAAGGCCTGTTACGCATAAAATTAAGTTGTTGCCAGGTAATAACCGTACAAATGATAAGCAAAGCCGATAAAGCAAACTGAACCACCATTAAGCTATTACGCAAACCATTTGCCTTGCCTGCAACTACCTTACCCTTTACCGCCTGCGAAGTATTTTGTATAGCCATTAACCATGCAGGGTAACCACCTGCAATAAGGCTTATTAAAACAAAGCCACCCACAAAATACAGGATAACTAATGGCGAACTCAATACATTTAATGATAGCTGCTGGTTAAACAGCAATTTGTATTGTGGTATAAGCGAATAGGCTGCAATTGCACCAATTATCAGCGATAACCCACAAATTACAAATGATTCGCTGCAGAACTGGGTGATGAGCTGTTGTTTTGTGGCACCGATCACCTTACGTACACCTATTTCCTTAGCCCGTGTAAATGCCCGGCCCAATGACAGGTTGATGAAGTTGGTACAGGCTATAAATAATATAAATACACTGATCAGCAAAACCAGGTATGGGTAAAATTTGCTAACCGCCCTATTTTGTGAAGCAATGGGGCTAAAGTGTACATCGTCCATAGGTATTAAGCGCAGGCGTAAAACTTCGCCTTCTTTATCAGGCTGGGCGCCATCATGCCTTAATTGCTTTATGTTGCCATCATAGTATTTATGTACAAAGCTTTTTAGTTTCTGCTCAAAGCTGGCCTGGTTTTCATTTGCATGTAATTGCACAAAAACATTGTGGAACCGTTGTTCCCATAGGGTTTTAGCTACCTCGTAATCGGGATGCTGTTCAAAACGGCATAGCAAATTAAAATCCAGACTTGAATTTTGCGGAGCATCAGCAGCAACTGCCGATATATTAAGGCTTTTCCACTGGTTATTAATTTTCAGTTCGATAAGTTTACCTACCGGGTTTACGTCCCCGAAAATACTTTTGGCCGTTTTTTCAGTGATTACTACATCATTTTTATCGCCAAGCGGGTTCAGGTTATTTCCTTTTATAATCGGGAAGGTGAACATCTTAAAGAAATCCTGATCTACACACCTTACATCGTAATTAAATTCCTTATTTCCATAACGCAATACGCTTCCACCAAAATCGCCATAGCGCGAGGCGTGTACCACATCAGGAAATTCAGCTTTTAATGCCGGGGTAATTGGAACCGGCATTGCTGCGTCGGCCTCTACATCATTAGCATGATGCTCTTCCAGATATACTTCGTATATGTTGTTCTTATTGGTGTGAAAATCATCATACGAAAGCTCATAAAAGGCGGTAAGCGCCAGCAACAGCACCGAGCCAAAAGCCACAGCCATGCCTACAACATTTATGAAAGTGAAAGTTTTATACTTCCACATATTTCTTAGGGTGATCTTTATGTAATTCTTTATCATATTCTTTCGTTCATTAGTTCACTGGTTCATTAGTTCATTAGTTCATTGGTTTTGTCCTATGTGATATCTATCTTCTGCATCGGCCTTATCCTACGTTCGCTTGCTAATTACTAATGAACTAATGAGCCAGTGAACCAATGAACAATTTTATTCAGATCTCAAACTCTTCACAGGGTTCATTAATGCCGATTTTATGGATTGAAAACTTACTGTAAATAGCGCTATTATTAATGTTACTAATCCCGCCAGGGCAAATATCCACCAGTTTATAGTTGTTGGATAGGCAAAATCCTGCAGCCATTTATTCATGGCCCACCATGCTATCGGGAATGCGATTACCGATGCGATAGACACCAGTTTTAGAAAATCCTTTGATAACATCCCCACCAGGTTTTGTACCGATGCGCCCAATACTTTGCGGATGCCTATTTCCTTTGTACGGCGCTCGGCAGTATACATGGCCAAACCAAGCAGGCCTAAACATGCCACTGTAATAGAAAGGAAGGTAAACACTGTGAATACCTTGCCAATGGTTTGATCGGTGCGGTACAGGGCATCAAACTCCTCATCCAAAAAGCTGTACTCAAACGGGTTATCAGGCATAAAGGCTTTCCACTTATTTTGAATGCTGCTGATAGCTTCATTATAATTACCCGGTTTAATGCGTACAGCAATAAATGATGAGCCTATGTAATAAGTTTTTGATGTGGTGTAGAATAAGGCAAAAGGATCAACTGTGTTATGTAATGATTCGGTATTAAAATCGGCTACTACGCCTACAACTTTAAACCTTGTACCGTTGCCGCCGGGATAAGTAATATTCTTGCCGATAGCGTTCTTCCACCCTATTTGTTTAGCTGCTGTTTCATTCAGAATTACTGATGCTGAATCTGTAAAATCTTTGGAGAAATTTCGTCCGCTTAGCATTTTTAGCTTCATGGTCGGCACAAAAGCTTCATCAACAATAAAAGACGATAGCGTTATATTTTTATCGGCTGCAGTTATGTTATCGGGGGTAGCTTCCGGCGTATAATAATCACTGAATGATTTTTGGGTGGGCAAGCTTGTTGATATGGTTGCATTAGCCACACCCGGCAAACGAAGCAGCTCTTGCCTGAAACTTTCTTCAGTCTTGTTAAGCCTGTCGGCATTGGCTATCATTAGTACGTTCTCTTTATTAAAACCGAGATCTTTAGACTGGTTATAAAGCAGCTGTTTATAAACCACTATGGTACAAATAATAAGCACCGTTGATACCGTGAACTGGAAAACCACCAGCGCATTACGGGTAAAAAAGCCACCGATAGAGGTTTTAAGATCAGCACTGCCTTTTAATACTGCCGCAGGTTTGAACGAGGTAAGAAAGAAAGCCGGGTAACTACCTGCCAGCAATGTGGTTATTGCAACCAATGCAATAATACCACCCCATGTATATATATTAAAAAACGCGTATAGGTTTAATGATTTTGCCGATAATTGGTTAAACGCGGGCAAACTCAGCGCAACAAGTACGATGGCGATAACTGTAGCCACTAAGGTATATAAAAACGCTTCGGCAAGAAACTGGCCTATGAGCTGTTTACGTTCGGAACCCAGCACTTTGCGGATGCCGACTTCTTTTGCCCTTTTTGCAGATTGTGCCGTAGCAAGGTTCATAAAATTCACGCAAGCCAGCAATATAATGAACAGCGCAATGGCCGAAAATATATAAACGTATTTAACATCGCCCTGGGTAATAAACCTGCTCCCTATGTTCTGTGAGTAAAGATGTACCGAGGTTAAGGGCTGCAGTTCCAGGTTATACTTGCCTCCTTTTTTTATAAACTGATCAAACGGCTGACCAAGGCGCCTGAAAGCGCTTGCTGCCTGTACCGCGATCATAGGCGGGAATTTGGCTTCCAGATTTTTTATGGCAACCTCATTTGCTACACTGCCGCGAAGCTTAACATAAGTGCCCATTTGTAGCCAAACCCAGCTCCAGCTAAAACGCTTAACAGGCGGCATTCCTAAGTTCGATTGTAAAACATCAAACTGTAATGACGATTGCGATGGCAGATTTTTGATTACCGCTGTAACTGTAAACGGCGTTTTATATTCATCAAAAACCAGGTTTTTGCCTATCGGCGATGTATTACCAAAATATTTTTTAGCTGCATTTTCTGTCAGCACAACTGAATTTGGGCCATTTAAGCAAGTGGCCTTGTCGCCTTCAAGCAATGGGTAATTGAAGAATTGCAGGAAATTAGAATCAACCGAAAGAATATTCTTTTCAGTGAGCGAATTACGCTGACCGTTATTTACAAAATGGATGATCTCATCACCGGGCCTGAATATGCGCGTATAGCTTTCAACGTCGGGGAAATTATTTACCAGTGCCGCGCCAACGGGTGGCGGGGTATGACCGGCGGTGAACTCCTCGTCGCCCATTTTTTCATGGGTATTTACACGATAGATCCTGTCCGCATCCTTAAAAAACCGGTCGTAGCTTAACTCATCCTTCACATACATGCCTATCAGCAATACACAGGCTAAACCGATAGCCAAACCGCTGATATTAATGATACTGCTAACCCTGTTCCTGATTAGGTTACGCCATGCTATTTTAAAGTAGTTTTTTATCATGATGCGGGGGTGGTTACATACAAATACAATTAAAACCCATACCAAAATTTAAAATACTGATTATCAATAAATTAAATCACCGTAAAATAATCAACCTGTACGTAAGTGTAACACTATATGTACGGTAATGATACAGTCCCGCTTCGCATTATTGGTTCATTAGTTCACTGGTTCATTAGTTCATTGGTCTTGTCCTGTGTTAGTAAAGTTCATCAATATTACCGGAGACAGTACCAATGAACTAATGAACCAGTGAACCAATGAACATTATTCGGACCGCAAACTTTTAACCGGGTTGGCAATAGCCGCTCTTATGGCCTGAAAACTTATAGTTATAAAGGCTATTACAATTGCCAGTACGCCGGCTAATGCAAATATCCACCACTGTATCTCTATCCGGTAGGCAAAGGCCTGCAACCATTTATTCATGGCGTACCAGGCTATTGGGGTTGCAATAATAATGGATACCACTACCAACACTAAAAAGTCTTTTGAAAGCATCGTGGTAATATTGGCAACGCTTGCACCCAGCACTTTACGGATGCCTATTTCTTTCACCTTCACCTGCGCGGTGTAGGTTGCCAAACCAAACAGACCGAGGCATGATATGAGGATAGCTATACCAGTAAACCAACTAAACAATGTACCTGAACGCTGATCGGCTTTATACATTTCATTGAAGGTTTCATCCAGAAAGGTATAATCTAAAGGAAAAGCCGGGTTATATTGTTTCCATGCTTTTTGTACGGCCGCTATCGCTTGCGGGGCATCCTTGCCGGTTGTTTTTACAAACATGCGCCAGTTGCTGGGGGTGTAAAAGAATATGGTAGGCTCAATTTTTTGTTTGAGGGATGCGAAGTGAAAATCTTTCACCACACCAATGATGATCCCGTTTTGATTGTGCAATTTAAAGCGTTTGCCTACCGGATCTTTAATACCGGCCTCACGTACCGCGGTTTCATTCAGGATATAGTGCGCGGTATCGGCCTTTATGCCTAAAAAGTTACTGCCCTTTATAATTTTCAGTTTAAAAAAGTCGACATAATTTTGGCTGATACCCAGTGGGTGAACCTCAAAGTTACTGCCGGGTGTTTTGCCATCCCAATCGGTATCACCAGTGCTGCCACCCAAACTTACAATGTTATCGCTAGCGGTAGTAACATCTTTTATACCCGGTTGATTTAACAATTGCGCACGTACTGATTCATAGTTCTTCTGCATATCGCGCATGCCGAATGTAAACACGTAGGATTTATCGTAGCCCAACTCTTTTTCCCTGATATATTTTAGTTGGCTGTTGATGATCAGCGTGCCGATGATCAAACCAATAGAAAATATAAATTGGCAAACCACCAGTGTTTTGCGGAATGTAGTATTACCAACGCCCAGCGACAGCTTACCTTTAAGCGCGTTAATAGGCTTAAACGACGACAATAAAAATGCAGGATAAATGCTTGATGCCGCCAGCGTAGCCACTACAGTGATACCTACTACCTTCCAAACACCAGCATCCAACAAATCAAACTTCATTTGTTTACCCGATACACTGTTGTATAAAGGCATCAAAACTTCAATCAGCACAAAAGCAAGTACCAGTGCTATGGAGAAAAACAAAATCGTTTCGACTACAAACTGGATAAACAATTGTTTTTTACCCGCACCTATTATTTTGCGTACACTTACTTCTTTAGCCCTCAGCATAGCACGCGCGGTTGAAAGGTTTACATAGTTGATACAGGCTATCAACAAAATAAGAATGGCCACAATTAAGAAAACCCTTACCGTTTGGATGCCTGATGGGGTACCATCGGCATTATATAAATGCATTTTATCCAAAGGTTGAGGTATGTATTTTATACCACCCGAACCAGCCTGATTTTTTATGTGGATCTGTGTAAGCTTATCGGCAACCGATTGTGCCGAAACACCCGGCTGCAATTGAAAATAGGTATCGTAAAAATAATCACCCCAGTCGCTATCCATAGTTTTCCAGTAGCCTTTGCCGTCATAGTTTCTTTTTGCCAGCACATTGATAGAAAACAACATATCAAACTTAATACTGGAGTTACCGGGCATATCAGCCGCGATACCGGCTACGGTATAGTTATCATGATTATCTGCCTGAATTATTTTCCCTATCGGATCGGCGTTGCCAAAAAACCGTTTGGCTGTGGTTTGGGTGATGATGATAGACTGGTTATTAGGGAAAGGATTATTTGGATTACCTTCCAATAATTTAAAGTCAAAAACCTTAAATAAGGATGCATCGGTATAAAACGCGCCATTATCGCCAACATCCAACGATTTATCATGGTATTTGTACAAAGAATAGTCCCAATTAGATACCATCCGAACAGCATTTACCACACCGGGCACCTCTTTCAGGCCAAAAAAAGCAACAGGGGCCTGTATACCGCACCAGATCTGCTGGGTACTGCCTGCACCTATCTGCGCTTCCATCCGATAAATATTATCGGCTTTGGTATTGAACTTGTCAAAACTCAACTCATCGTTTACCCATAGTAAAATAAGTAAACCTACGGCCAGCCCAACTGTTAGGCCGGCAATGTTAATGGCGGTGTAAAACTTGCTCTTCAGCAAATTCCGCCAGGCGATTTTAAAATAGCTCTTTATCATAACGTTAGTTCATTTGTTCACTGGTTCATTAGTTCATTGGTCTTGTCCTACGTTGGTTCACTGATTCATTGGTCTTACCCAAGTTTATCAATTCATTAGTCTCACCGGCTGCATTACTAATGAACTAATGAACCAATAAACTAATGAACATTACTCGCTACGCAAGCTTTTAACCGGATTTGCCAATGCGGCCCGGATAGATTGAAAGCTTATAGTTATAAATGCGATGAATATGGCGGTAAAGCCTGCAATTGCTACTATCCACCATTGTATATTTATTCTGTATGCAAAATCCTGCAGCCATTTGTTCATAGCCCACCAGGCCAGTGGCGACGATATCAATATAGCGATACCTACCAGCTTTATAAAATCCATGGAGAGCATACTTACTATGGTTGATACACTGGCACCCAATACCTTGCGGATGCCGATCTCCTTATTACGCTGTTCGGCAGCATAAGCTGCAAGGCCGAATAAGCCTAAACAGGCTATTGCTATAGCTAAAGCCGTGAACGATATAAATATAGTTCCTATGCGCTGCTCAGAGCGATAGGTAGCATCAAAATCCTGATCCATAAACGACCATGTGAACTGGCTATTTGGCGACAGATCCTTCCATTTATCCTTAATCTGCGACATTAATGCAGGCAGGTTTGCAGTGCTGACACGGGCCGTAATTGCTCCCCTATCCTCGTTGTAAACCAATGCCAATGGCTTAATCTCGTCGCGCAGGGAGCTATAGTGAAAATCTTTAACCACACCAATTATGTGAAAGGCTTGTATCCCAAAGCTATCGCGATAGATGGTTTTATTGAGCGGATCCTTCTGGCCAAATTTCCTTACAAACGCTTCGTTAACAATTAAAGCTGCCGAATCTGATGCCAATTGAGGGGAGAAGTTGCGTCCTGAGATCAGTTTTATACTCAAAGTGTTGATGTAATCTTCATCAACCGGCCAAAAATCAGCCAGGAGGTCGTGTTTTATATCGATAGGTAATTCAGGAAATAAGCCTGTTATATTGCGGTCATCGCCGGTAGGCAAATAAGTGGTCATGGTGGCGCTTGCAACGCCCTGCATTTGCTTTACCTCTTGCTTTAATATTTTTGCCTGTTTGCCGAGTACATTGGTGTTTTTAATCACCAGCATCTGGCTGCGGTTATAGCCCAGGCTTTTGGTATGGATATAGTTCAGCTGGTTATAAATAACCAGTGTACCGATAATCAGAAATATAGATATCGAAAACTGAAAGACCACTAAAAAACTCCGCAGAAAACCACCCTTAAATCCTGAAGCTATTTTGCCTTTTAGTACTTCAATTGGCTGAAAGGCCGATAGGAAAAATGCCGGGTATGATCCCGCCAGGATACCTATTACCAGTATAATAATCAGCAATGCAGGTAATAACCAGGTGAAAGTGTGGGGTGTGAATGCCAAATGCTTATCAGCCATTTGGTTGAACAGCGGCATTGCCAGCCATGCCAGCGCCACAGCAATAATGGCCGACACCAGCGTAACCAAAATAGATTCCGTTAAAAATTGGGCGATCAAATATTTACGCGCCGAACCCAGCACTTTGCGTACCCCTACCTCTTTGGCCCGGTTTGCCGAACGCGCGGTTGAAAGGTTCATGAAATTAACACAGGCTATCAGCAATACCAATATGGCTATTGCCGAAAAGATGTATACGTACTCAATATTACCATTCTGCATCAGCTCATACTGACTGTTTGATCTCAGGTGAATATCAAGCAGTGGTGTTAAAACTATCTTCAGATAATTACTGCCGGTTGTCCATACCGGGGGTGAGTTTTTGAGCTCTACTTTCAGGATCTGCGCTTCAAGGGCCTTAACATTTGTGCCGGGTTTTAGCAAAACATAGTTATGTATACCGCTATACCCCCAACTCATAACATGGCTTTCGAATAGTGATGAATAGGATAAAAAGAAATCGTAATTAAAATGTGATTGCGATGGGATATCCTTTATAACCCCTGTAATTTTATAAACGCTGGTATCGTTAATGGTAAGCGTTTGGCCAACAACATCGGTTTTGCTGAAATATTTTTTTGCGGTGCTCTCGGTTATAACCGCAGAATGTGGTTCAGTTAGTGAGGTTGACGGACTGCCATAAATCATAGGTAAAGTAAAAACATCAAACAGGTTTGATTCGGCAAAAACTACATTCTTTTCCTGGATGTTATTATTCCCCTTCCTGATGCTAAACTTTTGAGAAGAGAGAAACAGCGTTTCCTTAGGGAACAGTCTCGCCATCTTTTCAATCTGCGGGAAGCTTTTTAAAGCATCCATCAAAGGCTTTTCCGTCCCGGCGTATGAGCCCTCGTTGCCGTTTAACCTTGCATTTTCGGTAATGCGGTAGATCCTGTCGGCATTGGTATTATAGCGATCATAACTGAACTCATCAACCACATAAAACACGATCAGCAAGCAGGTTGCCAGCCCAACGGATAGCCCCAGCACATTCAATACCGTAAAGCCCTTATTTTTTAAGAGGGAACGGTAAGCTGTTTTAATATAATTCCTTATCATGGTTAATTCATTTGTGCTTATTAGCGTTCATTTGTTCACTGGTTCATTAGTTCATTGGTCTTGTCCTTCGTGTGTTATTTTATGTTGCTGTTCTTTTGTTCGCTTGCTAATTACTAATGAACTCTAATGAGCCAGTGAACCAATGAACATTATTCCGAGCGTAAGCTCTTAACCGGGTTAGCCACCGCAGCTTTTATTGATTGGAAGCTGACCGTAACCACCGCGATTATTATAGCCGATATACCTGCAATTACAAATATCCACCCGTTTATGCCAATACGATACTCGTAGTTTTTCAGCCAGTTCTGCATTGCCCAGTAGGCCAGCGGAAATGAAACGGCACAAGATATGATCACCAGTTGTAAAAAGTCCTTTGAAAGCAGGGCGGCTATTCCTGATACACTTGCGCCAAGCACTTTGCGGATTCCAATCTCTTTGGTACGGCGTTCGGCAGTGTAAGCGGCTAAACCAAACAGGCCCATACAGGAGATGATGATCGCCAACGTAGCAAATACCCTTGATAGCTTACTTACCAGCATCTCAGTTAAAAACATCTGGTTAAATTGATCGTCAACAAAGCGATAATCGAATGGGTATGCAGGGTTATCCTTTTTCAAAACACCTTGTATTGCGGCTATTGATTTTTCAATATCAGCCTGTTGCTTAACATGCACATACATCACTGTTTCATCCTGCGGCGGGGCGCTGAAAAACATGACCGGATCGGGATGCTGACCATACATGTTGCCATATACATAATCATTAACCACACCTACCACTACCGCCGATGTGGTATCACCCTCCCCGTGGATCCTTTTCCCTATCGCGCTGCCTTTACCCATTAACTTTGCCAATGATTGGGTGATGATCATGCGGATCGGCCTGGCGGTATCACTAATCGTTAAACCCCTCCCGTCTACTATCTTTAAGCCTGTTGTTTCCATAAACTCGGGCGATACATAACGTTGCGATATGAGCACTTTCGAGCCGGCAGGTTTGCCATCCCAGGTAAGTCCGGAAGTATTGTTACCACCGTAGATCAACGCATGATCAGCAAGCGCGGCGTTAGCTACATAGCTGGTATTGAGCAGGTCCTGTTTTATTACCTGGAAATTTTTACCCATATCGCCCTGCAAAGGAATTTCTAAGAGGTTATCTTTATTGAAACCCAGTTGCCTGCTTTTAACGTGCTGAATCTGCTGGTAAACAATTATTGTACTGATGATAAGCACTATGGAAACGCTGAACTGCATTACCACCAAACCCTTACGGATAAATGCCGCGCCACCTGTTTTTAACTTCACCCCTTTAAGTACCGATACCGGGTTAAACGACGACAGGTAGAATGATGGATAACTGCCCGCAACCAATCCGCATATCAGGGTGATAAGTAATAAAGAGATAATGTGCAGCGGATTACCCAACCCTAATGTAAGCTGCTTTTGCACCAGTAGATTAAAGGCTGGTAAAACAAGTATAACAATGAATACGGATACCAGTGCAGCTATAACAGCCATAAAAATAGCTTCGCCGATGAACTGCATGATGAGCAGGTTTTTACCCGCGCCTAATACTTTACGTACCCCTACCTCGCGTGCCCGCTTTTCGCTGCGGGCAGTGGCGAGGTTCATGAAGTTGATGCAGGCGATAAACAGGATGATCCATGCGATAACCATGAACAGATGCACATATTCTATCTGCCCGCCGCCGGTCATTTTGCCGTCTTTAAAATCATCGCGCAAATGCCAATCATTCATGCTGAATAAAAAGGCATGGCCCAATGCGGTTGGTACGCGCTTTTGTATGTAACTATAGAGTTGTTTGTTTACTGTTTGCGGGTCGACACCGGGCTTTAACTCCACATAAGTAGTTACGGATTGATTGCCCCAATTGGTTAACCACGGACTTTGATCAAAGTAGATCTTAAATGGCATTACCCACTCAAACTGTATGCTTGAATTTGCCGGAATATCTTTGATAACACCGCTTACGGCGTAGTCTTGTTTATTGTCAACCCTGATAGTTTTGCCTATAACATCCTTATCGCTTCCAAAAAACTTTTTAGCTGCTTTTTCAGTGATGACTATTGAATGTACCTGCGAGAAAACTGAGGTCGCGTTGCCCTGCACAAAAGGCAGTGTAAACATACTGAAGAGTGATGCTTCAGCATATATACCCGTTGCAAAAACGGCCTTATCGCCACTGCCGAATAATAAGGTGGTTCCGCCTTCGGTACTGCGGCAGGTGTTGGCTACGCCGGGCAGTTCGGCCTTCATGGCCGGACCCATCAGGCCGGGGGTTGATGATTCGGTAAACACATAGGTATCGTACTTCTGGTTTTCTTCCAGCATGTACAGCCTTTCTTTTTTAATGTTTACGGCATCGTAATTAACCTCATCCTCCACCCATAAAAAAATGAGCGCGGCACAGGCAATCCCTATCGCCAAACCGAAAATATTCAAAAAGCTGTAAGCCTTATTTTTGGTAAGGCTGCGGTAAGCTGTTTTTATGTAGTTTCTTATCATTTTCTTTGGTTCATTAGTTCATTTGTTCACTAGTTCATTGGTCTTGTCCTGCGTAAACGTTCATTTGTTCAGTGGTTCATTAGTTCATTGGTCTTGTCCTATGTGATATATATCTTGTGCATTGGACTTATCCTACGTTCGCCGCTTCATTACCAATGAACTAATGAACCAGTGAACTAATGAACAACCCTATTCCGAACGTAAGCTTTTAACCGGGTTAGCCACTGCTGCTTTAATAGCGTGGTAGCTAACTGTAATAATTGCCGTAAATATGGCTATGAAACCTGCTATGGCAAATACCCACCAGTGTATGGTAATGCGGTAAGCAAAGTTTTGCAGCCAGTTGTTCATTGCCCACCATGCTATTGGCGAAGCAATTATTATTGCCAGTACTACCAGTTTTAAAAAGTCTTTTGACAGCAGGGTGGTAATAGCTGTAAGGCTTGCACCTAATATTTTGCGTACACCTATTTCCTTGGTACGTTGTTCAATGGTGAATGCAGCCAGGCCAAACAATCCCAGTGTAGCCAGTATAACCGTAATACCGGTAAATATGCTGAATATGGATGCCAGCCTGTCTTCAGCCTTATATTGCGCGTTAAAGGCATCATCCATAAATGAATAGCTGAATGGTGTTTCCTGGTCGTATTTTTTGTAGATATTTTGGATTGCAGCAAGTAGCGTAGGTAAATTAGTATGCGGCTTAATGCGAACTGATAAATTACAACCCCATCTGGCCCAAAACTTACTGGTATCGGGCGCTATAAAAAGGCCTAATGGCTCCAGCGCATATTCCATCGAACTGAAATTGAAGTTTTTCACCACACCTACAACCTCAACTTTTTGTGTACCCGATTGAATGTAACTGCCAACAGGATTTGCGGGAAGATGCAGTTTTTCAATTGCCAGCTGATTTATCACCACTTTATTTTTACCCAGCAGGCTTGTAGCCGTTGATGGCGGGATAGCCCATTTTAAACCCATGGTTGGTATAAACTGTTCGCTTACCGATAACGAAGGCAGCATAACAGCATCGGTGTTAGGTTTGCCACTTATGGAGTACATATCGAACCCTTTAAACATGCCATATTGTGAGGTAGCCACACTGCTTATACCTGCCAGTGATTGTACATCTTTTATAAAAGCAGGATAGCTTTCACCGAAGCTCCTGGTAATAGGTATATCCACTACGTTATCGTGGTTAATGCCTATATCGGCATGCCTGAAAAAGTAAAGCTGACGGTCGATAACGATACCGCAAATAATAAGGCCTACTGATATGGAAAATTGCAGCGTTGTAAACACTTTGCGAACCGTAATACCACCTGCCTGCTTGCTCATTTTACCTTTTAAGGTGATGACAGGCTTAAACGCAGATAACACCAGTGATGGATAGCTGCCTGCTATTAATACAGTTATGAGTAGCAAGGCAAACATCAGCGCCAAAACTATCGGGCTGTATAAAAATGAATTATCAATCTTAAGCTGTAATACGTTTAAAAACCAGGGCTTAAACATATAACATAAAATATAACCCAGGCCAAACGACAGGCAGGTAAACAATGCCGACTCTACATAAAACTGTGTGGCTATGGTTTTACGGCTCGCGCCGGATACTTTACGCACGCCCACTTCCTTAGCCCTGAGCGTTGCCCGTGCTGTTGAAAGGCTCATGTAATTAACCAATGCCAGCAGCAATATTAACAAAGCTACGATGGGGAATATTTTAAGATATTTGAGGTTTGCGCCATCGCCAAAACTATTGAGGTGGGTGGCAGGCAACGCGGTTAGTGAAAATTTCGCTGAAGAAAATTGTTTGTTATTTTTCATCATCAGATCCATACCATGCCTTAATTTAGCGGTATCCGACGCATGTTTTAAAAGCAGGTAAGTATTAAAGGAACCCGGGCCTACCATTGGCATACCGATGTAATTAGGTATGTTTTTCATGGCCAGCAAACTTGAGTTTGATACCACAAAGTTAAACTGGATGGTAGAGTTTGAAGGTGCGCTCTCAGCAACGCCTGTAACTTGGTAGGTATAAATACTGTCGGTTTTTATAGTAATGGTTTTGCCAATAGCATCCGAACTGCCAAAATACTTTTTAGCCATATCGCTTGATATAACTACCGAAAATGGCTTTTTAAGCACATCATCAGGCTGACCATTTATCAGTTTAAAGGAAAAGAAATTAAAGAATCCGGGATCAGCAAATAGCAGTTTATCTTCAGAAAATTTTCTGGATGGCATTGCCGGATCACTTACAATCACCGGCCTGAAATAGGTCAGCATCCGCATATATTCTTCAACAGTTGGCTGACTTTGGGTGATAAGCGGACCGGTTACATAGCTGGTATAATCCATACTGGTTGTAACATCGCCCATTTTCATGTGCGCATTCGGCAAAAATATACGATCTGCATTTTTATGAAAGCGGTCGTAACTCATTTCATGGGCTACATACAACATTATCATCATGCAAACAGCCAAACCTACCGCCAAACCCGATATATTGATAAGGCTATACAATTTTTGCTTTGTTAAGCTCCGCCACGCGATCTTTATGTAGTTCTTTATCATTTATTTTGGTTCATTAGTTCATTGGCTCATTAGTTCATTGGTTCATTGGTCTTGTCCTATGTTAATGTTCATTGGTTCATTCGTCTTGTCCTCAGTTTATTCATCAGTATTGCCAGCTGCATTACTAATGAACTAATGAACCAGTGAACTACTGAACAACCCTACTCCGATCTCAAACTTTTCACCGGGTTTGTTAATGCCGCTTTTATTGATTGAAAACTGATAGTTACAAATGCTATAAGTATTGCGGCAACGGCTGCCAGCGCGAAAACCCACCATTGTATATCCTGGCGGTAGGCAAAACCCTGTAAAAACCACCTGTTCATGAAATACCATGCGAATGGCGAGGCTATAACTATCGAGATGAGCACCAGTTTTATAAAATCACGTGATAACATCCCCACTATGGTCGACATACTTGCACCCAGTACCTTGCGGATACCTATTTCTTTGGTACGCTGTTCTGCTGCATAAGCTGCCAGGCCGAATAACCCGAGACAGGCGATGATAATTGCCAATGAAGTAAACGCGATAGCTATCCCCCCTACACGTTGCTCCGAGCGATACATTTTATCAAAATCCTGATCCATAAATGAATAATTCAGCGTTTGATTAGGGGAAAACTCCGCCCATTTAGCTTTCACCTGGCTTAGTAAGGCTGTGATATTTGCTGTATTTGATGAACGAACGGTTAATCCACCCAGATCATGCCCGCTAAAAAGTACCATAGGGCCTACGTTGTTTCTTAGCGATTGATAATTAAAATCCTTCATTACCCCAATAATGTGGTACGGCTTTAACACCATAGCTTTGGGATCCTGTGGGTCATAGATCACGTGATTAATTGGGTTGGCATAACCAAACATTTTAGCAGCCGCCTCATTGATCAATACGGCATCTGTATCAGTTACCATCTGGTGCGAAAAATTTCTGCCTGCTAATATTTTCAATCCAAGTGTTGGCACATAATCTTCATCAGCATACCATTCCGTTAACAACACGCCATTTTTCTGATCTGCAACCGGGCCTTTAAATACTGTTGAACTATTAGCATAATTAGTTGTAGGCAAAGCACCTGTTAGTGTAGCACTCTGCACCCCGGGTAGTTGCTTTATTTCCTCTTTAAAGCTGCTGGCTTTATTGCCAAGCGTATATACATCCCAAACCGTAAACACATGGTTGCGGTTAAAGCCGAGATCTTTATTCTGGATATACTTCAGCTGGTTATAGATAACCAATGTGCCTATAATGAGGAATATGGAAATAGCAAACTGAAATACCACCAGGAAGCTACGTAAATTTCCACCTTTAAAGCCTGCTGACAGTTTGCCTTTAAGCACCTGTATCGGCTGAAAGCCTGATAAAAAGAAAGCTGGATATGACCCTGCCAGTACACCGATAAAAACTATAATAAGTAACAAGATAGGTATTAACCACACTAATATCTGGTGGGTAATGGTTAGTTCCTTATCGGCCATATTATTAAACAAAGGCAATAAGAGCCACGCAGCAATTACAGCTATTACTGCTCCAGCCAGCGTAACCATTATTGATTCGGCCAGGAATTGGAAGATCAGGTATTTACGTGGAGAACCCAGCACTTTTCTTACTCCAACTTCGCGTGCGCGGTTTGCGGAGCGGGCGGTTGACAGGTTCATGAAGTTTACACAGGCTATCAGCAATATAAATATGGCTATCGCCGAAAACATATATACGTATTGTATATCACTGTTCAATCCCAGTTCACCTACCATGTTTGATTGCAGGTGAATTTTGGTAAGCGGGATAAGCGTAAGCCTGAAAAAGTTGCCACCCTGCTCAAACTTATCAAAAGTTAAATGCAGGATGCTTTGCAATTGCGGGCCAGCATGCGTTTTGAAAAACTGACCAAATTTTGCTTCAAGGCTTTTATAATCAGTTCCTTTCCTTAACAATATATAGGTATTAAAATTGCTGCTGAACCATGAATCATCCTTACTTTGAGCAAGGGTTGACATGGAGATAAAAAAGTCGTAATTAAAATGCGATTGTTTGGGCACATTATATATTACAGCAGTTATTTTATAAAGGGCGGTATCATTAAAGGTCATCATTTGCCCTACCACATTGGTGCTGTTAAAGTACTTTTTAGCGGCGCGCTCAGTTATTACAATACTATGTGGCTCTTTTAACCCGGCATATGGGTTGCCACTTATGGCAGGCAATGTAAATATCTTAAACACTTCAGGATCAGCATATATCATGGAGTTTTCCTGGATATTCTGCGCCCCTTTTTTAACCTGGAAACCACCACGATCCCTAAACCTTGCAATCTGGTCTATCTCAGGGAAATCGGCTTTCATTGCTGCAGCCATAGGCGCAGGGCTTACAGCATATTTATTATCGGCACCGCCAAATTTTATAGCTTCGTTTACACGGAAGATCCTGTCGGCGTTTACATTATACTTGTCATAACTTACCTCATCAAAAACATAAAAAACAATTAACAAACAAGTGGCAAGGCCCAATGCCAAGCCTAAAACGTTTATAGCGGTAAAGCCCTTGTTTTTGGTAAGGGAGCGAAAAGCTGTTTTTATATAGTTTTTTATCATGATAGTGGCTGTTAGTGCAATAATTACTAATTACAAAAGGAGGTCAAGATAAATAATGACCAATTACATACCAAAATATAAATAACTAATAATCAAATAGTTAAAACAGATAAATATATACCATGTGTCCGCAAGTGAAACACTATATGTTCGGTTATGATACACATTGCTTCGCGTTTATTGGTTCACTGGTTCACTGGTTCATTAGTATGCAGCGGTAGTCAAATGAATATCTAAGCAAAGTGCTAAGACCAATGAACTAATGAACCAGTGAACCAATGAACATTATTCCGAACGCAAACTTTTAATCGGGTTGGCCAGGGCAGCTTTTATTGCCTGATAACTAACCGTTAGCAGGGCTATAAGTATGGTAATAACACTTGCCAGCGCCATTATCCACCAGCTTAGCGTTATACGGTACTCGTAGTTAGTGAGCCATTTATTTAGTACGTATATGGATAGCGCGATAGCCGGAACTATGGCTATTAAAACCAGCACCAAAAAATCTTTTGATAATAAACCCACCAAGCTGCTTACGCTGGCACCTAATACTTTACGTACGCCAATTTCTTTGGTTCGCTGTTCTGCAGCGTAGGCAGCTAAGCCAAATAAGCCCAGGCAGGAGATAACAATGGCCAACCCGCCAAATATGTTAGCCAGCAATGCCAGCACCTTTTCGTTTTCAAATTTTTGCTCAAACTCCTTATCTACAAAATTTATGGTTGGTGGATATGCCGGGTTGATCGCTTTCAGGCTTTTATTGATCAGATCGATACTAGCCATTGTACTTTTTGCCGGGTTAAGACGCATAGCTATAACCGAACCATTAAAACCAGCGCAAAGGGTTATCATTGGCGGCGTCTTTTGGTATGGCGATCCCCAAACAAAGTCTTTGTAAATACCAACGATGGTAACAGGCTGATCGCCCCATTTAATTACAGCGCCTATTGACTGTTTCATTAGTTTGGCGGCAGTTTCATTAACCATTACCGTTTGTATTTTAGATGCTGTATCAGCCGGATATGCTGCCGAGAACTCACGGCCCGCTACCAGCTTCACCCCTGTTGTTTTGGTGAAATCATATCCGGCATAAAATATATCAAACAATATTTTTTGATTAGGGTCTTTACCCTGCCAGTCGATGCCCCAGGTGTTGCTGCCATTTTCGGTGATACTTTGCGACAAATTTGAAGCATAGGTAATAGCGCCATTATTTTTAAGTTCGGTTATAAGAGCGCCGGACTTTTTACTCAATGTACCTTCAACAGGCACCTCAACAAGGCTGTTTTTATCGTAACCGTTCGGCATAGATTGTATAAAACGGATCTGGCGATAGATGCAAATAGTAGCCGTGATCAAAAACACGGCAAATGCAAACTGTATAACCACTAAAAACTTGCGGATAGGCAACACGCTTTTACTGCCTTTAAATACACCTTTTAAAACTTTTATAGGTTGAAACGATGATAAATAAAATGCGGGGTAACTGCCCGAAATAAGCCCTGTAAATACAGCCAGGCCAATAACCAGTAGCCAAGCCATAAAATTGCCGACAGGCAGCACCAACTTAATACTTAGCAGGTTATTAAAGAACGGCACACATATAGCCAATATAATTACAGCAAATATGGTTGATATAAAAGACAGGATAAGTGATTCGATAATAAATTGCTTTATTAATGGCCCACGGCCCGAGCCTATTGCCTTGCGGATACCTACTTCTTTAGCTCTTTCTTCTGATCGCGCGGTGGATAGGTTCATGAAATTTACGCAGGCTATCAGCAGGATACATGCTGCCAATATCTCAAATAAATGGATCTGTTCAATTTCACCGCCTGTTGATTTACCATTTTCAAACTTATTATATAAATGAAGCTTTGTAAACGGGAAAAGGAAAAGCTGGTTTTTATTACCCTGATCATGTTTACCTACTATTGTACTTAATATGTTATTGGCACGTGAAAAAGCCGCAGGATCTTTTAACAAGACAACGGTACGGCAAAAATTACTACCCCAACCGGATTGTTTTGTCCATGTATTTGCGTTTTCATACTGTACATAAGGTATAGCATAGTCAAATTTAAACGAGGTATTTGCCGGCATATTTTCAATAATACCCGTAACCATTAAAGGTATAGTACTGTTAAAACTAACCACCTTGTTCATAGGGTCTTTATCGCCGAACAGGGTTTTTGCCAGTGCTTCAGTAATAACTATTGAATTTGGCTGAACTAATGCCTTTGCAGGGTCGCCTTTAATAAAATGATAGGAGAAGATAGAGAAATAGCCCGGATCAGCATATAATCCCCGCTTTTTGAAGCTATTGTTATTATAGGCTAAAAGCCCATCGCCTGTATAATCAATTACACGTGCGGTTTGCGCTACACCGGGCACTTCGTTTTTAATGGCCATAGCAGCCTGCGATGGTGTTGCCGAAAAGGTATATATTTTACCATCACCCGGCTGATTATTCTCAACAATATAAATATTGTCGATATTTTTAAACTGATGATCGTACCCCAAATGATAGGACACATACAGCAAAAGCAGCAAGCAGCTGGCAACGCCTAAAGTTAATCCACCCGCATTTATAAGCGAGAAAGCCACATGTTTTTTAATGTTTCGCCAGGCGATTTTAATGTAATTCTTTATCATCTTATTGGTTCATTTGTTCATTAGTTCATTAGTTCATTGGTATTGTCCTACGTATGTTCATTGGTTCATTGGTATTGTCCTGCGTAGCCTATCTTGCCGCCATGTTCATTTGTCAGGTCTTCAGCTTCATTACTAATGAACTAATGAACCATTGAACAAATGAACGTCTCATTCGGACCTCAAGCTCTTTATCGGGTTCATTAATGCTGATTTTATACCCTGGTAGCTCACCGTGAGCAGCGTAATGAGCATTGCTCCTGCTGCTGTTCCCGCAAATATCCACCAGGATATATCAGCGTGATATTTATAGTTTTTTATCCAATTCTGCATAAAATAATAGGCAATAGGGCTTGCGATAATTATAGAGATCACTACCAGTACCACAAACTCTTTCGACATCAAGCCCCACAGGTTCATAACTGAAGCGCCCAGCACTTTACGCACACCGATCTCCTTAGTGCGCTGCTCTGCCATAAACGAAGCCATGCCGAATAAGCCAAGGCAGCTAATGAATATGGCCAGAACTGTAAAGAATCCTGATAACTTGCCTACCCGTTCCTCATCCTCAAATTTGCTGGCATACTCGGTATCAGTAAATTTGTAATCGAAGGGGCTATCGGGCGCATATTGTTTAAAAACTGCCTCTATTTTACCAAGCGCGGCTGAAGTACCCATTTTAGGATTTAGCCTGATATCGATAATGCTTCCCTTGTAAGGCAATAATGCAAAAATGCTTGGCTTAACAGGTTCATACGGCGAACTCATTACCATGTCTTTAATTTCACCTATAATTGTAACGTTTTGCCCTTCCCATTTAATTACTTCGCCAACCGGGTGCTTAAAATTCATGAATTTGGCAGCGGCCTCATTAACTATTATAGTTGAGGTGTCTGTTGCAAAGCTTCTTGAAAAATCGCGCCCTTCCATGAGCTTCCATCCGGCTGTTTTTCCAAAATCGTAGCTTACGGGTATAATGCCAAAATCATCCAGCAAACCCGGCGGCTTACCACGCCAGCTAAACCCGCTCTCGTTTGACCATACACCGGTTAGCGGACTATCAGACTCGGCTATCCCGGCAATAGCGCCTGATTTGAACAAGTCATTCTTCACTGCCTGGAAATGGCTGTGGATATCATTCGTTTTCATCTGGGCCTGTATCAACCCTGCGCGGTCATAGCCAACGGGCCTGTCTTTAGTAAACTGAACCTGCCTGAAAACGATTATTGTACCAATGATTAACGTTACTGATACTGTAAATTGTAATACAACCAACACTCTACGCGGGATAGCGGCATAACGCCCTGCCTTGAAAGTGCCTTTTAAAACCTTTACCGGCTTAAATGAAGAAAGATAGAATGCTGGATAGCTTCCGGCTAACAACCCGGTTAATAAGGTAAACCCTATACCGATCAACCAAAACCAGGGATTGCTCCACAATAACGTCATTCGTTTATCGGCAACCTGGTTAAACCATGGCAAGGTAAGCTGTACTAGCATCAATGAAAACAAGAATGCAAAAAAAGCCATCAGCAATGATTCCGTAAAAAATTGACCGACAAGCTGGTTACGCATGGAGCCTAAGGTTTTGCGGATACCTACCTCTTTAGCCCGTTTTTCGGAGCGGGCAGTGCTCAGGTTCATAAAGTTGATGCAGGCCAGTATCAATACAAATAAACCGATGATACCGAACATCCATACAAACTGAATTTTACCACCTGTATTTACGCCATTCTTAAAATCTGAAAACAGGTGCCATTTACTAAGTGGGTGTAGAAAAAGTACCGGTTTATAGGAAAGGGTAAATGCATCACCTTGTAATTTCAGGTTATCGCGTTTTATGTATTTTATTTTGGCATCAACACTATTTATATCGGCATTAGGGGCAAGCAGCGCAAATATTTGCCACGAGTTATTACCCCAATTGTTTTGGACCCTTTTTAGAAAAGGCCGGGTTGTCAGATACAGATCCCAGGGAAGAATAAAGTGGATATAACTGAATGATGTATTATATGGAGGAGTTTCATATACGCCGGTTACTTTAACAGTTAGTTGATTATCAATCTTTATTATTTGGTTCATCGGATCAGCATCACCAAAAATAGTCTTTGCCAATGTTGATGAAAGCAGGATGGATGAAGGATCGTTTAAACCGGAACGACTGCCCCTAAGCATATTTAAAGTAAATATGTATGGTGCCTCAGTTTGCATAAAATTGCCATCTTTTACCAATTTTTTATCACCATGCGAGAGGATATGCGGCTCTGTCCAGCTTGATAATACGGCATATTTAAAATCACCTTTATAATCCTGGCGCAGCTTTGCACCCAAGGGTATAGGTATCGAGGTTCCGGTATTTACATCACCATTAACAGTTTGGTGCTGCATTACCTGCACTATGCGGTCGTAATTTTCAAAATATTTATCGTACGACAGCTCATCATATATCCAAAGAGATATCAGCATCACCACCGCCATACCTAACGACAGCCCGGCAATATTAATAAACGTTTGCGCCTTGTTCCTGACAAGGTTACGCCATGATATTTTCAGATAATTCTTTAACATATAGTTAGTTCATTAGTTCACTGGTTCATTAGTTCATTGGTCTTGTCTTTC
This sequence comes from Mucilaginibacter xinganensis, assembly GCA_026225055.1. GTDB lineage: Bacteria > Bacteroidota > Bacteroidia > Sphingobacteriales > Sphingobacteriaceae > Mucilaginibacter > Mucilaginibacter xinganensis_A. Next base: position 26,859 of record JAMFSA010000226.1, on the reverse strand, counting down.
TGTTTAGCTGCCACTTGCTTACCGGCTGCATTACTAATGAACTAATGAACCAGTGAACTAATGAACGTTTCTATTCTGACCGCAAACTTTTAACCGGGTTGGCCAGCGCAGCTTTGGTAACCTGGTATAATATGGTTATTGATGCAATTATAAATGAGGCGCTTATAGCCACCACAAATGTTTCGGCACCAATATTTATATGGTAGGCAAAGTTTTGCAGCCAGTTATTCATCAAATAATAACCAAGCGGGGCAGCAATAAAAAATGCTATGCCTATCAATACAATAAACTCTTTTGAGAACAGGGCGACAATACTTGTTAATGATGCACCTAATACCTTGCGGATGCCTACTTCTTTTGTACGCTGCGATGCCGCGAAGCTTATAAGCCCATACAAGCCCAGGCAGCCAATAAGTATGGCGATAGATGAGAACAGCCGGAACGCGGTATAAACCTTTTGTTCCTGGCGGTAAAAGCCTGCAATACGGTCGTCCATAAACTCATAGCTGAACAGATCGTCAGGGAACATGGCCGACCATTTTTTATCTACATGGTCAATAGTTTGGCGCATGGCTGCTGGCTGTACCAGCATACTTACCGAGTAAAAGTTACGGTGATCGTACATCAGCACACAGGCTCTTATCTTTTTATGTTTTGATTCGCTTTGAAAGTCCTTTACCACACCGGTTATAGCTACGCTGTTACCATTAACCTCTATTTGCTGGCCGATGGCTTTCTGCGGGTTTTGGATGCCAATTTCATGTATCAGTGTTTCATTTACCACTACATGGTGCAGGGTATCATCTTTAGCTACTTTACTACCCGCAAGCATGGTTAAGCCAAACATGTCTATGTAGCGTTCATCGATATCTTTTAGTTCGGTTACATTATCTTTAGGATACCCCAGCTGCTTTGCCGAGAACGGACAGAAATTACTACTATATGCTGGCGCTGCCGATGAAAAGCTCACATCCTTTATACCCGGCTCGGCAAGTAACTGCTGTTTTAATGCTTCGGCTTTAGTAACATCCGGCACATCAATTGTTACTATGGCGTCCTTGTTAAAGCCGAGGTTCTGGTTTTCAAAAAAGTTCATTTGGCGGGCAACTACAATAGTGCCAACAATCAGAATCTGTGAAATTGCAAACTGCGCTATAACCAAACCTTTGCGCAGTGTTAAGCCGCTGGTCGAAATGCCTACTTTATTTTTAAGTGAATCCACCGGTTGAAATGCCGATTGCACAAATGCAGGATAAAGGCCCGAAAGCAGTATGACCAGCACCGTTAACCCGGCAATACACTCAACCACAACGGGTTCACGCAATTGCGCCGCGGTTATATTTATGCCTAATATATTATTAGCATTTGCAAGGAATATGGTTGCTATGCCAATGCCCATAAACAGGGCCAGCAATACCAGTACAGTAGTCTCGCCCAAAAACTGGGCTATCAGCTGCCCTTTGCCTGCGCCCAGCACTTTACGAACGCCTACCTCACGTGCCCGCCTGATGGCCTGCGCTGTAGCCAGGTTAATAAAGTTGATGCAAGCCGTAATAATAATGAGCAATGCCACACCACCCAAAACATAATATGTCTCCCGTGAAGTTGGAGTTACAACGTTGTTAATATATCGCTGATCGAAATGCACATCTTTAAGCGGCTGTAATGGCATGGTTGCTTGTTTGGCGATATCATCGCCCCAGTGCTTTTTGATAAAGGCAGGTATTTTAGCCTGGATATTTTTTATAGACTGATTTTTTGGAAGAACCATATATACATAGCTGCCGCCAGGTATGCTCCAAAAATTCCCACCGAAGTCTTTTTGTATAGTGATGAATGAGATTAAAAAGGTAATGGGCAAACTGGTATTACCGGGCACATCTTTTATGATGCCGGTAACTTTAAGCGGGAATTGCTTATCAACATTAATTACCTGCCCCATGGCATCTTTATTCCCGAAATATTTTTTGGCGATGCTTTCTGTTAGCACTACCGTGTTAGGTTCAGCAAGGGCTGTTTTAGGGTTGCCGGCTATCCATTGGTAATCAAATACCGCTGGGAGATGCTCGTCGGCAAAAGCAAAATTCTTTTCATGATAGCGGTTATTACCCACTTTTATAACGCCATCGGTCTGATAAAATACTTGTGTGATCTGCTCCAGTTCTGGAAAATCCAGGCGCATGGCAGGCACAACAGCTACTGATAAATTTGAATTGAAATCAAGTGCGTGCAGGGTTACGCGGTACGTTCTGTCGGCCTTATGGTTAAAGGCGTCGTAACTGAGTTCGTTTTTTACAATAAGAAATATAACCAGGCAGGAAGCAATGCCAAGTGTTAAGCCAAAAACATTCAGGAACGCGTAACTCATGTTACGGCGTATGTTTCTGAAAGCGATAATAAAGTAATTCCTGATCATTTTTATTAGTTTCTTATTACGCTACACCGTTAATGGATCAATTGGCGGCCTTTTCTCCCAAACGCCCCTCCCATCCGGGGAGGGGCTCCGGAGACATTTAATTAACTACATTAAACTGCTTACCAAATCAGTATTTTTATCTCAGATCATGATGTTTTCCATCACCGTTTGCCCATCAAGCAGGCGGATGATACGGTGGCTGTAACGTGCATCATGCTCGGAGTGTGTTACCATTATTATAGTGGTTCCCTGTTCGTTCAAATCAGTCAGCAATTCCATTACATCGTTACCGTTGCTGCTGTCCAGGTTACCGGTGGGCTCATCCGCAAGTATCAGTTTTGGTTTGTTAACTACGGCACGGGCAATAGCCACACGCTGTTGCTGACCACCCGATAACTGCTGCGGATAGTGATTGCGGCGGTGCATGATCTGCATTTTGTCCAACACCTCTTCAACCCTTTTCACACGCTCTGCAGATGGTACACCGGTGTAGATCAATGGCAGCTCAACGTTTTCAAAAACGGTAAGCTCATCAATAAGGTTAAAGCTTTGGAATACGAAACCGATGTTATGCTTGCGCAGATCGGCACGTTTACGCTCATTGAAATGTGCAACCTCAATGCTGTTGAACATGTAGCTGCCTTCATCCGGATCGTCAAGCATTCCCAAAATATTCAGCAATGTTGATTTTCCACAGCCTGATGGACCCATGATGGCAACAAACTCGCCTGTTCCAACTTCCATCGATAGCTTATTTAGCGCAATGGTTTCTACCTCTTCGGTGCGGTAAAATTTTTCGAGATCGGTAATTTTTATCATCGTAGTTTACTTAAGTTTCCCCTGCGAAGGGTATTAATCGTTATATAGTTTAGTTTAATCCTATTTATTTAATATCAGTTCCTGCATCTCGCCATAAGTATCATAGCTTGATGTGATCACCTTATCCCCCGGATGCAAACCGCTTATTACTTCGTAATAGTCGGGGCTTGCCCTGTTCAATTGTATATCGGCCCTGTAAGCGGTTTTACCATCGGCATTTAATTTAAATATCCAGTTACCGCCTGTTTGCTGGTAGAAACCACCTTTAGGCAATAATATAGCCTGCGTTGCATCGCTCAATGCCAGTCTTATTTGCAAAGTCTGTCCATTCCTGATGCCTTGCGGCACTTCGCCAACAAACTCCATATCTACCTGAAATTGTCCTGTCCCGGCTTTTACCTGGTCAAATACTTTCTTAATTTTCAGGTTATAGGTTTTATCAGCAAACTGAAAATCCCCCTTTAAACCTTTGTAAACACGTGAAATATAGTGCTCATCAATATTAACCCTTACCTTAAACCCAGATAAGACGTCGATTTCTCCTAAACGTTCCCCTTTTGTAATATTTTGTCCAACTTCTGAATCCATTGAACTTAACTGGCCATCAACCGGGGCTTTTACCACCAGGTCGCCAACCTTTTGTTTCATCAGGTCTAAAGTACTTTTCATATTGGCATATGATTCCTGCGCCTGCTGCGCCTGTTGTTTTACTGATGTTGAATCCTGTTTCAGGATCTGGGCATTCAGTTTCTCTTTGCGTAAAGCGTAGTCATAAGTATTCTGTGCTATCTGATACTCCTGTAAGCCGATCGCTTTTTGTGCATAAAGTTTCTGATCCAGTTTATAAACACGTGTTGCGTCCCTGAAAGCGTTATCAGCATCAGCCATGTTCTGCAATTTACCAATGGTATTTTGCTGCGCCTGGTCGCGAGAAATCTGCATTTGCGTAAGCACGTTAAATACAGCAGTTTGCTGGTTAGCCAGGCTTAGTTCAAGGTCAAGGTCGGACAGTTTCATAATCGGGTCACCCGCTTTCATCTGTGTACCATCTTCAACATAAAGCTTTTCAACACGGCCGCCTTCAACCGCATCTAAATAAATAGTAGTAATAGGTTGTACAACACCGTTAACAGGTATAGTTTCCTGAAAAGGGCCTTTGGTAACTTCACTAATAGTAATACGATCGGTATCAACATCTAATTTGCTTTTGCCACCTACACCCGTTACCACAACGAAAGTTATGAATATAACAAGCGCCGATACACCGGCAATTATCATTATCCGTTTATTATTCCACTTCTTTTTTTCTATAATTCTGTCCACTGTTATAATTTATATTTTCATAGTGATTACAAAAAGATATGCCACAAATTAAAACACTGTCTTTCAATACATTACAGGCTAATTATTAAATTAAAGCGTACGCTTCTGTTACAGCAAGTGTACGGTTATGATACAGTGTTTTTTATAGTTTATTAGCTCACCGGTTCATTAGTTCATTGGTTATAGGTTCATAGTTAATGTTTTATAGTTAACAAGCATTGTTTTGCTTTATTTAGCATAAGAATTGTAAGTGTATATATAATTAGTTCAGGTATAAGTAATAGTCTAATTTAATTATACTTTAGTATTTTGCATACTAATTGGTGATTAAAAATGCTGCACCAATGAGCTAATGAACCTTTGAACTAATGAACAAAAAATGATACTTAAAAAAGCTACCGTTTTAATTGTTGATGATGATACCGATGTGCTTACCGCGGTTAAGCTGCTGCTTAAAACCGAGGCGCAGGAAGTGATCACCGAGAAAAACCCGGAAAATTTAAACTGGCTTTTACAGCGCCACCAGGTCGACCTTGTTTTGCTGGATATGAACTTTAACAGTGCCATTAACACCGGCAACGAGGGTTTATACTGGCTTAAAAAGATAAAGGAATGGAAGCCCAATGTGTGCGTGATCATGATAACCGCCTATGGCGATATTGACCTGGCTGTACGCTCATTAAAAGAAGGCGCTGATGATTTTGTGGTGAAACCATGGCACAATGAGAAACTGATAACTACCATAAAAGACCTGCTTGACAAACAGGAAGGTACAAAACCTGCAAAGACTTCTGTTAAAAGTTCAACCGGCGAAACATCAATTCTGGGTGAATCGGATGTGATGCAGGATATCTTTTATAAGGTAAATAAAATTGCCCCTACAGATGCTAACATATTGCTATTAGGCGAAAACGGCACCGGAAAGGATTTGATGGCAAAAGCCATTCATGAACGTTCCTTACGTGCTGATAAGCCATTTGTTAAGGTAGATGTGGGTGCCCTTACTGACACTTTGTTTGAGAGTGAATTATTCGGCCACAAAAAAGGCGCTTTTACTGATGCACGCGAGGACCGTACCGGCCGTTTTGAGGACGCGCAGGGTGGTACTTTATTTTTAGATGAGATTGGGAACATCACCCTGCAGCAGCAGGCAAAACTGTTAACCATACTACAAAACAGGCAGGTAACGCGCCTGGGAACCAATAAGGCTGTTGATATTGATATCAGGCTGATTTGTGCCACCAACCTGCCCCTGAGCGAACTGGCTAATGAAAACCGTTTCCGTAAGGATTTGATATACCGTATTAATACCGTTGAAATTAACATGCCACCATTGCGCAGGCGCAGCGAGGATATTGTTATACTGGCCAAGCACTTTGCAAAAATTTACGCTACCAAATACCTGAAACCCACCATGGAATTTGAACCTGCAGCTTTACAAAAACTCCGGATGTATAACTATCCGGGCAATGTACGGGAGCTGCAATACACCATTGAGCGGGCTGTAATTATGGCTGACGACCAAATTATGCGTGCCGATGACTTGATATTTTCGATACTGGAAAACCCGGCAGATACAGCTCCCGATAATGATAATGTGCCTTTAAGTATTATGGAAAAAAACGCCATTTTAAAGGTGATTGAAAAACACAACGGCAATATTACCCGGGCAGCCAAAGAGCTTGGCTTAACACGTACCGCACTATACCGCAGATTGAGCAAATATGATATTTAACCGTTATGAGTGGCGGCTTTTGCTGCGCATTTTATTCCTGTTCCTCACATTAACCGTAACCGCGTTTATAATTGTGGCGGACAGGACATGGTATTTATACCTGGCAGTAACCGTGCCCCTGCTTATTTATGAAACGCTCGACCTGATCCGTTTTCAGAAAAAAGCGCAGGACGAGGTGAGCCAGTTTGTGGAATCAATCCACTACCGTGATTTTTCGCGCCATTTTGATGTGCGCAAGGCACCAAATGAGCTGAAGCCGTTACGTAAAGGGTTTAATGAGATCAATTCTACCTTTAAACTCATCAGTCGCGAGCGGGAAACGCAGTATCATTACCTGCAAAAAATATTAGAACTTGTTGATACCGGCATCTTATCATACGAACTGGAAACCGGCGATACCGGCTGGATAAACGAGGCTTTTAAACAGCTAATAGGCGTGCCGTATCTGAAAACGATCCACTCACTTGAAAAACGCGAACCGGATCTGTACAAGGAAGTAATCGCCCTTAAACCCGGCGATAGTAAGATAGTAACCATGACCCGCAACCAGCAACTGGTTAAGATACTGGTAACTGCCAGTATTCTCCGCAGTGATGAAAAACTTTCGAAGTTGGTGGCCTTCCAAAACGTAAGTGAAGCACTGGACGAAACGGAATCAAAAGCCTGGCAAAAGCTGCTGAACGTGATGACGCATGAGATCATGAACTCAGTAGCGCCCATATCTTCATTGGCCGATACCTTGAAGAACCGCCTGAAAAGCCCCGAAATTGCCAACAGCCCGGTAAGCAGTGAGCTTGAAGATCTGGAATTAGGCATTGATACCATAAAGCGCCGCAGCGAGGGTCTGCTTAAATTTACTGAAAGCTACCGGAGCCTCAACAAGATCACCAAACTCGATCTTACCAAAATACTGGTACGCAACCTGTTTGAGAACCTGAGCAATTTGATGCGCCCTACTTTGGAGAAAAAGAACATCGAACTGGAGATCATCCTCCGCGACCCCGCACTTGCTATTGAGGCGGATATCAACCTGATTGAACAGGTGCTCATCAACCTGTTAGTAAATGCCATTGAAGCGGTGAAAGACAGGGAAGAACCGCGCATCATCCTATCCGCTGAAATGCAAAGCAACAACAAAACACTGGTTAAAGTGTCCGACAATGGCCTCGGCATGCCGCCTGAATTGCTGGATAAGATCTTCATCCCATTCTTCAGTACACGCAAAACGGGCAGCGGTATCGGGCTGAGCCTTTGTAAGCAGATCATGCTGCTCCACAAGGGTAATATCCAGGTGCAATCAACAGAAGGTATAGGCTCGGCTTTTGTGATGCAGTTTAGTTTGCAGGGGCAATAGAAACCTCCATAAAATGCTCATTTTCGCCCATTCAAGCATCCTCGCTTACTTTACACTAAAACAGAGGACGATTTTATAAGACTTTTAGCGTGGACGCTAAAAGTCTTTTTCATTCAAGCGTGAACGCTTGAACGGGCGGTAGGATTATAGTATGAATAAAGTAAAATTTGACTTTAGCTGCACTGTTTGGTTATTGATTTACTTCCGCAGATTATACTTTTGTAATGATGAAAAAAACCATTTTCTCCATATCCGGTAGCCTTCGCAGCGGCTCATCAAATCATAATATCCTTAAATTTCTAAGTGCTATTGTGCCTGCCGATGTCACTTATACCATCTACAATAATTTAGGGCAAATACCACCATTTGATCCCGGATTGGATGATGAAACCCCACCAGAAGCTGTAACAGAATTAAGAAATTTGATAAACCAGGCCGATGCTGTAATCATCTGCACTCCCGAATATGCATTCGGCGTACCTGGCCAGTTAAAGAACGCTTTAGATTGGCTCGTATCCAGCAGTACACTGGTTGACAAACCTGTATCATTAATAACAGCTTCATCTGTGGGCAATAACGCTCATGCGTCACTGTTGCTTACCCTCGGCGCATTATCTGCAAATGTTATTGAAGAAGCTATCCTGCTCATCCCCTTCATCCGCGCTAAAATGGATACGGAAGGTAACGTTACTGACAAACCAACAAAAGAAAGCCTGGAAAATGCATTTAATAACTTATTGGCCCAACTTTAAAGTATCTGGTATGATATGCTTAACTCAAACAAACTCATGCGGGTATGCGAGTATTGATAGTTGCTGTAAGCTATCTTATTAAGACCACCTTCATAACGCAGGTCTACGCCCACCCTGTTAAAATCAGCGCCTACACCGAATACCCAGGCATAGTTTATATTTTTATAGTCCAGTTTTACAAAATCGTCATCAGTAAAAGTTGTTGTTGTTGACGGATAAACCTGCTTCCGGGTGAGGTCAAACGAGAATAACGGACCGGTGTATATCCTGCCTGCTAAATCAAAAACCTCACCTTTTGCAACGGCTAATAAGGGCACATCAATACTGGTAAAGCTGGCACTATTTGTGGTGTGAGTAAAGGTATTGTCGGTAATTTTAACATTCTTATCGGTTAAATACACCTCGGGCTGAAAAGCAAAAACATCGCCGCCTACCCTGCCCCAAACGCCAAACTGGTAGCCCATTTTATTAGTATTGTTATAAACTCCATTCTGCGGGAGGTATGATAAATTTGCTCCCGCTTTAACGCCAAAGGCTATCTCTGGCTCTGATGGGCCCAACTGTGCAAATGCCATTCCGGCAAATGACAGGCACATGGTGATTGTAAGTAAGGTCTTTTTCATGTCGGTTAATTATTTACCAGCAATTTAAAGCTTTAGTTAATGGCGAACAGATTCAGTTCAGCGTTTAACCGTTGAGCTCTACAGTTAATTTTTAACTTTTTCAGAAAAATTTATTTGTTGATATCTGTTATTTTAATTATCTGCAATTTTTACAACTTATTGCTTTATTTACTTTAAACTTTACAACACAAACTTTCAACTTAAAGGCACTGCCAATTTGACAACCTTATATCCTTTGGAACAGGCATTGTTATAGTACATGCACAATCATTAATTAAACAATACAAGAAAATATTATGCAAGAAAAAGGAACGATTTCGATACATACCGAGAACATTTTCCCGATCATTAAAAAGTTCTTATACTCCGATCATGAGATATTTTTGCGCGAGCTGGTATCAAACGCGGTAGATGCAACACAAAAAATTAAACGTCTTGCCTCATTGGGCCAATACAATGGCGAACTTGGCGACCTGCGCGTAGAGGTTGCTTTTGATGCAGACAAAAAGACAATAACCATATCCGACAATGGTTTGGGTATGACAGCCGACGAAATTAAAAAATACATTAACCAGATAGCATTTTCGGGTGCTACTGAGTTTATGGAAAAATTTAAAGAAGCTAAAGATGCCAATGAGATCATCGGTCGCTTTGGTTTAGGTTTCTACTCAGCATTTATGGTTGCAGACAGGGTTGAAATACAAACCCTGAGCTACCAGGATGGCGCGGAGCCGGCTTACTGGGTATGCGATGGCAGTACTGAATTTGAAATTGGCGAAGGTACCTTAGCCGAACGCGGCACCGAAATAACCCTCCATGTTAATGAGGAAGGTGAAGAGTTTTTAAGCGAACATCGTTTACAGGAGATATTAGATAAATATTGCAAATTCCTGCCTATACCAATCAAATTCGGCACAAAAACCGAACAGGAAGAAGATGGTGTTGATGAAGAAGACAAACCAAAATATGTTGCTGTTGAGGTTGATAACATCATTAATGATACCAACCCTATCTGGACAAAAGCGCCATCTGAACTGAAAGATGAAGACTACCTGAATTTCTACAAAGAACTTTATCCGTTCTCTGAAGAGCCACTGTTCTGGATCCACCTGAATGTGGATTATCCGTTCAATTTAACAGGTGTGCTTTACTTCCCTAAGCTGAAGAACGATTTCGAAGTACAAAAAAACAAGATCAAACTTTTCTCACGCCAGGTATTTATTACCGACGAGGTAAAAGATATTGTGCCTGAATTCCTGATGCTGTTGCACGGTGTTATTGATTCACCGGATATCCCGCTGAATGTATCCCGCAGCTTTTTACAGGCTGATAGCAATGTTAAAAAGATCAACAGCTATATCACCAAAAAAGTGGCTGATAAACTGGCTGAGCTTTTCAAAAACGACCGTACAGCTTACGAACAAAAATGGAGCGACATTGGTGTTTTTGTAAAATACGGCATGATAACCGAAGAGAAGTTTTATGATAAAGCCAAAGACTTTGTGTTACTGACCAGCACCACAAAAGAGAACTACACTTTAGAAGAATACAAGGAGAAAGTTGCCCCTGTACAAACTGATAAGGACGATCGTTTGGTTTATATCTACACTAACGATCCTTCAAAACAGGATGCGTTTATCCAATCGGCTAACAAAAAAGGTTATGATGTATTGTTGATGGATACACCTATCGATAATCATTTCATCAGTCAGTTGGAGAGCAAATTGGAAAAAACATCATTAAAACGTGTTGATGCCGATGTTGCCGATAAGCTGATAAACAAAGGTGAGGCGCCTGAAAGTGTGTTAACTGAAGAGCAGGTTACCAAAGTGAAATCAATTTTTGATAAGGCCATTAATAAACCTGCTTTTAAGGTTGAACTGGAAAGCCTTAACCCTGATGAATTACCGGTTACTGTAACCATGGACGAGTTTATGCGCCGCATGAAAGACATGGCTGCAATGGGTGGCGGCATGGGCTTTTATGGCAATATGCCTGATAACTACAAAGTAGTTGTTAATGGCAACCACAAACTCATCAGCCGTATTTTGGGTGATGAAAACGAAGAGGTACAGGCACAACTGGCCAAACAAGCATTTGACCTGGCCCTGCTTTCACAAGGTTTATTAAAAGGTGCTGAACTTACCGAGTTTGTAAATAGAAGCGTAAATTTGATATAATTGATCACGAATTAATTTAATTCACTAATTACACGAATATGGAAAGCCACTCTTTGAAGTGGCTTTTTTGTTTTACCAAAAAATCTTCATGTCATTGCTGTAAGGAACGACGAAGCAACCTCGTCGCGTTCAATATGCAAGCGACGAGGTTGCCACGCTATCGCTCGCAATGACATTTTTTAAATGTAATTTTTATTCCCTAACTTTAAACAAACAACACTATTTTTTACGTTATACCTATATAAATCATTCACCATGAAAACCTTAGTACCATCACTATTTATTGTTGCCCTGCTTTTTATTGGCGGAACAACTATCGCACAGCAAACAAATAAACAAGCCAAAGAACAGGCTAAAGCGACCGCTATAAAAAGCAAAGTAGATGCACAGCACTATACCTTTATTGCTCAATATGCACAACCATTAAGGGGCGGACAAAAATACCTGACATCTGATTACGACCTTATAGTAAGAAAAGATTCTGTAATTGCGTACCTCCCTTATTTTGGCCGGGCATATATGGATGTACCATACGGAGCGAGTGATGATGGTGTAAAATTCACTTCAACAAAGTTTGATTACGTAGTAACCCCAAAGAAAAAAGGCGGTTGGACCATAACCATTACCTTACGTGATGTAAAGCGTACCAGCAAATTAAACATTGATATATTTACCAATGGCACCGCAAGCGTACAGGCACTCAGCAACGGCCGCGACGCGATCAGCTTTAACGGGTATATAAAGGATGATGAGAAGAAGAAAAAATAAACCAGGATTTGAACCAAGATTTATAGGATGTAATTGATTAACAGGATGTAATATCCGACGCAACTAAACTTACGAAGTTTTAAAACGGCGAAGCCCTCAACGAATCCATTGAAAATAAATACTTCGAGTTAAACTTCGTAAGTTTCTCTTAAAGCGATACCAATGACAGCGCAGCGAATGACTAATGACCAATTAACCCCTGATTATCCTTCAATCCCACACCCGATAACTTTAACATGAAAGCTTCCTGCACTAAATAAAATATTTTACCGGCAGCTGCTTTATACATTAACCCGCGCGGGCGGATGTTGGATATGCAATTGCGCGATTCATCAGTGAGGCCCGGTTTAGGGTTGTATGTAAGATACGCGCCTATACTATCTGCCGAGCTCAGGCCTGGGCGTTCACCTATCAACATTATAGAAAGTCGGGCGTTTAACAGGTATGCCAGTTCATCACCAAGGGCTACCCTGCCTTGTTCCACTAAGCAAAGCGGGGCTATCTTTAACTTAGCATCCTGCAAAAGTGGGATCAGGTATTTTAATAAACCACTTGTATTCTCATTTACGGCTGTTGCTGAAAGTCCGTCGACTATAACAATTACCACATCATAATTGCCGCTATTTGTTTTTAGCTGCGCTACAGATGCCTCATTCAACTTCCGGCCCAGATCGGGGCGTTGCAGGTATTGGGCGCGACTATCAGCTTTGCTGTGCAATAATAAACCCGGTAAATTAAATTGGGTAAGGTTATTCAATATGCCTTCGGTATCCAAAATCGAATATACCGCATCGCGGGCATGGGCATGGGCCAGTTTAAATTCAAGGGCTTCTTTTATGGGGATACTCGTTCCGGCACGGCCAATAGCTATCCTTGCCGCAGTAAACTCCTTTAGCGGGTTAAGCGGATCTTCCGGTTTTTGCTTCCCCTTGGTTATTTTATCCATAGCCCTCCAAAATGCTGTAATAATCCTGCTTGATTATTTGAAGTCAGGTTACCCTTTTCATCCATAATACCCTGTTTCACCAGCCATTGCTCAAACTCGGGCGCGGGTTTTAATCCCAATACTTTTCTCAAATATAAAGCATCATGAAATGATGTTGACTGGTAGTTCAGCATAATATCATCCGAACCGGGTATCCCCATTATAAAATTACAGCCAGCTACACCAAGCAGGGTAAGCAGGTTATCCATATCATCCTGATCGGCTTCGGCATGGTTGGTGTAGCAAACATCAACCCCCATCGGCAGGCCCAGTAATTTTCCGCAGAAATGATCTTCCAGCGCTGCGCGGATGATCTGCTTGCCATCGTACAAATACTCCGGCCCGATGAAACCTACTACGGTATTAACCAGCAACGGGTTAAACTTGCGGGCTATGGCATAAGCCCTCACCTCGCAGGTTTGCTGGTCGACCCCATGATGCGCATTGGCGGATAAAGCACTGCCTTGCCCTGTTTCAAAATACATTACATTTTGGCCTACAGTCCCCCGGTTTAACGATAACGTTGCCTGGTAAGCTTCTTCTATCAGTGCTAAATTTATACCGAAGCTCGTATTGGTTTTCTCTGTCCCGCCTATCGATTGAAAACAAAGGTCGACAGGCGCGTCCGCATTTTTATTTATGAGTTCGAGCGTGGTTGTAATGTGGCTCAACACACATGATTGTACCGGAATCTCAAACTGTTGCCGTAAAGTATCAATCATCCGCAGTAATTGCATTACTCCCGCCGGACTATCAGTTGCGGGATTAATACCAATAACCGCGTCGCCACTGGCATACAACAAACCCTCAATAATGCTGGCTGCTATACCTTTAGGATCATCGGTTGGATGATTGGGCTGTAAACGGGTAGAGAAATGCCCCTTTAACCCAATAGTATTACGAAAACGGGTTACCACCGCAATCTTTTTTGCTGCCGCGATCAGGTCCTGGTTGCCCATTAGTTTTGATACCGCTGCCACCATCTCCGGTGTTAAACCAGCTTCAATGCTTTTTAAAACTGCGGCAGTAGTATCATCACTCAATAGCCAGTCGCGCAGTTCACCAACGGTTAAATGGCCTATTAGTTTAAAAGCATCTGCATCATGATTGTCAATTATCAATCTTGTTATCTCATCATCCTCATAAGGAATAATCACCTCATTCAAAAAGTTCGTTAACGGCACATCAGCCAAAACCATTTGGGCGGCAACCCTTTCCTCATAACTATCAGCACACAAGCCCGCCAATGCATCCCCCGTACGGAAAGGCGAAGCCTTTGCAAGCAGTGTTTTCAGGTCGTTAAACCTGTATGCTTTTCCTCGTATGCTGGTTGTGTAGTTCATTGGTTCACTCGATCATTAGTTCATTGGTATCGCTTTGCAGTCATTGGTCATTTCGTAGCGCTGTCATTGGGTCATTAGTCGCTTTAAGAGAAACTTACGAAGTTTAACTCGAAGTATTTATATTTAATGGACTCGTTGAGGGCTTCGCCGTTTAAAAACTTCGTAAGTTTATTTGGGGGGGATAGTACATCCTGTAAATCAATCTAATCCCAAAAATCCTAGTTCTAATCCTGGTTCTCTATTTGGTTCCACCATATTCTCCTCCGTCAACCTCACCTTATGTTTACCCATCAGCATAAAAACCGCGATGCCTAAAATCAACCCTGCAAAAAATAGCAGGCTGATATAAAAATTGTAATACATAATAGCAAACAAACATACCGCAGATATAAACAACGCCACGGCCGGAAACACCGGGTAAAATGGCGAGGCAAAAGGCCGCTCTAAATTAGGTTCCTTTTTGCGGAGGATGAACAGGCTTGCCATGCTCATCAAATACATCACAATAGCGCCTAATACGGATAATATAAGTATTTGATCAGTAGTCCCTGTAAAAAGCGCAGTGAAGCTTATTACCCCACCAATAATGATAGCCCAATGTGGCGTTTTAAAACGATGGCTTACTTGTGCTAATGGTTTTGGCAGATAGCCACTGCGAGCCATTGCAAATACTTGCCTTGATGATGCAAGTATAGTACCGTGAAAAGACGCTATCAAACCAAACAAGCCAATACTGGCAAATATTTTTGTTAATCCGTTTGATCTGCCTAAAGCAATAGAAATAGCTTCTGGCAGGGGATAATTGATATTATTAAATTTACGCCAATCAGTAATCCCCCCTGTAAGTATCATTACCCCAAAAGCTAAAAATATGAGAGTAGCTAAACCTGCAATGTATCCGCGGGGTATATTACGCTTAGGTTCTTTTACTTCTTCGGCTACCATAGCTACTCCTTCTATTGCTAAATAAAACCAAACAGCAAACGGTAAGGCAGCAAAAATACCACCCCAACCAAAAGGCATGGGATGAGCCAAATAATTACTCATTTTAAAATGCGGGCCAATAACTCCCATAAACAACAGAAGTTCCGCTACAGCGAGAATAGTGATAAATACAGAAAATGTTGCAGATTCCTTAATCCCTAAAATGTTAATCACAATAAATATTACATTAAATATTAACGCTGATGAAATAACAGGAACGCCAGGATATAGAAAATGCAGATAAGAACCTAACCCAATGGCAATTACAGGTGTGGCAAATAAAAAATCGACTAATGTTGCATAGCCCGCTACCAAACCACCAAAAGGCCCCATTGCCCTATAAGCATATGCAAAAGCGCCCCCAGCATGCGGAATAGCTGTAGTTAACTCCGTATAACTAAAAATAAAAGTGACGTACATTATTGTAATCACCAATGCTGCGATCAAAAAACCAATAGTTCCCGAAACTGCCCACCCCAAATTCCAGCCAATATACTCGCCCGAGATCACCAGCCCAACCGCTATGGCCCACAGGTGTATGGGTTTTAAAACCTTTTTTAATTGTTCGGTATTTTTTTCAGTCATCGATTTTCCGGCTGAGTATTATTCTGCCTTAAATTACTCAATGAATGGGTGATATCAAAATTGGCCAATGTTATTTAATTGTTAAGCAGAATACTTAAAATACTGAATCTGTGACAATAAAATTACAAAAAAACCATAAACCGCATCAAACACCTTTTCATTCCTATTGTTTAATCTATATAAAAATAAACCTATAAAAGTTATTAACATGCTACGTATCAGTATTCCTTCAAACGGTCCTGCGAAGATTGATTATTCGACTTTTAGTAATTTTATGCTGCCAATGCCTGATGGTATTGACAGTGAGGTAAATAATAGCCTGGTGCTGCTTTTTGATGATGAGGAAAAGGCAATTGAATATACTAATCAATTGCGCCAACTTCCGGGTTCGCAGAAAAAAGTAGGCAATGAGTTAATTGCTGCTATTGAGAAAGATCTGTTTGTGAGGACTTACGCTCATTCAGCGTAGGGATATTTTAAATATGTCATTGCGAGGAGGAACGACGAAGCAACTTAGTCGCATGCATATTGAACGCGACGAGGTTGCCGCGCTATCGCTCGCAATGACATTGTTTTAGTTTTTAAGCTACAAAGCTCTTAGCCTTTTCTAAAGCCCTATCCAAGCCGCTCAAATCCTTACCCCCCGCAGTCGCAAAAAACGGTTGACCACCACCACCACCCTGGATCTCCTTAGCTAACTCGCGCACGATGTTGCCCGCGTTCAAACCTTTATCTTTAACTAAATTTTCACTCAGCATTACAGTTAGGTTTGGTTTGCCGTCGATATCAGCAGCCAGTACCAGGAACAGGTCGGATACAATATCTTTCAGCTGGTATGCCAGGTTTTTGATCGCATCGGCATTAGGCAGTTCCACTTTTTGGGCGATGAAATTGATGCCGTTAATGTTCTCCACCTTTTTAGCCAGCTCATTTTTTAAGCCGGATGATTTCTCAAGGATGGATTTCTCGATCTCTTTTTTAAGTTTGGTATTTTCATCCAGCAGGCTTTCTACGCTTTTGGCGATATCCTTTGGATTCTTCAGCAGATCCTTCAACTGGTTAACCAGCTTGCTTTGCTCGTTAATAAAGTTTTCGGCAACTATACCTGTGATGGCCTCAATACGGCGCACACCAGCAGCTACGGCGCTTTCGGATGTGATCTTGAAGAAACCGATGAACCCGGTAGCCTTCACATGCGTACCGCCGCAAAGTTCCTTGCTAAAGGTTTCATCAAAGGTAATTACACGCACCTTATCGCCATATTTTTCGCCGAACAGGGCTGTTACACCGCTTTGGATGGCTACATCATAAGGCACATCGCGTTCTTCTTTAAGGGCGATATTCTCGCGGATCTTTTCATTAACAATTGCTTCTATCCTTGCCAGTTCCTCGTCGGTTACCTTGGCAAAGTGAGAGAAATCGAAACGCAGGTATTCAGCGTTAACCAATGAGCCTTTTTGGTTCACATGACTGCCCAATACCTGTTTCATGGCGGCATGCAGCAAATGCGTAGCCGAGTGATTATTATTGGTGCTGTTGCGTTTATCAGCATCAACAATAGCTGTTAAGGCATCATCAATATCATCCGGCAGCTTATCTACAAAATGAACGATCAGGCCGTTCTCTTTCTTGGTATCGGTAACATCGACCACCTCTCCATCCGGGAAAACCAGCTCGCCGGTATCACCTACCTGGCCGCCACTTTCGGCATAAAAAGGTGTTTTATCCAGCACGATCTGGTATTGCTCCTTGCCTTTGGCGGTAACCTTGCGGTATTTTACCACATGGGCAATGCTTTCCGTTTCATCGTAACCAGTAAATTCAACGGTATCATCGTCCTTTAAAACGATCCAGTCGGTCGTGTCGATGGCTGTGGCAGCGCGTGAGCGGGATTTTTGTTCGGTGAGGGCAGCTTCATAACCTTCCAAATCAACAGTAAAGCCTTTTTCGCGAGCCATTAATTGTGTTAAATCTAATGGAAATCCATATGTATCACTTAACTCAAATGCAAATTTTCCATTGATAGTCTTACTATCACCCCATACCATTTCTCCAACAATATAGTTATTTAGCTTTATTTCAGCTTCTTTAAAAGCTTGCTCAAGAGTTTTTATACCTTGCTCCAACGTCCTCAAAAAGCTCCCCTCTTCTTCCAAAACCACTTTCTGTACAAAATCTTTCTGCGTATATAACTCATGGAACACCCCATTAAACTGCTCTGCCAATAAAGGCACTAACTTATTTAAAAATGGCTCTTTAAATCCTAAATATTGGTATTGATACCTCACCGCTCTGCGTAAAATGCGGCGGATAACATAGCCTGCTTTATTGTTTGATGGTAATTGCCCATCGGATATAGCAAAGCTGATGGCACGGATATGATCGGCCATTACACGCATGGCAACGGCATCGTTCCAGCCTTCTTCGCCGGGTTTGGCGGCGCTGTTGTATTTCTTATTACTTTTCTCAGCTATAAACTGGATCAGCGGTTGAAAAACATCCGTATCATAGTTAGATGACCTGCCCTGCAATACCCTTACCAAACGCTCAAAGCCCATACCTGTATCCACATGCTGTGCAGGCAGGGTTTGTAATGAGCCATCCTTCAAGCGGTTAAACTGCATGAATACGTTATTCCAGATCTCGATCACCTGGTCGTGGTCGGCGTTTACCAGTGTAGCACCGCTTACCTCAGCACGCTCCACATCCGGGCGACTATCAAAATGAATCTCAGTACACGGCCCGCATGGGCCCGTTTCGCCCATCTCCCAAAAGTTATCCTTTTTATTGCCGGGTAAAATATGGGCCTCATCTACATACTGCTTCCACAGGTCGTAGGTTTCGGTGTCTTTTTCCAAGCCTTCCTTTTCGTCGCCCTCGAAATAGCTCACATACAGGCGATCTTTTGGCAGTTTGTAAACTTCGGTCAGCAGTTCCCAGCTCCAGGCAATGGCTTCCTTTTTAAAATAGTCGCCAAAGCTCCAGTTGCCCAGCATCTCGAACATGGTATGGTGATAGGTATCAATACCTACTTCTTCCAGGTCGTTATGCTTGCCCGACACACGAAGGCAGCGCTGCGTATCGGCTACGCGCGAAAATTTCGCAGGCTCCTCACCCAAAAAAATGGCCTTAAACTGGTTCATCCCCGCGTTGGTAAACATCAGGGTTGGATCATTTTTAACCACAATTGGCGCTGAAGGGACGATGGTATGTCCCTTAGCTGCAAAAAAATCTAAAAAAGCATTGCGTATTTCGGTAGCTGTCATGTGTGTAATTATGTAGAATATTGTGTACTCTACATGGGGCAAAAATCGAAAAAAATATTTGCATAAATCAAAAAATTATATGAACTATAAATCTTAAATTTGATATATGGAGACACTAAAGATCGACATACAAAACGAGCAGGAAAAAAAAGTACTGTTAGCATTTCTGGATAGTTTACACTATCAATATAGTACTGATAGCGATGATTATATCTTGAACGACGCCGAAATAGCCGAAATGCTGCAACGTAAAGAAGATTACATTGCCGGTAAAATAACTTCAAAACCCTGGAACGAAATTAAAAAGCGTTACGAAGGTGTTTGATGTTGAACTACTCCCACAAGCCGAACATGAATTAGCCGAAGCATTTGATTGGTATGAAGAACAGTTAGCTGGCTTAGGTAACAAGTTTTATAAAGAGCTTGATCATTATTTTACCGCTATAAGCAAAAATCCACATCACTATCCTATTAAATATAAGGGCGACCTTCATGTCGTCGTATTAAATAAATTCCCTTATCTGATCATCTACTGGGTTGATAAGATCAATAACCTGATCATTGTCGTTTCCATATTCCATACCAGCCGGGAACCGAAACGTTTATAATATTTCATTTTGTCATTTAGAACGAGGTACGAGGAGAAAACTTCTGCGACTTGCATGGCGGTTGTATAATATAGTAGAAAATTTCTCACTATCGTTCGAAATGACAGTAGCTTTTAAACTTGCCGACTCCCGAAAAAATCACCTACCTTTGCATATGCCATATAAGGAACGCGATATAAACAAGATGTACTACACCATGGGCGAGGTATCGGCTATGTTTGATGTAAATCAGTCGCTTATCCGTTTTTATGAAAAGGAGTTTGATGTTCTTCAACCCAAAAAGAACAAAAAAGGCAACCGTTATTTTACCCCTGAGGATATAGAGAATCTCAAGATCATTTTTCACCTGATACGAGATAAAGGCTACACCCTAAACGGCGCTAAAGATCACCTGAAAAATAACTCAGGCGATACCAAGGATACCCAGCGCGTGCTCGATTCACTCGAAAACATAAAAAAATTCCTGCTCGAAGTAAGGGATCAGTTGTAGAGTTCGGGGTAAAAGTTATCTTTATTTTTCTTTAACAAATTGTCATGCTGAGGCACGAAGCATCTACTCTGCACGCAGCAGAGGAATGTGGACAGGTTATTCGCTCCGCTCAGAATGACAGGGATGAGAGAACATAAATCTTAACATGATAGCAAATCACAAAGGCGAGATTCCTTTTGTAGTTTTAATAGTTCCTTTTTTACTGGGCATAAGCATTGGGCTAAATTTTATCCCGGCTGCCTATATAAACCCGCTTGCTATCCTGTTCTATTCGCTAAGTTTTATTTTTATAGTCCTAAATCTCACTTATAAAAAGTTCAGCATTTATAAATTCCGCTGGCTTGGGGGAGTGTTAATGACTGGAATATTATTTCTGTTTGGCTGTGTAAGTGTTCTCCGTTATAATGAGCTTACCCGCCCAGATCATTTCTCAAAAACAAATGCGCAATATACCGTAGTAAAGATCAGCAACGAACCTATTCTTAAAAACGGCCTGCACCGCTTTAAAGCAGAGGTAAAAGAGTGCATTGTCAACGGGAAACACATTTCAGTTACCGGCAACCTGCTCATCACCATAAAAGATACATTTGCTAAAAAGTTATCCTATGGCGATGAACTACTCATCCCTGCAAATTATAAACCGATTGACCCGCCATTTAATCCTGCTGAGTTTAACTACAAACAATATTTAGCCGATCAGAATATTCATTGTCAATCCTTTTTATATCCGCATCAATATGCAATTATAGCGCACAATGCTGGCAACCAGGTTGTTGCTTACTCTTTGCGATTAAGACAACACCTTGTTCAAAAGTTTAAAGCTGGGATGAAGGATACTTCAGCAGTCGCCATAGCATCGGCCATTATATTAGGCTACAAAGCTGATATGAGCAGCGATATTTTACAGGCCTACTCAACAACCGGGACGGTTTATGTGCTTACAGTTTCAGGCGCGCAGGTGGCGATTATTTATTTGATGCTGAGTTGGGCGCTTGGTTTCTTGTGGCAGTATAAATACGGCAAACTCATCAGGGCTATTATTATCATCAGCGCGTTATGGTATTATGCGTTGCTTACCGGCTTTTCGCCCGCTGTGTGCCGGGCTGTGTTAATGGTTAGTTTTATTGTCATCGGTAAAACCTATAATCGATATATCAACTCGCTGAATTTACTGGCGGTATCAGCATTCATGCTGTTATTATTCGACCCCTATTTTATTACCGAGGTTGGTTTTCAATTATCATACGTCGCCATAACGGGTTTGATCGTTTTCAGGCCGGTAGTTTATAGCTGGCTCAAATTCAAAAACAAATGGGCCGATAAACTATGGAACCTGTGCTCATTGTCGATAGCTGCACAAATAGTTATTTTCCCTTTAAGCGCGTTCTATTTTCACCAGTTCCCGGTTTACTTTTTAGTGAGTAATTTGTTTGTGTTTATCCCGGTTACTATCATTATGTACACAGGCTTTATTTATTTGTTGCTCCCGCAGATAGTTGGTTTATCAAACGCGCTTGCCTACTTACTCGATAAAACTATCCTGGTCATGAACAAGGTTTTAACTTTTATGGAGCATTCGCCATTCGTCAGCATCAACAAAATATGGCTCAGCACTGCGGAATATCTTTTACTTTATGCCATTATCATCAGCCTATTTTGTTGGTTGTACTACAAGAGATCGTGGTTATTAAAAGCAAGCTTGGTTTGCCTTTTATTGTTGAGTGTAAGCATCAGCATAAAAAAGATCAACGCCGGGCAATCAAATAGTTTAGCATTCCTTAACCTGCACAAACATGTAGGTTTGGTAATGAAGAACGGCACCAAGGCTGTGGTAATTTCTGATCTGAGCGATACCGATAAAAACTACCGTTATTCCATACAACCCTACCTGGATAGCAGTGGGGTCAACAGTGTAAGCGTGTATAATTTAAAGCAGAATATCCGGTCTGGATTTGTGTTGAAAAAGGGAAACCTCATTCAGTTTATGAATAAAAGACTGGTTTTATTTAGTAAGGATTTAAGCGATGCACCGCTTAATGAAAAACTTAAAACCGATTATATTTATCTTACTAATAACCCTTACGCGGCCATAAATTCAATAAATAAAAACTATGTGTGCCAATTGCTCGTTATAGATGCTACCAACAGCGATCATTTTGTAAGCATTATAACGAAGCAAGCCGATACACTTCAAATAAAATATAGCTTGTTAAAGCGTAACAAATCGCTAATTACTGTATCTAACGAATAATAATAAATTTGTTTTCCATAAATAAAAAGCATTAAATTGTACTTAATTAAACCAACAACATGAATATTAAGACCTTAACATCTACTTTAGGCATTGCCTTAACTTTTATTACCATTAACGCAAAAGCGCAAAAAACTATTAATGAGGGCGTTGCCACATTTAGCACCGTTATACAAGGCCAGCCTGCCGAAGCTAAACAATATTTCAAAGCCGATTCATCAGCTACCATAATAACCTTTGGGCCGGGCAATGTTAAAATATTAACTACCGCCAAACATGATTATCTTGCCGTTATACTTGATATCCCTGTTGCAGGCCTGAAAAAAGCTGGTATAGCAACACCTGCGGAAATAGAAGAAGGTGCGGCTGCATACCCATCATTTACCTTTACCCCTACAACTGAAACCAAACAAATTGCAGGCTTTAACTGCAAAAAAGTTACAGCCAAGGATAGCAAGAGTGGTAAAACTTATGATGTATGGGTAACAAATGATATTGTTGTGCCTTCAACTGCCTTACCTTTTTATTATGCTAACATTGGTGGCTATCCCGTACAATACACCGTTTTTCAGCAAGGGCAGGAAACCACTATTACCATTAAAACAATAACCGATGGCAAAGCACCTGCCGGAACATACGGCATAGCGCCAGACTTTGAAAAAGTAGGCATGAGCGATCTGCACCCATAATAGAAATTACATTCCATAAAAAAACGCCCTTTTGATAATCACAAGGGCGTTTTTTTGTATAGATATATTTTAAATCTAAGCAATGCTTGTAGAAAGCGCATTCACCCAATCACCAAATAAACGAGTTTCAATGTCAACTGCTTTTTGCGCATGTAGTTCCCACTCGGGCGAGAATTTTTGCAATTGGTTGATCATCTCTTCCAAATGTCCTTCCTCTTCCAGTATGATCGATTTTACGTTCACCTTGCTGCCCGCGTCGTCAAGTGCATCCTGGTAAACTGGGTAAAGTTCATCGGCACGTACTTCAATGGCATAGGTTACTAGTAAATATGCTGCGAAACGTAGCTCACTGCCTGTTAGTTTTAGGTCCTTTTTTAAATAACGGCATACATCTACATCTAATTGATTCAGATAATATTTGCTGTAGGCCGGGGCCAGCAAATATTCACCTGCATAGGTTGGGCACAAATCTTCGTGTACCTTTTCAATCTGTTTTTTTAGGTAGAAGGCATGGCGGTGCTCTTCGGCAGCGTGCTTTAATATAATATAGGTTACGGTAACCGGGTCCTCACTTGCTGAGATCTTGCGCGCGCCGGTATTTTCCATTAATGATAAGGTGTTTAACCAGCGTGCATGCAGTTGGGGTTGGGCTATTATAGTAGGTAGTATTTTATTCAGTTCCATAATTACAATTCTTCAAGGGCCTGCTCAATTTTGCTGTAAATATAGGTTAGCTCATCATTGGTTATGCAATAAGGAGGTAAAATATAAATGATGTTGCCCAGCGGCCGCAAAATAATGCCTGCATCCAAAAAATACAGGTATAGCCTGTCGCGCAGTGTGCTAAAGTATGAGGTATTATCGCCGGTTTCCCAATCCATAGCCAGTATGGTTCCGGTTTGGCGTATATTTTTTATTTTAGGGTGATCCTTTATCCTTGCTGCAAACTGCTGGTGCAATGTCTCTACCCTTTTGATGTTCTGCATAGTGGTATCTTCCATCAGCAAATCCATACTGGCCAGCGCAGCCGAACATGCGATAGGATTAGCCGTAAATGAATGCCCGTGAAATAGGGTTTTCAGCTTATCATCCGACAAAAATGCATCATAGATCTGTTGTGTACAGGTAGTTAAACCCAGCGCCATAGTACCGCCTGTTAACCCCTTTGAAAAACACATGATGTCCGGCTGTTCAGTAACATGATCGCAGGCAAATAGCTTCCCTGTACGGCCAAAACCGACAAATATCTCATCATCAATCATCAGCACGCCCTCCTTACGGCAATGGGCCATCAGCTCGTTCAAATACTCAGCTTCGTACATTACCATACCCGCAGTGCCCTGTACCAATGGCTCAAAAATAAAGCATGCTAAGTCGGATTTGAGATTTGAGATTTGAGATTTGAGATTTTGAATATTGGATTGTTCCGGAAGATCAATAAACTCCACCTCAAACAACATTGAATCAAAAGGCGCTGTAAAAGCGCTGCGCCCACTTACGGCCATAGCTCCGAAGGTGTCACCGTGATAAGCATTTTTAAATGCCAGTATCTTATTGCGTTTTATGCCCTGGTTGTGCCAGTATTGCAGGCACATTTTTATGGCTACTTCAATGGCCGTTGAACCGTTATCGGAGTAAAAGGCTTTTTTTTGATTGTTAGGTAATATTTTGAGTAAGCGCTCGGCTAATTCAACCGCGCCCTCGTGCGTAAAGCCTGCAAATATTACATGCTCCAGTTTGGTTAACTGTTCGGCTACTTTTTTGGCGATGTACGGGTGCGCATGCCCGTGAATGTTCACCCACCATGATGATACACCATCAATATATTTCTTGCCATCCTCACCGTACAAACATGCACCTTCTCCGCGTACTATAGGCACGGGCGGCAAAGCGGTTTTCATTTGTGTGTACGGATGCCATATTACACTTAAATCTCTCTCAACTAAACTCATAATTATTTTATTAAAAGCTTTGCCACATGCCTGTCGATAGGGAAGGTGATCTCTTCCGGATCAAGCTTCGATAACTTTACCCAACGGAATGCCTGCAGCACATCACCCTCGCCATCAAAATCAAATACTTTGGTTTTAATGTCCAGGTTTAGCTCGCTTGTATTTTTAACTATATAATATATACTGATGATCTGTGAATCATTAAATGCCGATTGGATAAAGAAATCAGTAGTATAAAAATGACTAAGTACTTCAACTTCGGCATTACATTCCTCAACAAACTCACGTTTTAAACCATCTATCAGCCCCTCACCATATTCCAAACCACCACCGGGGAACTTTGTAAAACGCATGCCGTACTCTTGCTCATCGCTAATAAGTATTTCATTATTATCGTTAATCAGCAGGCCATATACACGAACGTTAAAATTATACATTATGCTTCAAAGTGTTTTTTGTTACGGATAACCTTATCCATTGTCCAGGTAATGCGCTCAGTTTTTGCCTCCGAACGGATCGGGCAATTGGGCATACTGCAGTAATGGCAACAATCGGGCAAACATGGGTCGGTATGAATGAACAATTCTGTTTTTGTTATCTCGCTGTTTATCAGCTTATCAACCAATTTTACTTCCGCGTGCACACGGTTCAGGTCGAAGTAATTGGGTAGTGTTAAATGGCAATCGATATGCAGTTCGTTACCATATTTTTGCGCACGGAAGTTGTGCAGATCGATCCATTCATCACGGCGCTGCTCATCCAATACATTTACAATTTCCTTTACTACATCAAAATCAGCCTCATCCATTAATCCACCTACCGATCTGCGCACCAGTTTGTATCCTGTAAAAACAATATACAAGCCCACAAATATGGACAAGGCATTGTCCAGTACCTTAATGCCGGTAAAGTATATCAGTAACAACCCAACTACCAATCCGCAGCTGGTAACCATATCTGTGATAAGATGTCGACCGTCAGCTTCAATAGTGATTGACGGCAACGCTTTACCCCTTCTAATCATATAAAAGCCCAAACTGCCATTTATTAAGCCCGTAGCACCAATGATGATAGCGCCCCATAAAAGGTCGTGGATCTCATTAGGGTAAAACAGCCCGTAGATAGATTTGAAGATAATGATGAGCCCCGCTATGCCAATCAATGAGCCTTCTATAAAAACGGAGAAATACTCCACCTTACCATGCCCGTAGGGATGATTTTCATCGCGCGGCTGCGAGGCCAGGTAGATACTAAAAAAGGCGAATGAGCTTGCCAGCACATTTACAATACTTTCGGCCGCATCGGTAAGTACAAAGTTTGATGCGGTTAAAAAGTAGGCTCCAAACTTAGCCATCATCAGCACAATGCCGGTGATAAGCGAAATAAGTATGATCCGTTTGTGTTCGCGCAAGATTGTTTTTATTTACCGGCAAAGCTATAAAATAGTTTGCAGTTGGCGGTGGGCTGTTGGCTGGAAAGTTAATGGTGGACTGTTTGCAGTTGGCGGTGTGCAGTTTACATTTAGCAGCAGGTAATTGTTACGAATAATTACACGCATCAGGTTTTAAAACCATTATAAGCCTATTTATTGAAAATAAAGCAAACTGCCAACTGCAAACTTTTCTATATTTGCCGCAATAAGAACAAAAACAAAATGAGTGCATTAAGTAACAGGATCAATAACCTGTCTGAGTCGGCAACCATCAAGATGGCCAAAATGGGCCGCGAGCTTGCCG
>JAMFSA010000225.1 GCA_026225055.1 Mucilaginibacter xinganensis | reverse complement strand
CATTAGATTTTTGATTGCCTGGGCAGAAACCTCTTGGTTAGCGTCAATCAACATTCTTTTTGCCTCATGAGCTTTAACTTGTAAAGTGTCAAGCAAACTATTGATTGAACGGGCTTCTTCACTGGCACCATCAGCCCTTCCGCCTCGGACATTCCATTTTGCAATGTACCATAATCGCTTCGTGGATAGCTCCTTAGCTGTCCCGTCTACGGTAATTCGCAGATAGATATACATCTGTTCTTTTTTGTAATTAGGGGTTTGTTTTAAATAAAACAACAACCCAAAGCTTTTTTCTAACATAAAAATCATTAATTAAAGTGAATAAATGTCGATAAATAAGCTTTCGAGGACAAGATGTTTCATCTTTAAACATCTTGTATATCAATAAGTTAGGCCACCTCCAGTGAGCGATTGCTTTGAAAAGTGACTACTACACGAATCGCTCACTCAGACATGGCGATTTTTGACATATTTGACAAGAGTAGTGAAAACAAAAAAGCCTGTAAATCAACAATTTACAGGCTTTTGACAAGTTTTAAATTGACACTCAGCGGTGAGGGAGGGATTCGAACCCTCGGTACAGTTTCCCGTACGTCAGTTTAGCAAACTGATCCTTTCGGCCTCTCAGGCACCTCACCGTATTTTGGATCGTGGCTGATATCGAAATAAAACCCCTTTTTTCGGGACTGCAAATATAGTAATTCAACTAACCCGTCAAAAAAAAATTTACCTTTCTTAGTAATTTATTCTCACGTGATAAATACTCATCAGCATTCGCTTAAAAATAGTTTTGATGGTTTCAATTTCTTTAAGTGTTATGTCGCTGTCTTTCAGCTGATCCTGATCGAGTTTGTATTTCACAATGCGATCAACCAGTTCGCTTATTGATTTTTCATCAGGTTCTTTTAATGAGCGCGAAGCAGCCTCAACTGAGTCGGCAAGCATTAAAACACCCCCTTCTTTTGAAAAAGGTATAGGCCCCGGGTATCTGAAAGTGTTCTCATTTATCAGTTTTTCGGGGAAATTCTTTAAATACGACTGGTAAAAGTAATCAACCCGGGTATTACCGTGGTGAGTGCGGATAAAATCAATAACAACCTCCGGGATGTTTGCTTTCTCAGCCATTTCAACACCCTTGCTTACGTGCCTGATAATAATTTGAGCGCTTTCTTCATAAGGCAGCTTATCGTGCGGATTAAACCCTGAGCTCTGGTTCTCTATAAAAAACAATGGGTTCTCCAGTTTACCAATGTCATGGTATAAGGCCCCTGCCCTAACCAACAGGGCATTGCCCCCAATGCTGTATATGGCATTTTCGGCAAGATTTGCCACCTGTAACGAGTGTTGGAATGTTCCCGGAGCAGTGAAGGCCAATTCACGCAGTAATGGGGCATTTGTATTGGTTAGCTCTATGAGTGTGATGTCTGATGTTATGGCAAACAACTTCTCAAACAAATAAATGAGTGGGTATGCCAGCAAAGTAAGCAACACGCTCACTACAAACGGTAGAAAATCAACCCAATTAATATTAATAAAAGTACCCTCCCTGATAAATGATATACCCAGGAACGCCACAAAATAACTGAAGGTGATGATCAATGCTGATATCAGGAATTGCTCACGCCTGATAAGGTGTTTCATGCTATAGATGGATACCATGCCTGCCGTAATCTCAAAATAAGCAAACTCAAAACTATTGGGTACAAAAAAGCCTGCTATTAATACCACAAGCAGGTGTATATTGAGTGCCAAACGGGTATCAAAAAGTATGCGGATAATAATAGGTACAATACAATAAGGTATATAGTACAAATTGGGCATTTCCAGCTTAATAGCCAGTGACAAGGTGCCCAGCATGGCGGTAATTACCAGTAATATAAGCGAAACCAGGCGGTTATCGTGGTAAATATCCTTACGAAAAAGGAAAAGAAACACCATAAGCAAGGTAATTGCAATGGATACCAACAGCACCTCTCCCAGCACAACCAGTCGGCGGTCGCCATTTACCCTGGCGTTATCTTCAAAGGCTTTTTTATAGGATTCCAATTTTTGAAAAACCTCATCGTTCACTACCGAACCCTTACTCACAATAATCTCATCCTTTTGTACCATCCCGCGGGTTACAGACAGGCTCTCTATAGCTTCTTTTTCCAAACGCGCGGTTAAGCCCTCATCATAAACCAGGTTATTTTGCAACCTGCTGACAATCAGATCCAGCAAAAACGACTTATCAATATCTTTTTGTTTGCTTAAAAGCTGGTTACAATAATCCAACGCTTTTTGCTTGGTAAACAGATCGGCTGTATTTTTATCAGTAGCTATATTCTTGTTTAATATAGTTACCGGATAATTTGCCGCGTATTGCTGATACTTGGGATTGAGCCTTAAAAGGCCTGTATCATAAATATTTTTTAAAAGATTGGTACCTATAGTGAGGTATTCTTCCTTCTGCCGGTCACTTAAACCAGATGCATGCCATTTTACTTCGAGGCTGCTTTTAAAAGTATCGAGTTGCTGCTGCCCTATATCGGTATTCAGCTGATAAATGGGTGTAATACTTGCCAGTGCCGCGCGATGGTCATTATCAATTTCCTGCGGCGTTTTCAGTATAGCAAAATTGTAGGGTGATATCAGGTCCTTCTGTGTCCAGATACGGCCTTTTTCAATCTCATACCTGAATTTTGCCTGCTTCGGGAGTGTCCAAACAATTAAACAAATACTCGCCGCCATCATCAAAAATTTAAGATTACGGGCGTATTTGCGTAGTAAAGCCTTTTGGCGTGAGGGAGATAGATTTGCCATTATTTATTTAAAGCTATCAAAATTACTACTAAGTTTCTGTTTATCTATATTTTTCTTGCATTTGTAATTTAAAGTTTGATATCTTTATGATATCATTTTAAAATCAAAAAATCATGGATTCTGAAAAAACAATCAACCCTCCTTCCGGTTACGCAGCATTTGTTATATTTCTGGTGTCAGCTGTTGTTGCAATAATATTATTCTCAACCGACAGCCTTGTATTAGCACTTATCCTAACAGTTATTAACCTCGTTTTTATACTACCTGGGTTGGCAATTGTAAACCCAAATGAATCAAAAGTGCTCACGCTTTTTGGCAATTATGTGGGAACTGTAAAAAAGGACGGCTTCTTTTGGGTGAATCCGTTCACTGTAAAAAAGAAGATCTCATTAAGAGCTTTTAATTTAAACGGGCAACAGCTCAAGGTTAATGATAAGGTTGGCAACCCAATTGAAATTGCAGCGGTAATTGTTTGGCAGATCAGGGACACAGCAAAAGCGGCTTTTGCTGTTGAAAATTATTTACAATATGTAAACATACAGAGCGAAGCATCTGTAAGGCACCTGGCCAACTCATTCCCTTATGATAATAATGAAGATGAAACCGCGGATATCACGTTAAGGGGTGGCACCGAACAGGTAAGCCTTTTTCTGGAAAAAGAATTGAATGAAAGATTAGACAGGGCTGGTATTGAAGTATTAGAAGCCCGTATATCACACCTGGCCTATTCGCCTGAGATTGCACATACCATGCTGCAAAGGCAACAGGCATCGGCTATTATATCGGCCCGCAGGTTAATTGTTGAAGGCGCGGTTGGCATGGTTGAAATGGCATTAGCCAAATTAGCAGAAAAAAATATTGTTGAGCTTGATGAAGAACGTAAAGCGGCTATGGTAAGCAACCTGCTGGTTGTTTTATGCGGCGACAGAAGTGTTAACCCGGTTGTAAATACTGGTACATTATATCATTAATATTATGTATTCAATACTTGATACAAAAAGCACGAATGAGCTATATCTTGTTAGAAAAGGCTGGTTCAGTCGCGAAATTGAGTTAACCGATAATACCCATAGCTATGGTAAGATAGTTTATCATCGGCTGTCTAAACGTATAGCAACTGTAATAACAGCTTCAAACACGTGGATATTTAAACGGGCGGAAAACTCTTACAGGTACATATCGGTTACCGATGAAAATGGTGTAGTAATTGGAAACGCAACACGCGACATTTTCAGCCGGATTACTACATTATCATTACAGACAGGTTTAGTAGCTAAATTTTATAAGCCGTCCGTTTGGTCGCAGCATTATGTATGGGAATCGGACGAATATGGGGAAATAATGCAGATCAACAGCCATCCGTTGGGCCTAAGAGATCATATTAATATCGATCAAAGTACAGCACCTGCATCATCAATTCCATTCTTAACTTTTTTCGGATCATATTTAGTCATTTTAAAAAAACGAAGAAATAATGCTATAGTAAGCGGCTTGCTGTATAGTTTGTGGGGTGGCCGTAATATAAAACGCAATTAATCCAGCCACTTAATACCATTCATCACTATGCATAAATTTCCGGGATACATTTTTTATTTTAAGAAGTCAGAGAAAAGCAGCACATTAAATCATGGCTGAAAAGAAAGCATTTATATTACGTATCAATCCTGAAGTATTAAAGGAAATAGAAACCTGGGCGGCAGATGAATTCAGAAGCACTAACGGGCAGATAGAATACCTGCTGCAACAGATTTTGAATGAGCGTAAAAAAGGCGGCAGAAAGAAAAAATCGACCTGACTATTACTTCCTTAAATAATATCTCATCTATTATATGGTTTATAGTGTAAGCAAACACTAAATTGCAGTCCAATTTTATTCTTATTTTATGAGAGAAGTAGTAATAGTTGCGGCTACCCGTACGCCTATTGGTAGTTTCGGCGGTGGCTTATCGGCACTAAGCGCCACACAGCTTGGTAGCATAGTAATTAAATCAGCAATTGAAAAATCGGGCTTAAAGCCAGAGCATATACAGGAAGTTTATATGGGAAATGTAATGTCGGCCAATGTAGGGCAGGCACCTGCTACCCAGGCGGCAATTTTTGCCGGGCTACCCTATCTGCCTGCAACAACAGTAAATAAAGTATGTGCATCGGGTATGAAAGCCATTATGCTGGCCGCGCAAAGCATAGCCCTGGGCGAAAACGACATTGTTTTAGCCGGCGGCATGGAAAGCATGAGCAATGTGCCTTATTATTTAGATAAAGCCCGCAACGGGTATCGCCTGGGCAACGGACAAATTATTGATGGCCTTGTTAAAGATGGCCTGTGGGATGTTTATAACGATTACCACATGGGTTCAGCGGCGGAACTTTGTGCGGAGGAATGTCATATCAATCGTGAAGAGCAGGATACTTTTGCCATTGAATCGTATCATCGTTCACAAAAAGCACAAAGCGAAGGCAAATTCAGCAATGAGATAACGCCTGTTGAGTTAAAGGATAAAAAAGGCGATATAACTTTGTTTGCAGATGACGAAGAACCGAAAGCTGTAAAGTTTGATAAGATCCCGACGCTAAAACCGGTATTTAAGAAGGATGGCACAGTTACGGCTGCCAACGCATCTACCCTAAATGATGGCGCGGCAGCCGTTATTTTAATGAGTAGGGAAAAAGCTAATGAATTAGGTATAAAACCACTGGCAAAAGTTGTTGCCTATGCAGATGCCCAGCAAGCGCCTGAATGGTTTACTACTGCACCATCAAAAGCTATTCCTTTGGCTTTGCATCGTGCAGGTTTAGCAATTGATGAGGTTGATTATTTTGAGATAAACGAAGCCTTTTCTGTTGTAGCTATTGCCAACAATCAAAATTTAAAGCTCGACCCGTCAAAGGTAAACGTTAATGGCGGCGCGGTTTCATTAGGGCATCCGCTGGGTGCATCGGGTGCACGAATCATTGTTACCCTTTTAAACGTATTACAGCAAAATAATGGCAGATATGGCGTTGCCGGTATATGCAACGGCGGCGGCGGTGCAAGCGCAATTGTTATTGAAAATTTACGTTAACTTGTAAACAACGTCATTGCGAGAAACGAAGACAACCGACCGCAGGGTGCTCATTAATGCCATTGAAAAACAAATAATAGCATTAATAATCCCCGATTAGCGGTCCGCCCTGTATAGTTTGGGATTGCTTCGTACCTCGCAATGACGCTTCAAAAAATCACACATTCAAAACTTATAATGAAGCGTTTTCTACTATTTGCCTTTTCACTGTTAACCTGCATACATTGTTTTGCGCAACATACCGATGAAAGCGCAAATACAAAACATTTACAGGTTTACCAGGATAGCCTTGCCAATATCGGTAAAGAGATGGTAAACAATGAAGCCGGGCCTGAACGTATAAATGCCAATTATAAATTCATTAAAACCTTGGTAACCGCGCTAAAAGTTCCTAACTCGTTCAGCTTTCCTTTTGATTCAGTAAAAGCAGTAACCATTGTAAACTCACCTGATAATACATTCAGGATCATCAGCTGGCATGTAACTAATGATGATGACAGCTATCGTTTTTATGGTGCCATACAAATGAATACAAGCGGCCCTTTGCACCTGATCCCGCTTGAAGATTACTCGCCGTTATTAAAGAACCCAGAGGATTCGATCGTTAATAACCGCAAATGGTACGGTGCTCAATATTATAAAATCATAAAAGTTGGCGTCGAAAACCCTTATTATGTAATGCTTGGCTGGAAGGGCTATACTGCTGATGCAACTAAAAAGGTAATCGAGGTATTATCATTCAATAAAAATGGCTTACCTATTTTTGGCCTACCAGTTTTTGATAATAAAAAAGGTCAGAAAAGGATAATTTTCGAATACACCCGTCAGGCCTCCATGATGTTAAAATATATACCAGAACAGCACCTTATCATATTTGATCACTTATCTCCTCCTGATAATAAATTCAAAGGCAAACTTGAAATGTATGGACCTGATCTTACGTATGATGGTTTTCGCTTAAAAAATGGCAGGTGGGAATTTATTGAGAACCTGGATATGCGTAACGTACCCAGCGAACAGGATAACACTTACATCGACCCAAAAAAGACGGCCGATACAACCAATACAGTCGGTAATAATTAAAATTAAACAACTATTGATAATTCATAATCAAAACATTGCCCGTATATTATCAACTATTTCAATATATAATTTTGATTTAACAGAATTGTAGTATTTTAGCCGAAATTAACTGATCTCATGGTTCAAGACACATTGACTGCGGAGAGCACTCCGCAGAAGTCAAAATACCCAAAAAGCGTACCTTATATTATAGGCAACGAGGCTGCTGAGCGTTTCAGCTTTTACGGCATGCGTTCTATATTAGTGACCTTTTTGGTAGTTCAATTTTACAACCCCACAGGCAGTAAATTACTGTCGACCGTAGCAGATGCTAAAGCAAATCAAATGTCGCATCTCTTTGTAACCGTGGCCTATGCGCTCCCCTTTGTTGGTGGTTTGGTCGCAGATTGGTTTACCGGGAAATACAAGATCATTTTATATATATCGATAGTTTATTGCATGGGGCATTTGTGCCTGGCCATGTTCGACTCAAGCCTTAGCGGCTTTACCTTCGGGCTGGTGTTGGTAGCTATTGGCGCCGGTGGTATAAAATCGTGCGTATCAGCCAACGTAGGCGATCAATTTGATGCCTCAAACCAGGATCTTTTATCGAAAATTTACGGGTGGTTTTATTTCAGCATTAATGCAGGCTCCGTATTATCAACATTGGCAATCCCTTACATATATCAAAACTATGGCGCAAAATGGGCCTTTGGCATACCGGGTATTTTAATGGGCTTAGCTACTATAATTTTCTTTTCAGGAAGAAAACTATATGTACGGGTACCTCCATCAGGTGTTAACAGGGACAATTTTGTTTTTATTACTTTTTATGCACTAACACATATTAGTCATAAAAAAGCAGGTGAATCATGGCTGGATGTAGCTAAAGAAGCGCATAACCCTGAAAGAGTTGACGGTGTAAAAGCTGTTTACCGTGTAATGGCAGTGTTCTTTTTCGCCCTGGCATTTTGGGCCGTTTGGGATCAGTGCCTTTCAGAATGGGTATTACAAGCCGCCCACCTCGACCGCACTATCAATTTAGGTTTTTATCACTTCACAGTAATAGCCGGGCAAATATCAACTGTTAACGCGGTGTTCCTGCTTATATTTATCCCGGTGTTTAATTACTGGGTTTATCCATTCTTTGACAAGATCGGTTTAAAAACTACGCCATTAAGACGCCTTGGCGCCGGCCTGGTGTTAACTGCATTAACCTTTGTTATTATCGCCTTAATTCAAACAAACATCGATCATGGTGGCACTCCATCAGTGTGGTGGCAGGTATTAGCTTATATCGTGTTATCGGCTGCCGAAGTATTGGTATCCATTACCGGCCTGGAGTATGCTTATACCCACTCCCCGAAATCAATGAAAAGCACAATGACGGCTATTTGGCTTTTGGTGGTTTCGCTGGGTAACTATATTACCTCGGGTGTAAACGGATACATCGCCAATAAAGGCACTCTTGCACCTTACCTTGCAGGCGCTGGCTATTATTGGTTCTTTGTATGCTTTATCTTAGTTTTTGTAGTAGCGTTTATGTTTGTTTCGCCACGTTTAAAAGAACACAACTATATTACTGACCCTTATATAGATGAAGTCGACCATAATAAGATAATTGCTGATACAAATAATTTATAAATAAAATATACGTTATTGAAAAACAGGAAGGTTTAACACCCTTCCTGTTTTTTTATTTTTTATACACTATAAAATCACCTATTTTTGGCGATTGATTTTTCAGCAACACAACCAAACATTTTTTAAGTGCCCGATAGCATAGT
>JAMFSA010000224.1 GCA_026225055.1 Mucilaginibacter xinganensis | reverse complement strand
TCACAGTTCAACAGTTTTCAAGACTGCCGCAATCGACCACTCTGCCAGCTCTCCGGGGACAAAAGTACAAATCCGGGGCGAATTGGCAAATTTGATATTGATTTTTTTTCAAATATTTAACATTTCCTTATAATGAATTGATGACCAAATCATTAACTTTGCATTTTTTTTGCATTTTAATGCCTAAAGCTGTTAAAAGAGGGTTTTACCACCTTAATATTGCGTTTTGCGAAGTCGATATTGGCGTTTAATTCGAATCCCATCAAAATAATTAGCGAATTTAGGTACAACCAAAGCATCACAACTATGAGTGTACCGATAGAACCATAGATCTTATTGTAGTGCGAAAAGTGGTTGATGTAGTACGTGAACCCTAAAGAAGTAAGTACCGCCAGTCCGGTTGCCATCATAGAGCCTGGGTTAATAAATGCCCAGCGCTGTTTGTGAGCCGGACCATACCTGTATAGGATAGACACAGTGGTGAAGAATATCAGTACAATGATGATCCACCTTGATAAAGCAAATATATAAAGCCAAAAATGCCCCTTGCTGAAAATATGCGCCTGCAAAAAGCTAATAGCGCTTTGCCCGGCTATCATAATGGTAATTGCTACCAACATGGATATACTAATCACAACAGTTAAAATAAGGGCCACCCAGCGCCTTTTTAGCCAAGTACGGGTTTCCATTACAAGAGATGACCTGTTGAACGCTCTCATGAGGTTATTTACGCCATTGGTGGCAAGTATTAAGGCTGACAAGAAGCCAACCGATAGTAACTGTCCGTTTTGATGTTTAATGATAACCACCACGTTCGAATCGAAGAATTGCGAGGTGCGCTCATTAGGTAAAACCAACCCAATAAGATTGAGCAGTTCATCCTGAAAATTATTTATCGGTATGTAGGGGATGAGTGTAAACAAAAATATAGTGGCGGGGAATAATGCCAGCATAAAGTTATAGGCCAGTGCCGAGGCTTTAGTAGTTAATGTGCCCTGCAAAAACTCCTGCACAAAAAATACAACAACCTCATATAACGATAGCGGGCCAAAACCGGGCAACAATACAGATTTTGTCCAGCCGGTAAAAGACCTGTAAAATTTAAATCGTAATAAAAAGCGGTTCAGCCATCTCATTTGAGCTCAAATCTACTCAAAAAAAGGCTTTAATTTAGCTATAAAATCCCGTGGAGGGAAGCATGGCCTGCCGGTTTTCTTGCTTACAAATACAAGTGTTGTCGCACCTGTATTTATAAGTTCTTCAGCCTCATTATACAACTGATATTTAAAGTGGATCTTTACACCGGGCATTTCGTCAATAATTACTTTTATGGTGATCTCCTGATCGTACAAAGCAGGTTTCAGGTATTTACAGTGCAACTCAGCCACCGGCAGCATAATACCGGTTTCTTCCATTTCACGGTAGCTCAAACCCAGGTCGCGGAGCATATCAACACGGGCCACCTCATAAAATTCGGCATAGTTGCCATAGTAAACGTAACCCATCTGGTCGGTTTCGCCGTAGCGTACACGCAACTTAGTTGAAAACTCAAGCATTATTTTTCAATATGTCGTGCGTCAAGCGCCTTTTGAAATTTATGGGCGTTAATTAAGTGGTCGGCAACATTGGTAGCAAAAGCATGATAACCTGAGAAATCGGCTTTGGCACACATGTATATGTAATTGCTGGCTTTGTAATCAAGCACGGAGTTAACCGCGTTAATAGATGGCATCATCACCGGGCCCGGAGGCAAACCGGTATACATATAAGTATTATAAGGCGAGATTACCTTCAGGTCCTTATTCAATACACGGTGTATGGTAAAATCATGCAGCGCGAATATAACGGTAGGATCGGATTCCAGTTTCATGCCTTTTTTAAGGCGGTTAAGATATAATCCGGCTATGGTTGGCATCTCATCATCATGCAATGCTTCTGCATCAACAATGGAAGCTAAAATCGATACCTGAACAGGGCTCAGATTTATTTCAGATGCTCGTTGCTTGCGTTCCGGTGTCCAGAATTTTTCATAATTGGCATACATCCGCTTAAATAATTTTTCAGGCGATGTATTCCAGTACATCTGATAGGAATTGGGCATAAACATGGTATACACGTTATCGGTAGTGAAACCATATTGCTTCACAAAAGCGGCTGAATCCAACAGGTTAAGTATAGCGAGCGAATCCGGTTCAATCTTTTTTGATATAAAACCCGCGAACTGTTCTTTCAAACGTAAATTATGGTAGGATACTGTTACAGGTTCCTGTGCACCAGATGCCAGCATGTTAATCAATTTACGATTGCTCATGCCTTCATGTAAACGGTATTTACCCGGTTTAACACGGGTGATATATTTCATATTTACAGCCGCCCAATGGAAAGTAGTAGTGTCTTTAACAATGCCTTCATCGCGGATGGTTTTGTATACATCATCAAAAGTAGCACCTGTGTGAATGTATAGATATTGTTCTTTGTCGGAAACGTTAGGCCCGAAATAGCGGAGGTAATAAACTACGCAGGTGATGCCCAGCGATATGATAATTAACAGCACCAAGGCGATAATGAATTTTTTAACTGTACCTGACGATGCTTTCTTTTCAGTCATGATAATTAATATATTATGTTATTGTTGATCTCTTTGAATGGCGATTAATCCGCCTGATAAATTACGGGCATTAACATACCCGGTTTCATTTAATAATAAGCGCGCGGTTTCACTGCGTTTGCCCATGGTACATATAACTATCAGTTCGTCTGTTTTGTTATATCCCAGCGTATCTAATTGTGAAGATAGTTTGCTTAGCGGCACATTTTTACCACCGATATTGTAGGTTAAATATTCCAGTTCTTCACGTACATCAAGCAAATTTAATTGCTCGCCGCTGTTGAGGCGGTTCATGAAGTCGGTTGCATTAATTGGAGCCATCAGCTTTTTTACCTTGTGTAACAGTAAGGTTAATACGTGTGCCCAGGCTGGTTTTAACTACAGAATCTTTTTGTACAGCAGGGTATTGTGCTGAAACTACCACATTACTTGAATCTGTAATAGAACCTTCATAAGTAATAGTTCCTACTGTTAAACCTGCGCCTTTAATAGCAAACTTAGCGGCATCCAGGTCTTGGCTAACCAGATCCGGCACGGCAACTTCACTGGCGCCGGCACCGTTACCTATCACCAGGTCAAGCTTTGAGCCTTTGGGTATTTTTGCGCCCGCTGCTATCACATGCCCAGCAAAACTGGCCTGTAAAACATGATCGGCAATATCAGCTTTAAAGGTAGTATCACCCACTTTTAAACCGTAATTTGCCAGTGTGGCAACGGCTTCCATATAGTTTTCGTTCTGTAAATCAGGCATAGTTACATCAGGGGCGAGGCGGGTAACCATGGTTAAATAAATTATACGGTTTACCTTTACGTTTGTGCCTGCATCCGGGTCTTGCTCAATAATGGTTCCGGCGGGCTCATCCAATACATAAACGGAATCTATCTGATAACCAAAACCCTGATCCTTTAAAACCTGCATGGCTTTTTCAACTGGCATTCCTTTTAAAGAAGGTACAGGTATACCTTCACCGTGGCGGGTGTAGTAGCTTAAACTAAAAAAAGCGATGATCACCACCAATATTACCGTGCCTATCGCCGCGAAAAAGTTGTTACGAAATGCTTTTGTTTTTAAGTAGTCCCAAAATTTATTCATTGTTATTTATAAGGGTATTCACGCTTAATGAGCAACCAAACATAATGATTATTTCTAATAGTCGGAAAGTCCGTAAGTTAGAAAGTAGGGAAGTTAACAATATATTTTGGCTAAAAGGTTTTGACTATCAGTATCTTTTAATCTTTCCCATCTGTACTATATTCTAACTATAAAAACTCCCTTTTATTTTTAAATTTGAACGAACAATCTTTCGGAATCCGGATTTTCCGG
Organism: Mucilaginibacter xinganensis; assembly: GCA_026225055.1. Classification (GTDB taxonomy): domain Bacteria; phylum Bacteroidota; class Bacteroidia; order Sphingobacteriales; family Sphingobacteriaceae; genus Mucilaginibacter; species Mucilaginibacter xinganensis_A. The sequence continues at coordinate 3,392 of JAMFSA010000224.1, read as the reverse complement.
TTTTCAGACTATTAACTATCATGACAACAAAAAACATTGCCCTTTGTGCCGGTGGATATACCGGGGAATATGAAGTTTCATTAAACAGTGCTAAAAATATTGCAGCCAACCTCGATCCGGCTAAATATAAGGTTTATACGGTATTGATAAATCGCGACAGCTGGTTTTATGATGGTGAAGATGGCAAAGTAAATATTGATAAGAATGATTTTAGCCTAACCATAAAAGAGGAGAAGGTGAAGTTTGATTTCGCCTTTATTACCGTACACGGCACACCTGGCGAAGATGGTAAATTGCAAGGCTATTTTGACATGATGGGCATTCCATATAATACCTGCGATGCCACAACATCAGCCATTACCATGAATAAGGCTTACACCAAAATCATTGTACATGGCATACATGGCCTTAATGCCGCCAGATCAATGCAATTGCACCGTAAGGATGCGCATGATGTGGCAACTATTGCCGCTAACTTAAAGTTCCCGCTGTTTATAAAACCCAATACTGGTGGCAGCAGCGTAGGCATGAGCAAGGTGCATAATATTGCCGGATTGCCTGAGGCACTAAAAAAAGCTTTTGATGAGGACGACCAGGTTTTAGTGGAAGAGTTTATAAAAGGCCGCGAATTTAGCAGGGGAATAGCTCGCCTGAAAGGTAAGATCACGGTTTTGCCTGCCACTGAAATAATAAGCTTTAAAGAATTTTTTGATTACGAAGCCAAATACACCGCCGGAGCATCCGAAGAAATTACACCTGCTGATCTTAGTCCTGAGCTAAACGATAAAATTGCCGAAATACTCACCGAAATTTACCTGCGCCTGAATTGTAAAGGCATGGTGCGTATTGATTTTATTTTGCTGGAGGATACGCTTGATTTTTACTTTATAGAAGTAAATACCACGCCGGGGCAATCAGCTGCCAGTTTGATACCACAACAAGTTCGTGCGGCGGGATTGAGTGTAATGGAATTTTATGGCGATTTGATTGAGGGGGCATTTTAAGGAACCAGGATTTTTAGGATTTAAGAGATTTTCGTGATGTATGTTAGCCGTTAATTACTTTTTTCAGCTTTGCCAAACTTACTGTTCAATATCCCCACAGCAATATAAATAACAGGGGAGATAAGGAATTCAAACAGGGTATCGGCAATATTGCGGATCTGCATGGTAACTGCGCCGAATGTCCAGTCGTAAATACCGATGAGGACCAGCAGGCTTATGATCACGATATGTATGAGGTGCCAAATAAACATCATCCAATCGGCCGTATATTTTTTTAGTGCGAAGGTGCCTGTTCCGTAAATGGCTAATATGGCTATCAATTTACCTATGTGCCTTACTTTACGCGGGATGGATTGATAATAGCTAACATCAACCAAGTACAAATTATATAAGGAATAGATGACAGCTATTATTATAAACCCAACCCAATAATAGCGTTGTTTATTGCTCAGTTTCAGCATGTGCAATTTTAAGCTTTTTTACGAATATTAGCCACAGCACTATAATAAGGGCATAAACTATAAAAGTAAAAACGTAATGGTGAGCAAAATCGGCGTATTTGGGGTTGTAAATTATGGTATAAGCCACCACCGCGCACCTGATCACATTTGTAATATGGATGAGCAATATACCGCCCACAATAAATATTATTTTTCGCCACAACGAAGCTGGCATACAAACTATAAACCCTGCATATAGCACAAAGAGCTCCAGCGCGTTGCAGGGGTCTTCAATAGATACTACATTCCGCTGGTTAAAGTAAACATCTTCCAGCGGACTGATAACCGGCCCGTTATCAGTAATAACTGTACCTGTTTCAGATTTAGCATAGTAAGCAGTAGAGTTAGTATACTTATTCAACAGCCATGATGTGCCATTGGCAACTGAATGACTGAGCGGCTTATCTAATACCCGCATAGGTAATAAAAAGAGCAGGTACAATATTTTCCAGCTGATTAAAATTGCGAGGGCACGTAATATAAACTGCCTTACATCTACCGGAACTTTTTTCCACTTATTAGTATATGTGCTTATAACCATTAGGCTAATTTAATCAGTTTATTTTTCTTAACAGCAGCAATTCCAATAACAAGGCCAGCAGCCATTGTAACATTAGAAGGGAGTGACACAACAAGCATTCATATCTGCTACCCGGTTTAAAAAAACGTATAAAACAAAAAACCGGCAGATATTAATCTGCCGGTTCATTATTTATGGGTTAATTGAATATTATTTTCCGAAAACACTTTTAAAAAAGAGTGATGCCAGGAATCATACAATTAAATTATGCTTTTACAGTAACAGCTTTAAGTGACTTTGCTTTACTAACAGTAGTAATACCAATAGCAGCACCCGCAACCATTAAAAAGGCAATACCGCTATTAATAGGCAAGTGGGTAGCCGGAGGGGTTGGTTTTGCTGGCGGACAGTATGGTTTGCTGCTTGCTTTAGCGTTTGCTGAAATTAATACTGATAATACTATGATAACTAAAAGTAGTTGCTTTTTCATTTTGATGTTGATTTTATTGTTACATCAAAGCATAGACAAGTATCATACCTAACACCATTTACCTGTAAAAATTACTGTATGGATATGTAATTGGGGTTTAAAATTCCCAACCTGCGAAAATCAACTTTATAAATAGGGGATTTATATGCTATACATAAGCTATCTACAACTCACAGCTGCAATTATAGAAAACACATAAATTAATTGAGGTAATGCTCAACAACATCTTGCGGTATAAGAACGCCTTTGCCTGTTTTAAGATCGATCAATACAAAATCAAACCAGCCATCACAGCATATTTTACCAGTTGCTTTGCTAATGATCTCAAAATTCACCTTGCACTTTTTTGCATCTATGGTTTTAATGCCCGTACGCACTAAAAAATAATCGCTCATTTTAAGTGCCCGCTTATAATCCATATATACACTGCGTACCAGCCAGCCGAAACCGCGTTCAATAAATGATTCCATACTTAAGCCATAGCAGCGTTCCATCTGATCATATCGGGCGGCCAATACATAATCAAAGTATTTGCTGTTATGTACATGGTTAAACATGTCAATATCATCAGGGCGTACGCGGAGTTCGGATTCGTAAGTAGTATACATTTGTTAAGTCAAAAGTGAAAATTCAAAAGTCAAAAAGCAGGAGTAATTGTAATGCAAAAATAAAGTAATTGTTTGTTCAACCAGTGTTTATATTATATTGTTGAGGCTTTTGACTTTTGAATTTTAACTTTTGAATTAAATGCCTATCTTTGCACCCACAATTAACAAAATTTATTTACGCTTTAGTATTATTCAAGTAATGTATTTAAGTAAAGAATGGAAATCAGAGATTTTCGAACAACACGGTAAAGCTGTTACCGACACAGGATC
>JAMFSA010000223.1 GCA_026225055.1 Mucilaginibacter xinganensis | reverse complement strand
TCTTTTGCAGCTAAGAAATCAGCCCGGGGCGCTGCGGCCTGTGCTGGTATGCAATCAAATAATCTTGTCGCTTCCATTGCGCTAATTTTTAGTTCTATAACATTTCAAATATGCCCGCGGCACCTTGGCCGGTACCCACACACATGGTTACCATACCGTATTTTTTATCACGTTTTTTTAATTCATTAAATAACTGAACCGACAGCTTTGCCCCGCTGCAACCCAGTGGGTGTCCTAATGCAATGGCACCACCGTTAACATTGATGAGATCAGGATTCAGGTCCAAACCCTTAATAACCGCCAGTGACTGCGATGCAAAAGCCTCATTTAATTCAAACAGATCCATGTCCTGCTGTTTCATGCCTGCCATTTTTAATACCTTCGGAATAGCATACAGTGGGCCTATACCCATGATCCTCGGCGGTACGCCAACAACAGCATAGTTAACCAAACGGGCTATAGGTGTAAGGTTATTCTTTTTCATAAAGCTTTCGCTCACCACCATCACAAAGGCAGCACCATCGCTGGTTTGTGATGAGTTACCCGCTGTAACAACGCCCTTAGCATCAAAAACAGGTTTTAGTTTTGATAAGGCATCAATGGAGGTATCCGCGCGCGGACCTTCATCAGTATCTATCTTAAAATCCCTTTTTTTCTTTTTACCGCTTTCATCTACATAAACTTCGGTAATGTTTACAGGTACTATTTCATCCTTAAATTTACCTTCTTTTATGGCGCTGATGGCTTTCTGGTGCGAGTTATACGCAAACAGATCCTGCTCATCTCGATTGATATTATACTCCTTAGCTACTGCCTCGGCGGTTAATCCCATTCCCCAGTAATAATCAGGGTGAGCCAGGGCTACATCGGCATTAGGCACAATTCGCCATCCACCCATCGGCAATAGGCTCATGCTTTCCACACCACCGGCAATAATGCAATCGGCAATACCAGCATGTATTTTTGCTGAAGCGATGGCAATAGTTTCCAGTCCCGATGCGCAATACCGGTTCACCGTCATACCCGGCACCTTATCGGTATCCAATGACATGAGCGAGATCAAACGGGCAACGTTAAGTCCTTGTTCTGCCTCGGGCGTAGCATTACCTACAATTACATCTTCAATCTCATCCTTATCTACGTTGGGTACGGATGCCATCAGGTGTTTAATAACATCGGCGGCAAGGGTATCCGGGCGGGTAAATCTAAAACCACCACGGGTTGCTTTTCCAACAGCGCTGCGGCTGGCCGCCACTATATATGCGTTCATTTTACTTTGTTTATTTGTGATGGAGTCAAGAGTTAAGATTCAAGAATCAGGAAACTTCACTTTCCTACGTATCTTTCTATCTTGGCTCCTGAATCTTAATTCTTGACTCTTTTATCTGTCTTGATTCTTAACTCTTGATTCTTTAATTCCTCAATATTTTTCCTCCTGTTAAAATAGATTGTATGCGTTCCAGCGTTTTGCGCTCGGTGCACAGGGCCACAAATGCCTCCCTTTCTAATCCTAACAGGTAATCTTCACTTACCGTTGTTGGCTGCGACAAGTCGCCGCCGGCAAGTACATAAGCCAGTTTTTGCGAGATCTTCACATCATGCTCGCTGATGTAATTCCCGCTATACATGGTATTGGCACCTACATAACCTAATCCCAGCGCCTGTTTGCCCAATACGCGAATATCCGTACGCGGAACAGGCTGCACATAGCCTTCGTCAGCCATTTGCAGACAGTGTTGTTTAGCTTCGGCCAGTAACCTGTTTTGTGATACCACAACTGCGTCGCGGCCTTTTTTCAGGTAACCAAATTCAAAGGCTTCATATGCAGAGGTGGATACTTTAGCCTGGCCGATGGTCAGGAATCGATCACGGAAATTATTCATCTCGATATCGCCTTCCTGCAGATCATCGGATAGCCTTAGTGCAAACTCTTTGGTACCGCCGCCGCCGGGGATAAGGCCTACGCCAAATTCTACCAGTCCCATATAAGTTTCGGCATGGGCAACTACCTTATCAGCATGTAAGCAGATTTCGCAGCCACCACCTAATGCCATTTGATGAGGGGCTACCACTACCGGGATGGACGAATAGCGCACCCGCATCATGGTATTTTGAAATGCCTTGATCACCATGTTTAGCTCATCAAACTCCTGGTCTACCGCCAGCATGAAGATCATGCCCACGTTAGCACCTGCGCTAAAGTTTGCGCCTTCGTTTGAGATCACTAAACCTTTATAACTAGCCTCACCAAGGGTAATGGCTTTATTGATGCCCTCGATTACCTCGCCACCAATCGTATTCATTTTGGTATGGAACTCCAGGTTGATAATGCCATCGCCGATATCGGTAATGGTAGTGCCGCTATTTTTCCAGATGGTATGTGTTGGGCGGATGTTATCCAGCAAAATAAATTGCTCGGTGCCCGGTATTATTTTATAAGTTTTTGATGGGATGTCGTAATACAAACGCTTGCCACCCTCAACTTTGTAGAAAGATTGCGCGCCTGAAGCCAGCATATCATAAACCCATTGCGCAGGTTTATTTTCGCTTTCTTCCATCGCTTTAATGGTATCGGCTACGCCTAACGCATCCCATTTTTCAAACGGACCCATTTCCCAGCCGAAACCGGCATTCATGGCGGCATCTATTTTGTATAGTTCGTCGGAAATTTCAGGAATGCGATTGCTCGAGTAAGCAAACAGCTCGTAAAAAGTAGAGCGGTAAAAATCGCCCGCTTTATCTTTCGCGGCAAATAATATTTTGAGGCGATCTTTTAAGCTGTCAACCGCTTTGGTAGTTTCCAGTGAGGGGAATTTTACTTTTTGCGATGGCTTGTACTCCAGCGTTTTCAAATCAAGCGCGAAGAACTGGTTTGCGCCATCTACCTTTTCTTTTTTATAAAAGCCCTGGTTGGTTTTGCTGCCCAGCCAATTGTTTTTAGCCATGCCGGTAACAAATTCAGGGATCTGGAATGAATCCCTCGCTTCATCATCCTTCGCATTTTCATACAAGCCGTTAGCCACATGGATCATGGTATCCAAACCCACCACATCAGTAGTACGGAAAGTAGCTGACTTTGGGTGACCGATAACCGGGCCGGTGAGTTTATCTACTTCCTCAACCGTCATGCCTGTTTTATCCACGTAGTGCAACACACTCATGATGCTAAACACGCCGATACGATTGCCGATGAATGCCGGCGTATCCTTGGCCAGCACCGTAGTTTTGCCCAGGAATTTTTCGCCATAGGCCATCAGAAAATCGGTAACACTATTCAGGGTATCCTTTGTGGGGATGATTTCCAGCAGTTTTAAATAGCGCGGCGGGTTAAAAAAGTGGGTGCCGCAAAAGTGCTGTTTAAAATCATCGCTACGGCCTTCAGTCATTAAATGAATCGGGATGCCAGATGTGTTTGAAGTGATGAGCGTACCCGCTTTCCTGAATTTTTCAACTGTTTCAAATACCTTTTGCTTAATGTCGAGGCGTTCAACAACAACCTCTATTATCCAGTCACACTCGGCAATTTTAGGCATATCGTCCTCGAAATTACCGGTGGTGATACGTTTGGCGAATGATTTTAGGTAGATGGGCGATGGGTTTGATTTTAAGGCAAAGGCCAGCGCGTCATCAACTATTTTGTTCCTGCTTTTTTTATCGGCAGGGGCATCCTTCGGTACAATATCCAGCAACAGCACCTGTAGGCCGATGTTCGCGAAATGACAGGCAATCCTGCTGCCCATCACACCCGAACCCAGTACCGCGACTTTCTTTATTATTCGTTTAGCATCCATTAGTTTATGCTTGTTGTTATTAATATATATTAAGATCAGTTAATAGTTCAATTTTCAGCCCTTGACCAGGTGGTGGTGCGCCCAAAAAGCGAGATGCCGACATATCCGCGGATATCCAGTTTATCGCCTTTGAAGGTCATGTTACAGGAATAGGTTTTACCGTTATTAGGGTCGTATATTTTACCATCGGTATACTTATTGTCGCCGTCCTTCACAAAACCATATAATACAGGCAGCCCCAACCGTGGCCTGCTGCGCAATTTTTCATCTTCATTTAATTCATCAACCTTAGGCTTGCCATTTTTTAGCGGTTCTTTCAGCCAGACAACCTTACCGTAAAACTTACCATCCTTGTCGCGGGTGATAAGTATTTTACCGCTTTTAACATCATTATACCACAGGCCCTCTATCTGGTCGGTTTGGGCTTTGGCTGCAATATTTACGGTTACCAATGTTAGCATCACTAACATTAAACGGATGAGATTTCTTTTTAATACAGGCATTATTACAGGTTTTAAATCAGCTGATTAAACGGGCTTATAATACCTTAATAGATATAAAGCACAATAAGTTTTGCCTTTTTACAGGCAACAATAACAAGCTGAAGATTAAATAATTTAGTATTGGTTTATAATAACAAATATCCCTTTCATTAAGGATATATCAAGGGCTAAATGACGGAAACATTTGTCAATATTTCGGATACTTGGTTTTGTAATGATTTAATAACGGCAAAACCACCATGTCATTGCGAGCGATAGCGTGGCAACCTCGTCGCCTGAAGAGGAACGCGACGAGATTGCCGCGTCGTTCCTCCTCGCAATGACATGTTGGAGATATGTTATTTCAACCCTTCCACCACCTCAATATACTGCCCCATCGCATCCTCAGCACTAATCCCTTTCAACTTAGTCCATGCATCATATTTGGCTTTGGCTACAAAATCAAACATGCCCGGGGGCTCGGCGTTGATATCGCCTTCGGTGGCTTGTTTGTACAGGCTGTATATGCGTAGTAATGTATCGTTATCCGGCCGCGACGGCAGTTGTTTGCTGTCGGCTACGGCTCTATCAAATTGCTCTTTCAGTTCCATAGGTGTTATTTGGTTTTGGCTTGTTCTTCAATGTAGTCCTCACCTTTTGGCGATTGCATGAATAATTCACTTAGTTCAATGGGTAAGGCAGCAAGTTTTCTTTTTTCCATATCGATCCATGCGCCATCTGCAATAATAATGGCTGCTTTAATGCCGTCGCCCCGATGGATCTCGTGCCTTATCGTCCAGCGGGAACCATCAGCACGGGCTTTAATCAGTTCGCAGGATACCTTTACCACATCATTTATGGTTATTTCCCGCAGGTAAAAAAGTTCCTCCCTGAATAATATGGGGCCGATGTGGTATTCAAAAAGCTCAGCCGGGTGTAAACCCAGACTGTTGAGCATGTTTAAGCGGGCCTGCGCGGCAATATCCGCATAGGCCGAATGCCGCATGTGCTGGTTTGCATCCAACTGCGACCATAATACCTGCCCCTCATAATATACCACCATAGGTTTATTATTTATGCGCTTTGAATTTTTTTACCGCTTCGGTAAGGCGTGGCAATATTTCCAGTGCATCGCCCACAACTCCGTAGTTGGCAGCTTTAAAGAATGGTGCTTCAGGATCTTTATTGATAACCACAATAACCTTTGAACCATTAACCCCTGCCAAATGCTGTATAGCACCCGAAATACCCACAGCGATATATAAATTAGGGCGAACAGTACCGCCGGTTTGCCCAACGTGCTCGTGGTGCGGTCGCCAGCCTGCATCGGCTACCGGGCGTGAACATGCAGTTGCAGCACCCAGTTCTTTAGCCAGGTCTTCTATCAGTCCCCAGTTTTCAGGGCCTTTCATGCCACGACCCCCGGATACTACCAGTTCGGCATCAGCTAATGAAACCTCGCCGGTTACTTTGTTTACTTCTTTTACTTTTATACCGAAATCTTTATCGCCAAAAGTTACATCCAGTTTTTCAACGGCGGCTTTGCCATCGCCCTGTACCAACGGAAAGCTGTTAGCCATAACGGTGATCACTTTTACATCGCTGGTAATATTCACAAACGCGAATGCCTTACCGGAATACACCGCTTTTTTAATTACAAATCCTTTTGAAAGGTCAGGGTACGACAGTGCACCTGCAGCCATCCCGCTTTTTAATTTAATAGCTACCCGTGGTGCAACTGCCTTCCCATTAATATCATGTAACATGATAATTATTTTGCTGCCTTCTTTTTGTGCTGCCGCGATCAATGCGCTCGCATATGCCCTGGCATGCAGCTCGTTAAGGCGGTCATCGGCAACGTGCAGTACTTTTTGTACGCCGTAATTTCCTAATGTTTCCAGTTCGCTATCGGCAATGGTTCCTAAAACCAATGCGGTAGCGGTTGTATTTGTTTGTTTGGCTACTTCGGCTGCGTATTGTACTGCTTCGAAGCTTTTCTTTTTTATGTTTCCATCGGTATTTTCTACCAATACTAATACAGACATGTTTTTCAGATTTTTTAGTTAGATAACTTTTGCCTCAGTGTGCAGCAATTGAACCAGTTCGTCCATATTATCAGGACTCACCATTTTTATACCCGCTTTTGCAGGCGGCATCTCGTACGATAGTATAGCAGCCACGGGCGTTACCGCGGTTGGCGTAACCACATTAAGCGGACGGGTACGTGCAGCCATAATACCACGCATGTTTGGTATGCGGGCTTCGGCAACACCTTTTTGGCAGGAGATCACCACCGGTAAATTAACGGTATCGGTTTCTTCGCCGCCTTCAATTTCACGTTTCACGGTGGCTGTAGTACCTTCAACCTGTATATTGATTGCAAAGCCTATGTAATCCATATCCAGCAGTTCGGCCAGCATAACGCCAACTGTCCCATTGTTATAATCTATGGATTCTTTTCCGCATAAAACAAGGTCGTAACCATTGCTTTTGGCGTATTCAGCTATGTAGTTGGCTGTTTCGTAAGGGTCGTTACTGTCGGCATCAATGCGTACGGCCTGATCGCCGCCAAGGGCTAATGCTTTCCTGATCACCGGCTCGGTATCGGCCTTGCCAACAGTTACCAGGTGAACATCGCTTGCCACACCGCTTTCCTTTAGTTCAAGCGCGCGGATGAGCGCATACCATTCATCATACGGGTTGATGATCCAGGTTGTACCCTGCGTGTTTACGGCAGTATCGTTATCCTTTAACACAATTTTGGTGCTGGTATCCGGCACCTGGCTTATGCAGACTAATATTTTCATTTGTAAATTTATAATAGATTTTCATTTGAACCAACGTTAGGTGTCATACTGGGGTGCTCGAAGTATGCGGGCAAAGCCTCTGCGCTCACCCTTCGAGTGCCTCAGGGTGACAGCCCCTGCGCGGTACAAATGAATTTAAAAACAATATTTATTTTCTTCTATCAGCTTCGCAGCAATGTTTCTGCGGGCCTGGGTGGTGTTAAAATCTTCGGTTTTTGTAAAACGTTTAAGGCCCATCAGCATCATTCTGCGTTCATCGCCATCGGCAAATGCATTTATAGCTTCTTTTCCTGATTTCGCTATGTGCTCTGCCGCGTCGTTTATATAAACCCGCATAATGTCCAATTGTTCTTTGCAAGCATCTTCGCCGCGTAGGTTCACCAGTTTTTCAACACGTAACTGGGTCGATTCGCTTACATACAATTCTATCAGCATATCGGCCAGGTTCATTAATACTTCCTGTTCCTTACCTAATTGCTGCATCAGCTTTTGTACCGCACCGCCGGCTACCATCAGTATCGCTTTTTTAAATCCGGCTATATATTTCTTTTCCTTGCTGAATAAACCTTCATCGTCACTACTGCCAAAATCGGGAATGCTCATTAATTCACCGGCTACCTTTGATGCAGGGCCCATCAGGTCAAGCTCACCCTTCATGGCGCGTTTCAGCATCATGTCCACAGTCAGCATACGGTTGATCTCATTAGTACCCTCAAATATGCGGTTGATGCGTGAATCGCGGTAAGCGCGGTCCATTGGCGCTTCGGCGCTATAGCCCATACCACCGTAGATCTGTACACCTTCGTCAACCACATAATCCAAAGTTTCAGATGCATGTACTTTGATGATGGCTGCTTCAATAGCGTATTGCTCGGTGCCTTTTAGTTTGGCTTTTATGGCATCCATGCCGGTTTCAACCAAATGCTCGGTGGCCTGCTCCATGTTTTCGCTGGCGCGATAGATGGCAGATTCAGAAGCATAGGTACGGATGGCAGATTGTGCCAGCTTATAACGGATAGCGCCATATTTTGAAATAGGCCTGCCGAATTGCTCACGCTCATTGGCATAACGGATTGCCTGGGTAGTTACCTCTTTACTTGCCCCAACGGTGCCTCCGCCTAATTTTATACGGCCCAGGTTTAATATGTTTACGGCTATTTTAAAACCGTTTTGGCGTTCTGACAGCAGGTTTTCAACAGGGACTTTGCAGTCATTAAAAAATACCTGGCGGGTCGAGCTGCCTTTAATACCCATTTTGTGCTCTTCAGGATTCAGGGTGATGCCTTCAAAATCCTTTTCAACGATGAACGCGCTCAGGTTCTCATCGTTATCAATTTTAGCGAAAACGGTGAAGATATCGGCAAAGCCCGCATTGGTGATCCACATTTTCTGCCCGTTAAGCAGGTAGTGTTTGCCATCTTCGGTAAGTTTAGCACGTGCCTTGCCCGAGTTGGCATCAGAGCCTGAACTTGGTTCGGTTAAGCAATAAGCGCCTTTCCACTCGCCGCTGGCAAGCTTAGGGATATATTTTGCTTTTTGCTCATCGTTACCATAATATAATATAGGTAGGGTACCGATACCGGTATGCGCCGAAAAAGCTACGGAAAATGAATTGCCCGCGCCCAGTTTTTCGGTAACCAGCATTGATGTTTTAAAATCCTTGCCGAAACCACCATATTCTTCGGGTATTGATATGCTTAGTAAACCTAATGCGCCCGCTTCTTCCATCAGGTGCGGCATTAAGCCTTCTTCCTGCTCATCAATACGTACCAGGTTTGGCGTAATGTGTTGTGCAATAAAATTGGTGCATGTTTCGGCTATCATCAATTGTTCCTCATTCCATTCTTCCGGAATAAAAACATCTTCTGCCGAAGTTTCCCTGATCAGGAACTCTCCTCCCTTTATAGCTCTTACAGCTTCAGTACTGCTCATAAAAATTGTTTTTTAAGGATATCGTTTATACTTGATCTATACTGCATAAAACGCTTTTGGCCCTTGCAATATTTTGGTTTTATAATCAGGGGTAAAATTATATGCGTTAGCGGTTGAAAAAAAGGTTTACAATGCGGAGATATTCGTCAAAAAGTCGGAAAGAGCTTTGTAAGTTAAAATTCAAAATTAAAAAGTCAAAAATCAACCTGAACAAAAAAAGCTCTTTTACAAGAGCTTTAATTTTAATAGAAGGAGACAATTATTTACTCAAACCGCTGATTGTATGTTTTAATGGCTTTGTCGGCGTGTTTGGCAGCATGTACCATGTTTATTATGGCCGATGTTAAGAACGCGGTTGCAAGGCCGGTAAATATATATGCCCCTGTATGGCTGTGTTGCTGATAGATGGTAGTCGGTTCGTTATTTACAAAGGCAACCGTTGCACCCTGTAGTTTGTTGTTATGTGCAAACTCGGCGATGGCGGCAATGCTTGAAATAGCAAAACCCGCTCCTGAAACATAAGCCCATGTAGCAGCGGTTTTTGCCTGGTGATATTCCTGGGCAGACGGAGCGTAGGCTAATATCTTCATCTTAACATCCTCGGGTGTTTGTAGTTTGCCGCCAATGGTATAAAGGTAGTCGGCATGCCGGCCATCACCATAAGGGATCAGTTTAATAACGCTGTCGGGTTGGGCATGTGATGGTTGGCTGGTTTGGGCTTTTACCAACAACGCTGGTGCTAACAAAAGCAGGGTAATAATAAGGTTTTTCATTTTTCAGATGTATTTAATATTATGTGAATTTATAATATTAAACTATCCGAATTACTGTTTGTAAACTCCCGGTGTTGTAACAAGTTGATTACTTTTTTTGTGCATAAGTATCTATGTAACAATTGTATATATGTTTCCTGAAGTCTTTGCCGAATCCATCAAATAAGTTACAGATCCAGAATTAAAAATTCAGAAAAGAACTAAACAAAAAAGCCCTTTACAAGGGCTTTTTACATCATAAAAAATAGTTACGTTTACTCAAAACGCTGGTTATACACCTTCATCGCTTTGTTTTTATGCTTGCCTGCTTGTACCAGGTTAATTACAGCACTGGTAAAAAACGCGGTGGCTGCACCTGTAAAAATATAAGCCCCGGTGAGGCTGTGGTGTTCTGTAGCAGATGATTTATTATTATCAGCATACTCAATTACTGCCCCTATGGCTGATAATGCAAACCCCGCTGTTGAAATAATAGCCCATTTAGTTTCAACCTTTGCTGTGTGGTATTCATTGGCTGATGGCGCATAAGCTAACAGTTTTATCTTAACCTCATCAGGCGTTTGCACTTTGCCCGCAACTGTATATGCATATGTGGTGTGGGTGCCTGTTTTAGTGGGTGTTACTTTTATAACGCTGTCGGGCTGTGCATGCTGCGCTACCTGTGCTTTTGCAAGTATTGATGATGCTAACAAAATTATAAGGATAATCAGGGATCTTTTCATTATTCAATAGGGTTTAATTAGGATATTAAACTTACCCTGATACGTGATTTATAAATTTATAGTTCGGTTACCGCGCAATTAATTATTTAAAGAGCAGTTGCTACACGATAATCCGAAGGAGAAAGCCCTGTATGGTTTTTAAAATACTTACCAAAAGAGGATTGATCGGGGAAATTGATATCCTCAGCTATACGGGCGATGCTGATATCGTGGTTTCTTAGTAATACCTTTGCTTCCAGTATCACGGCATCATCTATCCATTCACCGGCTGTCCTACCGGTTACTTCTTTTATGGTTTCGGTAAGATGTTTTGATGATACATACAATGCGTCGGCATAGTACTGTACGTTGCGGTGTTCTTTATACTGATGAAAAACCAGCTCCTGGAACAATACATTCAGCTCCTGCTTGCGGGTTTGCTTGCCCTTTATCATTACATGGTGGTTTTCGTATATCGATTCCACCTCGTACAGCAGTGATGTCAGGATACTCCTTGATATTTCCATACGGTAGGGATGTTCTTCGCGTTCTAGCTTTTTCTTCATCAGCATATAAATATCCAGCAGCATGTTTATTTCTTCATGCGTGGGATAGATCACTGGCAGCGACGCGCTTTTAAAATAGCTGAACGATTCCAGGAAATGGCTGTTAACGTTATTCTCGGTTAAAAATGCTTTTGAAAAAACGATGAAGCGACATAAAAAATCGGGGCTACTATTGTAAATGCGCAGTGTGTGAAAAGGGGTAGCCAGCAGCATAGCATCGGGCCTGGATTGATATACCTGCAAGTTCACTTCAACCTGTGCCGTACCCCGGGTACATATACCTATAATATAGCCATCAGAACGATAGGGATATTCGCTGAGGCTCAACAGTTGTTTTTCATCGGTGATAAAAAAATCGGGGCCAACAAGCTTATCCGCATACAGGTCTGCAAACTTTGATAAGCTTAATTGTGCGATTTTTTTACTCATACGTATTTATTTAATATAACTAATTAAATATAGTGCCGATAGTTAACTCTAAATTAATCCTTTCTCCGACTTTTTGACTAATATCTCCGCATTATAGCCCTTTTTTTCGTATAAAACCAACCTATTTTTATTTTTTTAAAAGTGTCTTTTGTAGCTTTACAATCGAACCATATAAACCAATTATACAATCATGAAGAAAATTCTACTATTAGTGCTCGCACTGATACCTGTAATTTCATTCGCGCAAGGATTCCAGGTGAATCTTGAGGGCGAGAAACAAATAGGTATGGGCCACACAGGTACCGGTCTGTTACAGGATGGAGCCTCCGTATTTTTTAACCCCGGCGCCGTTGTTATGTTGCCTGATAATTACATACAGGCAGGTATCAGCCCATTAATGTTCAAATCTGTTTTTAACCCAATGGGCACCA
Organism: Mucilaginibacter xinganensis; assembly: GCA_026225055.1. GTDB lineage: Bacteria > Bacteroidota > Bacteroidia > Sphingobacteriales > Sphingobacteriaceae > Mucilaginibacter > Mucilaginibacter xinganensis_A. The sequence goes on along the minus strand of JAMFSA010000223.1, from coordinate 16,786 downwards.
ATGTGCAGGATCACGTTGACAACAAAGTTGCCACACCATTTACCTTTTACGCCGCCGTTGGCCCAAAAAATGGCTGGTGGAAACTCGGTATGGCCGTATATACCCCATTTGGCGGTTTAACCGACTGGGGCGATAACTGGGTAGGAAAATATACACTGGAAAGCCTCGATCTTAAAGCCATTTATTTTCAGCCCACATTAAGTATAAAATTAACGGATTATTTAAGTATTGGCGGTGGTTTTGTATATAACCGCGGTATTGTTGATCTTACTGAGGCTATCCCACTAACCAATTCTGCAGGCCAGGATGGGCAGGCTGAGCTTAAAGGATCAGGCAAAGGATATGGCTGGAACGCCGGTATCTTTATGAAAACCGAATCGGGTATTACTATTGGTATCACCCACCGTTCGGGCGTAAGTACTACTATAAATAACGGCAATGCTATTTTTGCTGTTCCTCCATCGCTGCAAAGCAGTTTTCCACAGCCAAACAGTTTTACCGCAACAATTCCATTGCCTTCAACCACATCAGTAGGTTTGGGCTTCTATCCAACTGATAGATGGACAATTGCTTTTGATGCTAACCTGGTAGGTTGGGATGTTTACAAAGCTTTGGCTTTTGATTATAAAACAAACACACCTCAATTGCAGGATAGCTATTCGCCCCGTAATTACCAGGATGCCGTTAGTATAAGGGCTGGTGCTCAATATAAAGCTTGTAATAACCTGTTCCTTCGCTTTGGCGGTGGTTTTGCAGGCACAGCTGTGCAGGATGGTTATGTTACAGCCGAAGCGCCTGATGCTCCGCGCAAATTTGTTACATGCGGTTTAGGTTATAAACTGGCCGCTAAATTAGATCTTGATGTTTCATTTGAGTATGAGCACGTTGATGCACGCACCCAAACCAATATTCAGTCGCAATTAGCAGGTACGTTTGAAACAAATGTTTACATCCCCGGCCTGTCACTGGCTTATCACTGGTAATTAAAAAATAACAAACATGAAGAACTTTAAAATATATCTTATTGCAGGTTTGCTATTTTTAGCTGCCTGTAAGCCCGAAATACATAACCCGGCGGCAACAAAAGGCAGGGCCGATTTTTCACGCTATATAGCTGTAGGTAACTCCTTAACGGCAGGTTACTCCAATGGTGGGTTATACCTTGCCGGTCAACAGAACTCGTACCCGGCTATTATGGCCAAACAAATGCTGGCAGTAGGCGGTGGTACATTTAACCAGCCCTTATTTGCTACCGGGCAGGAAAACGGCTCCGGCTATCTTAAACTAACCGGTTTTGATGCCAGCGGAAACCCGATCACCGCGCCTGTTACTACTGATTTGGCTATACGCGGCATATTGCCCGTTCCCGGTTTTGGTAATGTTACCTTATACACCAAATATACTGGTGATATTGAGAACTATGGCGTACCCGGAATTAAGCTGCTGAACATCACTTACGCACCTTACGGCAATCTTAATGGCTTTTTTGAACGCATGTTACCGGGTGATGCCCCAACAAACACTACCGATTATCTTGATTTTGTTACTGCCAAATCATTCACTTTCTTTTCCGATTGGTTGGGTAATAATGATGCATTGGCTTATGCTACCGGCGGTGGTGTTGGTGATGTGTTAACAGATAAAACAGTTTTTGCTGAGTTGTATGAGCTATCGATAGAAAAGTTAACAGCATCAGGTCAAAAAGGCGTGTTGGGTACTATACCCGATGTTACTTCTATCCCTTATTTTAATACAGTAACAGTTGGTGCTATTTTGGCCGGTGTACAAAAACAAAACCCAGCTGTAAAGGCACTTTATGTTAATGCACTGGTATCAGGCACTACCTATGCGCCAAGGGTAGCCACAGCAAATGACCTTATTATACTAACATTTCCAACAAGTATGATAGGTACATTGGTGTCAACACCTTACGGCCCGCAGCCATATGGTTTAACCCCAATCACGCCAATTGATAACCAATATGTGTTGGATGCTAATGAAGTTGCCTTAACCCGCGATTATGTGCAATCATACAACGCTACTATTAAATCAATAGCGGCACAAAAAGGCCTGGCTGTTTTTGATGCTTATACTTACTTAAATAATGTTAAAGCAAATGGTTTGGTGGTTGATGGTATCAGCCTTAGTTCATCATACATCAGCGGAGGTTTGTTTTCGCTTGATGGTGCACACCTTACCCCACGCGGATATTCCATTATAGCCAATGAATTTATAAAAGCTATAAACAGCACTTACGGCTCAACTATTCCATTAGCTAACGTAGCCAGTTACCAGGGATTAACTTTTCCATAAGACATTTTCATAACGATATATTGCTCTAAATCTCCTCCTTTTGGGGGAGATTTTTTTTCGCCCTTTCTTTTGGAAATGGTTAATAGAGGCTGCGTCGTCATAAAAAATAAATAAACAAATACCAATTTGGTTTTTGGTATAAAAATACTTTATATTTGATATAGCTAATCTATTTTTACCATGAGCCGTGAACTAATAGACTTTTCAAAACAAATTGATGAGCAATTTGAGATAGTGATTACTGGTAAAAAAGACCTGTGGGACTATTTTATAGCTTTATTCTCCTGATCATCCCCTGATCAAATTCTTAAACAGGCGTATCACTACACATGCGCTTCATTTCGCTGTGTACAATAGCGGCGAAACCGCCAATATAATGGTGCTGTTTTAACCAGTTAATCTTACACTAACGGTGGGTGTCCTATCCTGAAAATTCTGAAAAATCTGTTTAATCCAGGTTCACTTCCCCTTCAAACACTCGTTCAGCAGGCCCTTCTAAAAAAATATCAGTGAATGTATGTCCGTCATAATTAAAGCGGATGGTAAGATCGCCGCCCAATACTTTTATGGGGGTAGTAATTTGCCCGGTGATGTTGTTATGCTTTGCCATGGCTAATGCTACTGCGGTAACACCCGTACCACAGGCAAAGGTTTCATCTTCAACACCACGTTCAAAGGTGCGCACAAAGTAGCCGTTATCGGTGGGTTCAACAAAATTTATGTTGATGCCTTCGGCGCGGTATGTGTCATTATTACGGATGGCGTAGCCCTCCTGGTAAACGTTTTTATCTTTAAGGCCTTCGGTTAAAGTTACATAATGCGGCGAGCCTGTATTTAATACGTAGGCATCATCATCACTGGTAATGCTGTTAACATCAGTCATTTGCAGGCTTACCCAATTGCCTTCTGCTGAAATTTTGGCATAATGCGGACCATCAACCGCCAAAAATTCTGTTTCACTATCTATAATACCCAGGAACTTTGCGAAAGCCACAATACAACGGCCGCCATTCCCGCACATGCTGCTTGGCTTGCCATCGGCATTGTAATAAACCATCTCAAAATCGTAGCCATCAATATTTTGCAGGAACATGGCACCATCGCCGCCGATACCAAAACGGCGGTCGCATAAATGCTGTATCAGCTTAGGATCATGGTGATTAACAAGGTTTTTACGGTTGTCAACCATTATAAAATCATTTCCTGCGCCCTGGTATTTATAAAACTGTAATTTCACGTAGTTTACTGCTGATGGATTAATGATACAATATTAAAGTAACCGCCATTAACAACCGTTATGATAAAGTAAATTTATTTTAACAAATTTTAACAAATTTTCCAATAACATCCCATTGCTTCTGCCGTCTATATGGTATTATATTTGAAATACTTAAAAAATATATTTAAAAGAAAAGTGAGTAATATATGAAAAAGTTTGGTTTAACATTGTTAACAGCCTTTATCGGTGGGGCTATGGCCTTGGGTGCTTATAAAGTATTTGAGAATAAATACGCCGATAATATGACCTTTCAGGAAAAGCAGAAGGTTTATTTTGCAAGCAACCCTTCGGCCCCTATCACCTCATCAGCCGGCGAGGTTGATTTTACACAAGCGGCGGCAGCAGTAACCCCGGCGGTGGTTTATATCCGTGTTACTTATTCTAACACATCAAACGGTAACAGCGATCAGGATCAGTTACAGCAATTATTTGGTAACATGTTCGGTCAGCGTGCACAGCCTCAGGGTGTGCAGATGGCATCGGGTTCAGGCGTAATCATCTCTCCCGATGGTTACATCGTTACCAATAACCACGTGGTTGAAAAAGCAGATAAAATTACCGTTGCTACTAACGACCACCGCACCTTCCAGGCAAAAGTTATCGGTACCGACCCAAATACCGATCTGGCATTGATAAAAGTTGAAGCTACTAACCTGCCAATTGTAAAATTAGGTAACTCTGATGATGCAAAAGTTGGCGAGTGGGTTTTAGCCGTAGGTAACCCTTTTAACTTAACATCAACCGTTACCGCGGGTATTGTTAGCGCTAAGGGCCGTAACATAGGCATTATTGGTAATGAGGACAACCAGGATGAAAATCCTTATGGCCGCAGCAGCCAGGGCCAGCCAAGAGCGGCTAACAAAGCTATTGAATCATTTATACAAACAGATGCGGCTATTAACCCCGGCAATAGTGGCGGCGCGTTGGTAAACACCAGGGGCGAACTGATCGGCATTAACTCGGCCATTGCGTCGCATACCGGCTCCTACGAAGGCTATGGTTTTGCCATTCCTATTAACTTAGCTAAAAAGGTATTAAATGATATTGAAAAATATGGCGCGGTTAAGCGTGGCTTTGTTGGTGTTAGCTTTACCCAGCTTGATCCGGATGTGGCACAGGCATTACATATTGATAACACTACCGGTTTATATGTAAAAGACCTGGTACATGGCGGCGGTGCTGAAGCTGCAGGTATAAAGGCAGGTGACGTTATTACTAAAGTTGATGGCAGCCCGATCTATGAATCATCAGACCTGCAGGAACGTGTAGGCGAATTACAGCCGGGCGATAAAGTGCGCCTGACCGTAATGCGTGATGGTGCCGAAAAGGATTTTAATGTAACGCTTAAGGCTGATGTTGCTCCGGCAGCCCGTACGGCTGCAGCTCCTTCAAAATCAGCAGCAGAATTGTTCAATAAATTGGGGGCAAGCTTTGTGCCGATTACTAAAGAGCAGAAAGCCAAGTTCCATGTAAACTCAGGCATAATAGTTACCCAGGTTCGTCCCGGCCGTTTATTTGATGACACCGAGATACCGGTTGGTTCAGTAATTATCAGCATCAACAAACGCCCTATTGGTAGTATTGCCGATATGGATAGCGCCATTACCAATACCAGGAATGGCTTGCTGGTAATCTCAGGTGTTTATCCGGATGGTACCAGCTTCAGCAATACCTTCCAGGTACAATAACGTTTTTTTACCCTAATTAATTAATAAATGAGGAACCCGGCCCAACAGCCGGGTTTTTTCTTTGTAACTTAAATGTTAAAATGGTTAAAAAGTTGATTTTTATGCTTTTAAAACTGCACATTTGTTAGGCAATTAGCTATAAATACGCGTTAATATATATGCAATACCAATTTTGTGAAAAAATACAGGAAATTTTGTACTTCCGGTTAAACCTTTGCAGTTCATGTTCGTCTAACATATAATTAAAGTGGTTTATACTTTATAAATAAAAATTCTGTTTTATCTCATATTATGAAAAGGTTATATAAATATGCATCCGGATTATTTTTAACCGGATTGCTTTCCGTGGCAGTTATTTCAACTGCCAGTGCTCAACACGGTGGCGGCGGCTCTCATGGTGGCGGAGGCGGCGGTGGTGGCTTCCATGGCGGTGGTGTTAGTGCTGGCGGCGGCAGTCATCTTTACAGTGGTGGCAACCGGGCATATGGTAATGGCGTAGTTGCCCGTGGTGCTTATGGCGGTGCTTACGGGTACAATCGTGGAGGTTATTACAGGGCCGGTTTTGGCTATTATGGCTATCCGCACCTGGGCTTTTATTTAGGCGTATTGCCTTTTGGCTATTATCCTTTTTATTGGGGGTCTGACCTGTACTACTATTATGGTGGTGTATTCTACAGCCCGTATGATGGTGGCGGATACCAGGTTACTACTCCTCCAATTGGAGCTGCGGTACCAAGTATGCCCGATGGCGCGAAATCAATAATGATTGATGGCCAGCAATTTTACGAGCTGAACGGCGTGTACTTTAAAACCGTAGTAAACGACCAGGGCAAAAAAGTATTTGTAGTTGCCGGCAGGGATGGTGTTTTAAACACCAATGACAGCAATGTTAGCCCCGACCAAACTGCGGCACCACAAGTTGGCGATATAGTGAATGAATTGCCGGATAACTGCCGCAAGGTATCATTAAATGGCAAAAAATATTACGTATCACCTAACGGTATTTATTACCAGCCCTATGTTGATCAGAACGGTAACACCGGCTACCGTATAGCAAGTGTACCTGACAATAATGATAACGACAACGACCAGGAGAACTAATCCCCGGCCGGTAACAAAGCAATAAGTTAATAAAGCTGCCTATGTGTGCTGAGTATCTCAGTAAACATAGGCAGCTTTATTTATGGCAAAATTCTACTATTAATTTATTGAAAATCAAGCAATAGTTAATTTTTCATAGAATTACTAATATTCTTAAATAACTGTTTATCTTTAAATTATGTATTAATAAAATATTAATACATAAGCATTATCGTAGTTAAAATATTAAGCCCTATAGCTGCCTTTTTTTATGATATCCTGATCTTAGCAACTACTTATATAGTATATACCAATATAACCTATGAAACATTATAATAACATGATAAAAAAATAATTTAAAGAAAAACTGCGCAACATGTCAGTTAGTATTCAGAGTACCAGTATACAAAAACACGAAGACTTTTACCCGGAATTGATGGCGTTCTTTAACGCTATCGATGAAGTTTTTTTCGCTACTGACTTTATTGATTCAAGGGTTGTACGGATATCCGATTCCTGCGAAAAATTGTTTGGCTACAAAGCCGATGACTTTTTGGCGGACGTGCAGCTGTGGTTAAAACTGGTACACCCCGAAGACAGGCATATTGTTGCCAATCAAAACGATCTGCTGCAAAATGGTGAAATGGTAAATACCCGGTATCGCATAATCCGTAGCGATGATACCATAAGATGGGTTGAAAAGAAAATCACACCCCTGTTGGACGAAGCAGGTAATCTGATAAGTTACAACGGTGTTATCAGAGATATAACCGAACGCAAGCAGGAAGAAGAAGAGCATAGAAAAAGCGAGGCTATGTACCGGCGCATTGTTGAAACCGCGCAGGAAGGTATATGGACCATTGACGAAAACGAAAAAACAAACTTCGTTAACAAAAAAATAGCTGAAATACTCGGATACACTCAACAGGAAATGCTGGGAAAGGGCCTTTATGATTTTATGGATGAAGAAGGTAAGGCTTATGCTATAACCTGCATGGAAAGAAGACGCGCCGGAGCAAAGGAAAAGCTGGACATCAGGTACGTTACAAAAGACGGAAATAACGTGTGGACTAACATCTCCGCTAATCCTATTTTTGACGAAGCCGGTAATTATAAGGGCGCGCTTGCCATGATAACTGATATAACCGACCGGAAAGCTGATGAAAAAGCCCTGAAAAAGTCGGAAGCAAACCTGCGTACCATTTTCAACAATAGCGATACGGCATATATTTTAATTGATACCAAATTAAGGATCGTTTCTTTTAACACACTGGCCCAAAAATTCTCCGAGTATAATAACAATATGCCGCTCGAGGTAAATAAGTATGTAAAAAACTATTTCCAGTTAGACAGGTGGCCCATTATACAACAATATATTGATCAGGCTACTAATGGAGAACCGGTTGGTTATGAAATAAATCTTCCCGGGAAAGACGGAAATATACGTTGGTATTATGTGCGCTGGGTTAGTGTAAAAAATAATGAAGGGAAAAACTGGGGGTTTATTTTAACAAATAAGGATATTACTGAAGCAAAGAATGCAGCCCTTGAACGCGAACGGATAATTGCCGACCTGATACAACATAATAATGATCTTAAACAGTTCACTTATATCGTATCACATAATCTGCGCGCACCGGTTGCCAATATTATTGGCCTTACAGATATATTGGTGGAGGATGATCTTGACGCTAATGTAAGGCAGGAAATTACCAACAGGCTTTCTATCTCTATAAAAAACATTGATGTTGTAATAAAGGACTTAAACCATATTTTACAAGCCAGGGCCATTAACGGGAACAAGGAAGATGTATACTTTGAAAAATTGGTAAAAAGTATTAAAGCAAGCGTTTATAATGCCGACCAGAACGATGATGTACAGTTTAATTATTCGTTTGATGAGGTTGGATCGATCTTTACCATCCGCAGTTATGCCTATAGTATTTTTTATAATCTGATATCAAACAGTATTAAATATTGCCGCCCGGGAGTACCGCCGATTATTAACATCAGCAGTCATAAATTGGCTGATAAGATTGAGCTCCGTTTTAAAGACAATTGCAAAGGTATCGACCTTAAAAAGAATGGCAACCAGGTATTTGGTTTGTATAAACGTTTTGATACCTCTACAGAAGGTAAAGGCATGGGCCTGTTTATGGTAAAAACCCAGGTTGAAGCGCTCGGCGGTACAATAAATATAAACAGCAAGCCAGGCGAAGGTACCGAGTTTATCATTCAGTTCGATTTACAATCTGTATTGCCACCTATGTAATATCTCTTACTATAGTATGATAGAATATTCGGGAGATTAAAGAAAGTGTCATGGTTAGACACTCGAAGCATGCGGGCAAAGGCCTTTACGCTTACCCTCTGAGTGTCTCAGGGTGACCCTACGATCAATATTTATAAAGAAATATACTTCCAAGGGGCCTATGGCTACTGTACATACAAATATTTTTTGTACTAAAAACAAACCGGTGTGTTTTCGCATTCTTTGATATATAAAACGGTATATGCACGCCTATTTTCCTGAATATTAAAAAAATGTTTTTAAAGTAGTACCTGTTGTATAATAAGCTCGGATAATATCAATAATATTTTAATAAGTTTGTTTGGCATCTGCTTTGTAAGGCATTTGTTACAAAAAATCCATATAATAATAAGATGAAGGTATTAAGAAACAGAATAACTGTATTAAGCATAGCTATCGCTATGTTTGGCATTTTGGTTACAGGTTGCGACTCATTTACTAAGACACAAAAAGGCGCAGCCATAGGCGTAGGTGCCGGTGGTACTGTTGGCGCTTTAATAGGCCACGCTGCAGGTAATACGGCGTTGGGCGCTATTATAGGTGGTGCGGTTGGCGGTACAGCAGGTGCATTCATCGGTAAAAAAATGGATAAACAGGCTGCCGAAATTAAACAAACGGTACCGGGCGCTACGGTAACACGCCAGGGCGAAGGCATCCTTGTAAAATTTGATTCAGGTATTTTGTTTGATATTGATAAGGCTGATGTAAAACCATCCGCCTCAGCCAATTTGCAGCACCTGGCCGCATCAATGCAAAATAATCCAGAAACCAACATCTCAGTTATAGGGCATACTGATAGCACAGGTACAGCAGAGCACAATATGGACCTTTCTATCCGCAGGGCCCAGGCAGTGAAGGCGGTTATAGTTGCCGATGGTGTAAACGGATCGCGTTTAACAACCGTTGGTAAAGGTGAAACAGAGCCGATAGCAAGCAATAGCACAGCCGATGGCCGCGCGCAAAACCGCAGGGTAGAGATAATTATCGTCGCTAATGATCAGCTGAAAAGCCAGGCAAAACAGGCCGACGGTCAATAAAAAATCAAATTCACGCGTCGTTGCGAGGTACGAAGCAATCCCCGATTAGCAGATCCGATCTGTAAAGTTTGGGATTGCTTCGTACCTCAATGGCGCTCCTATTAAAATCACACCATCATTCCATCCCAAAAATCAGCGGTCAAAACTTCTTAACCGTTTCCGTAATATGCGCCAAATGATGTTTACCATGCCATGAGTAGGTACCTAAAAGCTTTTTAAGCGGGATGGTTTCACCAGATGCCGGGTGGATAAAGCTGTGGTTCCATTCATCCTCTGTAAAGCTTTCCAAAATAGCAACCCAGCGAATGTGAATGCCCTCGAGCATTCTTAATGATGGCTCAACAGGCAGGCGGTAATCTGCCAGTAATGCCCAATCAGCTTCCTCGTAGGGTTTTATGGTTGGTTTATCTTCTGTAAGGGCAAGCTTCAGTCGGGTAAGCGCGTTCATATGGCTATCGGCAACATGGTGCACAACCTGGCGCAATGTCCAACCGCCGGTACGGTATGGCGTGTCCAGCTGTTTTTCATTCAGGCCGATAACCGCCTGGCGCAGCAGGCCCGGCAGTACTTTAATATCGTCTATCCAATGCCTCAGGTCATCAGCAGTATAAGATGCTGGCGGACTGAATTGCCCGATAGGGTATTTCATTTGTTCATCTGTCATATATATGATCATAAAAAAATTAAATTAGGGATTATTTTAATGTTGAACAAGCATTAAGGTATTTTAGCGTTTGTATCCCTACATAAATGATAAAAAAGATAGCCTTTTTACTACTCGTTTTTAATTGCAGTATTAGCTATGCGCAAACTATTAAAACAGATGTATTGGTGATTGGTGGCAGTCCAAGTGGCGTATCTGCTGCCATGCAAAGTGCACGAAGCAAAATGAAAACGGTACTCATTGAGCAAAGGGAACAGCTCTGCCCCATGCTGGCCGATGCAACTACATTAAAATTTACCGCCGACCGTAACTTACCATCCGGAATATGGGGTGAGTTTCGCAAACGGGTAAAAGAGCATTATAATAAAACGCCCGGGTACGATACCACCCTCAACGCGCCATTACAACTCGAGCTAAATGTAGGTGCAACGATACTTTCAAACATTGTAGATACGGTAAAGAATCTCAGCATCCAGCTAAATACCTCTTTCACTAATATTATTAAGGATGGTGACCGATGGGAAGCAACCCTTACCCAAAATGGCAAAACCGAAATCATAAAGGCACGGGTAGTAATTGATGCTACTGAAAATGGTACTGTTGCCCAAAAGGCTGGGGCAACTTATAAACCGTACGATAACCAGGAGAATAAAAACTCGCCGAATTATTATCGCACTTCAATAGCTATGGGGGATGTATCACCACCAGCCTCATACCAGGTTGATAATGTTAACTACAATTATCCGCCTTATCCATCCTATTGCATCCCTATAAAAGCTGTTGTGGCTGCAGGCGTAACTAATTTATTGGTAACCGAATGCACACTTCCACTTAAGGGTAATGTAAATTATTTGGCCGACCAGTTAACATTAGGCCAGGGCGCAGGCGTAATAGCTGCTTATTGTGCATTCTTTAAAACAACAACCGCTAATCTAAATGTGAGGCTGATACAGGGCGAACTACTCGATTTTAAAGGCTATATTTTGCCGTTGGCAGATATCAGCACCGACCCATACTGGCGTGCCATACAACAGGTTTGCGCAACAGGACTGTTAAAGGGTGTACAAAAAAAGGTTAATGGCGAAATGCAGTTCCTGTTCATGCCCGATTCCATAGTTACCACTGCTGGGGTAAAGCCTGTGTTACTGGAAGTCTATACCCGTGCATTCCTTTGGTTTAATGCTAATAAATTGGATAAGCAATTCACTGTTGGCAACCTGCTCTCATTCATTAGTGAGCTTACCTTAACCGACCCTGACAACGTAAAGAAAAGCATGAGCAGGGACTGGAATACACAATATCATTTCATCTCCAAATTTGACATGAACCGTCCCATCACCCGCCGCGAGTTTGCCATACTGGCCAATAAGTTTTTGAACCCTTTTGCCCGGATGGTTGATTTGAATGGGCGATTGGTGAATTAGAATTGGAGACACAAAGTATTGTGCCCTACGGGAAGATATTTTTTTGTAGAGACACAATACTTTGTGTCTCATTTTAACGTGATAGCCTTATTAAACTAGAGACGCAAAAATATTGCGTCTCTACGCAGGACAATGTATATCTCCGAAACTGTTATATTGCATTCTTTTATCATACCTCGTTATTAACAATGAAAAAAACTTTTACGCTCCTTTTACTGGCTGCCTGCACGAACTCCTTCGCGCAAAAGCTGGATACCCTTACTATTGAAAAAATAATGCGCGATCCAAAATGGATCGGCACCGCGCCATCCGGCATTCGTTGGGATGATGACAGCAAAAAAGTCTATTTTAACTGGAACCCACAAAATGAGGAAAGGGACGCGCTTTACTATATCACTACTAACAATACCGACCCGGAAAAAGTAACCCTTGATGAAAGACGTGCCATTGTACCCGAGTACGGCAAATGGAATAAAAGCCACACCAAAAAAGTATACGTTAAAAACGGCGATATCTTTATTGAAGACATCAAGGCCAATAAAATAACCCAGCTCACCAGCACCGGCGACAGGGAAAACAACCCCACCTTCAGCGGTGATGAAAGTAAGGTATTATTTATGCGTGGCAATAACGTGTTCGCCCTTAAACTAAATGGCAGCGAATTAATACAGCTTACCAATTTCGTAAAAGCCGCCGCAAAAAAGGATGATGACGGCAGCGATGATACTGAGCAGGCCAAATGGCTCAAACAGCAGCAACTGGAATTGTTCGACATTATCAAAGTAAAGGATAAGGACGACAAGGCAGCAGCAGCCGATCGCAAAGCCTTGCAGGCAAAAAAAATGAAGGAGCTGGTTACCGGCGATAAAGATGTGGACAATGTGGAGGTTAGTCCGGATGGGCGGTATATAACTTACCGCCTCATTAAATCAGCAGAAGAAAAGAACGGCATAGTACCTGATTATGTTACCGCAAGCGGTTATACCGAAGATATCCCTAACCGCACCAAGGTTGGCGGTCCGCAGGCTACGGCTGAATCTTTTATTTATGATACACAGCGCGATTCTGTTTATAAGATCAATACAAAAAACATCCCCGGTATAAAGGATCTGCCCGATTATGTAAAAGATTACCCCGCTGAACTGGCCGAACGCACCAAATTAAATAAGGACCGTGATGTAATAGTTAATGGCCCTATCTGGAGTCAGGATGGCAAATACGCGCTGGCCGTAGTAGCTGCGATTGATAACAAGGACCGCTGGATAATGCAGCTCGACCCGCATAGTGGTGCTTTAACATTGCTCGATCGCCAGCATAACGATGCCTGGGTAGGCGGCGGCGCGCCCGGTATTGAGGATGAATGGTATTCAACCGGCAATATCGACTGGGTCGACAATACCCATTTCTATTACCAAAGCGAAGCCAGTGGCTACTCGCATATTTATGTGGCTGATATAACCACTGGTGATAAAAAACAACTTACCAGCGGTAAATGGGAGGTGCAAAACCTGCAATTATCAAATGATAATAAAACATTCTATTTTAATGCCAACATCAATCACCCCGGCAATCTGCAGTTTTATAAACTCCCGGTAAGTGGTGGCAAACCTATCAGGCTAACCTCCATGAAAGGTTATAACAATGTCGATCTTTCGCCTGATGAAAAATGGCTGGCTATACGTTATTCTTACACCAACAAACCATGGGAGTTGTACCTGCAAGCCAACAGGCCGGGCGCAAAAGCAGTACAGGTCACCAATTCAACCAGTAAGGAATTTAATTCCTACGCATGGCGCGATGCTCCCATCGTAACTTTCAAAAACCGTTACGGCAGCGATGTTTATGCCCGTTTATATGTGCCCAAAAATCCCGACCCGGCCAAGCCCGCGGTGATATTTGTGCATGGTGCCGGTTACCTGCAAAACGTGACGTATTCGTGGAGTTATTATTTCCGCGAGTTTATGTTCAACAATATGCTTACCGATAATGGTTATACTGTATTGGATATCGACTACACCGGCAGCGCAGGCTACGGTCGTGATTGGCGCACGGGCATATACCGTCATATGGGTGGCAAGGATTTGAGTGACCAGGTAGATGGCGCTAAGTTTTTGGTGGATAACTATGGCGTTAACCCAAAACACATCGGCATTTATGGCGGTTCATACGGCGGTTTTATGACACTGATGGCCCTGTTCACCGCGCCTGATGTGTTTACCTCCGGCGCAGCCATCCGCTCTGTAACCGACTGGGCGCATTATAATCACGAGTACACTGCAAATATTTTAAATGAGCCTTATAACGATGAAAAGGCCTATCGCCTCAGCTCGCCTATCTATTTTGCAAATGGCTTAAAAGGCAACCTGTTGATGCTGCATGGCATGGTTGATCAGAATGTTAATTTTCAGGATATAGTGCGCTTAACACAAAAACTGATAGAATTACATAAAGACAATTGGTCGCTCGCCCCTTACCCCGTGGAGGACCACGCCTTTGAACAACCAAGCAGTTGGGCTGATGAGTATAAACGCATCTATAAATTATTTAATGAAACGTTGAAGAAGTAGATTATAGCCCGTATATCACCGCTCGTTATCCCGAACTTGTTTCACTGTTTTCCGGTAAAAAATGTACTTTTGCTCATGTTGTGTATTGAAGTGTGGTAACTCTAATATCAACACAAAAGGGGTAGCTTTTCGGCTACTCCTTACTTTTTTCAAAAAAACTTTTACCGGAAAACAATGAAACAAGTTCAGCATGACGGTTAGGTTTTTTATCTACTTTATCCCCACCACCTCATCCACAGCTTTCAACAACGATTTATCCCCGTCGGCATCTTCCATCATTTCCCACATCATTACGCCGCCGGCGTTTTGCAGGGCAAATGTGACTTTTCGCTTTATGGTTGGGATGCCGTTGTAATAGATAATGTTGCCCGGTGTTACAGCTACCGTATCCAAATTTTCAGAGCCGGGGTAAGCGCTTACGATCTGCGAGTAATGAAACTCCCTTTGTATAGCCGGGCCGAAACCATAGCCATAAAAAGGCAGTCCAAGTGTAAGCCTGTCTTTGGATATTCCTCTGTTTTTTGTCCAGAAATCCATATCAGATATCGCCATGGAGTACGGCGAATGCGGCCCCGGCTGATTCAGGTTCCATGGGCCGGTAGCATCATAGGTCATGATATTCAAAAAATCAAAATAGGTTAATGCCTTAGCCGTAAGTTGCGCGCTTTCCCAGGTGGCAACTGCCGCTGTCATTATTTTGCCTTTTGCTTTTAAGGCGATGGAAAGATCGCTCACAAAACCTTCATAGCTCTTATTAATATGGTCGCCTTCCAAATCAACATCAATACCATCTAAATGCAATTCAATTGTTGAACTTACCAGGCTGTCAATAAACTTAGCGCGGTTAGTATCTACAATCATCGCCATATTTATAGCATTGCCAATGGTGCCTAAAACTATCACCTGGTTTTTATGTGCTGCCGCGATGGTAGAATCCAGGTGTGGCAAATGCCTGAATTTGCCTGTGCTATCCGTACCATTAAAAAATATATTCAAATGCGTTAGCTTCGATACATCAAAACGGGCAGCTTTTCCATTCGCTATTTCACCACTTAGTAAGTACCCAACCACTTTAAAATTTGCCGGTGCTTTAACTGGCGACACAGTTGCCTGCTCCGCCAGTTTATGAGTCTTGCAACCAAGCAGGGCAAATACCAGCAAAAGACAGCTTGCGAATCCTTTTTTACAGCCATTTTTCATTAACCAATTCATTAAAAGCAATTTAATACTAAAATGCCCTATTGCAATTTTTAATTTTTTATTATCGCAAATCGTAGCAACTTTGTTATCATATCCTGCCACAAAAAATGAAAAAAGCCGCGCTGTTATTATTGCTCATCTGTTTTGGTTGTAACTCAAAGCCTAAAATGCCTGTTGTGCATATCAGCCTGATCAATAACCATTCGCTCAAATTCACCGGGTTGGATTATACCACCGTGCAGGAAATAAACCAGGATACTTCAGCAACCGGCTGGCAAAGCCTCATCCCCGTTTACCGTATGCCTGCTGATACCGATATGATGGATTTTCAGAAACCGCAGCCCGGCAAATATACAGTTACCGATAGCACCGTTATATTTACGCCAGATACCCCGTTCATTAACCACCAGGCCTATTTAGCACGTTATTACCATTATGCCGAAGGCAGTAATGTATGGGATGATATTAAGCAACATAAAAAACTGGGCAAACCCACGTATACAGATTTGATTTTTAAGCAATAACCGCTTTGCAACTCTAATAAAATTTAGTATGTTTGCATCCAAATTAAATGGAGGGGGCGCTTAGCCCCCTCTTTTAGTTTATCAATCAAATTATCAAACACAGGTAATGAATATTGAAAAGAGAGTAAAAGAACTGGTTGAAGAAAAGATTGCCGACAGGCCTGATCTGTTTTTGGTGGATGTAAAAATGCATTCCAACGGAAAACTGATCATTTTGGTTGATGGCGATAAAGGCATTGGAATTAGCGATTGTGTGGCCATAAGCAGGCATGTAGGCTTTCATCTGGAAGAGGAAAATACTATTGAAGCTGCTTATAACCTGGAGGTTTCATCGCCCGGTATTGATACACCGCTTACGCTGTTGCGCCAATATGCCAAAAACGTTAACCGCGACCTGGCTATTAAAATGGCCGACGGTGCAAAAAGAGAAGGCAAGTTAAGCGCGATAACCGAAGACGCTATAGTGATTGAAGAAAAAATAAAAGAAAAGGGAAAAAAAGCTGAAGTAATTGAAAGCGTTATCCCTATTAATCAAATAACAGAAACAAAAGTTTTAATATCATTCAAGTAGGAAAATGAGCAATATTAATTTAATTGATTCTTTTCAGGAATTTAAAGATTTCAAAAACATCGACAGGCCAACCATGATGAGCGTTCTTGAGGACGTTTTCAGGAGCATGATCCGTAAAAAATACGGTA
>JAMFSA010000222.1 GCA_026225055.1 Mucilaginibacter xinganensis | reverse complement strand
TTTCCTTGTAGTTGATGTCCCAGTTACTTTTGCCCTACGAGCTACTTGCGACCCCCATACAAACTGTATACGTTTCGTTTGTACTGGACCGGTGGTCCATCATGTTGATGGACCACTTTCTGATTCGTCCTTTTACCGAATCCTCACGTGCTCTTCATGCATACGTCCACGTAAATCCTTGTACGTAAACCCATCTACGTAAGCCCGTAGGTGTTAAGCGGGGCGCGCTTGACCATGTTGGGAACTACCCACATCTATATAGGTGGGCAGCCGCCCACATTCTTTTGGAAGACTTTCGCGATCACTTCGCTCTCATTTTCTACTTGGATTCCTTCGGGAATCCTTTCCATTCCATTCCATTTTGTCGGGATTGGAATTGGATTTGTTATTGTTTGTGTAAGCTGGAAGATCCTTTTGAAGTTTACTTGCATTCATTTTGGAATGTTTTAAGTTGATTACGAGGTAGTTATTGTTGTGGAGTAGTATATTGTGGAAGCGTTAGCTGAATTGTTATTTACAGAGACGGTGGGGATCTGTTGGTTCGGGTAGATATGGATGTACGTGAAGCGGTGCTGAGTGAGTATGGGAGGTGTATTGAGGTGTCGATACGGCTTAAGCGTTGGCTGGAGGAACAAGGTGAGGAGGTGGAGGTCGGGTTTGATGGATTGCTAGAAGAGCATGGCCGGATTGAAGCATCGTTAGGAGATTGTAAGAGGAGTGTGCGGGGAGCTATTGGTCGGAGTGAGTCGTGGATCAGACGCGTGGATGCGTGGGTGGTACTGACGCGGAAAGCTCGCGAGGCTCGGGAGGCAGTGCAGGAGCTGGAAGCGACGATTAGGTATGAGCGTAGGAGAAGGTTGAGTGGCAGGACTGGCGGAGGTGTTGTTGTGGACGTACGGTGGGAGGCCGATGAGGATACGGCTTGGAGATTGGGGTGAAGGATAGATGCTGAAGCATTTATGGAGAGTTTTCCGGCGGTTGGGAGAGCAATGGTGGAGGAGGGAGGATGTAAGAGGTAAGTTGGCAGGAGGTAAGTTGGCAGGAGAGAAGTTTGGGTTCAGGGAAGAAAGTGTGTGTTGATGTTGGGAAGTGTAGGTGGGCCGAGAGGCGGTGGGATGTGGAGGTGATGGTCAGTGAGGGGGGACCGCAAGAAAGATGAAGATATAAGGATTTTGGGAGAGGGTAAGTTAAGAGGGATGCTTAGATAAGCCAAGGTGAGGTGGAGGAAAGCTCGGGCTTTCAGATGGAGTGAAGAGGTGATAGTTGTTCGGAGATATAAGTATGAGTAGTTTTAGAAGTTGTTCAAAAGAACAAAAGTGTTTCTTGAATAAAATTTTTGAAAATGAAAATAGATATGAGTTTTCGAAGAAAAAAGGGTTTGTGATGTGTGTCTCAAAAGGTGAGGATATATTCATGCAAGGATGAGAATGTGATTAAATAGGGGACCCATCGAAGATGGGGGGCGGTACTCGCCCATATACAGGGAGCGCAGCGACCGTCACGAGAGATCGAGGGCGGCAGCCTTAATAGTCGGGCAGACAGATGAAGAAGACGATGGGCGAGTGCAGCGAGCGCGGAGTCGGTTAATTGACGAATGATACGAGTGGGACATCAACTACATTATATTTTCCTTGTAGTTGATGTCCCAGTTACTTTTGCCCTACGAGCTACTTGCGACCCCCATACAAACTGTATACGTTTCGTTTGTACTGGACCGGTGGTCC
>JAMFSA010000221.1 GCA_026225055.1 Mucilaginibacter xinganensis | reverse complement strand
ATGCCATACTATCTGCAAGCCCGGCATATAACAAACCAACCCAGGAAGGCATTTATCAGCATTATAAAGCAATAGCTCAGGCTTCATCATTGCCTGTTATATTATATAACGTACCAAGCCGTACGGGCAGCAATGTAAGCGCTGAAACTACCGTACGTTTGGCAAATGATTTCAACAATATTATCGGCACTAAAGAAGCCTCAGGTAATTTTGACCAGATCAACCAGATCATGCGCGATAAGCCTGAAGACTTTTTAGTTATCTCAGGCGATGATCCTGTTACCCTGCCAATGATAGCATTAGGCGCGGTTGGCGTTATTTCGGTTATTGGTAATGCTTTACCGGTCCAGCTTTCAGAAATGGTTCAGCTGTGTTTGGAGGGTGATTTTAAATCGGCACAAAAAATACATTCGCAATTGATTGACTTTACCAGGCTAATGTTTGTTGAAGGCAGCCCGGCAGGTGTTAAAACCTCGTTAAAGCACCTGGGCATTTGCGGCGATACGCTTCGCTTACCATTAGTAAACGTTAGTGATACTACCACGAAAAAAATAATACAGGAAACACAAAATATAACTACAGTAAAAAGCCCGGCTAAATATTAGCCAGGCTTTTTCTAAGTAAAAAATCTTTTTTTCAGGATCCTCCCTATTGTTTGTTTTTTGCTTCCTGAACTTCCAGCCTGATTGATTGGGCCAGATTTTTCAGGTCTTGCATGCCTTTACGAACGCGGGTTCCAGCTGCGCTGTTTCCCTTGTTGTAAAACTTGTCAGCATCAGCTTCCAACGATGCAACGAGGTTTTTTACTTCAGTAAATTTTTCCATTTGAATTACTCCTTTTAGTATAATGAGGTTTATTGTTTAACTAAAGCTAATCTAAAATCTTTTTATTTAAAAAAAAATTTTTGCACGAAAAAAATACTGCCTTAGAAGTGCTTTTTTTCCACATTATCAGCCATATAGCTATATTATTCCGACAATAAATATTAATAATAAAGCAAATTATATTAAATATTTTAAGGTTTCTCTACCAATAATTTAATATCCGCAAGTAAATGATCTAATTATTAAAATAAAGTGAGCTTATAGCTCAAAATCTGCTAAAAAAGCTCACTTTAAATATGCCTTTAATACAGGCGTAATATGTAGTTAATTAAACATTTTGCAATATTTCCGGATAATATTTGTGCGTCTTTATTATTAATTCGCCAAACAAAGTATTTGCCCAGGCAAACCATTTACGGGTAAAGTCGGCTGCATTATCTTTATTGAATGATTCATGCATAAAACCGGTACCTGCATGTGTATTTTTCAGCCAGGTAATGCATTGGCTTATTTCCTCTTTATTGGTTGATGTTAGCCCCCTGATAATAATACTCATCGGCCATATATAATTCATACCTACGTGCGGTCCACCTATACCTTCAGCCGCCGAACCTTTAAAAAAGTAAGGGTTATCTAAACTTAAAACCATGCGGCGCGTGTTCTGGTAAACAGGATCAGTTGTTGGCAATGAATTTAAATATGGTAGTGCAAGCAGGCTCGGCACGTTGGCGTCATCCATAAACGATTGGTTGCCGTACCCATCAACCTCATAAGCTAATACCTTACCATATACCGGGTGCTCATGCGTCGCGTATTTTTGTAGGGCAGCGTGTACTTCCGTTGCAAGCGCTTCACATTCATCAGCAGTTGTTTTATCCTTTGCAATAGTATTGAACATTTCTGCCATTTGACGCAAGCTTGCCACTGCAAAGTAGTTTGATGGCACCAGGAAAGGGAAAATGGTAGCATCATCAGACGGGCGAAAGATAGAGCAGATCAAACCTACAGGCTTAACCGGGTTACCATAGCCGCCATTAGGCGCGGTATCGCTGGCTACTTCTGTTTTACGCTGAAAATGATACGGGCCTTTTCCATCCTTACGTTGTTGCTCCTTAAAGGTATGTAGTATGGTTTTACCTGCGTTCTGCCAGTTCTCGTCAAAAAAGCTTGCATCGCCGCTTATTTTCCAATAGTTATAAGCTAACCTTATCGGGTAGCATAATGAGTCCACTTCCCATTTACGCTCGTGCAATTCGGGTTTCATGGTGGTATTATCGGTATCCCATTCGCTGCCGGTTGGGCCCATGTTAAAGGCATTGGCATAAGGATCAATCAGCACACATTTAGCCTGCCTGTTTA
This sequence comes from Mucilaginibacter xinganensis, assembly GCA_026225055.1. Lineage (GTDB taxonomy): Bacteria > Bacteroidota > Bacteroidia > Sphingobacteriales > Sphingobacteriaceae > Mucilaginibacter > Mucilaginibacter xinganensis_A. Next base: position 4,928 of record JAMFSA010000221.1, on the reverse strand, counting down.
TTACACCCAGAATAACCTTTTTAAGCGCCGCATCCTTACTAATGAGTGGCAGGTAGGGCCAAACCTGCGCCGATGAGTCGCGCATCCACATGGCATTTATATCGCCTGTAATTACAAAGGTGTCGGGCTTACCGTTAACCTCGGCATAATTAACTGTAGTATCTAATGTATTCGGGTAGCAGTTCTCGAACAGCCACGCCAGTTCAGGATTTTTTATACTTGCTTTTATGCTGCTGATAGTTTCCTCAACAGCTTTACTGGTAAATTTACGATCTGCCAGTTTTGGGCGGTGACTTTCAAATTGAATTGGCCCCGAAAACCATTTTGGTTTTAAGCCGGAGCTTATCCCTAACGCGGTGATCCCGTTTATCTTTATAAAATTGCGGCGTGTTGTCATATGTATAGAAGTTTGCTAAATTGGTTGGGCTAAAATAAAAAAGCCTTTCGGATATCCGAAAGGCTTTCACAATTTATATTTTTTATTACCTAAACAGCAGGCTCGTTTACATTCTTGTAATGCCCTGCTTTTAGCTTCTCGCCCATCTCGCTGTAAGCATCAAGCGTACGTTGTACGTCCTCTAAACTATGCGAAGCAGTTGGTATCAGCCTAAGCAAAATAATGCCACGTGGGATAACTGGATAGATCACAATTGAGCAGAAGATGCCGTAGTTTTCACGCAGATCGCGGGTTAACGCTGTGGCTTCGTACAGGTCGCCTTTTAAAATAACCGGGGTAACCATGGTATTGCTTATACCGATATCAAAGCCACGTTCCTTTAATCCATTTTGCAGTGTTTTAGCTATCAGCCATAGTTTTTCGCGCAGTTCAGGTTGTGCTTTTAGCAGTTCAAAACGTTTTTTAAGGCCGATAACCATTGGCATTGGCAATGCCTTTGCGAAGGTTTGTGAGCGCATGTTATAACGCAGGTATTCAATAATTTCGCGCTTTGCAGCCACAAAACCACCTATGCCGGCCATTGATTTGGCGAAAGTTCCAAAGTACACATCTACCTCATCAACACAATCTTGTTCCTCGTGCGTACCGGCACCGGTTGGGCCCATGGTACCAAAACCATGCGCGTCATCAACCAATAAACGGAAATTGAACTTCTTTTTAAGCTCACTGATCTCTTTTAGTTTACCTTGTGCGCCAGACATGCCGAAAACACCTTCGGTTATCAGCAATATACCACCACCGGTTTGCGCGGATAATTTTGTGGCACGTTCCAGTTGTTTTTCACAACTCTCTATATCATTATGCTGATATACAAAACGCTTGCCCATATGCAAACGCACACCATCAATTATACAGGCATGTGATTCAGCATCATATACAATAACATCGTTACGATCAACCAGTGCATCAATAATTGATAGCATACCCTGGTAACCATAGTTCAGTAAAAAAGCGGATTCCTTGCCGACAAATTCTGCCAGGTTGTTTTCCAGTTCCTCGTGGTGTCTGGAGTTGCCCGACATCATGCGTGCACCCATTGGATAGGCCATACCGTAATCAGCTGCTGCCTGCGCGTCGGCTGCCCTTACTTCGGGATGATTAGCTAAACCCAAATAGTTGTTAAGGCTCCAAACCAAATGCTCTTTGCCGTTAAACATCATGTGCGGACCGATCTCACCTTCTAACTTTGGGTATGAAAAATAGCCGTGCGACCATTTTTGATGCTGACCGATAGGGCCGCCAACACTTTTTAATATCTTATCAAATAAATCCAAAACGCGATCCTCTTTTTATGGTGTTAAAAATGCAAATATAGCCCTTTTAAGCAGGCTTAACAAACCCCGTAAATGTAAAAAAGCCCTTGCAAGTCAATACAAAGGCTTAGTTCTCAATAATTGGTTTGATTAGTCAACATTATCATGCAGGAATGAATTGTTATTCCTTATTTCTACCTTACCATCGCTATCAGGCATCAGGGTAAACCTTGAGATCTGGCTTTCGTCAGATGCAGGGGTTTCCTGCAGGGCTATTTCCTTACGCTTGTAAGCGGGTGTATTTTCCATTTCAATAACGTTGCCGCTGCGCTGTTTAATGCTCAAATCTTTTAAGCGCATGATACGCTCGCGTGATTTGCGCAGTTGCTCCTCAATAGATTCATCCGTTTTATGATCATCGGCACCAACAACAGGTGCTGGTTCAGGCTCAGGCATTGCTATTCTTTCTTCAACCACAACCGGGTTAAAGTCCATTACTGAATCAGCTATTTTAAAAGTAAATTCGCTTTCTTCAGCTTCAGCAGCTGCCGGCTCTTCATCCATCAGGTTATGCCTGATTGCACTGCCTGAATCTTCTGATTTCGCAAACAGGTCAAACAAACCTGTCTGTTTCGGGCCCTGGCCCTGCGGAGTTTGTGCCTCATGTTTTTTCATGTAAGGTTCAGCAACAGCGTTTTCCTTTACATGGTTTATAAACTCATTTACCGGCTTTACCAAGGGCTCGTTTTCAGGCACCAGCATGTTCACAATTTTCTTGCTGCTGATCTCTTTCTCGCGCTCGTCCTTAGTTTGGAAACCTGTGGCTATAATAGTTACCGATAATTTATCCTCTAAACTTTCGTCAATACAATTACCCCATATCAAATCAGCAGCTAAACCTGCTTCTTCCTGTATGTAATCGGTAATTATACTCACTTCGTCCATGGTCACTTCCTTACTGCCCGAACTGATATTCAGCAAGATATAACGTGCGCCCTCTATCTCATTATCTTTTAATAATGGCGATGATAAAGCACCCTCAACAGCCTTTAAAGCACGGTTCTCACCATCCGCAGTTGAGCTACCCATGATAGATACACCGCTGTCTTTCATCACGGTGCGCACATCTTTAAAGTCAACGTTTATGTAACCCGGCAAAGTGATTATCTCGGCGATACCTTTTGCCGCAGTGGTCAAAATGTTATCAGCCTGTGCAAATGCAGAACCTAAGGTTAAGTTACCAAAGATCTGGCGCAACCTGTCATTCGAGATCACTAAAAATGAATCGACATATTTTTTCAGCTCTTCCATGCCTGCATCGGCCTGCATTTTACGGCGTTTGCCTTCAAATGAGAACGGGGTAGTGATGATGCCTACAGTTAATATATCCAATTCGCGTGCTGCTTTGGCAATGATAGGGCTTGCGCCTGTACCTGTGCCACCACCCATACCCGCTGTTATAAACAACATTTTGGTATTGGTGCCCAGCATTTGTTTTATATCGTCGATATTTTCAATAGCCGAATTTTTTCCAACCTCAGGTATAGAACCTGCTCCCATCCCCTCGGTTAAACTTGCGCCTAATTGTACTTTGTTGGGTATAGGGCTTAACTCCAATGCCTGGGCATCGGTGTTACAAATAATAAAATCAACGCCGGTAATACCTTGCTTGTACATATGGTTTACCGCGTTGCCACCACCGCCACCAACACCAATTACCTTGATGATAGACGATTTTTCTTTTAACATCTCAAACTGCATAATCCTAATTTTCAGTTATATGTGATCTGACGAATATTTAGTTCTCTCTATTGTAATGATACCACTTTTTCCACAACACTTTTCCACAATTGTCAATATGTGGAAAAGTCGCCTTTTTGTGCATAATTATTGCAGGAATTCCTTATCAGGGATATCGTCCTTTATATACACCTTAAGCTTCTCAAGCCATGTTGGCTTCTTTTCGGCAACCTTATCCTCTGTTTTCTTTTTGGTAGCTGCAGGTTGTGGAACATCATCATACTCCATTTTTTGCACACCCTTTATCAACAGGCCAATACCGGTTGCGTACATTGGGCTTTGCAGCTCTTCGTATATATTTTTTGGCAATACTTCGTTTTTGGCAAGGTGCTCATTAGGGTAACCAATGCGGCAATCCAAGCCGGTAACAAACTCCACCAATTGCGATAAATGCTTAAGCTGCGCGCCGCCGCCTGTAACCACTATACCGGCAATCAGTTTCTTTTCGTAGCCTGATGCTTTTATCTCATAATATACATGCTCAACAATTTCTTCCATACGGGCCTGGATAACAAAGGCCAGGTTTTTCACTGATATTTCCTTTGGCTCGCGGCCACGCAATCCGGGTACACATACAATCTCATTTTCTTTGTTCTCTTCAGCCAAAGCCGAACCGAACCTTATTTTTAGCTGCTCCGCGATATTGCGCATTACCGAACATCCTTCGCGGATATCCTCGGTAATACTGTTACCGCCGAACGGGATCACAGCGGTATGCCTGATGATGCCCTCGTGAAAAATGGCGACGTCGGTAGTACCGCCACCTATATCAACCAATACTACGCCTGCTTCTTTTTCCTCATCGCTCAAAACCGACTCAGATGATGCCAGTGGCTCCAGTATCAGGTCGACAGTTTCTAAACTGGCCTTGTTTACACATTTTACAATATTTTTGATAGCCGCTGTTTGGCCCGAGATGATATGGAAGTTAGCTTCCAAACGTACTCCTGCCATGCCTATCGGGTCCTTAATTCCAGGCTCGCCATCAACGGTAAATTCCTGCGGTATAACATGGATGATCCCTTCGCCCGGAGGCATTACCAGGTTAAACATGTCTTCAATCAGTTTATCGATATCCTTACGGCCAATCTCGTTATCCAGATCGCGACGGGTGATCAATCCACGATGCTGCAGGCTTTTGATATGCTGCCCCGCAATCCCTACGTTCACCACCTTGATCTCCACGTTTGATTGTGTGCCTGCAACGTCAACTGCCTGGGCGATACCCTGCACTGTTTTATCGATATTTGATACTACGCCGCGCGTTACCCCCGCCGACTCAGCCTTACCGATACCCAGTACTTCAATCTTCCCGTTTTTGTTACGGCGGCCAACAATAGCACATATTTTTGTAGTTCCGATATCCAACCCTACCACGATTGGTGAACTCTTTTCCTGTGTTAAAACTTTGTCCATAT
>JAMFSA010000220.1 GCA_026225055.1 Mucilaginibacter xinganensis | reverse complement strand
GTAAGCTGCGTACAGTTTTACCTGCTTGCCATATTTCGCTGTCACGCAGTTCTTTTAATTCTGCATCCAGTTTTTCGCGGTAATCAGGTTGGCTGTTTGAGTCGATTGAGCGTTGTGATTCAACACCAGTTGCAACACTTTTGTAAAGTTCTTCAAATACTGGTTTAGTAGCATCACGGAATTTTTTCCACCAATCCAAAGCACCACGTTGTGCAGTAGTTGAGCAATTTGCATACATCCAGTCCATACCATTTTCTGCAACTAAAGGCATTAATGATTGGGTTAACTCTTCAACAGTTTCGTTAAAAGCTTCAGATGGTGAGTGGCCATTAGCACGCAATACATCGTACTGAGCAGCAAAGATGCCCTGGATACAACCCATTAGTGTACCACGCTCGCCGGTTAAATCGCTATAAACTTCTTTTTTGAAGTTAGTTTCGAATAAATAACCGCTACCAACAGCTATACCTAAAGCGATAACCCTGTCAAATGCTTTACCAGTAGCATCCTGGAAGATAGCGTAGCTTGAGTTTAAGCCACGGCCTTGCAGGAACATACGGCGTAATGAAGTACCTGATCCTTTTGGAGCAACTAAAAATACGTCAACATCAGCAGGAGGGATGATGCCGGTTTGCTCGTTGAAAGTGATACCGAAACCATGTGAAAAATATAATGCTTTACCCGGAGTTAAGTGTTTTTTAACAGTTGGCCATAAAGCTATCTGTGCTGCATCGCTTAATAAATAGCAAATAACAGTTCCTCTTTCAAGGGCTTCTTCAATTTCAAAAAGGGTTTCGCCCGGTACAAAGCCATCATTTACAGCTTTATCCCAAGTTTTTGTGCCTTTGCGTTGACCAACGATAACGTTAATACCATTGTCTTTTTGATTTAATGCCTGACCCGGACCTTGAACACCGTAACCGATAACGGCTACAACTTCATCTTTTAATACGTCCTGAGCTTTTGATAAAGGGAACTCCTCGCGGGTTACTACATTTTCTTCACTACCGCCGAAATTTAATTTTGCCATTGTTTTCTTGATTTTTGTTTTTGGGATCTCACCGGTTTTAGGATGATCTCACCGATTTTATATTTAAATTTTATCAGTTAACTAAATTGGTTTCCCTTGCGGGATGGGCATTACATGCTGAACACTTTTTGCCCTTTGTTGAGGTATTCATTCTCGATCACATCTTCACCTGGTTCCAGTCTTTCAAACTCACGCAGTTTAGAGTTAAAGCCTTCGCTATCTTTAATAATAGCTACCCTTGCACTGCGTACAAATTCTATAAGGCCGTAAGGTTGTAAAATGGCTATCAGGTTATCAGTCTCCTCGCGGTGACCGGTGGTTTCAAAAACGGTATAGTCTTTACGCAAAACTACAACACGCGCGCCATTTTCGCGCAATAAACGTTCAACACTTACCTTTTCAGCTATTACATCTGTTGATACCTTATATAGCGCCAGTTCCTGCCATATCACATCGGCATTGGTATGGTAATATACCTTTAAAACTTCTACCTGCTTCTCAATCTGGCGGGTTAGTTTGCGTACCACATCTTCTGATTCAGTGATCACGATATTGAAGCGGTGGATACTCTCTATCTCAGATGGAGAAGTATTCAGGCTGTCGATATTGATCTTACGGCGTGTAAATATAATAGCTATCCGGTTTAAAAGACCAATTTGGTTTTCCGTATAAACCGTGATGTTAAATTCCTGCTTTTCTGTATCTTGATTGCTCATCTTTTATTTTTTTAAGTCCTCTCCTTTGGAGAGGATTATTCACCCAGCAATTGTTTTTTTAAGGTGTTTATGAGGGCTTTGCCGTTTAGGTGAGGTTATTATTTAAGCCTGATCTCACTTACACTGCATCCCTGCGGCACCATCGGGAATACATTATTCTCTTTAGTTACCATAACTTCTAACAGGTATGAACCTTTATGCGCCATCATTTCTTTTAGCGTAGGCGCCAGATCTTCCCTGTTATTGATGCATTTTCCGGCGATGCGGTAAGCTGCAGCTAATGCTACAAAATCAGGGCTTTGGATATCAACGAATGAATAACGGCGCTCGTTGAACAATTCCTGCCATTGGCGCACCATGCCTAAGAAACGGTTATTAAGAATGATGATCTTTACATCAACACCGGTTTGCATAATAGTACCCAGCTCCTGTAAAGTCATCTGGAAACCACCATCACCAATAATAGCGACTACATCACGTTCCTGTGCACCAAATTTGGCACCGATGGCTGCAGGTAATGCAAAGCCCATGGTACCCAAGCCACCACTGGTAACGTTACTGCGTGTTTTGTTAAGTTTAGCGTAACGGCAGGCTACCATTTGGTGCTGGCCAACATCGCTTACAATAACAGCATCGCCATTAGTTAACTCGTTTAGTTGTTTGATAACTTCGCCCATAGTCATCTCTTCAGATGTTGGGTTCAGCTCATCATGTATTACAGCTTCAACTTCTTTTTGGGTATACTCATTAAAAAGTTTCACCCATTCTGTATGTTCTTTTTTCTCAACCAAAGCGGTAAGCAAAGGCAAGGTTTCTTTACAATCGCCCCAAACAGGTACGGTTGTTTTTACGTTCTTGTCTATCTCAGCCGGGTCAATATCCAAGTGGATAACCTTAGCCTGTTTGGCATATTTATCTAAGCGGCCGGTTACACGGTCATCAAAACGCATACCGATAGCAATTAATACATCGCAATCATTGGTTAACACATTAGGGCCGTAATTGCCGTGCATGCCCAGCATACCCACGTTAAGCGGGTGATCTGTAGGGATAGCGCCTGCACCAAGGATTGTCCATGCTGATGGGATACCGCTTTTCTCGATGAATGTTTTAAACTCCTGCTCGGCACTGCCTAATATTACGCCCTGTCCCCATAATACAAATGGTTTTTTGGCCTGGTTGATCAAAGCCGCAGCTTCCTCAATATATTGGGTACGAACTATAGGTTTTGGCCTGTAGCTACGGATATGGTTACATTTTACATAACCTTTATAGTCGAACTTCTGGATCTGCGCGTTTTTAGTGATATCGATCAAAACAGGACCCGGGCGGCCGCTTTTAGCTATGTAGAAAGCTTTAGCGATCACTTCAGGGATCTCGTTTGCGTCGGTTACCTGGTAGTTCCATTTGGTAACAGGAGTTGTTATGTTGATCACATCAGTTTCCTGGAAAGCATCAGTACCCAACAGGTGCGCAAACACCTGGCCGGTGATACATACCAATGGCGTGCTGTCGATCTGTGCATCAGCCAAACCGGTAACCAGGTTAGTTGCACCCGGGCCGCTTGTTGCGAAGACGACACCAACTTTACCTGAGGTACGCGCATAGCCCTGACCAGCATGTATGCCGCCCTGCTCATGACGGACCAGTATGTGGTTTAATTTTTCTTTGTAATCATACAAAGCGTCATAAATAGGCATAATAGCGCCACCCGGATAACCAAAAATGGTATCCACACCTTCCACTATCAGCGCTTCTAATAATGCTGCTGATCCTGAAACTTCAACAGCTTCTTTTGCTGCCGGTGTTGTTAGTACTTCCTGTTGTGCAACTTCCATATTATTTAGTATTTCGGATTTTTCACCCTTGTTTATTCTTTAATTGTGTTCAAGAGGGCTACGCCGTTTCGAATGTTCGATTTCGGATTTTATTATCTTTTATTTTTAGATTTTAGCTTTGTGCCTTAGCCTTTCAGCTTTAACCTCACTAAGGCATTTCATCAGTTACACAACCTTCAGCAGCTGAAGTAACTGTTTTTGCATAGCGATATAAAACACCTTTTGTAACCTTTAGCGCGGGCTTTACCCAGGCTGCCTTACGGGCGGCAAACTCTTCGTCGCTGATCATTACATTAATGGTGCGGTTAACGGCATCAATAAAGATCCTGTCATTATCCTTCACAAAAGCGATACCGCCGCCGTCATAAGCCTCTGGTGTGATGTGGCCAACCACAAAACCATGGGTACCGCCAGAGAAACGACCATCAGTAATCAATGCTACTGAACTGCCCAAACCTGCGCCAAATATAGCTGATGTAGGTTTCAGCATCTCGGGCATGCCTGGTGCGCCTTTCGGCCCAACATTGCGGATAACCACTACATCACCTTTTTCAACGCGGCCGCTTTGTATACCGTGGATGAGTTCAAACTCGCCATCAAATACACGTGCAGGGCCTTCAAAGCTGGTGCCTTCCTTACCGGTAATCTTGGCTACGCTACCGCCTTCGGCAAGGTTTCCGTATAATATCTGTAAGTGGCCTGTAGCCTTCATAGGGTTTTCAACCGGCAGGATTATTTTCTGCGTATCGAAATTTATTGATGGGACCTCCTGTAAGTTTTCGGCAATGGTTTTACCGGTTACAGTTAAGCAATGGCCGTGCAGCCATCCCTGATCCCAGCAGTATTTCATTACCGCAGGCACACCACCTACTTTGTGCAGGTCTTCCATCATGTATTTACCGCTTGGCTTCATATCAGCCAAAACTGGTATGCGGTTACTTACTTCCTGAAAATCATCCTGGGTTATTTTTATTCCAACACTTTTTGCCATTGCAATTAAGTGCAATACCGCATTGGTTGATCCGCCCAAAACCATAATAATTACGATCGCATTTTCAAATGCCTCGCGGGTCATGATATCGGATGGTTTTATATCTTTCGCTAATAAAATCTTGATCGCTTTGCCTGCTGCCAAACATTCCGCTTTCTTTTCATCGCTCAAAGCCGGGTTTGATGATGAGTAAGGCAAGCTCATACCCAAAGCCTCAATAGCTGCTGCCATAGTATTTGCAGTATATATACCACCGCAGGCCCCGGCGCTTGGACAGGCATTTTTAATTACGCCTATAAAATCTTCGGGACTAATAGTGCCTGCCATTTTTTGGCCTAATGCCTCAAATGCTGATACGATGTTCAGGTCTTCACCTTTCCAATGGCCAGGTTTAATAGTACCACCATATACCATTATTGATGGGCGGTTTAAACGGCCCATAGCCATAATAGAACCCGGCATGTTTTTATCACAGCCCGGCAGGGTAATAACGCCATCATAATACTGTGCACCAACAACTGCTTCAATTGAATCGGCAATAATATCGCGACTAACCAATGAGTAGCGCATACCTTCGGTACCGTTGCTCATGCCATCGCTCACACCAATAGTATGAAAGATAAGACCTACCATATCTACATCCCAAATGCCTTGTTTAATGATCTTAGCCAGATCATTAAGGTGCATGTTGCAGGTGTTACCATCATAACCCATACTTGCCACACCTACCTGCGGTTTCTGCATATCGTCGTCGGTTAAGCCGATTCCGTATAGCATGGCCTGTGCAGCTGGCTGCGTAGGATCCTGGGTAAAGGTTTTACTGTACCGGTTCAATTCTATTGCTTCTGTTGTATCAGGTGCGCTCATTATGGTAGAATATTTATACTAATTTTGTTACAGGTTCTTTATTGATT
>JAMFSA010000028.1 GCA_026225055.1 Mucilaginibacter xinganensis | reverse complement strand
TGGCTGAGACAGTTTTGTAACTTAACGTATTCACTTGCTTTAAATTAAATTAATTAAACGTTTATTATACCCCGCATTTTCGGGACTGCAAAGATAGCTGTTTTTGTGTTATTTACAAATGGTTTTTTCTTTTTGTTGATTGGGTTGATTAAGTTAAGTGGTGAGTGGTTTTTGAAGGAGTAGTTTACAGCGGAAAGAAACTTGCAAAGTTTTGGAAACGTCGGAAGTTTTGAACATGGAAATACGTATATCTAAAAGTCATCCACACTTTGAATATATACATGCCCATACTTGTATTTGTAATGCTTTAAGGAGTCAAGCAATCTTAACGGAATCATTACCCTACATTGTTTAAACTTTTTCGATCGTTCAACGCCAGCCGAAAATTCAGTAATGTCATCTCTTATCTTAAAATTTTTAACAGTCTTTGTATCAATAAACACAATCAATGAATCACCCGATAAAGAGTCGGTTTCATTCGAAGATCTACAAATAAATAAATCAGCCCAAGGCACTGATTCACCCGGATCATTCTTTTCATATGCTGGGTATACTGCAATAATTGATGGACCATGCGTTGAATTCACTACCCAATTACCTACCTCTTTCATACTATCCGTATTCAAATAAACCAATACCGGCTTTGGAGCATGTGGTATGGCATTATAAATAATCATCGCCGGAATACTGATACCAACAATTACCACCAAACTTAATATAATCCAATATTTTTTCATTGCAGCAGGTTTATACTATTAATACCAATTAGTATTGAAGGTAACCCACCCCGCTACCGCAAGCGTCCCGCTTGTGGTAATCCGACACATACATTCTAACACACAAGCGAGACGCTTGCGGTAGCTTATAGAAGGTAACCCGCTACAAAAACATCCCCTTTTCTTGCCAATCCCCCCTACTTTATTACTTTTACATCACCATACTATTAATAATATATACCACTAACATGATCATCATTAAAAACTACGGCGAATTTGAGTCCTATTTAGGTAAGGAGCTCGGTACTTCAGGCTGGCACACTGTTACCCAGGAGCAGATCAACGAATTTGCCCACGCCACAATTGATCATCAATGGATACATACCGACCCGGAACGCGCCGCCGTTGAAAGCCCCTTCAAGGCTACCATTGCGCATGGTTATTTAATGGTATCGCTGCTGCCGTATTTCTGGCACCAGATAGCCGATGTGCAGAACTTGAAGATGCAGATCAATTACGGTATTGAAAATATCCGCTTCGCCCAGCCTGTTGTAGTAAATAGCCAGGTACGCCTAAAAGCCAAACTTGCCGCCATAGTAAATTTAAGGGGTATTACCAAAGCCACCATCGGTGTTGAAATGGAGATTGACGGCCAAAAGAAACCGGCCTATGTAGGCGAGGTAGTGTTTTTATATCACTTTTTAGATTAGGGTATTTTACAAAATGGCGGTGAATAAAGATCATCTACTTATCGCGTGGTATCGCTCATAGCCGCTAAGGCCTATTTCTTTTGTCTTCGCCACAAAAGAAACAAAAAGGCTAGTTATTAGAAAGGCTTCTTTGCCGCACAGGGCCTTTGCGCTGCAAATCAGGAAAAACCTGGGCTGGAAAAGTTTGCGGCCATTTGCGCATACTGGCCATACACTGCAAAAATTTCCTATGCCCTGCCACTACTCACAAGGCCACCATCGTTTTGCCTGATTTCGCCCGAAGCTGTTCTAATGTCGGAAAAAAAATCTCTACTCTGTCATTGCGAGCGATAGCGTGGCAACCTCGTCGCTTACATATTGAACGCGACGAGGTTGCTTCGTCGTTCCTCCTCGCATGACAGGTTTTTTAAATACGTTATCAAAGAAGCATAGGCCCTGACAACAAGGACGGGCCAGCGTAGAGGCGGGAATGACGGTTTAGCTTTTTGGGTGATGTGAAAATACGAAGTATTCGAACAGCGAAAAAAGCGTAAAGAACCGGCAGGGAGCGGGGAAGCATCCTTGTTGTCTTGATTTATTCATCTATTATTTGTTTTTAATAGGTATTCATGAGGTCTCTACGCTTAGTTTTTGGGTTACTTTTTGTATCAAGACAAAACGGCGAAGCCCTCTTGAGCGCCTTAAAAAACAAACAACTTGCGAAAAATAGTAACTTCTTAGCGAAAAGCGATACCATGTGAAAAGTCTAAAACTTTAATACACCCGCACTAACCAGCAAAGTACCTATTATAGCAAGCAGAATAACTCCCATAATTATAAAAGATACCTTATGCCCAAAGTTGAACGTCCATCCTAAGCCATTACGTTTCTCAACTATAATATTGGGGTCTTTGGGGTTGTAGTAGACTATGCCCCATTTCCATAGTTCATAATTATTCTTGTCAAATTCGTTCATATATAAATCTATGCAAACCAATTGGCTGAACAAATTATTTTTCAGCCAATTTCCCCTTCCGGTTGATCGACAATTTTTTAACAGAAAAAATTAAAATTTAATTAGAAATCACTACTTCATACAGTACTACATATCGCATTGTACTCAAATTACCTGTACACACCATTAAATTGCAGCTTCCGTCGTTTTCAAGCAATTCAAAACTTTACCAATAGTTAATACTTCGATAAAAAACACTCTCGTTTTTTACAAACTTTTTTAAAACACTTTTATTTTTTTGCTGTTTTAAAAGAAAATCAGCTTAAAAATTATTTTAATTGAAACTTTGGACAAGCAGCAATCGTAAAAATAAAAACATCGGCTCTATAGCACATCTATCGTTTTAAATACAGCTGAATTTTAGTAAAAATTAATATATTTTGATAAAATCCGGTAACAATTACCACAATGAAAGCCATTATCAAACATCGGTTATACTTTTACGCCGCTATACTGCTGCTAATGGCCGGCTGCAAATTAGATAAGCCCAGCTACGCTAACTTTTTTGCCACCGCAAACTCTTACCAACCCGTAACTAAAGGCTCTTATTGGGTGTATCAAACTTTGACTAACGCGATAGTAGATACTATTACTACCACTATGACGGGTTATTCAAGCGTAATAAACGGCAGAACTTCTTATGAAGCTACAACAACATACCTTTCCGGCTTAACCCCAATACAAACAAGTGAGTTTTCGGACGACAATCACGCATTTACCCAACTATCGCTTAGTACAGCCGACACGCTTAACACCTATTATTTTAATGACACCACCGCAGTAAACGGCACGTGGATAGCCAAAGCAAATAATAGTGGTTATATAGGCAGTAACGCGGCCAGGTTTGCAGGGCAAATAGTTGAAAAAAACATATCCAAGGTCATCAACGGCCAAACTTTTGTAAATGTTATACATACCAAGATATACCTGCAGTTTGATAATGGCAGCGGTACGGGCTATGTTACCGTTGCCGCTTATGATTACTTTATTGCCAAAGGTATAGGCATTATTGAAATAGATTCATCAAGTTCTGGCACTTCGAGTACCCAAACCATTGTTAGCTATTCTATAAAAACTTCATAGATCTTCTTTCTCCTTACAAATTGGTTAAACTGCACAATTCACATGGCTGTGATGTGCAGTTTTAGTTCGATTCTACAAACCATTCTTCTATTTGTACAAATGCTAAATTTTATTTTAAGTTAAAAAACAATACTGGCAAGATAGTTGCATATACTTTAACAAAATAAAACTATCTATTATGGAAACTATCGAAAAATCAGTTGAAGTATTAAATGATCTGATAGAGATCAATAACGACCGTGTTGCAGGCTTTGAACACGCAAGTAAAGAATTAGAAGGCCATGATGCCGACCTGAAAGCAGTATTCCAAAACTTTAGCAGCGAAAGCCGCCGCTATGTACAGGAGCTTACCGCTGCCGTAAGTCGTATTGGCGGAGAAGCCGAAACAGGAACAAGTGGATCGGGCACTATACACCGTGCATGGCTGGATGTTAAAGCCACATTTAGCGGGCACGACCGTAAAAGTATACTGGAAGAATGTGAACGTGGTGAGGATGCGATTAAAAAAGCCTACAAATCAGCCTTGACCGACGATAACGGTTTATCGGCAGGCCTGCAAACATTAATTGCGCAGCAACAGGCCGGTATCATTAACGGTCATGACAAAATCAAATATTTGCGGGATAGTCAGTCTTAATTGGGGTTTATGTATGTTAGTAAAGCCGCCCATAACGGGCGGCTTTTGCTATGATCAGGTTTAGGTAGAATAATACGCCCAATGATAGTTTAGTTTTATCATCATTGAAATACCTATTTATAGGTATTCTCGCATATATTTATTACTTTTAATTGAACCTTTCCGTATTACGTATATATATGAAACTGAAACTGTTTGCTGATGAGATAAACAAAGTATGGAAAAGTGTAGCCACTGAAACAACAGCAGAGTTTCCGCAGGTTGAGCTTGAACTTTATAGAAAACTACTTACTTTTTTCCAGGTAGGTGATTATTTTTACTATATATTCAATTTTAAAAACAGGGAGTTTGATCTGATAAGTGATGGGGTTGAAACAGTATTGGGGTATAAATCATCAGACTTTACTACAGATTTTTATCTGGATATCATCCACCCCGACGACAGGCCATATTTTTTAAGCTTTGAAAGCTATACGGCTCAGTTTTTGCCGCAAATGCCGCTTGATAAAATAATTAAGTATAAGGTACGGAGTGATTATCGCGTCAAAAAAAAGGACGGCAATTACATACGGGTAATGCATCAGTCGCTTACTATTCAGTTTGAGGATAATGGTACCGTAGTCCGCACCTTAGGCATACTTACCGATATTACGCATCTTAAGGCAGAAGGCAAACCGATATTATCCTACATCGGCATGGATGGCGAACCTTCGTACCTTGATGTTGATGTAAAAAGCCTTTTTATTGACAGCCAGGAAACCCTCACCCAGCGAGAAAAAGAGGTTCTACGGCTATTAGTTGAGGGAAAAGCGAGTAAGGAAATAGGGGTAATATTAAATATCAGCAAGCAAACGGTTGATACCCACCGCAAAAATATGCTAAACAAAAACAACCTGAATAATACAGGCGAATTGATAGCCAAAGCCATACGCCAGGGCTGGATCTGAGGGCTGAATCTATACTACAAACCAGATTAAACCGTTACTTAGTAAAGTTCAACCACATAAGATACGGATTAAATATCCGCTTTCAAAAATCTTTTTACGGTTTAAATCGTATCTTTGCAAAATAATACAATTCATTTTCTATCAATACCCAATTACGTGTATATATTAATTTTCTTTTTAGCCCACTGGTTCCTATCCCTATTTTTTCAGACATTTTACTTACACAGGTACGCTTCTCATAAAATGTTCACTACAAGTAAATTTACCGAGCGTACATTTCACTTGATGACTTTTATTTTCCAGGGATCATCATTTTTAAATCCACGTGCCTATGCGATAATGCATCGCGAACATCACGCTTATAGTGATACCGCAAAAGATCCGCATTCACCGTATTTTTTTACGGATGTTTTCCAGATGATGTGGAATACCGTACAAAGTTTCAGGCTGTATGAAAAAAGACTGAAAGAACCTGATGCTGAATTTAAAGGCAATTATCCTGAATGGCATTTGGTTGATTATTATGGTTCAACCATGATATCACGCATCATATTCGGTTGCTTATATATTACTTTTTATATAGTATTTGCTACCCACTGGTGGATGTTTTTGTTGTTGCCGATACACTTTATGATGGGCCCTATCCATGGCGCTATTGTAAACTGGTGCGGTCATAAATATGGCTATGCCAATTTTGATAACAACGACAAATCAAAAAATACCACCCCGTTTGACTTTTTAATGCTGGGCGAACTGTTCCAGAACAATCACCACAAACGCCCCAACAATGCAAACTTTGCAGCCCGTTGGTTTGAGTTCGACCCGGTTTTCCCGGTAATGAAACTGATGCACTGGGTACGCATCATTAAACTGCGGCCGACTACCTTAAATAGTTAACAATTGAAATTTAAAGTGCAGATAGTTCAAAACTATCTGCACTTTTGCATTATATACACATCTAAAATTTATACAATGAGTGTTTCCGTATTAGCCAAAAATCTGCGCGGCTCCGAGATCATTAAAATAGCCGGTGAAATAAACGAACTTAAAAGACAAGGGCAAAACATTGCTAACCTAACCATTGGCGATTTCGATTCCAACATATATCCTATCCCTGCCGAACTAAAGCAAGGCATTATTGAAGCTTATAACGATAACCAAACCAACTACCCGCCAGCTGATGGCGTGCTTAGCCTTCGCGAAAGTGTATCCTCATTTCTGAAAAGCAGGTATGCGTTAGATTATGCCCCAAGCCAGATCCTGATTTCAGGCGGTTCAAGGCCATTGATCTATTCTACTTTTTTAGCGGTGGTCGATCCGGGTGACACCGTTGTTTTTCCAACACCATCATGGAACAACAACCATTACAGCGACCTAACCAGCGCTAACGCTATAATGATTGAAACCCGTGCCGAAAACAATTTCATGCCTACGGCAGATGAGATCCGCCCGCATATTAAAGGTGCCGCTTTACTGGCATTGTGTTCGCCATTGAACCCGACAGGTACCATGTTCAACAAAAAGGACCTGGAAGAGATCTGCGACCTGGTAATTGCCGAAAATAAAACACGTGTAGCAGGCGAAAAACCGTTGTACTTATTATACGATCAGATCTACTCGCAACTAACCTTTGGCGTACATAAACATTACGACCCGGTTAGCCTGCGCCCTGAATTAAAAGACTATACCATATTTATTGATGGCGCCTCAAAATGCTTTGCAGCAACTGGCGTACGTGTAGGCTGGGGCTTCGGCCCGGCAAATGTGATCAATAACATGAAAGCCATTGTTGGCCACATGGGTGCATGGTCGCCAAAAGCGGAACAAGTGGCTATGGCCAAATTCCTGACCAATGATACTTACGTTAACAATTACCTGACCAATATTAAAGCAAACATACAGGCCAGCCTGAATACCCTACATGAAGGTTTTCAGCAATTAAAAGCTGAGGGCTTCAGCGTTGATTCTATCGAGCCAATGGGTGCCATCTACCTAACTATTAAGGTTGATTACGCAGGCAAAACCGCTCCGGATGGAACAGTGCTGAAAACATCAGCAGATATTAACTTCTACCTGATAAAAGAAGCTAAAGTGGCCTTCGTGCCATTCTCCGCATTCGGCACAGATGAAGATGTAAACTGGTTCAGGGCTTCGGTAGGTGCAAGTACCTTACAGGATATCCAGCAAATGATCCCGAGGATTAAGGAAGCGTTGAGTAAATTGAAATAATACCATAGTACTGATGTCATTGCGAGGAGGAACGACGAAGCAACCTCGTCGCGTTCAGTATGCAAGCGACGAGGTTGCCACGCTATAGCTCGCAATGACATTTCAATAAAGTCATGCTGAAAATGAATTATATTTACTAAATAATTCATTTTCAGCATGAAAAAAATATATTTGGTAATATTAGTACTGTTTACTTGCTGCAGTATTTCTCACGCGCAAACTACAACCCTAAAATCACCAATCATTGATTCAGTGTTTGTTTGTCCACCTTGTGGAAGCTGCGATTATCAAACCTTTGATAAAGCCGGAAAATGCCCTATTTGCAGCATGACATTGATCAGGATGTCATTAAGTGATTTTAAAAAACAGCTCAATTTAAAACCTGTTACCGTTTGCTTTTATATCCAGGATGGAGTTGAACTGCTTGATTTTGCCGGGCCAATGGAAGTTTTTACCACAGCAGGTTTTCACGTTGTAACCGTATCAAAAACTAAAACCGAACTGCATACCAATGGCTTATCATTTATTCCGCAATACAGTATAAAAGATGCGCCAAAAGCTGATGTATTGGTGGTATTTGGCGGCAGTTTTGCAGCAACAATTGCCGATACGGCTGTAATTTCATGGATACGTGCCCAGAGAAGCACCACATCTTACTTTTTATCCGTTTGTACCGGCGCTTATATTTTAGGCAAGGCCGGTATACTGGATAACATGACAGCCACAACATACTTCCTGCAAATTGATAACCTGCAAAAAGCACTGCCCAACACAAAAGTATTAGCCAATACCCGATTTGTTGATAATGGCAATGTGATCACTACTGCGGGCATCTCAGCCGGGATTGATGGCGCGCTTCACCTGGTTGAAAAACTCCGCGGCCGTGATTATGCCAGAAGCATTGCCCAAACTATTGAATATGATAAATGGGTACCCGAACAAGGTTTGGTTTTGAATAAAGGGAATTAGGGAAAGCCACACATCCCAAGCGTCATTGAGGTACGAAGCAATCTCTATGCTATACAGAGCGAATAGAAAAGTTTCGAACCGACTTTGTTGATCTGCTTACGTAGAGATTGCTTCGTACCTCAATGACGCTTGGTGAAGATCGACCTACAACACTAACTACGCCGCCTTCATAATATACTTCACCAAACACCTCTTAGCCACCGGCAACAGCGTTTGCTCCAGCGGGAAACTGATATCGCTTTGCACATAATACACCGCCGGGTTGGGCAGGTGCTTGCGCTGGCTGATGAGATTTAGTTTGATGGCTTCAGGAGTATTAGTGATGCTTTGCTGGTAAGTATCTACAAATTGTATATTAATACCCCGATACTGATCTTTAGTATTCTCAAAAATAGTAAGCTGGTATTCATAGATCCAGTTGGTGCGGTCGTTACCGTTACGGAGCGAGAAATAGCCCTGGTAAGGCGTTAGCGGTACTAATCCTATCGGGTCGATATTCAAACGACTTTCCACAAAATCATGTATCTCTTTGCCAATTTGTATAGTCGGGTCCATCTTTATCAGGGCGTAGGTGATGATCTGTTCTATCTCCTGCATCGTATTATCATCCTCCACCATTTTTCTGTAGGTTAGCTTCACCGCCTCGATATCGGCCTTAGTTAAGCGTTGCGGAAAAGCCTGCTGAAGTATGGTTTTATTCTGCTTAAAATCAAGCAGGTTATTGTAATGGAATATGAGGTCGGTAAGGTTTGGGTAAAGTTTACTTTTATCAAAATGGCGGTTTATCTCCTGCAAATAATCCAAAAGGATGTACTTTTTATGCTCAAAGTCGAGCGAACCTTCTATAAACCAGTTTAAACCTAATGATTTCAATAGCGAACCTCCTTTTCAATGCTTAAATTAAATAAAAAAAAGCAATTTTGCAATATGCCTTATGGAACCCTCTATTTGATCCCCGTACCCCTTGCCGAAAATGCGTCGGCCAAATCATTTACGCCTTATTTGGTTGATACCATCAACAACATTAAGGAGTACATTGTTGAAAATGAAAAAACAGCCCGCAGGTTTCTGAAAGAGGCCGGACTTAAAACCCCGCAAAGTGAACTACTGGTACACGATTACGGCAAATACAAACGCGATGATACCGCCGACTTCTTCAAAGGCCTGCAAGCCGGTACTGATGTTGGCCTGATGAGCGAGGCCGGTTGCCCTGGCGTTGCCGATCCCGGATCAGAGATTGTAGAGAAGGCGCACCGAATGGGCATAAAGGTTGTTCCGCTGGTTGGGCCAAGCTCTATTTTGCTGGCGATAATGGCTTCCGGCTTTAACGGACAAAGCTTTACTTTTCATGGCTATTTGCCTATTGATAAGGCAGAGCGCAGTAAGAAGATCAAGGAACTGGAAAACCTGGCGATAAAGAATAACCAAACACAGCTGTTTATTGAAACGCCTTTCCGCAACAACCCCATGCTGGAGGAGATCCTGAAAACAGCCAACCCCAAAACCCGCCTCTGCATAGCCTGCGACCTGACAGCAGAAACTGAGTTTGTACAAACCAAACCTATATCCGAATGGCAAAAGAAAGTCCCTGATCTGCATAAAAGGCCAACCATTTTCTTACTCTTCCGTTGAGAATAAATGGTATTCAGCACGCAACATACCCAGGTATTGATCGTCGGCGCTGGGCCGTCCGGCTTGATGATGGCCTCGCAGCTATTGCGGTATGGTGTGCAGCCAATTATTATTGATAGTAATAATGGCCCAACCAATCATTCCAAAGCATTGGCTGTACAGGCACGCTCATTGGAGATCTACCGGCAAATGGGCGTGGTTGATAAGGCTGTTAATAATGGCAAGAAAGCCCAGGGAGCTATTTTTAACCACAATGGTGTTGAGGAAACTTCATTGTCACTACATAATATAGGTGAGGGTTTAACGCCTTTCCCCTATATACTCATGTATGAGCAAAGCAAAAACGAACGCCTGCTGCTGGATTACCTTACACTGAACTGTTGCCCTGTTTATTGGAACACCACCCTAACATCATTGCAACAAAACGCCGATAGTGCAACCGTTCAGCTACAGAATACCGAAGGAGAACATACCCTAACCTGCGATTGGGTTGTTGGTGCCGATGGCGCGCATAGCAGCGTACGCAAACAATTACAGATCCCGTTTAAGGGCGATACCTATACGCATTCCTTTTATCTGATCGATGCCAAACTGAATGCTTCCTCATTAACTGAAGATCATTTAAACATGTTTCTTGGTGAAAAGAGCTTTACGGCTTTCTTCCCCATGCCCGAAGAGGATAGCTGCCGTATCATTGGCAATTTGCCCGAAGATTTTGGCGATAGGGAAGACATACAGGCTGATGAAATGCTGCCCTACTTAAATGCCATCACCAAAAGAACTATCAATATTATACAAACCAATTGGTTTACTACCTACCGGCTGCATCACCGCATGGCGGACAATTTCAGGGCACAACGTTGCTTTTTAATTGGCGATGCCGCGCATATCCACTCACCCGTTGGCGGGCAGGGCATGAATACCGGTTTGCAGGATGCTTATAACCTGGCCTGGAAACTGGCAGGCGTAGTAAACGGACAAATAAAACCTGCTGTATTGGATAGCTATGCCGCCGAGCGTATGCCGGTTGCAAAAGAATTATTGAATACCACGGACGCGGCGTTCAATCTCATCATGTCGGCCAAGTGGTATGCCCGGCTGTTTAAGAAATGGCTGTTGTTTAATATTTTAGGCTTCGCCTGGAAAAGTAAAAATATCAGAACCGCCTTTTTTAAGCGGATATCACAGATCGATATCAATTATCGCGACAGCAATATTAACCTGCACCTGAGCAAAAGCACCAAGGCAAAGGCCGGCGACAGGCTGCCCTACCTCAAACTGTTCGACGAAAAGCAACTGGTAGAAACCGACCTGCATGAGTGGTGCAGCAAACCCGGTTTTACGCTTATTATTTTAGGCAAGTTTGATGAACTGTTCCTGTTCACCATAGCCAAGTGGATCACCCAGAAATACGCGGGCAATCTCAATTTCTTCTACCTGCCGCCATCAGGTAAAAATCTGGAAGTTTTTGAAACATTTGAAGCCAACCCCCATCAGCAAAAAGCCATAATCGTTCGCCCCGACATGCACATCGGCTATATGAACGATGTGGCTGATATTGGGATGATGGATAGCTATTTGCAGAATGTGGCGGGGGTTTATAGTTCATAGTTGATGGTTCGCAGCAAAATACCTTCCGCCCGGCCCGCCCGTTCAAGCGTGGACGCTTGAACGGGCGACTGCAATACACGCAAGCACACATGCTAAAATAATTAGTAAAATATCTAAATTATCTGCACATTTGCACATCCGCATATCTGCACATCAAACAAACATGGCTAAAACCAAGATCGCTTACTTTTGCCAAAGCTGTGGCTTTGAATCTGCCAAATGGCTGGGCAAATGCCCTTCGTGCCAGCAATGGAATACTTTTGTAGAGGAAATTATCGAGAAGAGCAACGGCTCCGTACCCGATTGGAAGGCTACCTCATCAACCACACAACAACGTGCTAACAAACCTGTTGAAATCCCCGATATAGTTTTCAGCGAGGAGCAACGCATGCTTACGCCCGATAAGGAATTTAACCGGGTACTGGGCGGCGGTATTGTCGCAGGTTCATTAGTGCTTATCGGCGGCGAGCCGGGCATTGGTAAATCAACGCTGATGCTGCAACTGGCGCTGAGCATGCCCAGCCTTAAAATATTATATATATCCGGAGAAGAAAGCGACAAGCAGATAAAGATGCGTGCGGAACGACTGGACCCTACGGAGGGAAGTCAAAATTCAAAATTAAAAAGTCAAAATTCCGGAATAGAACATCCGAAATCCGACTTCGGTAAAGGTTGCTATATCCTTACGGAAACGTCAACCCAAAACATATTTAAGCAAATAGAGCAGTTAGAACCCGACCTGGTAATAGTTGATTCTATCCAAACCCTGCACTCATCGCATATTGAATCAACGCCGGGCAGCGTATCGCAGGTGCGCGAATGTACCGCCGAGCTATTGCGCTTTGCTAAGGAAAGTTCAACACCGGTATTCCTGATAGGCCATATTACTAAAGACGGCATGATAGCAGGCCCGAAAATACTGGAGCACATGGTAGATACCGTATTACAGTTTGAGGGCGACAGGCACCATGTTTACCGTATCCTGCGGGCTGTTAAAAATCGCTTTGGTTCGGCATCGGAACTGGGTATATATGAAATGCTGGGCGAGGGCCTGCGCGAGGTATCTAATCCATCAGAAATATTATTATCACAGCGTGACGAGCCTTTAAGCGGAATCACCATATCAGCGACATTAGAAGGCATGCGACCAATGCTGATCGAGACGCAAGCACTGGTAAGCACATCGGCCTATGGCACACCGCAACGTACCGCTACCGGCTTTGATACCCGCCGTATGAACATGCTGCTGGCGGTACTTGAAAAACGCTGCGGTTTCAGGCTTGGGGCTAAAGATGTATTCCTGAATATAACAGGTGGCATTAAGGTTGAAGACCCGGCTATTGACCTGGGGCTTGCCGCGGCTATCATATCCTCACATGAAGATATCCCCATCCCATTTAAAACCTGCTTTGCAGGTGAAATAGGGCTATCAGGCGAGATCCGCGCCGTGAACCGGGTGGAACAGCGTATTGCAGAAGCGCAGAAGTTGGGCTTCGAACAGATCTTTATCTCTAAATATAACATGCCCTCAGGCACTAAAGATAAAAAACGAATAGACCTAACCCGCTATGCCATTGAGGTGCGTACTGTAGGAAATATTGAAGAAGTATTTGGCCTGCTGTTTGGCTAAACTAAAAAGGCCTGGTACAAATAATTGCACCAGACCTTTTTAAATATTTGTTATTTTTATCTATTGCGCTAAAACCCCGACTACGGTGCGGATGACATTGTTATTGTAATCAGCTACATAAATATTGCCCTTACTATCAATAGCTAATCCTTGCGGGCCATTAAATTTAGCAGTAGTACCTGGACCATCAACATAGCCAGTTGTATTGTAGGTGCCCCCCAAAGTATACAATACATTGCCTGTAGTTAATTCAAGTATACGGCCGGTTTGATCAGAAATGTAAAGATTACCTTTACTATCAATGGCTATGCCTGCAGGCGAACCTACTATAGTTGTTTGTACCGGCCCGCCTACCAATGTAGATGTTACTTGTGCAGGTGTTATTTTACGGATACAATAGTTCCCGGCATCGGCAACATAAATATTTCCTGATGCATCTACAGCTACACCTTTAGGCCCGTTAAACGCGTTATCAGAGCCTGTACCATTAAAGTAATAAGCAGCACCAGAGCCCGCAAAATTGCTGGCAACACCTGCGGCTGTTATTTTACGTACCAGGTTATTACTGCGGTCGGCAACAAAAACATTTCCGCTGGCATCTACACATAAACCTTGTGGGTTATTAAATTCTGCTAATGTATCAGCGCCATTTACATAACCACGGGTTCCGTTACCGCAAAATGTGCTAACTACACCAGCGGTGCTAATTTTACGTATCACGTTATTACCTAAATCAGCCACAAATAAATTTCCCTGGGCATCAATGGCTATACCTTGCGGGGCATAAAATTCAGCGCTTGCTGCCGGGCCGTTCAAAAATCCTGCATTGCCATCACCTGCATAAGTGGTAACAATTCCCTGTGGGGTAACCTTTCTAATCCTATTATTAAAACCGTCGGCAACATACACATTACCTTGCGCATCGGTAACCACGCCTTGTGGATTTGAAAATAACGCGCTTGCACCGCTCCCGTCAAAAAAACCGCCTGCAATACCGCCTGCCAATGTACTTACTGATGTAAGTATACCTGTAACATCATTAGTTTTAAAGGTTACTACTGAGCCATATGCCGTACCTGCACTATTAGTTGCATATGCTCTTACATAATAGGTTGTAGCAGCTGTTAAACCAGTAATTGTACTTGTATAGCTTTTCGTACCTGCGGGGTCGGTTACCGGGGTATCAGATGTTTTCGAATCAGATATTGTTGGTGTTTGGTTTGATGAACTATAGCAAACTCCGGCTGCTGATACATCAGCCCCACCATTGTTGGTTATTATACCCCCGCTTTGCGCGCCTGTGGATGTTACATTCGCTATTACTCCGTTTGTTAATAAAGTAGCTTCGGTTGCCGGTGTAGTAGTATCTGTTTTACCGCAACCATTTATAATCAATAATATGGATAAACTAAATGCTGATAAAAGTACTTTTTTTAATAAGGGGCTTTTCATGTATATATAAGGTGACAAATAATAAAGATTTTATATGTTATAAACTAAAACTCTGACCATAACGCTGGTCTTGCAAAAGTAGTATCCGTATGGATTATACCAACACGGACAAAACTAACTGCGAAGTTATCGTATTGGATTAATAAGTCGGTAATTTTTTAGATACTTTCACATATTTTAACGTTTTAAAGCGCTGATTTTGTTGTGCTGAAACCATGGCGACTATTTATTGTTGTAATATTTAGTTATTAAAGCCACTATCTCATGAAATCATTGTATTTATTATTTGCCCTGTTGTTTACCATCAGCGCCGGGGCACAACAACATACCGCTTTGCCGCATGGCACGGTTTACGGCACAAAACCCAGTACAATAAGTATGATGCCTGCTACAAAACTGGAAACCTATATGGATACACGCACACGTATAAACACCACCATTGAAGGCAAAGTGATTAAAGTTACCAAAACAAAGGGTGGCTGGTTTGAGTTGGATGCCGGTAATGGAAAAATCATTAACGCGCACTTTAAGGATTACGCCGTAACCATACCAGCCGACTTAAAGGGCCGTACAGTAATTATTGAAGGCGTGGCCCAAAAGCAATTTATTGCGGATGATGGGCAGCATTTTGCAGGTGATACCGTTACAGGCAAAAAACAACACAGTGTAAACGCCAACCCCAAACAAAGTCTTACTTTTGAAGTTAGCGGTTTAATGGTGGATAAGTAGGCATTGAGCTGAAAGGTAAAAGCTGAAAGCGCAAAGACGAAAGCAGAAAGAGCTAAAAACCTTTTATCTTTGTCTTTTCTGTTTAGGTGAAAGATAATTGAGTAAGGAAAATATAAGAGCATAAGGGCAACGCTTTTACCTTTATGCTTTCGCCTTTAAGCTTAAAAGAATGGGCAAGTTTACTATACCCGATAGGGTGCTATACATATGCACAGGCAGCAAATGCGCAAAAAGAGGTGGTAAACATTTATACAAAAATGTTAAGGCCTTCGAAAAATATTATGGGGGCGATGTTGAAGTGATCAGGATAGAATGCTCAGACCGGTGTGATTATGCACCGGTCTGTAACATACAGCCAGATAATATCTGGCTAAAAGAATATGCCGAAAAAGATGTGTTAAAACTCCTGCAAAAACTTACGCAGGAATCTTAAGCCCCGCTATCGTATTTAATATCGCCAACGTGCCTGTCGATCTGCCAGCGGCCGGTACCTTCCTCGCCAATAACTTCAAACAGTTCAAGCGCACGGCGTGCTTTGTATTCTTCTTCACGCTGCTCTTTCAGGAACCAATTTAAAAACTCAAGGGTTACGTAGTCCTGCTCTTTATGGCAACGGGCTGCTATGCTTTTTATAGATTGGGTTACGCTTACTTCCTGGTCGAGCGCATCCTCAAACACTTCGCGAAAAGAGTTATATTCTATTTTTATGCCGGTGATATCAGGGGAAATTGATGTTCCGCCCATATCGAGTACATATTTAAAAAATTTAAGCTGATGATGCCTTTCTTCGTCGGCCTGTTTAAAAAAATATACGGATGAACCATCGAAACCATTCCTATCGCACCATGAGGCCATAGCTAAATAAATGGCAGACGACTGTGCTTCTTTTTTTATCTGTTGATTTAAAAGCGTCTCTATCTCGGCTGAGATCAGGGATTTTACGCGCATAATATCTTTCATAGCAGCATCAAATTAAATGTATAACAAATAGGTTATAACAATAATAATGCTATTGATCCACAATTTAGCTATTGCGGATCAATATGAAATAAATCTAAATAAAAATTAAAACGACAGGCGGTACAGGCGGTCCTGTATAATGTGGTTCAATTCCAGCATGGCAAAGGTACCTTGCAGTAATTCTTTCATAGCTATTATCTCCAGGGTGGTTAATACATAGCAATGGTCGCAGGCGCAAATGAACACGATCTCCAGGTCGGCAGCTTTGGTGCTTTTTAACAGGAGCGCTTCAATATCGATGTTGTAGATGGCCTTTTTTAGCTTAAGCAAGCTACGGTAATCAAACCGGGCAACTTTACCGGCAAAATCAATATACCAGCAACTCTCTTTATCACTTTGGTAAATAGCGCCCGAAGTTGTTGTAAAAACTTCTTCAAGTGTTATCTCAGGAAAAATGGCGTCAATAGTCTGCATCAATATTTCTCGTGTTGATACAAAAGTGATTATTATTTATAATTAATCCAAATAAAATTAGAGATTAGTGGTTGCAGATTAGTGATTAGTAAAATTGCACGTCATTGCGAGGAACGAAGCAATCCCTAAATGTACAGGGCGAAGAGATAAGCATAGCCGATTTGCATAGTCGGGGATTGCTTCGTACCTCGCAATGACGCGCGGTGATGAATTAGTTGTTTGTCCGTCCGCTTCCCGAAAGGACACCTGTGGACAAGCTCCGGACAAACCTCACCAAGCGTCATTGGTTCACCGCACTTTCACCAAGCGTCATTGCGAGCGATAGCGTGGCAATTCCGAACTTTACAGGGCAAAGGGATAAGCATGGTTGATCTGCTAGTCGGGGATTGCCACTTCGTTCCTCCTCGCAATGACGCTGGGTAATGAATTAGTTGTCTTGTCCGTCCGTTTTCCTGACCAACACTTGAGGACAAACCCGCCAACGGTAATTGTTAACAATTCCAGATCAATTCCTTTTCTGTTTTGGGGTCCCAGTGAAATAACAATTTTCCTAAATTATTTATCGCAGCCGGAACAGTCTTAATGTAAAATTCAGTTTTTATTGTATCTGGCGATTGTTGATGATTATCTAAAATAATTTGAATTGCTGTATGCCCGTTTCTTTCATAGCAAAATATCTTCATGAGCAGGTAGTACGCCCATTTTATATCATTTTCACCAACTTGAAATGACACCGTGTCTGTAATTAATTGTGGGAATAGAATTAAACTATTTGCAAATTCTTTAAAAGTATCAGAATAACCATAGAACTTTAAATAACTTGTTACACCACCACTTACAAAATTAATTTCAAACGTCGTTTCATCTTCATATCTATCATAATCAATTACGGTAAACTTTATTTGTGACATGTGATTATTGGCTTGTGTATATTGATAAAAGTACTGAATGAATTATACTCCACAAAAAAGGCGAAAGATTCCCACCTTTCGCCTTTTACCTTTATGCTTTCGGCCTAAAAATTACTTGCTCAAATACATCGATTTCTCTTTATACAGGTGCCTGAAGTATGGGTCCTGCAGGTTGGGTATAAAGCGGATGGCTTCGCCGGTTGATTTCATCTCAGGGCCGAGTTCCTTGTTAACTTCAGGGAACTTATCAAATGAGAACACCGGTTCTTTTATCGCGTAGCCCCATAGCTTGCGCTCAATGGTAAAGTCTTTCAGTTTGTTTACACCCAGCATAACTTTGGCAGCTATGTTAATGTAAGGCACATCGTATGCTTTGGCTATGAATGGTACTGTACGTGAAGCGCGGGGGTTAGCCTCTATCACATATACCTTGTCATTTTTAATGGCGAACTGTATGTTCAGCAAACCAAGTACATTCAGTGCTTTGGCTATTTTAATGGTGTACTCTTCCATCTGCTGTATGGCACTGTCAGACAGATCAAACGGTGGCAGCACCGCGAATGAATCGCCTGAGTGGATGCCGGCAGGTTCGATGTGTTCCATCATACCCACAATATGCACATCCTCACCATCGCTGATCGAGTCCGACTCCGCCTCAGCGGCGCGGTCAAGAAAGTGGTCAATCAGTACACGGTTGCCAGGCAGGTTCTTTAATAAGCTTACTACAGCTTTTTCCAGGTCCTCGTCATTTATTACAATGCTCATGCCTTGTCCGCCTAAAACATAGCTTGGGCGTACCAGTACCGGGTAACCAACTTCGTGTGCAACTTCCAATGCTTCTTCAGCGCTTTCGGCTACACCATATTTAGGGTATGGAATTTCAAGTTCTTTCAACAGGTCAGAGAAACGGCCGCGATCTTCGGCGATATCCATGTTATCAAACGAGGTACCGATGATCTTGATGCCATGCTCGTGCATTTTCTCAGCCATTTTCAGGGCAGTTTGGCCACCCAGCTGAACTATCACACCGTAAGGTTTTTCCAGTTCGATTATCTCTCTTACATGCTCCCAGTAAACCGGCTCAAAGTACAGTTTATCGGCCATGTTAAAGTCGGTTGATACTGTTTCAGGGTTACAGTTAACCATGATGGCTTCAAAACCTGACTCCTTAGCGGCAAGCAGACCGTGTACACAGCTGTAATCAAACTCTATACCCTGACCTATGCGGTTCGGGCCCGAGCCTAATACGATGATCTTCTTTTTGTCTGACGAGATGGATTCATTCTCGCCCTCGTAGGTTGAGTAGTAGTAAGGTGTTTTGGCCGAGAACTCTGCCGCGCAGGTATCAACCATTTTGTACACCCTTTTTATACCCAGTGCCTTACGGCGCTGGTAAACATCCTCCTCGGTAACATTGCCCAATATATAGGCGATCTGTGTATCCGAGAAACCTTTTTGTTTCAACGTAAAGAAGAAATCTTCAGGAATGTTATTCAGTGAATAACGGCGCAGTTCTGTTTCCAGGTTCACTACATCCATTATTTGGTTCAGGAACCAGCGGTCTATCTTAGTTGCTTTTCTTACCGATTCAATTGGTACGCCTAAACTTAAAGCATCATATATATGGAACAACCTGTCCCAGCTTGGATGCTCCAGGCTGTGCATAATCTCTTCCAGGTTGCGGCTCTGTCTGCCGTCGGCACCTAAGCCGGCACGGCCGATCTCCAAACTCTGGCAGGCCTTTTGTAAAGCCTCGATAAAGCTGCGACCTATCCCCATTACCTCACCTACCGATTTCATTTGCAGGCCCAACTCGCGGTTGGCACCTTTAAATTTATCAAAGTTCCAGCGTGGGATCTTTACGATCACGTAATCCAAAGTCGGCTCAAAGTAAGCTGAAGTGGTTTTGGTGATCTGGTTTTCTATTTCGTCAAGATTATAACCTATGGCCAGCTTTGCAGCTATTTTAGCGATAGGGTAACCGGTTGCTTTTGATGCCAGTGCCGATGAACGTGATACACGCGGGTTGATCTCGATAGCAATGATCGCCTCATCAGCCGGGTTAACCGAGAACTGTACGTTACAGCCACCTGCGAAGTTACCTATGGCGCGCATCATTTTGATGGCCTGGTTACGCATTTCCTGGTAGCAGCGGTCGCTCAGGGTCATGGCTGGCGCTACGGTTATCGAGTCGCCGGTATGGATGCCCATTGGGTCGAAGTTTTCGATAGAGCAGATAATGATCACGTTATCATTGCTGTCCCTCAATAATTCCAGCTCGTATTCTTTCCAGCCTAAAACTGCTTGCTCCACCAAAACCTCGTGGGTTGGCGATGCTTGCAGGCCACGGCTTAGCGCTGCGTCAAATTCTTCTTTTTTATGTACAAAGCCTGCGCCTTTACCACCCAGCGTATAGCTTGGGCGTATCACCAGCGGAAAGCCGATTAGCTGTGCAGCTTCTTTACCTTCTAAAAACGAGTTGGCAATTTTTGATGTTGCCACACCCACGCCAATGTCAACCATCAGCTGACGGAAAGCCTCGCGGTTCTCTGTTTTCTCAATAGCTGCCAGGTCGACACCTACTATCTTAACACCATATTTGGCCCAGATACCGCGCTCGGCAACCTCAATACAAAGGTTAAGCGCTGTTTGGCCGCCCATGGTAGGCAGTACGGCATCAATCTGCTGCTCCTGTAATATTTTCTCAATACTTTCGGAGGTAAGCGGTAAAAGGTAAACGTGGTCGGCGATAACCTTATCCGTCATAATGGTAGCAGGATTGCTGTTTATGATAGATACGGAAATACCTTCTTCCTTTAATGATAATGCGGCTTGCGAGCCTGCATAATCAAATTCACACGCCTGGCCTATAATAATAGGGCCTGAACCAATAATTAGTACGGATTTGATGGAGGTGTCTTTGGGCATAGTTGTTAAACTTTAGTCTTAAGTTTTGGGCCGTAAGTCGCGGTCTGGTTAAGGACTGTAAACTACCGGCTGTGAACATGAAATACTATGCGCTGAAAGCGAAAATCCGACTTCTCAGCGTCGGGGTGCAAAGATACGCTTTATAAGAACATTTTACCACTTTTTTTCTAAAAGTTATCAGCTATTGTGGAGAGGTTGAAAATTGGGCTTGTGGTTGGCTTGAGTTCTTTATTTCTATTATAAATCAGGAGAAGTAGTAAATTCTTTAGGGTGAGCATGGGCAGCCAAATAATGTATTATGTCACGATATATTATCGCAATTATTGGTGGGTTTTACAGTGTGGTAGATAAGGGGTTTGTTTAGGGCGTTGCCTGCGGCCCGGGCTGTACGCTCATACGGCTACAGGCCTTAAGCTCGGCTTGCACTGAGGCTCTTGAGTGGCCGGTATCCGCTGCCATCCCTAACGCGGAACTTCAACGCGCTCCGCCAACTCACCCGGTCTTTGCTTCGCTCGACCACCTGTCTTGTCCTAAAAAAAGTTTACAGGTTAATTGATAAATCCTGTTATACGTTTACATTCAGTGGAATAAACAGGAATATTAATCAGACGATAGCTGATTTCCGAATTTTGTTTAACTTTAAGTAACACCCAAAAATCATTCAATATGAAAACTACAAAACTTATTGTCATATCTGCCATCATCTTCATCAAAAGCTTTGCATTTGGGCAAACAAAAACAATACTGATCAATAACGTAGAGATTTTTAATGGGAAAGATGAAAAGACGACCATCGGAAATGTATTAATAGTAGGCAACCTGATCAAAACTATTTCTGCCAACCCCATTCCTACAGATCGAAGCGCCAATACAACAATTATTGACGGCAAGGGGAAATTTCTGATGCCCGGACTGATTGATGCGCACGTACATTTAACAATGGAATCTATTCCTTTGCAATTAGCTATGATATCAGATATAGGGTATGTAAATCTTGTTGCAGCAGATGCCGCCGGGAAACAATTAATGCGGGGATTTACCACAGGCCGTGATATGGGTGGGGCGGTATTCAGCTTAAAAAAAGCAATAGATCAGGGGATAGTGAAAGGGCCACGCATTTATCCAAGTGGTGCCACTATTTCTCAAACCGGCGGGCATGGCGACTTCGGGATGCCTACCGATGTACCCAAGCAGATAGGTGCGCCCCTGAGTTACTTTGAAAAAACCGGGATGACCATTATTGCCGACGGTGCCGACCAGGTTTTAATGAGGACGAGGGAGCAATTGCGTTTAGGCGCCTCCCAGATAAAATTGATGGCTGGCGGCGGCGTAGCTTCCAGTTATGACCCATTGGATGTGGCCCAGTTTACGGAGGCAGAAATTAAAGCGGCAGTAGATGCCGCCGACAATTGGGGAACTTATGTAGCTGTACATGCTTACACACCAAAAGCCATTACCGCCGCAGTGCAAGCCGGTGTAAAGTGTATAGAACACGCCCAGCTGATGGATGACGCTACCGCCCAATTGCTTGCCCAAAAAGGGATATGGCTATCATTACAGCCTTTTTTAGATGATGAAGACGCAAACCCCCAGCCGGAAGGATCTGAAAACCGGAAAAAACAACTGGAAATGACCAAGGGTACTGATAATGCCTACACACTTGCCAAAAAATATAAAATAAAAACAGCATGGGGGACTGATTGCCTTTTCGATGCAAAACTGGCAACAAGGCAGGGAGCCCAGTTGGCTAAACTAACCCGCTGGTATACACCTTACGAAATATTAAAAATGGCAACATCTACCAATGCACAATTATTGGCGCTATCCGGTCCGCGCAATCCGTACCCTGAAGGTAAGCTCGGTGTAATAGAACAGGGCGCATATGCCGACTTGATACTAGTAGACGGCAGCCCGATAAAGAATATTAAATTGGTAGAAGACCCCGAAAAAAACTTTCTCATCATTATGAAAGATGGGGTTATTTATAAAAACATTGTTCAATAGTATTTTCGAATATTTCCCCTCACTGGTCGAAGTTTCTAAACTTCGACCTAAAATTGAGCAAGAATCCTTCTTGCCTCAATAAGCTGGAAGCTTTGTGAATTATAGGATATGCACAATATTAATAGGCATATGTTTTCCTGTATATAATAATTTACAGATGCGCTGTGTGAATTATTAGGCCTGGAATCTAAATAATTATCAAAAAATTATTCCCAAAATGTTTAATTGGTTAAAATATTCATGCTAATGTCTATTATATTCAATTTAAATCTATTATTAAACTATAGAATTTATTAATTATCATTTTTATTTAGAAAATATGAGTATTTATATGTTTAATTTTTATAAAAATTAAAATAATATATAGATATTTTTAATAATCGTTAAATTTTATATTAGAAATGAATGTGATACTAATTTAGTTTGCAATAATTGATCATAATACATCAATTATTTTGGTAAAATGATATTTAACCGAATAATAATTTTATTTTAGGAATAAATTAACATATTATTTTAACCAACCTCAACAAAACATGAAATTACGTTTACATCTATTCCTTTTAGGGGCATTTCTGTCGGTTTGTACACCGCTTTTTGCCCAAACCCTCACGGGCACGGTAACAAGTGCCGGTAAGCCTGTTGAAGCAGGCACAGTATTGGCCATGCCTTCAGGAGCAGGTACATCAACCAACGCGGCAGGCGCTTATTCCCTGTCATTAAAAGCAGGCACTTATAAAATTACTTTCTCGGCCATAGGCTACGAAAAGAAAACCGTGAGTGTGGTTATTGCTGACGGAAAAAATGTGCTGAATACGGAGTTGGCACCGTCATCAGAATCATTAAAAGAAGTAGTTGTACTGGGTAACCGTGGCGGTGGCCGCACAAAAATTGAATCGCCGGTACCGGTAGATGTGGTGAACATAAGCCAGGTAAACCAAACAACCGCCAAGCCCGACCTGATGAGCCAGCTGAACCAGCAGGTGCCATCATTCAACTACAACAAACAAAGTGGTGGCGATGGATCGGACGCGATAGATTTTGCCAGTTTACGCGGCCTCGGTTTTGATGAAACATTGGTATTGGTTAACGGCAAACGCCGCCACCAATCAGCCTTTGTGAACGAGGTAGGTACACGTGGCCGTGGTAACAGCGGTACCGATTTAAACGCGATTCCCGAAGCCTCAATTGATCATGTGGAGATTCTGCGTGATGGTGCATCCGCGCAATATGGCTCTGACGCTATCGCGGGTGTTATCAATATCGTACTAAAAAAAGATACCAACCATTTAACCATAAATGCAGGTTTTAGCGGTTATAACGATCAAAAATATAATACGCTCAACTATTCAGACCCTGCTGCTTATTATACAGGTAAAAAATTCGACGGTCAAACGTTTACGCTGGGCGCTGATTATGGCGTTGCGATAGGTAAAAACGGCGGCTTTTTAAACGTTGGCGGTAATTATGAGAACGAGGGCAAAACTTTTAGAGATGATCCAAATGGTGCAATAAGTCGCGAGCGCCGTGCCTTTGGTGATGGTTCAGTAGCGTCTGGCGGTGGTATGTACAACATGGAGATACCTATAAAAGGTACTAAAACAGTTTTTTACTCTTTTGGCGGTTATAACTATAAGCACTCCAATGTGTACGCCTACACTCGCAGCTGGAACTATGATAACGGCCTGCGTGCAAATCCAACAAAATTCCCTACAGATGCCAATGGTAACTTGATTTTTGTACCAGGCATTATGAAAATAGATGCTCCGGCAGGCGCGGCTTATAATCCGGACAATGTGTATTATGATCCACAGGAAGATGTTTATATTAAGGATATGTCGGCTGCCTTTGGTTTTAGGGGTACTACTGAAAGCAACTGGGACTGGGATATCAGCGATAACACCGGCAGAAATGATTTCCATTATTTTGGCGATAATACTTTTAATGCCTCATTGCCTTATGTGGCTGGTCAGCCTATCCAAACCCGGTTTGATGATGGCGGCTTTAACTTTTTACAAAACACCGCTAATGCTGATGTAACCAAGCGCTTTGCACATGTGGCACAAGGCTTGCAATTATCATTTGGTGGCGAGTTTAGGTATGAGCGCTACCAACTATATGCAGGTGAGCCTAATTCTTATATTGATGGCGGCGCTAAACTACCAGGTATAGGATCAGCAGGTCAGGATACGCTGTATTCAAAAGCTTCAGGTTCTGAAGGTTATCCGGGTTATACCCCGAGCCAGGCAACCGTAGCATCACGTACCAATGAAGGCTTTTATGCTGAAGGTGCTTTGGATGTCACCAAACAATGGCTGATTGATGGTGCTGCCCGTGTGGAGCATTACTCTGATTTTGGCGGCGAAAGCTCATTTAAATTTGCAACACGTTATAAGCTGACCGATAACTTTAATCTGCGTGGGTCAATAAGTTCAGGTTTCCGTGCGCCTACATTGCAGCAGATCAACTTTAGCAATACCAATACCAATATAGTAAGTGGTAACTTGTATTATACCACGCTGGTATCAACGGTATCGGCGGCGGCAAAAGCGGCAGAGATCCCTAAGCTAACCCCTGAAACATCAGTTAACTATAGCTTAGGCTTTGCTTGGCAGCCATTACATAACTTAACCGTTACTGTTGATGGTTACGATATAAAGATCAAGAACAGGATAGTTATATCCGGTACCTATAACACCGGCGACCCTGCATTGGGTAACATAAGTACACCGGGTACTATCAATTATATATTGCAGGCCCAAAACTCGCAACAGGCGCAGTTTTTTGCTAACGCGGTAAACACTACCAACAAAGGTGTTGATATCGTGATAGATTACAAAAAACGTTGGGGTAACAGCCATTTCAACGCTTTATTGGCAGGCAACATCCAAAACCTGCATATCGATCAGATCCACATCCCGGCATCACTTAAAAAAACTCCTTCTGATAGCGCGTCCTTCTTTGATGACAGGGAGCAATATTTCCTGAAAGCCAGCGCGCCGGCAGCTAAGTTTACCCTGAACCTGGAATACGGTATCAATAAATTGGCATTTGGTACACACCTTACTTATTATGGTGATGTAAAAGAATTAGGTTTTGGCGAGGTGAGTCCGGCAGCAAGTGCCCCCGACCAATATTTCCCTTCGGTATACCTGGATGGAACTACCACTCCAGTACCGGAAATATTCAACTTTTCACCTAAGATCACTACCGATCTGTATGTATCCTACAGGATCCGCAAGAACATAGCGTGGACATTAGGTGTTGACAACCTGTTTAATGTACATCCTGACACCGACCTGGTTAAAGGTTCGGTTAGCCCAACCAGCGGCACCAGCTCTTTTGGCGACAGCGAATCGGGCGGTCCGTTTGAGGCAGTGCAGATGGGCTTTAATGGTATGCGCTTGTACACCAAGTTTACATTGAATTTTTAACAGTATTCATCTATAATTCAAGGCCCCGTTCATAGCTGAACGGGGCTTTTTTATTTACGCCGATAGTGCTCGTTCGCAGAGGGAGTATCAACCGTAGATGAGGTCGGTGCTCTGCCCGATTTCGATAATATAACCGTCAGGATCGCGCATGTAGCAACGTATCTCGCCATACTTGGGGATCGGCTTCGTGATAAACTCAGCTCCCCGGCTTTTCCATAATTCATAGCACGCTTGAATATCAGCAACGCGGATATTCATAAAGCTGTTGATCTTATCCGGATTGGGAACGCTGAGCGTTACCGTCGGCTTGTCGGGTGTCGGTCCGCCGCCAACGTTAACAAGGAGCCAGGTATTCGCGATCTGAATATATGCAGGCGCACCATCGGTATCGCCTTTGCTCAGAATACGGCCGCCGAAGACCGTTTCGTAGAAGCGGGCCGATCGCTCGATGTCGGCAACGGTGAGAAAATGTGCGATGCTGATCCCCTCGCGCGGGGGCATCTCGTAGCTCTTTTGTTCAATTTGTACACTGTTCATTGATGACCCCAGTTCCGATGAATTGTGCTCGTCTGCTGATTTTGGTTCTTTCGTATCCATGTCGCTGTCAATTAGTTGTGAAAGAACAAAGTTTCGGAAATTCAAAAGTAAATAACAACACAAACCTGTTAAAAAGCCGCATCACTGGTCGAAGTTTAAAACTTCGATTTAAATAGAGCAAGAATCCTTCTTACGTCAACAAGCTGGAAGCTTTGTGAATTATAGAATCTAAGTTACGCTCCGCTAAACTTAGACCAGTGCAGGGATGGATTAGTTGTTTGTCCGTCCGCTCAGGAGATGGACATCTGCGAACAAGCTCCGGACAGCCTTATCCAACCACTGCACCAATAAACAAATATTTAATCTTGTCCGTCCGTCCGGAGTACGGGGAACCCGGACAGACGGACGGACGGACAAAGGTGCTGGCAGTGCGAATGATAACAAGCTATCCTCATCGGCATGGCATAGCAATTTTATCGATGCGCTTGTATTTGCTGAAGTAAATTACACTGCTTTGGGTAGCAGTATGACTATTACTTGATAAATTGAAGAAATGAGATTTTAGAAAATACCCCTCCAATAGCCACTTATACTATTAAGTAGACTTTCGTCTTCTGCTGAAGGAAGACCAGTATAGATTATGATGCTTTTGTTTTGTCCGTCCGCCAAAGGTGTGGACAACTACCGGACAGAATATTTAAGATAACAACTGAACAGTTTAAGGGTTATGTTCATTACAAATGTAAAGATATTTCTTTTATATTAAAGATAAATCTTTACGTTTATTTTATAAGTGATTGATAGTGAGAAGGAAAATTATTCAATGGTGCAATGGCGGGATAGGGTGGCCGGTAAGTGTCCGGAAGGTAGTAACATACTGAGCGGACGCACAAGAATAGTTTTCTCTCTAAGCGTCCGGAAGGTATAAGCATAATGAGCGGACGAACGGATTAGCAGCCATTCTCTCCAAGCGTCATTGCGAGGAGTGTAACGACGTGGCAATCCCTAACTATGCAGATCAACGATACTTATCAATTCGCCCTGTACAGTCGGGGATTGCCACGCTATCGCTCGCAATGACGCTTGGTGAAGGTGAAGGTGCGTCCGGAAGGTATTGACCTAATGAGCGGACGAACGGATTAGGTGTAGATGCACACGCGACACGCGTGCGCCAGCGGTGGGATATATCATAAAAATAGTTAAATTTATACTTTAACCTGAATCGTAGAATGTAATGGAAAGAAAGAAAAGTCCTTTAAGAAAAACTGATTATTCTAAGATTGATATTTTTTTAGAGGACATCAAAGAATTACAAAAATATCTGACTAAAATATCAGATGATATAAAAATCGAAACGAAAGAATATGTTTTTGAGAGCTGGGAAGACCTATACACTCATACAGAAAAAATTAACAATCTACATATCGCTAGTAGGACCCCCTACATCGATTTAGACATATCAAAAGATTACTATTCAATAGATTGTTCATGGACAAAGGATGAAAATATGACTAAATACTTTCATGAACTTGGAGATATTTTTGAAAATTATAAAAGAAAACAATTGTGGATTTTCAATAAAGAAATTGACCTTACAATATCACTATTTCTTGTTTTGGGAAGCATCGGCTATTTCTTTCATTTCTTTAAAATGAATAATACGATAACAATATTATATTTCATAGGACTCATTTATATTTTGGTGAACATGCTGTTTTATAAAAAGCCTAATAGGGTTTATTTAAAGTATAAAACTGAAGTACGTGGTTTTTGGGTACGAAAAAAAGAGGATATATATGTTGCTATTCTTTCAGGTTTGGTTATTGCTGTATTGAGTTTCTTTGGAGGCCTAGTTGCTCAATATTATTTAAAAATATTTAACAATGAACCTTCAACGCAAATACATAGTCAATTACCAAAGAATGATTCAAGTATTATTAAAAAAGAGTAAACCATAATTTCCCCTTTACTGGCGCACGCGTGTCGCGTGTGCCCCAACCCTTAAAGTGTCCGCTGCGTCCGCAACACCTTATCTTCCGGACGGACGGACAAACTCTCTTGTCATTCTGAGCGGTAGCGAAGAACCTATCCGCGTTCCTAAACGAACGATAATCGTCCGCATGTATAACAGATGCTTCGTACCTCAGCATGACAAAAAGGAAACGTTCCCCCTTCAGGGGGCTAGGGCACCAAAACTATACCCTGCCTTGCTCCAGGCTTCCATCGCCTTTGGCAAAGCATACTCCAAGCGGTTAAATGCCTTTAGGCTGTCATGAAATACTATAATTGAGCCATTGCCGGTGTACTTTAAAACTTTGTTTAAACACCGCTCGGGTTGCAGGTTAATGTCAAAGTCGCCGCTGAGCACATCCCACATCACCAGCTTAATGCCGGGCATGGCATTTTTAAGCAGTTTTATCTGCTCGCGTTTGATCCTGCCATACGGCGGACGAAAAAGTTTTGAATGCAATAATTCATCAGCTTTTAATGTATTTTTGAGGTAATCCTGGCCGTCTGTTTTCCAGCCTTTTAAATGGTTATAGGTATGGTTGCCAATGGCGTGGCCGTCAGCTTTTACCTGTTCAAAAATATCAGGGTGTTTTCGTACATTATCGCCAATACAAAAAAAGGTTGCTTTGGCATTGTACTGTTTTAAAATATTTAATACAAACGGTGTAACAATAGGTATAGGGCCATCGTCAAAAGTGAGAAAAATGGAAGGTTTCACCTGTTTCATATCCCAAATAAGTTGGGGGTAGAGCTTTTTTAACAACGACGGTGTTTTAAACAGGTACATTTTTTCAGGGTAGAATAGTTAGGTTCAATAGTTTATAACAACCTGTACATTAACTACATAATAAGTACAATTATTAAAGTAAAGGCATGGATGGCATCACAGCATCCGTGAACGGACAAATATAACCTTATGGCACAACATATATTAAAATTTAAAAAGGCATTTCTACCCGGCATTATGCTTATGGTAATTGGCTTTACCGCCAATGCCCAGCAGGTAATCGGCCTGCAAAAAGCGGTCGACCTTACCTTGCAGCGCAACCTTACTATAAAACAGGCGCAGGTAACCCAATCATTAGCTGCCCAGGATGTTGACCAAAGCAAGTACAATTTACTGCCCAGCGCCAGTGCCAGTCCAACCGCCGGCTGGGGTTTTGGCCGTAGCCCGGTATCAGGCGCTTACGCGTACTCCAATCAAACTATTTTTAACGTAAATGCTAACGCGGCGGTGCAGGTTACGCTTTTCCAGGGCGGGCAGTTGCGGAATCAGATCATAGAAAATAAACTCATACTCGAAGCCGATAAAACAAGCGTAGCCAAAGTTAAGAACGACCTTATTTTAAATGTTGTGGTTGATTATTTGCAAATACTGACCAATCTGGATCTGATAACTGCCGCCAAACAGCAAATCGGCATTTCAAATATAACGCTCGACAGGACACAGAAGAGTTTTAACGCCGGTAACCAAACCCTTGCCGATCTTTCGCAAGCCAAAGCAGGCCTTTCAACTGCGGAGCTTAACCTTACTACAGCGCAAAATCAATACGCTTCGTCTATCCTTACTTTAAAACAGTATATGGAAATGAGCCCTGATTCTGACATTGTAGTTGAAAGACCTGATGTAAGTAAATTAAATGATGTTAAGACATTCTTTGATGCTGACGAAGTAGTTAAAACAGCTATGAACGTTAATCCGGATGTGCACCTGGCCGAATTGCAGGAAAAAAGTTACCTGCAACAAATTAAAATAGCTAAAGGCAATTACTTCCCAATACTGGGCCTGTATGGTAACCTGGCTTCTTATTATTCAAGCGCGCAGGATAAGTATAGGATAACAGGGCTCACCAATCCTGTTGTGCAGCCTATAGGTGTGGTTTCATCAACAGGCGATATAGTTAATAGCATACAGCCGGTATCAAATCCAATCTACGGGCCATACTCCTTTACCCGCCAGTTTGATGATAACTTTAACCAGAGTGTAGGCATCAGTTTGCAGATCCCTATTTTTAACCACTTTACTGCCCGCACTTCAGTAAGAAAAGCCAAACTGAATTACGAGTATGCGCAAATAAGTACACAGCTTGCACGTAATACGTTAACGAAAACCATTTCGCAGGCGGTACTGGATGTGGAGTCGGCAGAGAAAAGCTACCTATCAGCCATACAAACCTACAATGCTAATAAGGAAGCTTTTAATATTGTACAGCAAAGGTATAACGTGGGCTTAGTAAACTCGCTCGATTATAATACATCGTTAACTAACTATAATAAGTCTGAAACTGATATGATATTGGCCAAGTACACGGTTATATTCAGAAGTAAAGTAATTGACTATTATTTGGGGATACCTATAACGTTGTAAGACATTAAAAAACATAAAATCCAAAATCGAAAATCCGAAACCCGAAATAAAAAAGCATCATGGGAAAAACTACAAAATATATATTAATAACGGTTGGCGTGGTCATCGTTTTACTGGTAGTAGGTAAAGTGACCGGCTTATTAGGCGGCCCGAGCAAAACGCAGGTGGCAACCGAAAAAGTTGCCGTACGCGATATTGTTGAAACCGTTACCGCCAGCGGCAAAATAAAGCCACACCTTGAGGTAAAGATAACTGCCGAGGTTTCGGGCGAAATTGTCGAACTGCCGGTTAAGGAAGGCGATGTGGTTAAAAAGGGCCAACTGCTTTGTAAAATAAGGCCCGATGCATTAAAATCGGCCTTTGAACGTAACGTAGCATCATACAATACCCAAAAGGCAAGTGTAGGCAACTCAAAACAATTGCTGGCACAGGCACAGGCTACTTATGATAATCAGGCCAACATCTACAAACGCGATCAAACGCTTTTTGATAATAAAGTATTGACTGCTGCTGAGTTCGACGCTGCCAAGGCAAGTTATGAAGGTGCAAAGGCCGGTCTTGAAGCTGCTAAACAAAATGTGATCGGCTCTAACTACGGGTTGGCGCAGTCATCGGCATCGGTACAGGAAGCGCAGGCGGATTTG
Organism: Mucilaginibacter xinganensis; assembly: GCA_026225055.1. Classification (GTDB taxonomy): domain Bacteria; phylum Bacteroidota; class Bacteroidia; order Sphingobacteriales; family Sphingobacteriaceae; genus Mucilaginibacter; species Mucilaginibacter xinganensis_A. The sequence goes on along the minus strand of JAMFSA010000028.1, from coordinate 4,584 downwards.
GATAAAACCAGCATTTTTTCACCTATTGATGGAGTAATCTCAAAGCTGACTGTTGAAAAAGGCGACCGTGTGTTGGGTACCATACAATTTGCCGGTACTGATATCATGACGGTATCCGACCTGAGCAAAATGGATGTAAATGTTGATGTGAACGAGAACGATATTAACCGCATAGAGCTTGGCGATTCAGCAAATATTGATGTGGACGCATTTTTGGATAAGAAATTTAGCGGAGCTGTATCAGAGATTGGCAGCGCGGCCAACGTGGTAGGTACCAACGCCGACCAGGTTACCAACTTTACTGTTAAAGTGCGCATCAACCCTGAATCATACGTGGCCTTACTTAAAAAGACCGCTGCCAACCCATCACCTTTCCGCCCGGGATTAACCGCTACTGTTGATATCAGGACCAATCACGTAAACGGCATAACTGTGCCGATACAATCGGTAACTACCCGTGAAGATAAAAAGACAGCCAAGCCAAGCGATGCCAACAGCAGCGATGATGACAAACAGGTAAAAATGAGTACCGTTGTTAAGGAATATGTATTTGTTTACAATGCCGGCAAACTGAAACAGGTACTGGTAACTACAGGCATACAGGATGATAGCTACATACAGGTATTAACCGGGCTTAAAAAAGGCGACGAAGTGGTATCGGCACCATACTCAGCCATATCAAAAACATTGAGTGATGGCATGTTGGTGGAGAAGGTTGACAAATCGAAATTGTTCGACAAGCCTGCTGATAATTAGGAGAATAGATAGAAGTTAAATCTATCTTAAATAAAAGTCTCCTATCGCATAGCTAACATCTTAAATCTAATATATATTTGTCCTGCCCGGAAAGAACACTTTCCAGGCAGGACATTTTTATTTTGTTGATGACTAAGCAAAAAAATAAGATCACAGTTGTGGGCGGGGGTAGTTGGGCTACTGCCAATATTAAAATGCTCTCGGACAATGTTACGGGGAAGGAGATCTTTTGGTGGATGCGCAGCGCGCAAGCGGTTGAGCACATCCACAAATTCGGTCATAACCCTAATTACCTGAGCTCGGTTGACATTAAAGTACCGGCAGTTAACATCTCGACAGATTTAAAAGCGCTGATAACACCGGCAGACTTTATACTGCTTAATGTACCTGCAGCTTTCCTTAAAGAAGCATTAGCAGGCATTACCCCTGCTGATCTGGCTGGCAAAAAAATAGTATCAGCCATAAAGGGCATAGTGCCTGATGAGAACCAGATCATCGGCGAATTTTTAAACCAGCATTATAATATATCATTTGATGATTTTATAGTGATCAGCGGGCCATGCCATGCTGAGGAGGTAGCACTTGAAAAATTATCCTACTTAACCATTGCTTCCAGTGATATTGAGCTGGCCGCCGAGTTTGCCGGGATGATAAACACCCGTTATATTAAAACCAACGTATCCGACGATATATATGGCACAGAGTACGGTGCTGTACTAAAAAATGTATATGCTATTGCCAGTGGTATATGCCACGGCGTAGGTTATGGCGATAATTTTCAATCAGTATTAATATCAAACGCCATACGCGAGCTGGAACGCTTTGTTGATACTGTACACCCTATCGACAGGGATATAAAAGAATCAGCTTATTTAGGTGATTTGCTGGTTACCGCTTACTCCCAGTTTAGCCGTAACCGCACCTTTGGCAACATGATAGGCAAGGGTTATACGGTTAGATCGGCCCAGTTAGAAATGAACATGATAGCCGAAGGTTATTATGCGGTTAATTGCCTGCACCAGGTAAACAAAAACTACAATGTACACATGCCTATTTGCAACGCGGTGTACAATATTTTGTATCAAAAACGCTCTCCCGCATCAGAAATGAAACTTTTGGCAGAAGAATTGAGTTAGGTAGTATATATAACATATACTTAATTCAGAAACTACCATGAAAAACGCATTTAAGGCTGCAATTTTTGCAGCAGGACTATTTATTGCCACTCAAAGCCACGCACAAAGTAAGGTTGACAGAGACGCTAAAGACGTTGGCCACAAAACATCAGAAGTAGCAGCTAAAGGCAAAGCCGATGTTGTCGACAAAAAATATAAAGGCAAAGAAGGCCCTAAAGGACAAACTATTTACATTGATAAATATTCTCATTATTATTATGTAAATTCAAAGGGACATAAGTACTACTGTAAAAAGTCGGAACTAAGAGACCGATAAGCTGAAACTAAACGTTTGTTGCCATGAAGAACTACTCATTGATATTTGTGCATATAGCATGTGCATTTATATTATTTACCCCAGCGTGTAAAAACACGTCAAACAAAAAATTGGTAGGCGAATGGCATTCAAAGGCCGATGGCAGCAAACTTAAAATAACCGATAAATCTTTCGCCCTGGAGAGTGATTCGCCGGATCCGGAGGATTACTTTGTTAAGGGCGATACCATTTATACATCATTTGAAGGCAACCTGCCTTATACCAAGTATGCCATATTAAAGATAGATGAACACCAACTGGAGCTGGTTACACCCGATTCGGCAACAATAGCATTTACTAAGTAAAAAACGAAAGCCCCCCGATCTTACGACGGGAGGCTTCATCAAACTAAACTAAACAAACTCAAATGCTTCTCCTCAGAAGCAATATGAAAACTAAAATCTTCTGCGGCGTTCAGGGCGATCTTCGCGGCGTTTGCCTGAAAAATCACGGAAACCACCACCACTAGCACCACCGGCACTGCTGCGTTCACGACCAGCTCCTCCTTCACGACGTTCACCGCTTCCGCTTCTTTCACCACCACCTGAACGGTTATAGCCACCTTCGCGACGCTCGCCACCACCTGAACGGCTGTAGCCACCTTCACGACGCTCACCACCTGTACGGGTGCTGCTGGTACCTTCGCCTGATACTTCTATTCTAACTTCGCGGCCTTTAAAGTCGATACCTTTAAAGCCGGTCATTACTTTTTCAACATCATCATTGGCAACTTCAAAGAAAGAGTAAACACCCTTCACGTCGATCTTACCAACGGTACGTCCGCTTATTTTGGTATTGTTGCAAATGTAACCCAGCAAATCGCCACGGTTAAATTCATCAACTGAACCTAAGTTTATAAACAAACGGGTAAATTCTGATTTACCACCGTTGCTGCGTGGAGCACGTTCTCCGCGTTCGCCACGCTCACCACGTTCTTCAAACGGACGGCGTTCTTCAACAGCAGCGTTCAAATCAGGTGCGTTTTTGTAATATTCTAAAAAGCGGTTAAACTCTAACGATGCAAAGCGTTTAATGATATCCTCTTTGCTCAGCTCTTTGAACTCCTCCATTATACGTGGAGTATATTGTTCAATCTGCTGCTCGTTAACTTCAACATTATGTACTTTGTGTACCAGGGCAAACAATTGTTTTTCAACAACGTCAAATCCTGTTGGTATTTCGGCTTTAATAAATTTCTTGCCGATTACTCTTTCAATCTGGCGAATTTTACCAAGCTCCTTACCGTTGATGATAGAGATTGATACACCTGTTTTACCTGCACGGGCTGTACGGCCGCTACGGTGGGTGTAATTCTCTAATTCATCGGGCAATGAATAGTTAATAACGTGTGTAACATCATTAACATCAATACCACGTGCAGCAACGTCAGTAGCAATTAATAATTGCAGGCTGCGGTCGCGGTAACGTTTCATTACTTTATCACGTTGTTGTTGTGATAAGTCACCGTGTAAAGAATCGGCGTTGTAACCGTCTTTAATTAATGACTCAGCAATTTCCTGAGTTTCAATTTTGGTACGGCAAAATACGATACCGAAAATTTCAGGGTTAAAGTCAACAATACGTTTAAAAGCGGCATACTTATCACGGGCACGGATGATATAATATTCGTGCTCAATGTTGGCATTACCTGTGTTTTTTGTGCCCATGGTAAGCTCGTGCGGATCGGTCATGTATTTTTTCGCGATCCTGCGAACTTCGGCAGGCATGGTGGCTGAAAACAGCCATGTTTTTTTCTCGTCGGGCGTAGTAGAGAGAATACTGTCAATGTCTTCCTGAAAGCCCATGTTGAGCATTTCATCAGCTTCGTCTAAAACTACAAACTTAACCTTCGAAAAATCAATCGCTTTACGATTGATAATATCAAGCATACGACCAGGTGTGGCAACAACAATTTGCACACCGCGTTTAATCTGGCGTAATTGATCTGAAATACTTGCTCCGCCATATACCGCAACAACGTGTACGTTGGGCATATTTTTGGAGTAATTGTTCAAATCATTAGTAATTTGTAAACAAAGTTCGCGCGTTGGGCACAATATAAGTGCCTGCGGATAGTTTTCTTCGAAATCCAGTAGTTCTAATAATGGCAGTCCAAAGGCAGCAGTCTTACCGGTCCCGGTTTGGGCTAATCCGACAAAATCGTTGCTGCCTGTTAACAATACCGGAATTGACTGTTCCTGGATTGGCGTAGGATTTTCAAATCCTAACTCAGAGATGGCATTAACAATATCATGACGGATTCCCAGTTCAATAAATGGGTTCATGAATTTAAATAACGAATTTGGCAACATCGCCAAATCGGGCGCAAAGGTAGTG
>JAMFSA010000219.1 GCA_026225055.1 Mucilaginibacter xinganensis | reverse complement strand
TGAAACTGTATAAACAGCTTTTCCTGATGTGTTTTTTTGCCTTGCATGATCTAAAATAATCATTACAACAGGCTTAATAAAACTATCTTATTAACAATCTGTTAGTTGCGCAACAGTCACCTTGCGGCAAAGAGGGTGGGAAAAAACCTCACATCATCTTATTCCTCTTAATAAGATAAGCCTTTAAAATATTGCTGTATCCATCCTCAATATTGGCATCAACCAGATCGATGTTATATTGGGCGCATTTAAGTTGCAATTGGTTTTTATAATGCGCTAATGACGACAAATAAGCCTCCCTAATCTTACCGGGATGCACCTTTACTTGTTCGCCGCTTTCCATATCAATAAAATGGTGCGGTCGGTTATCAAAGTTAAAATCTATCTCCTTTTGCTTGTCGTTCACATTAAATATCACCACCTCGTGCTTATTATATTTTAAATGCTGAATGGCCGCGAACAATGCCTGCAGCTTATCATCGCTCAGGTTATTCTCCAGCATATCACTAAAAATAATGATCATGGAGCGCTGGTGAACTTCCTGCGCTATATGGTGCAGCACATCGGTAATATTGGTATTGGTGTTTACCTTAGGCTGATTATACACCTTTTCCAGCTCGGCATATAAATAGAACAAGTGTGTATTGGTTGATTTTGCCGCGCTGATCCAGTCTATCTTATCCGAGAACAGGCATAAGCCAAACGCGTCGCGCTGTTTTTTGAACAGGTACATGAGCGATGCTACAGCGTAAATAGAGAACTGTAATTTATTGATACCCTTCTCCGGAAAATTCATGCTCGATGAAGTATCCAGCAACAGGTAACAGCGCAGGTTGGTTTCTTCCTCAAACTGCTTTACAAACAATTTATCGGTGCGGGCCAGTAATTTCCAGTCGATATTTTTTACCGATTCGCCATTATTATACAAACGGTGTTCAGCAAACTCTACTGAAAAACCGTGGAACGGACTTTGATGCAGGCCGGTAATAAAGCCTTCAACCACCTGGCGGGCCAGTAGCTCCAAATTGGCCAGCTGCCTTATTTCCTGATCATCGCTTAAAAGTGACATGATACTAATGTATGATATTCTTTATTTAATCAGTAAGAAGTGTTTAAAATTCCGTTTTAGCTCCTCTCCTTTGGAGAGGCGGGGGTGAGGCATAAAAAAAAGCGTTACAGGATATGTAACGCTTTCATTTATTTTTTATGCTTTTGTAAGCTTAAATTATAACTGAGCAGATAATTTGCCGGCTAATATTGATTTTGGAACAGCGCCGATTTGTTTGTCAACAATTTCGCCGTTTTTAAAGTATAATAAAGCAGGGATATTACGGATACCAAATTTCATTGATATACCGGGGTTATTGTCGACATTAACTTTGCCTACAATAGCTTTGCCTTCATATTCCTTTGCAATTTCTTCAACTACAGGACCAACCATGCGACAAGGACCACACCATTCAGCCCAAAAATCAATTAGTACTGGTTTATCTGATTTAAGAACAAGCTCCTCAAAGTTTGCATCTGTTATTTCTAAAGCCATGATATTTTATTTTTAAATTTTGTTATACAAATATATACTATTCAAATTGCTTGCCACAATCATTAACCTGCCAATATGACAATGTGACAAATGGATGAGCAGAACGAAGGAATAAGAACCAGGATTTATTAGATTTTATTGGTTTTCAGGATATGATTGTCTCACATCTATCACATTGAAAATCAATAAAATTTAGCAAATTAACATTGAATTGACCCCATTACAAAGCATATAAAGCAAAAGCCTAATAAATTAATAATGATCATAGTGATATATGATGATCTATAACCCAATTTACCTGATCTATGTGTTCTAATCGCCAACAAGGCCAATATGCCAATTATGAGAAGCTCAGGAATTAAAAATGCCTGTAAAACACCGGGTAAAAAATTTAAAGTCCTATGCGTTTCAATGCTTAAAATAATATTTGCCTAAATACTAACTAAAACAACAAGGCTGATAAAAGATAATATGAGACCCGTAATAAGATGCAAAAAGGGGAATTTATATTGTTTTGCAGGTTCCGGCTGAATTACTGGAGCTGCTTGCTGATCGTTAGGCATTATCAAATATAATAAATTTATGTATTCAGCATTATTGTTGTTCAAAGTCCCTCCGCAACCTAATTAAAATTGCTCTCATTACCAGAAAGATTTATCTTCGTTCTCCCTATTAAATCCGAGTTTTCTCTTCAAATGAAAAAAGCATTATTCCTTATCTGCCTATTATGTATTAACTGTTTAGTATGGGCTCAAAAAGTAGTCGAACCTTCAACAAAAACGCATCCCGAATGGTCTAAGCCCTACCCTCCGTTTCAAATTGCAGGTAACCTTTACTATGTTGGCACTTATGATCTCGCCTGTTATCTTATTGTAACGCCTAAGGGCAATATACTTATTAATACCGGGCTTGCATCCTCTGCACCCAGCATTAAAAAGAGTATTGAAATATTGGGATTTAAGCTTGCGGATACCAAGATACTTTTAAATACGCAAGCGCATTTCGACCACATGGGCGCAATGGCTGCTATAAAAAAAGTGACCGGTGCTAAACTGATGATGGATGCAGGGGACGCCGCAATGGCAGCCGATGGCGGCCGTTCTGATTATACCTCAAAAGGAGATGTCAGCGTTTATCAACCTGTAAAAGTTGACCGGGTATTACATAATGGCCATACCGTAAAACTGGGTGGTATGCAACTGGTTATGCTGCATCATCCGGGGCATACCAAAGGTTCGTGCAGTTATTTATTTGATGTGAAAGACAAAAATCGAAAATACAAGGTACTGATTGCAAATATGCCTACTATAGTTACAGATAAAAACTTCTCAGATATACCTGCATACCCCAATATTGCCAAAGATTATGCTTACACCTTAAATGCAATGAAGCATTTAACATTCGATATCTGGCTCGCATCCCATGCCAGCCAGTTTGATCTTATCGACAAACATAAACCGGGAAGTGCCTACAATCCGTCAGCTTTTATGGATAAAAAAGGATACGATGACGAGATCAATGATCTGCAAAATGAGTTCGACAAGAAGTTAAACAATAAATAACCCCCCGCTGTTCGAAGTCTCCCGACTTCGAACCACTAAGCCTGTAGTTTGCAAAACACAAACAAATTCAGCCTTTAGCTCATTAGTTATAGTAATATGATTAGTTTACAGGAAATAGCCATTCGCCTGGCTATAGCTGCTATTTTAGGGGCTATAGTAGGCAGCGAGCGGCAACGGCACGAGTGGGCAGCGGGTTTACGTACCCACATGGTAGTATGCGTCGGGTCGGCGCTTATTATGCTGGTATCTATGTTCGGTTTCCATGATGTAGTGAACCATCCGGGCATAGTACTCGACCCTTCGCGGGTGGCGGCACAGGTGATCAGCGGTATTGGCTTCTTGGGTGCGGGCACAATATTATTTCTAAGGCGCGAAGTGGTACGCGGCTTAACCACCGCCGCCGGTTTGTGGACGGTAGCAGCCGTTGGCCTGGCTGTTGGCGGCGGCTTATACTTTGCGGCATGTATTACTACTGCTATTGTATTTATTATTCTTGCTGCCCTTAAACCGCTGGAAACAAAGTTCTTCAATAAAAATAAATTCAATGGCGTCAGTATGATATTGGAACGCAAGCAGGTAAACCTTGAAAATATACAGGAAGTATTTAAAACCCATCAAATTAAATACACCCAGATCAGCCTGTCGCCCTCATTGGAAGAGGACCTGGACGAGATAAAGATCACGATGCAGAAGCTATCAATAAACAAAGACAATCTGCTGATAATTATTGAGGACCTCCGTAAAATTAAAGGCGTAAGGGAAGTGGAATTTACGGTAAATTAGAACAGGTCCTGACAAAGTAATTAGCAGCTACCCTCTTTGCGGCCTGCCGCAGAGAGGGTCGACGAGTAAAACGAAGTCCGGGTGAGTCAACGGAGCGCGTCGAAGTTCCGCGTTAGTGATAGCAGCGGATACCGGCCTCGCGGCTAAGGCCTGTGCAGTATGAGCGAATAGCACGGGCCGCAGGCAACGCCCAAAAATGTCTGAACCCGAATTTATTGAATTAAGTAATTTGCTAAATTCTATCAATTCTTTAATTCAATAAATTCCGGTTCAGACAGCTTCAATCAGCGCAATCCTAAAATCAAAAACAATCAGCGGTTCAGTATTTCCCTAAAAATCGCTTAATTTGCCAAAAGTTTATTTTTTACGATGCAAGACCTAAAGAAATTAATTGAAGATGCCTGGGAAGACAGGAAGCTATTAGACTATAAGGATTACAGCAACGCCGTTGAAACCGTTATTGAACGCCTTGATAAAGGCGCTATACGTGTTGCAGAACTTATAGGCAACCGCTGGCATACTAACGAGTGGATCAAGAAAGCCGTGATACTTTATTTCCCTATCCGTAAGATGGAAGAAATTAAGGTTGGCCCTTTTGTTTTCCACGATAAAATGGCATTAAAAACTGATTATAAAGAAAACGGTGTTCGTGTAGTGCCACATGGTTTGGCCCGTTATGGCGCTTATCTTGCAAAAGGCGTTATCATGATGCCGTCATATGTAAATATTGGCGCTTATGTCGATGAAGGCACCATGGTTGATACCTGGGCCACAGTAGGCTCATGTGCGCAGATAGGTAAGCATTGCCACCTGAGCGGCGGTGTAGGTATCGGCGGTGTATTGGAGCCGATACAGGCATCACCAGTAATTATTGAGGACAACTGCTTTTTAGGCTCACGCGCTATTGTGGTTGAAGGTGTACACGTTGAAAGCGAAGCCGTTTTAGGCGCTAACGTTGTCTTAACCGCCTCAACAAAAATTATTGATGTTACCCACGAAAAACCTATTGAATACAAGGGCCGTGTCCCTGCCCGTTCGGTAGTTATACCGGGTAGTTATCCAAAAGAATTCCCGGGTGGCGTATACCACGTACCATGCGCCCTTATCATAGGTCAGCGCAAGGAATCAACCGACAAAAAAACATCACTTAACGATGCGTTAAGGGTGAATAATGTTGCAGTATAGATAGATTTGAGATGTGGGATATGAGATGTGAGATTATAAATCTGTCTCATATCTCATATCTGTAATCTCATGTCTCACAAAATGAAAATAGGGTACGATGCCAAGCGGGCTTTCTTAAATAACACGGGGCTGGGTAATTACAGTCGCTGGTTAATAAAGGCCATGGCAGGGCATTATCCTGGTAACGAATATTTCCTTTATACTCCCCGTGTAAAGCTCAATTCACGGCTTGATTTCCTGAGCCGGTATAAAAATCTGATCACCATAACTCCGGGCAGTAAATTCTTCACCTCGTGGTGGCGCAGTAAAGGGATTGTTAAGGATTTGAAACGAGATAGTATTGAAATTTACCATGGTTTAAGTCATGAGTTACCTTCGGGTATCCACAAAAGTGGCATCAGATCGGTAGTTACTATACACGACCTGATATTTATGCGCCTGCCCGATAATTTCGGCGCTATAAGCCGGAGGATCTACGAAGCCAAAGTTAAATATGCCTGTAAGGTTGCTGATAAGATCGTCGCCATCAGCCAAAAAACCAAGGACGATATTGTAGAATTATTGGGCACCGATGCCGCCAAAATAGAGGTGATCTATCAAAGCATCGACCCGATATTTACTATCACACAAAGCGCAGAGCAAAAAGAAGCTGTTTCAGCAAAATATCAGTTGCCTCAACAATTCCTGTTAAGCGTAGGTACAATTGAGCTCCGCAAAAATCTGCTATTGCTTGCAAAGGCCTTAAAGTATATTAATAACATCCCGCTGGTTGTTGTAGGGCGGCCTACAAAATATTTGGATGAGGTAAAGCAATATCTCAGCACCAATAACCTAACCGATCGTGTTATTTTTTTGCACGATGTGGACTTTGCCGATTTGCCCGCTATTTATCAGCTGGCATCGGTATTTATTTACCCTTCAAGATATGAGGGTTTTGGTTTGCCGGTATTAGAGGCATTAAATTGCGGTGTGCCTGTAATAGCGGCAACAGGTTCATGTTTAGCGGAAGCCGGAGGGCCGAATAGTCTGTATGTTAGTCCTGATAATGATAAGGACCTCGCCGAAAAGATCAGCCTTATACTTGGCGATGATATCTTAAAGCAAAATATGATTGCGCAAGGTTTGCAATATGCTGCTAACTTTGCAGAAGATAAACTATCGGCACAGCTAATGCAGCTGTACAAAAATTTATAAGATATGCTCAGAGACGAAGTTGCCAAAGCTTTTAAAATAATACAGGATGGTGGTATTATCCTCTACCCTACTGATACCATTTGGGGTATAGGCTGCGATGCTACCAATACCGAAGCCGTGAAAAAGATCTATCGCCTAAAACAACGCGATGAAGCAAAAAGCATGATAATTTTGCTGGATAACGACAACAAGCTGCAAAGCTATATAGCCGAAGTACCCGAAATAGCTTACGACCTGATTGAGTTTGCCGAAAACCCCTTAACCCTGGTTATGCCTGGCGCAAAAAACATCTCCCCCGCGTTAATAGCCGTTGATGGCAGTGTTGGTGTACGGGTAACCAGCAACGAGTTTTGTCAGCAACTGATCCAGCGGATGCGTAAACCATTGGTATCTACCTCAGCCAATATCAGCGGCAAACCATCACCCCAATATTTTTCACAGATTGACCAAGAGATCATCGATGGCGTTGATTATGTGGTTGATATCGATCAGCACAGCATGGAAATCAAAAATCCCTCAACCATTATGCGACTGGATCCGAATGGGAGTTTTGAGTTTTTAAGGCGGTAAGAAATATAAAACATGTCATTGCGAGCGATAGCGCGGTAACCACGTCGCTTGCATATGGACGCGACATGGTTGCTTCGTCGTTCCTCCTCGCAATTACATGGTTGTTTTAAATTCAACTATTCTCCCCAATTTCCTTAATTTTGCTGCATATTCCTTTTGGCAACCTTTGAGGGATTTATTATTACATGAAACAACACCTTCAGCATTCTATATTCAATACCATATCAAAAATTGCCGGCGAGCATAACTTACAGGCCTATGCCATCGGCGGTTTTGTACGGGATATCTTCCTGAACCGCCCATCAAAGGATATTGATATTGTGGTGATAGGCAACGGTATTGATTTTGCTGAAAAAGTAGCCAAAAAGCTGAATGTTAAACTGGCTGTATTTAAGAATTTCGGCACCGCCCAATTAAAATACAAGGACCTGGAAGTTGAATTTGTTGGCGCGCGTAAAGAATCCTATCGTTTAGATTCAAGAAAACCCCTGGTTGAAAACGGCACCTTGGAGGATGACCAGAAACGCCGCGATTTTACCATCAACGCGCTGGCTATTTCCCTGCACCCGGGTACTTTCGGGGAATTGCTTGACCCATTTGAGGGCATGGCCGACCTGGAGCAACAGCTAATTCGCACACCGCTAAACCCAGTTGAAACTTTCTCGGATGATCCCCTGCGCATGATGAGGGCCATCCGCTTTGCAACACAACTGAATTTCAGGATAGACGATATAGCGGTAGCAGCCATAAAAAGCAATACCGACCGGATCAGCATTGTATCGCAGGAACGTATAACTGATGAGCTGAACAAGATCATCCTGTCGCCAGTGCCATCCATCGGCTTTAATTATTTGTTTGATACCGGCCTACTGCACAAAATATTCCCGCAAATGGTAGCGCTTTACGGCGTTGATTATATTGACGGCAAAGGCCATAAGGATAATTTTTACCACACCTTACAGGTTTTAGATAACATTTGCACCACTACCGATGATCTTTGGCTACGCTGGGCCGCTATATTGCATGATATTGCCAAACCCGCCACCAAACGCTTTGAACAGGGCCACGGATGGACATTCCACGGTCACGAAGACCGAGGGGCTCGCATGGTGCCCAAAATCTTTGCACAACTAAAACTGCCGCTGAATGAAAAAATGAAGTTAGTGCAGAAACTGGTGCAGTTGCATTTACGCCCTATTGTATTGTCGCAATCTATCGTTACGGATTCGGCAGTACGCCGTCTGCTTTTTGAGGCAGGCGATGATATTGAAGGATTGATGCTGTTGTGTAAAGCAGACATTACGACAAAAAATGAATATAAAGTAAAAAAATATCGCCAGAATTTTGATCTCGTTATTCAAAAATTAAAAGATGTTGAAGAACGCGATAATATAAGAAACTGGCAACCTCCCATTACCGGCACCGATATTATGCAGCTTTTTGGCATAAAAGAAGGCCGTGAGGTGGGAATTATTAAAAATCAGATACGGGAAGCCATACTTGAAGGCGAAATTCCAAACGAACGCGAAGCGGCAATTGCATACACAATTTTAAAAGGCGAACAAATTGGCTTAAAAGTTGCGGCAACGCTTTAGATTTTTTGATGACCCGATTTTTGTACAAAATCCCGAATCAAATATCCAATACCCATAAATGGGGTTGAATTAAAAATTAAAATATTATTTTTGCATAAAATTCCACTTATTTAAAAAATGGCACTATACAGGTTCAGGGTTACTTTTGAAGACTACGATGATGTGATAAGAGAGATTGATGTTAAATCAAATCAAACTTTCGAGGACCTCCATCGTGCAATTCATCAGTCAACTGGCTACAATTCCGAATTTCCTTCTTCTTTTTATATCAGCAACGACCAGTGGACAAAAGGTGAAGAGATCACTTACCTTCCCAATCAGAGGCGTACCGACCGTGGCGTATCACTGATGGAAAAAGTAAAGCTAAGCAGCTTTATTGATGATCCGCACCAAAAATTTTACTATACTTTCAATTTCGACCGCCCTTTTGATTTTCATGTTGAACTGATGAAGATCATATTGGATGATGCACCGGGTGTTACTTATCCAGCGGTAATTAAATCGGTTGGCGAAGCTCCAAAACAATTTGGAAATTCATTTAATCCAACAGCTTTACCTGCTGCGAACGAAGATTTCGACCTTTTTGATGAAACAGGCTTTAACCCCGAGGATGCAGAAGACTTGAGCGAAGTAACTGAAGATGGAGAGGTGGTAGACAGCGATGAAATTGCACATGGCGAGGATGAGGAAGAAGATGAGTTCGGCAGTGAGTTTTCAGATAATGAAGGCTTTGATGACGATGGCAAATCGCATGATGATTATTAATCTTAAATAACCCGTCATGTTGAACTTGTTTCAACATCCCACATGCTAAGTCGACTGCATATAGGTCAAATGTCGGGTAAGATCCCGATCCGCTAACAGCGGACGGGATGACAGTAAGATAAGATTATGAACTATCAGCCCAAAAACAAAACCCTTATCGTTATTGCCGGGCCTACCGCTGTGGGTAAAACAGATACGGCTATCCGGCTGGCTAATCATTACCATACGGTTGTGGTTTCGGCTGATTCGCGGCAATTTTTCAGGGAGATGTCTATAGGTACGGCAAAGCCCAGTGCCGATGAACTGGCTGCAGCTAAGCATTACTTTATCGATTCCAATTCCATAACAGAAAGCTTTAGCGTTGGCGATTTTGAAAAAGAGGCCTTGGCTTTGCTGGATGAGCTTTTTAAACAGCATGATGTAGTTATTTTGGCGGGAGGTTCTGGCTTATATATTAAAGCTGTTTGCGAAGGTTTTGATGATCTGCCAACTGCCGATCCCGGCATACGACACCGCCTTAACCAGGATTTTACCGAAAAAGGTATCCATTATTTACAGGAACAACTCAAAGCCGCCGACCCGGATTATTACGCGCAGGTTGATCTGAACAATCCACAGCGACTCATCCGCGCGCTGGAGGTTTTTGAAACTACAGGCAAGTCATTTTCATCTTTCCGCACATCGGCTATAAATAAACGCCCGTTCAATATCATTAAATTTGGATTGAATTTACCTCGTGAAATATTATATCAGCGTATCAACCAGCGGGTTGATATCATGGTTGAACAAGGATTAATAGATGAAGTAAAAGCACTACTACCCTACCGGCATTTAAACGCGCTAAACACCGTTGGCTATAGAGAGCTGTTCGATTATTTTGACGGAACGATTGATTTGAACAGAGCCATCGAACTCATTAAACAAAATACCCGTCATTTTGCAAAAAGGCAGTTAACCTGGTTTAATAAGGATAAGGAGTTTATATGGGTAGAGCCGGGGGATGTGGAGAAGATGGTGGAGGTTATTGATCAGCAGCTCTAACCAAACACCATTACGAGAACAGCCTTTCACGACTGTACAAACGAATTTACATGCCGTAGACTTATCGATCGCAGCCGCTCATTGCCGCGGAGGCTTAGTCCTTTTGTCTTCGCCACAAAAGGACCAAAAAGGCAAGTCATCCGGAATGCTTCTTTGCGCTCATGGCCTTTACCGCTGCAAAACGGACAGAACCTGGGCTGGAATCTTTTGCCCTGCTTCGCACGCTCTTAGCCTTACGCTTCTGCAAAATTTCCTTATGCCCTGCAACCACACAAGGCCACCATCGTTCTATCCGTTTTCACCCGAAGCTTCCCGGCTGACGCAGAAGATAGAATTATTTTAAACAATGGATCAAGAAAAGCGTGGGCTTTGACAACAAGGGCGGGCCAGTGTAGAGGCGGGAATGCCGGTTTAGCTTTTTGTGTGATGCGAGAATACAAAGTATTCTCACATCGAAAAAAGCGTGAAGAACCGGCAGGGAGCGTGGAAGCATCCTTGTTGTCTTGACTTTTTTGGTTACTTTTTGTGTCAAAGACAAAAAGTGACTTCTTAGCGAAAAGCGATACCACGCGATAAGTCTAAACCATATAGTTCACCTATAGGCAGTGACTGTTTCGTGACGCTTAGAAACATCACTTCCCATTAACCACAACCACTTCCACCCCAATCAACTCCTTATCTCTCGTCTTCACATTCAAAAACTTAGGCTTCAAACGACTTACCCAATACGTTTTTAGGCTATCCACCACCTGTACTTTCCATCCTTTGGCAACCAGTCCATTTACAATATCAGTTTTTGCATAAAGCAGAAAAGTGTTAACTGGCGGCGTTTTTACTGTATCAGGATTAATAGCAATTAAAGGCTGATTCAGGTAAAATTCCATCGGCCAGTTGCTTTCATCACATTGCACTACGGGGTAATTTTGAGGGTTATGTTTATTTATCCATCGCGCGGCCTCACTGCCTGCCTGGTACTTCATCAGCGACGGGTAAAACGCCAGGTTAATGTATAGGTTTACAACAATCGCTGCTAAAACAGTACGCATAATTACCTTCTGCATGGTAATGTTGCTTACCCTGCCCGGTAAAAACAGCATCAGTAGAAAAACAATCACTATCAATAATATAACAGGCCATGTAAAGCTATCCGGTATAAAAAAGTATTGCAGGGCGCAAATAATTAGCAGCATCAGCACAATAACTATTACCTGTGTTATGCGAATAGCTTTTATACTTTCCAAACCTGCAACGCTATATAGGTACTGCGCAGTGATTATAGCAAAGAATGGAAACACGATATTCATGTAATAAGGCAACTGAAATTTTGATGCTGAGAACAGCAGGAAAGTAAGCAAAGCTCCGCTGATGCAATACCACTCCTGCCCTTTTACATTCTTTATCCCCGTTTTAATAAACCGGAATATCGATACAAAAAACAATAGCGACCACGGTAAAAAGGCCCATAGCGTAGTATGCACAAAAAAGAAAGGATCGCCGCCGCCTTTGATGGGGCCCGTGTTAAAAAAACGCCCGAACTGGCTATCCCAAAAAAAGAACTTAATGCCGGAAACATTTTTCACACCAAAAATCACTTTTTCGGGATGGATGTCGAACTGTTTGTAAAGGCAATATAGTTCCGGAATGATAAATATCAGGACCAGTACAATAGCGATCAGCCAGCGCCAGGCAAAAAGCTGTTTCCATTGTTTGGTGATGATGAAGTGCCCGATTATTGCCCCGCCTATGGGTACAATGGCGAACATGCCTTTAGTCATGATGGCGCAGGCAGTAAACAGGCTGCCGATAAGCAGCTGCCAAAAGTTATTGCGGGTATAGGCTTTATAAAAATGATACACCGAAGCAATGATGAGCCCGGTTAAATAAGGCTCGGCACGCACATCGTTGTTGGAGATGATAATATGCTCGGCAGTAAGCAATATTAATACCGACCATAGGGCCACCTGCTCGTTATACAGCTCTTTGGCAAAGCGATAGGCATACGCAGCACCCATCAGCAAAAACAAAATACCCGGCAGTTTATAGGCCCACGTTGAGATACCAAAAACATTAAAAAATAAAGCCGTAATCCAAAACGGGAAGTGCGGTTTATCCAGCCAATCCTTACCATTTACTATAATATCAGCATAATTATGGTGCAGCACCATGGTTTTGGCAATGGTGGCATATAGGGTAGCATCGGGGGCTATGAGTGTAACAAATAAACCGCTAAAGTTTACCGCAACTGCTATCGCGATAAAAAAATAAAACCATTTTAACTGATTAGCCGGAACTGTTTCGCCCATATAGATTTGCCCCTGAGGTGATGTCAAATATAATGAGTTTTTGGTGGATGAGGATTGACAAATGAGCTAAGATAAATCTATGTCATTGCGAGCGATAGCGTGGCAACCTCGTCGCTTGCATATTGAACGTGACGAGGTTGCTTCGTCGTTCCTCCTCGCAATGACACGTAGTTTACAATTGAAAATATAATGCTAAATTACGTAAACATTTTAACCGCTTGTTGTTTTTACTACATACACTTAAACATTATAAAGATTATGAAGTACGCTTTTGTTTTGGGCACCAGTGCCTATATCGTTCCGCAGGGTGTTATCAGTTATGCCGATCATGAACAATCAAAACCGATCATAAAGATCAATTCTATTTACCATGATAATGAGCCCGGCTCTTTTTTAAGCGTCGATCTGGATATTAAAGACACGCACGGGAATGGCGTTATCGTTAGCAACAACACAGCTCTGGGCACAGGACTTAAAGTTGAAACAGAGCAAAATAGCGTAAAAGTATTTGGCGCAGATGGCGCATTGATCATTCACGTGCATCAAATTGATGATGAAGCCGCTCTGAGCCTGCAGCTTAATATTACCGCCGAACTGGAACGAAATGCCCCGATAGCGGTAATCCGCATTTTTGGCGAGTTCACAACCCATGACCTGCGCATTTCAGCAGAAAACGAAAAGCTTTTTATTAATGACGAAGGCTACGCTACCTCAGCATTGGCAGGTAACGATCTGCGATTTACCGAAGCAGGAGTAGTATTGTAATGAATAGATAAGATATTTCATCCGCCGTCGGTGTCCCCACCGGCGGCTTATAAATAACTCAGCCACCATTGGCGGTGTATTCTCTTATAATTGCTGAACCATTTACAGGGGAAATACAATATACCTATAACCACCAGCCAAACCAGGTAAACTACCCACAATGGAAACCCGAAAGACGGCGGTTTAAACAGGAAAGTCTGATTTGGGGTGACGATCTGACTGCTGTTATATCCCATGGCAAAAAACAGGAGGATATTTATAAGCCTGATGAGGTAAAAATGCAGCACGTAGTAAAAGAATGGTACATTACCATACACTATTAAAAAGGATGTAAATTTATTAAGGGGCTTTTCGGTTAGTGAAAGGATAATGAGAGCGGTGCCAACCGTCATACATGAATACAAAAGCGAGGGCGGGTATTTACTTACGTTGAAGAATGATATTATAGTATGTACCGTATTGCGCTGCGTTTCCCATGGTGTAGGATCACCATATTTGTTAATCAACCTTAAAACAATAAAATTGGTTAATGTTGCCAGGCCTGTATAAAGCAATATCTTTCTTCTTTTCTGCGGATCATATTCGGGCCTATACAGTGAGCCAAAGCAATAACCCAGCAGCATGATACCCGTCCACGGAATAACCGCATACAGATCGAATATAAAGTGATTATTATTTATAGTAAACAGACTGCCGAACGCGGTAAGAAAAAGCCTTAAAAAATCAGCTTCCACTATGGATTTAGGCGCTTGTACATAATCCAGGATATCGTGCCCCAAAAATATGAGTACACCGATAACTGCTATCCACTTTAAAGGCAAACGGACCAGCAAACCCAATATCACCATGCTAAAGCCAATGGCCCAAAGCACCTGCAATACCAGTACGTTATAAAATGGATTAAATGTTAAAGCGAATGTGATGAGTACCAGTTCAACCACAATAAGCCAAAGTCCCCGTTTAACCAGGAAACCGCTTAATTGGCTTTTGGTGCGGCGCGTACCGGCAAGATAGGCAGATACACCACTCAAAAAAACAAAGGTTGGGGCGCAAAAATGAGTGATCCACCGGGTGAAGAACAATATAGGCGTAGTGGTGGCCATATCGGTAGGGTTGGCCATGGGCCCGCTGTAATAAATATAATCACGGATATGATCAATAGCCATAATAAGCATGATCATACCCCGCAAGGTATCAATAGAATTTATGCGTTGCTTTAAGGGCGGTGAGTCAGTATTGGTCATGTACCGGCAGGTTTAAATTTATACCACAATATAAATATTATGTGTATAAGATTAAAGCTATGCCACATTGTTACAGCTTATTAGTTATAAATTACAAATCACCTTGAAACTATAAGCATTTGAATAACATTTGATTGAAGTATTTTTGGATGAGGTTTAACTGGAGATTTATTCATAAACCAGTACATGTATTTTAATGGTTCATTGTACAAATCAAAAACCATTTTATATTCAACCGCACCACCTCTAAAACTATTTTTAAATATCAATTTCATTTCAGTTTCTTTACTTTGATGAGGAGGGATGGTTAATTGTGTAGGAAAAGTTGCATCGCAAACAATATTATAATCTCTTGTCAGCACATCACATTGAACAGTATATTCCTTATTTAGCGGACAGGTCCAAGCGATGTATTTTAGGGTATCGTTGGTATTATTAATTAACAAAACAGGAACATATAAATATTGCCTCATACCATCGCATGCGTATTTCCCTTCCTTAGCAATTAAAGTATATGGCTGATATCCTCTTTTTGAGGAATTAAAACTTAAGTTGATTACAATAAGAAATGCGAACAAAATTATGTTAACAGATTTACAATACATCAGGCAGGTTTAAAATTATACCACAATATACAAATTGTAGATATAAAGATTAAGCCGCTTTACTATATTTTACTATTGAAAAAATGCAGGCCACTTTCACCAAAAAACAACCGGCAAACAAAAGGATACTAAACAACATATATTTATTAAAGTTATATTTTAAAGGCTTTTTATTTAGGTAATACTTTCTTATCCCCATCAGTAGAACAGCTTCGGATGAAAGCTGGCAAAACGATGGTGGCCTTGCGCGTAATGGCAGGGCATAGCAGATTTTTACAGAAGCGTAAAGGCTAAGTGTGTAGCGACAGCAGGGTAAAAATATAGCAGCCCAGGTTTTGCCTGATTTGCAGCGAGAAGGCCTTGTGCGGCAAAGAAGCATTTCTACTGACTTGCCTTTTTGGTCCTTTTGTGGCGAAGACAAAAGGACTAAGCCTCCGCGGCTATGAGCGGCTTCATGCGATATTTACACCTGCAAGTTCGCTCTGCATAGTTAGGGATTGCTTCGTTCGCAATGACGCGCAGAGAATAAGAGCCATACAACAAAGCTACTTTTCTGTGCTACGCCTACATCAGTATTCCAACTCCCTGCAATCAAACCCAACTGATTGCAATAACGACTCCACACTCCGCGGACTCAAATTATTGGCAACCACCCTTAATATATGATCACAATCTTCCAGGTCGAAATTCCATTGCGCAATAGCCGGTATGGCAGTTAATAAGGGCTGTACCTTATCAACTGCCTTGCGGTTATAAACACTCGTTACAAATACCATTACATCCATAATCATGTGTTAATTTATTTAAATTGTTACTCGGTTGGTTTTTGAGCTTCTTCGGTGGTGGTGGTATAATTATCCCAATCGCCACCAAATCTTCCGCCGCGACGGCCACCAAAGCCACCACAGCGTTCGTTCCATTTTTGTTTAAACTTTTCCTTTTCTTCAGGGCTCATGTTCTTAAAACGGTCTTCCATACGGTGGCGCATCCATGGGGCACCGCCGCCAAAACCACCGCGGTGGCCGCCTTTACCAAAGCCAAACAAAATTTTGCATAGGATAAATAAACCGGCTGCCTGCCAGAAAGTGATCACACCAAGGTGAAAAATAACAGGCATCAGGTTATTCCATAACTGCATTACCACATAACTTATCAGCGTGACGAAAGCCGCTACTGCCAGTGGTATAAATATAAATCGTCCTCTAAAAAACATCTTTTTCATTTTCTTTAATTTTTAATATTGTGTAATCTCATCATACAATTGTTTAAGCCGCTTGCGCAGGTGCAGCACCGCGTACCGCTTGCGCGATACCAGGGTTTGTACATTGTCGCCGGTAAGGTCGGCCATTTCAGCAAAGGACATATCTTCCAGCTCGTTCCATATAAAAACCTGGCGTTGTTTTTCGGGCAGTTCATCCAACGCGAAGAACAGCTGCTCCCAAAAAAGGTTGCGCAGGTATTCCGTTTCGGGGGTTTTGGCCTCGGTTAATAGTATATCCTTAAAATCCGGTGTGTCGTCCTCATCGGCATCGCTGCTAACCAGCATATCATCAAGCAACGTTTCCGATTTTTTGCGGTGCTTGTCGGTAATCTTGTTATTAGCAACTTTGTACAGCCAGGCACCTGTTTGCTCTATCGGCTCCGAATTAATGACCGAGCTAAACTGGTACCAAACATCCTGCAGAATGTCTTCGGCATCGGCATCGCTTTTTACGCGCCTGCGGATAAAGCCCAGCAAATTCTTACCATACGATTTAATTGTTTGTATGATGTGGCTGTTCTTATCCTCGGGCATTACGGCTGTTACCAATGTATTGTGCATTTAAAGATAAAGACGATTGTGAAATAAAAACATTTTAAATTATTTTGAATAAAAAAAGAGGCACAATTATGTGCCTCTTTTTTATTCAAAATAATAGTGAGTAGGGATTAGTGAGTGGTGATTAGTTTCACTTACACTCTCTATATCTATTTAGTTGATGTAACGTAATGCTTTTTTACCACAGCAGCTACTTTATGCCTGATATGGGTTGATACATTTTTCTCCCATATTAATTTATAGGAGCCATCCGGCCTTTGAAAAAGCGAGAAATAATCCCGCAGATCACCATTTATTTCACTGCTATTTTTTAACGCTATTTGCTGTATCTCTTTGTTAAACTCGTCCATGATCTATTTTTCTGCTAAGCTAAAGATTTAGCTTAACATAATATGAACCTTATGTCGTTTGACCAAACAGTATTTTATCAATACCTTGTTCGTCTAATTAAGATTTACTATGCCTAAACCACTTATCACTTTCTTTAAATTCTTTGGCATTATCATTATCATAAGTAGCATTATCCATTTTATGGTTAAAACACAAAAAGAGGCGATAAAAGAGATAGAAGTTAATGATACCAAGTATAGTAGCAAGTTGCCAGATGACTACGCGCAAATAGCTAAAACCTATCAAAATATTAGTTTTGAAGAAACAGTAATTAGTAAGACAAGAGAAGCAATATCAGAATTTACGTATCAAAAAAAATTCGCTTTAATGTTATATAAACTTCCGGTTAATAATGACAAGCCATTAAACAAAATTGTAAAATTAGAATATGTAAACAGTAACATTCCTAATGGAATTCCTTATTTCATATTTTCGGCTATACAAGATCCATTTATTATAAATTACAAAGTAGGAAAACCGGAAAAGACAGATAGTGTATTTTTAAATTTGCTTGGAAACAACACAACTATTATTAAAAAGGGCGATAGCACTGTTACCTACTCTTGCCATTTGAATAATTTTTCGATTCGATATGGCTTAAATAAACATTGGGATTTTTATGGCGAATTGAAACCCGATTCTGTGGTGAGTGATCCTTTTCGAATTGAATTTCGAAAATATCAAAACTCAATTTATTTGATTTTAATATATCAAAAAAGAAGTAATAGCATACCACACAACCCCAGTGACTAATGACCAGTGGCCAATTTCCGATGATACCAAGATATCACCAACCTCACCATTTGGTTATATGTTTTTAAGCCTTGCGGCTGGTTATTTGCTTTTAAAAACTGGTCATAAAAAACACTGCTTACAGCATTAATAGCACTTTCATGCGCTACCCAATAATTAAATTCGATAACAAAATCATTATGCACCGTTGGGGATACACGGAGTTTTAATTGTTTGTGCAATACCGTATCGCGCATGTAGATATCGTGCATAAACTCATCTACAGCTTCATGATAGGCGGAGTAACGTAATAGCCTGTCCTTAGAGTTTATCCCCGCCAGGAAACCTACAAAATTGGCTTCATCCTCAGCGCCATAACCCATCTGGTGCGACATTTCATGGCAGGCCACAAACGGCCTTACAAATACCGGCATCTGGTAGTTCATCTGGGCCTCGCAGGTAAAAGGATTATAGTAGCCCGATGTACCCATCATGTTAATCAATGGGGTAAACAGGGAAAGCTTTACATCCGGAGCATAAGTATAAAAATCAACCGAACCGGCTGATAAAGTACGAATAGCATCTATTGCCGTTTGACGAATGGAGCTGTTGCTTTGCTGAAGATCTGCATTGGTAACGCGCGCGCGAGTTGCGTTGGCGCTATCGATCAATATTTTGGTAAGTGAGGCGAGTTCTTCGGTACTGTAACTGGTATCCACCAGTTTTAGTCGTTCCGCAGCCGATGGCCTGAAATAGTTAATACCCCAAAGCAGGTAAAAGGCCAGAATGCCTATCTGCACACCCATTATCATCCCCAAACATAAAATACCAGCTTGTTTAAACTGCTTTTTAAACAGCAGCCTGATGAGCACCACCAGGTAGTAAACAATAAAACCGATAACTACCAGGTACAATACATCGCCCACGCTAAAGGGCAGTAAATTAAAAACGGGGTGAAAAATGTGGCATATAAAAAGGTATACACCTTTGGAATAATAGCGCTCAATAAACTGCGGATGAGTTTCCAGCAGGCCCAGTAAAAAAAGAGCGAAGGCAAGAATTATTATGGTGATAATCCTTGCCTTCGCTACATTTTTATTTGTTTTACTGCGCATTATTTAATGATCTGGAGATTTGAATATCGGAAATAGTTTTAACTAATCACTAACCGCAAATCTCTAATCACTGATAACTACTTAACTTTAACCGGGAGTTCTAATTTATCCCATATCATGCTAAAGCCTTTATCGGTTACAGTGTAAATCATTCTTTCATGCAACGGAACTGCCACAGGAGTTACCTTTACGCGCAAAACATCTTTGCTTTTGTCATATTTAAATGCTCCCCATTGGTAGGCAACGCTGTTAAAAATAACTGTCCACGCGCCTTTTTCGGTTGGTATAACAAAAAATCCGTAAGTACCAGCTGGTAGTAATTTACCTTGTACCTTAATTGGCTTATCGGTAGTAAACCTGGTAGCTTCGTTCGCACCGGCCCTGTAAACGGTGTCAAAAGGTTCTAATTTACCCCATATTACACGTCCCCTTACTGATGGGCTGCCATAATTAATACTAATGGTTGCTCCGTTTACTTTTCCGCTAACACTATCGCGCGGACTAAGTGGCGGTTTTTTAGCATCTTGTGCTTTAGTTGTTAGTACCGAAAACATACAGGCTATTGCAAAAAACAATACAGCCTTTAATTTAAATGATCTGTTCATAATAGGATGGGATTAATTTATTAATGGATAAAGGTATGATGAAATTTCAATTGGTATTTTATAATGACTACCAATATCCGTTTTTGTTACAAAAGATTTAAAATTTGGCATGAAATATGAATGTATTTATTTGAAACCCACATTGCAGTTAGGAATTGACCGAAAGGTTAAACAATTGTTGTGAGTTTTTGCCCTTGCCGTGAGGCGAGGGTTTTTTTGTTGCCCTGAATTATCCTTTCAATAAAATTAAAAATATCCGCGCATATCATTTACTTTGTTGAATGAAAGAAAGGAACAGGCAGTTCTATATTCTATTGTTTGTTTTAGCTATTGTGGTTAACCTGGCAGGTATCAGCGTAAAGTTTTTTACCGATGACCCTGCTTTATATGCCTCCATTGCTAAAAGCTTCATCTACAAAAAAGAGCTGCTGGGCCTGTTCTCCTATAACCAGGATTGGCTCGATAAACCACACTTCCCGTTTTGGGCTGTTCTGTGCAGTTTTAAAATATTTGGTGTAAGCTCATGGGCATACCGTTTGCCTGCATTGTTTTTTTTTACACTCAGCGTTATTTATACTTTCCTGTTCACCAAAAAACATTATGGGCTCGAAGTTGCCGCAATTGCTGCTTTAATTTTAATGACGGCGCTCAACACCCTCATGAGCAATGTGGATGTAAGGGCCGAGCCTTACTTAATGGGCCTCATCATGGGCAGCATATACCACCTGTCGCGCCTTGAAGAACGTTATAATATTACAGACCTGATACTGGCTGCCCTCTTTACCGCCTGCGCCATGATGACCAAAGGCGTATTTGTAATAGTGCCTATTTATGGCGCGTTATTCGGGCAGCTTTTATTTCAGCATAAATTAAAGCACCTGTTTAGTTTTAAATGGATAGCACTGATATTACTCACAGCTATATTTATCTTGCCGGAATTATACGCGCTCTATGTGCAGTTCGATCTTCATCCCGAAAAGCTGGTTTTCGGCAGGCATAATGTATCGGGTATTAAATGGTTTTTTTGGGATAGCCAATTTGGTCGCTTTGCCAACAGCGGACCAATTAAACGCCAATCGGGCGATATATTCTTCTACGTGCATACCCTGCTGTGGGCATTCGCGCCCTGGTGCCTGCTGTTTTACTATGCCGTATTTAAGAATCTGAAAGAAGTTTTTTTAAAACGAAAACTGGCTGAGTATTATTCTTTAAGTGGAGGATTAGTATTGTTGCTGCTATTCTCTGTTTCAGGCTTTCAACTTCCTTTCTATACCAACAGTATTTTCCCGCTATTCGCTATTATAACGGCACCTTACTGCTATGTGCAATTAGGCAAATTTGGCACAAAATTCAGGTTGATAGGTCAGTGGCTATACATTGTTTTATTGCCGATAGCTATAATAGCCATCAATTGCTTTATGAGACCGGTAAACCAGTTTTATTTTGCCTTTGATTGTTTTGTCTTCGGAATACTAACTTATCTCATTTTTACCCGGATCACGGAAGATTATAAACGGGTATTTATGCTGAGCTGTGCCGTAATATTATTCGCTAACTTTTACCTAAACACGGTTTTTTATGAGCAGCTAACACTTTATAAGGGCCAGATTACCGCCGCCAAATATGTTAATCAGGAAGGTTTTGCTAAATACCATTTGTACTCATTACGAATGGAGAATAATATTTTTCAATTCTATTGTAAAAGACCGGTTGATTATGTGCCGCTGGAGCAATTCAGCACTTTTAAGCCTACGGATAGTTCAGCTTTTTATGTGAACCAGCAATCAATGGATCAACTGCTGCAGGCACATGTTAGTTTTAGGGTGATACAGTCCTTCCCCAATTTCCCACAGGAAAACATGTCGCTAAAGTTTATCAACAAAGCGACCAGGCAAACCACGTTAGATCATGTTTATCTAATAACAAAATAGCTTAGCTGGTAAGGGCATCGGCAGGTGCATCGTCTTTAATTTCCTGCCAAAAGATCGTCTCAATAAAGATGTTGTATTTTACAGCTACCTGTGCTTTTACCTTTTCAAGCTCTTCTTTCATTCTATCTTTTTCAAGCTCACTACTCAAGGTGTGGTAGTAGATCACATAACCAGTCGCGCTGTTTATGAGTTTAAAGTGTTTATCCTGCGCTTTCATCATCCATTGCTTTATACATATAAAACAATGAAATCATGAAATGGTTTTTTGCTTTGCGCGCGAAGTTCTAAATAATGCCGCTACACTTACTAATGCGTCATTGTCAATTGTTTCGGGATTTTCAAATTGCTGCATTACTAATTTTACGGGGAATGTTATGCCACCCCCGGTGGTTTTAACCAGCACATTCTCCGTTCGGATGGTGTGGCCTTTGTAGTCGCCTATTAACTCATTATAGTGCGATAATCTCATCAATAATTCAACAATTGCGTATGCGGGTATATTATGTTTAGGCATAGAGCGCAAATTTACGTTAACAAATCAAGAGTAATTGATTAAAGTTACGTAAAATGTTTATTATAAGTTAACGTGTAATTAACAAAGTTTGATTTTTCACCTACCCTCTTTACGGCTTGCCGTAGAGAGGGTGGTCGAGCGGAGCGATGACCGGGTGAGTTAAATATGCGGGAGATATGAACGCGCTCCGTTGACTCACCCCGACTACGTTTCACTTGTCGACCCTCTCTGTCGCAAGCGACAAAGAGGGTGTGGAAAAATATTTTTTAGTTCCGCTCTTGAGAGGGGCGCGAAGACTGTGCGGCTGCAGGGGTGTGTTTTTGCGCAGAAAAAGGACACCCCCTTTAGCGCAAGTCTTGTGTGAGGGATTGAGGGAAGTGACTTGTGCTTTCTAATAAGTCGCACAAGTCAGCCATTACACAAGGCTATCACACAAGACTTGCGCCAAATCGAAGAATCGAATCAGTTTACGCTTAAACAGCTCACTTCCCAAATATCAAAATAAAGCTCCCCGCCATAATCAATAGGGCTGCGGATACCGTTTTCACCGTCAATGGCTCGCCCAAAAATATAGCCGCCAATACAATAGCAATAGGTACACTCAGCTTATCAACAGGTGCAACCCAAGCCACCTCGCCTATTTGCAATGCTTTAAAATAGAATATCCATGATAAGCCCGTTGCCGCGCCCGATAGTATAAGGAAGATCCAGTTTACACGGGTAAGGCTGCCAATGGTGCTGTTGGTACCCTTGGCAAATACCAGCGCCCAAGCCAGTACCAATATAATAACCGTTCGTATGGCAGTAGCCAGGTCGGTATCAACCCCTTTAATGCCAATCTTGGCAAAAATTGCTGTAAGCGCGGCAAATGATGCCGATAGTAACGCGTATATCCACCACATAATAATAGTTTTAAATTCCACTTTGTCATTTCAAACGTTAGAGAGAAACTACCTCTTGAGCGGGATAGTGTTCTGCCTAAGTGAGCGAAAAATCTTCTGCGATATGCTAAGCGAACATACAAATCGAAGAAGATCCTTCACTCCGTTCAGGATGACAAAACGTTTGTTTAATAAATTAAAATACTCCCTTTTATTAGAGAAAGTAAAATTAAAACTTCCTTCCAACTCCTGGACTTTCGTGCAATGTGCAAACAAATTCTGTTCAAATCTGGTCAAAAATCATTCTTTTTTAATTTGACATTATAATTAACCATTCAAAATTAATACAGAATTATGTTATAATTTAGCTGAACATAAAGCCTTATATTTATCTTAATGAAATGGTTTTTCAGCATAATCATATGCGCATTCACATACACAACTACGCTGGCGCAAACCTATTCGCTGGATCATTACCTTGAACTTGCAAAAAGTAACAGCCCGTTATTAAAGGATTTACACAACCAGATCGCTTCAAACGAGATTGATAGTCTGCGTTTAAAGGCCGGTTATAAACCACAGGTAAACCTAAACAGCGGCGGCTTGTATGCACCACTTGTAAATGGCTACGGCTACTCCGAAGCTATTACCAATAACCATACGTTAAACGGATTGCTGGGCGTTAACCAATCGCTGGCAAGCAAAAACAATATCAACGCACAGTTGCTGGCTATTACGCTGCAATCGCTGTCGTTAACCAACGCCTCCAAAATATCTGAGCAGGATCTGAAAAAGGCAGTCACCACGCAGTACATTACCGCTTATGGCGATCTGCAGCAATACAAGTTCACCCAGCAGGTGGTTCAATTGCTCACATCCGAAGAAGACATACTGAAAAGACTTACCCGTTCAAACGTATACCACCAAAGCGATTACCTTACTTTTTTAGTAACACTAAAACAACAGGAACTTGCGCTTACACAGGCACGCCTGCTCTACAAAAATGATTATGCGACATTAAACTATTTGGCAGGTGTTGCCGATACTACTATCAGAGACCTGGATGAGCCGCAGCTTAAAAAACTTACCCCGCCCGATGCCAGTACCAGCATTTATTTTCAGCAATATAAGCTGGATAGCTTAAAGATCATCAACAGCAAACAACTCATCGACTACAGCTACAAACCCAAAGTAAATGTTTTTGCCGATGGTGGTTATAATAGTGATTTTATGGGTCAGGCTTATAAAAACTTTGGCATGAGCGCGGGCTTCGCTTTTGTACTGCCGATATACGATGGCGGTCAGCGTAAAATGCAGTACAAAAAACTATCGTTACAGGAAGAAACCCGCGAAAACTACAAGGCATTTTTTGATGTGCAATACCACCAGCAATTAGCGCAGTATAACCAGCAGATCGGCGAGAATGAAACACTGATAGCACAGATAAAAGACCAAACCAAATACACCGAAAGCCTGATAAAGGTTGATACCCAGCTGCTGCAAACCGGCGACCTGAAAATTGCCGACCTGATACTGGCCATCAACAATTATCTCAGCATAAAAAACCTGATGACCCAAACCGTTATCAGCCGGTTACAACTTATTAACCAGTTAAATTATTGGACAAAATAACCATGAATAAATCGATAATTAAATATACTGTTACCGCGCCCCTGCTTTTACTGGCCTGCATTGGGTTGATGCTAACATCATGCGGCGGCGGTGCCAAGGACGATAGCGGCGATGACGATAAAGCCGTTAACGCGCAGGTAGCCGTTACTGTTACCAGCGTGAACGACAGCAGCATGGTTGATTATACTACGCTGAACGCGCAATCGGCATTTCAGCAAAAGAACTTTATTAAATCAAATACCAACGGCTATATCCAAAAGGTTAACACGCAAATAGGTCATTTTGTAAACAAAGGCGAAACCGTATTTACCGTTAAAACCAAGGAAGCGCAGAGCATTGGCAACAGTGTAAATATTTTAGATACCACCTTTAAATTCTCGGGCGTTAACCGCATTACAGCTCCCGAGCATGGTTATATTACCCAACTTAACCACCAGGTGGGCGACTACGTGCAGGATGGCGAACAACTGGCCGTAATCAGCGACCGTGGCAGTTTCGCATTTATTATGCAGCTGCCGTACGAAATGGAGAACACCGTAAAAATAAACCAGGATGTGCAACTCACCCTGCCCGATGGCGAAAAGATCAACGGCCGCATAGCATCATTTATGCCTACGGTTGATACTGCCGCTCAAACACAGGGTGTAGTTATCAAAATAACCAGTGATAAACAGATCCCCGAAAATTTAGTGGCAAAAGCCCGGGTGGTACGTACCTCAAAACAAAACACAGCATCGCTCCCAAAATCGGCTATCTTAACTAACGAAACGCAAACAGAGTTTTGGGTGATGAAGCTCATCAACCCAACAACTGCCATTAAAGTACCTATTACAAAAGGTATTGAGGTTGGCGACAGGGTAGAGATACTTTCACCAAAATTCTCACCGCAGGATAAAATTGTAGCAACCGGAAATTATGGTTTGGCTGATACAGCTAAAGTTAAAATTGTACAGCCATGACCCCTATCAGAGACTACTTTATTTCGCATAAAAAGCCAATTGCGCTGGTATTGTTCTTTATCATCATCGGGGGTACTTTTGCCTATACAAAATTGCAAACATCCCTGTTCCCGGATGTTACCTTCCCTAAGATCAAGATCATTGCCGATGAGGGGCTGCAGCCGGTAAATAAGATGATGGTTACGGTAACCCGGCCGCTGGAGAATGCTATAAAACAGGTTCCCGGCCTGCAACTGGTGCGTAGTACCACCAGTCGCGGCAGCTGTGAGATCTCTGCTTTTATGGATTGGAACGCGGATATAGACCTGAGCCTGCAACGAATACAAACTGCTACTGACCAGATAAAAAATGAACTCCCACCTGATGTAAACATTACGGTTGAAAAAATGAACCCATCTATTCTGCCGGTAAGTGGTTATACATTGGAGAGCCATAGCCGCAGCCCTATTGAGTTAAGGCAACTCGCAACTTACACCGTTAAGCCATTTCTATCACAGGTTGATGGCGTGGCCGAGATAAGGGTAACCGGTGGTAAGGTAAAGGAATACTGGCTGATACTTAACCGACAAAAAATAAGTTCGCTGGGCGTTACTCCCGATATAATTAACACCGCGCTCAACCAAACCAACTTTGTAAAATCGGGCGGTTATTTATCTGATTATAAACGAATGTACCTTACCATAACTGATGCCACGCTCTCCACCAAAAGCGAGCTGGAGGATATGATCATCAGTAACGACCGTAAACGCACCATCCAGCTAAAGGATGTTGCCGATGTGCAGGTGAGTGAAGGTATCGACTATACAAAAATTAACGCCAACGGCCACGATGCCGTATTAGTAGCTGTAATAAAACAACCCGGCGCTAACCTCATCTCTGTATCAGATGACATGGACCAGAAGATCCAGGACCTGCAAAAAATTCTGCCATCTGATGTTACCATTAAACCTTACTACATCCAGGCCGATTTTGTGCATGATGCTGTTAAAAGCGTAAGCGATAGCTTATGGATAGGTTTACTGCTGGCTATAGTTGTAGCTATAATATTCTTGCGTTCGGTAAAAGCCAGTTTAACTATATTGATAACCATACCGGTTACCCTGGCGCTAACACTTATTGTGCTGTATGGCATTGGTTATACCTTCAACATCATGACTTTGGGCGCACTGGCTGCATCCATAGGTTTAATTATTGATGATGCAATTGTGGTAGTAGAGCAGATCCACCGTATGCACGAGGAGTATGCAGATGAATTGACCAGCAACCTGCTAAAAAAATCCATCGACTACCTTTTCCCGGCCATGATCGGGTCGTCATTAAGTACTATCGTAATTTTCATCCCGTTCCTGTTTATGTCGGGTGTTGCGGGCGCATATTTTAGTGTGCTTACCAATACCATGATCATCACCTTGATATGCTCATTTTTTGTTACGTGGATAGGCCTGCCGGTTATTTACCTGCTACTTACCCGTAAACCCAAATTAAGTGACATTGCCAAAGCAAAAAAAGCCAGGCACGAAAACATAAAGAAACAGCAATGGGTATCGTGGTTTATCATGCGCCCATGGTTGAGTGTACTGATAGTGATTGGTCTTATAGTGGTAATAGTAATTATTCCGCCATTCCTTAAAACAGGTTTTTTGCCCGATATGGATGAAGGCAGCATAGTATTAGATTATACTTCGCCTCCCGGCACCTCACTTGAGGAAACCGACCGCATATTGCGCGAAGTGGAAAAAATCATCATTAAAGAACCTGATGTAGAGGCCTATTCGCGCAGAACAGGTACACAGATGGGGTTTTTTATCACCGAACCTAATAGCGGCGATTATCTCATCCAGCTTAAAAAAGATC
Source organism: Mucilaginibacter xinganensis (assembly GCA_026225055.1). GTDB lineage: Bacteria > Bacteroidota > Bacteroidia > Sphingobacteriales > Sphingobacteriaceae > Mucilaginibacter > Mucilaginibacter xinganensis_A. The sequence goes on along the minus strand of JAMFSA010000219.1, from coordinate 48,121 downwards.
ATAAAAAAACTACCGAAGAGGTGATCAGCGATCTTCGCGAAAAGATAGCATCAACCCAGCCCGAACTGGTAATAGATTTGGGACAGGCCATAAAAGATATGCTTGGCGACTTGATGTCGTCGGCGCAGCCAATCGAGATAAAAATTTTTGGTACCGACCAGCAGAAATTGCAGGACCTATCGAAACAAATAGCCAGCGCGGTAAGTCATGTAAAAGGTACTGCCGATGTTTTTGATGGCATTGTAATTGCCGGTCCTTCGGTATCCATCAACCCTAACTATGATATGCTGGCGCAGTATAATATTACCCCGCTCCAGCTGCAATCGCAGGCGCAAATAGCATTGGAAGGTAACGTAGTAGGTACAATGGTTGAAAAAGAACAACAGTCATCCATTCGTATGGTGTATCCGGGCAACCGCTCATTAAGTATTGATGAAGTAAAAAAACTGAGCATATTTTTACCAAAGGGCCAGATGATCCCTATAAACCAGGTAGCAGATGTATCGCTTACGGGTGGCGAAGCGGAGTTAAACCGCGAAAACCTGCAATCAATGGGTATCATAAGCGCCCGGTTGGAAAAATCAGATCTGGGCACCGTAATGGCTGGCATTAAAAAGGGCATCGGCCAAATAAGCCTGCCGCAAGGCTATCATGTTGAGTACGGCGGCGAGGCCGCCCAACAGCAGCAATCATTTAAAGAGCTATTTTATATATTGATATCCGCCTGTTTGTTGGTATTCGGTGTTATCATCTTCCTCTTTAAGCAGTTTAGGATAGCTATATTGATATTGTTTGTGGCTGTTTTGGGCACGGCCGGTAGTTTATTGGCCCTGTTCCTTACCAATACACCGCTCAATGTGGGCAGCTATACCGGTTTGGTAATGATAGTAGGGATTATCGGCGAAAACTCCATATTCACCTTTCTACAGTTTAAGCAAAGCGTGTTGGAAAGCAATGTTAATGATGCGATCATCTATTCCATATCAACTCGCTTACGCCCTAAACTGATGACAGCCGTAGGCGCTATTATTGCATTAATGCCGCTGGCACTGGGTATTGGTGCAGGCGCGCAGTTGCATCAGCCATTGGCCATAGCCGTAATAGGCGGTTTTTTAGCTGCATTGCCATTGTTGCTGATAGTTTTACCAAGCCTGCTGCTTATACTATACCGTAAAGGCGATGTAAATCCGCATCTTGAAATTTTGGAACTGAATCATCATAAAAAGTAAGCTTTTGGCTATGTCAAGCGTGAATGTCTTGCGCAGCCGCTCATTGCCGCGGAGGCTTAGTCCTTTTGTCTTCGCCACAAAAGGACCAAAAAGGCTAGTCAGTAGAAATGCTTCTTTGCCGCACGAGGCCTTCGCGCTGCAAATCAGGCAAAACCTGGGCTGGAAACATTTGCGGCCATATTGCGCGCATCGGCCCATGCACTGCAAAAATTTCCTATGCCCTGCCATTGCACACAAGGCCACCATCGTTTTTCCTGCTTTCGTCCGAAGCTGTTCTACTGACAGGAACCCCATCTAAATCCTCTCCAATAGAGAGGACTTTGAATGAACCGTGTTCAAAAAGCGTAGGCCCTGACAACAAGGGTGGGCCAGCGTAGAGGCGGGAATGACGGTTTAGCTTTTTGGGTGATGTGAGAATACGAAGTATTTGAACAGCGAAAAAAGCGTCAAGAACCGGCAGGGAGCGCGGAAGCATCCTTGTTGTCTTGATTTTTTTGGTTACTTTTTGTATCAAGACAAAAAGTGACTTATTAGCGAAAAGCGATACCATGAGACAGGTAACAAATTATGCATATCCAGCCTGCAAAGTCGGGGATTGCTTCGTACCCTTACAGCAATGACGTGTGGTAAAGAATAACATCATAAAAAAGATATTAAACAACAGAATTTTAACAGAATCGTAACAGACATTTATAATTATTACAGCATAAATATGAATAAGATATTTTTAACACTTAGCCTGCTGGCTACCATTGGTATTGCTCCCTTTGCAGTACACGCGCAAACTTATGTAGCCGATAAAACCATCCCGCTACCGGGCGATGCCGGATGGGATTACCTTTCAATTGATAATGTAAACCACCGTTTATATGTTTCGCACGGCACGTCAGTTAATGTTATCGATTTGGATACGGAGCAGCCCGCTGGTGTTATCAGCAACTTGAAAGGCATACATGGCATAGCCATTGATAATAAAGCAAACCGTGGCTTTATCAGCGATGGTAAAGCTAACGCAGTAGTAGCATTTGATCTGAAAACCCTGGCAACCATAGCCACCATATCACTTACCGATGCTAATGGCCCCGACGCTATAATTTATGACCCCTATTCTGATCGTGTTTTTAGTTTTAATGGTGAGAGTAATAACTCGTCGGTAGTTGACCCAAACACTCTTAAACAGGTTGGTACTGTTGCATTGGGCGGCGGCCCTGAATTTGCTGTATCTGACGGCAAAGGCAAGATCTACAACAACCTTGAAGATAAAAGCAGCCTGAATGTTATTGATGTTAAAGCTTTAAAGGTTATTAAAAATTACCCCTTGAACCCATGCGGAGGCCCAACAGGCTTGGCATTGGACGCTGCAAATGGCCGTGTATTCAGCGTATGCCGCGAAAATAAAGGTATAAGTGTGGTTGATGTAAATAATGGTAAGATTATTGCTACTCTACCAATTGGTGCGGGTGTTGATGCTGTTGCTTTCGATCCGGAAACCAAATTAATATTTGCCTCATGCGGCGATGGCACAACAACTATTATTAAACAATTAAGCGCCGATAATTATACGGTTATCCAAACATTAAAAACTCAAAACAGGGCGCGTACAATGGCTTTGGATACCAAAACGCATAAAATATATTTAAGTGTTGCCGACGTTGAAACGGGTACACGTAAGGCTTTACCCAACAGTTTCAAGGTGTTAGTATTTAAATTACAATAAATATTACATTTCGGTGATTTTACCAGATTTTATAATTATTATTGAAGCGTATCGTTATAAATAATAGATATTATTAAACCAGGCCGCCCCCTACCCTGCTTTATAAAGAAAAGGAATAATAAATATAATATGATCAATAAAACCGATTTCGTTTATTCACAGGTTTCGGAGCCACATCGTACACGTACAAAGCAAATTTTAAAACAGTTTCCGCAAATGCGTAACCTGATAGGGAAAAACCCGCTTACCATATTTGCTATTATAGGTTTGGTGGCGTTCCAGGTGGGGTTGGCATGGCTGGTGAGGGATCAATCCTGGTGGATAATCTTCGGTGCAGCATATCTATTAGGCGCATTTGCCGATCATGCATTATTCGTAATGATCCATGAGTGCGCGCATCAACTGCTTTTCAAAGGCCGCTCGGCTAACCGCTGGGCTGGTATGTTTGCCAATATGCCGCAAATTTTCCCGAGTTCTATTTCATTTGAGCGTTATCATATCAAGCATCACTCCTTCCAGGGTGTGCATGAGCTTGATGCCGATCTTCCTAATCGCTGGGAAGCAAAAATGATCAACAATTCATTTTTCGGTAAAGCCATGTGGCTATTATTTTACCCGGTTTTCCAGGTATTCCGCTTATCAAGATTAAGAGAGATCCAAACTTTCGATTGGTGGATAGTTGCCAATATCTTAGTACAGGCGGCTTTTACAACCATTATCTGGGTGTTTTTTGGCTGGCATGCTATCGCGTTTTTATTATTGAGCTTTTCCTTTTCAGTTGGCCTGCATCCATTGGGCGCCCGCTGGATACAGGAACATTACCTTACCCACAGTGTTGAACAGGAAACCTATAGCTACTATGGTAACTTTAACGTTGTAGCCTTTAATGTAGGCTTCCATAACGAGCATCATGATTTCCCATCTATCCCATGGAACAAATTACCAGAGATAAAAAAGACCGCCCCTGATTATTATGATACTTTATACTATCATACTTCGTGGACCAAATTATTTTTCCGCTTTTTATTTGATCGTGAAATATCATTGTTTAACAGGATATTAAGAAAAGAAAGAGGTAAAGTTGCACTTACAGATGTTTCAAAACCTGATGTTGAAATGAAAATTTAACCGGGAAATGCTATATTTGGAAGCCCCTATTAAATATAACTATGATCGTTGCTCTTAAACATTTCTTCTTTCAACATGAGGATGCTGCGCAGGTATTGCTATATGCCGGTTTAATTACCTCACTATGGCTTGCCGAATTCGTTTTTTCTATTGAAGGATTAACAAAAAAGTGGAAACATACATCAACCAACATGATGTTTATTTTCACAGCACTGCCCATACAGCTTTTTATAACCATATTTATTGTAATGATCTCCAATTGGGCAGTTTTGCACCATTGGGGGCTCATTAATTTCGTTCCTTTTCATCATAACAGGTGGGTATATTATGTTATCATGTTCTGCATGATGGACCTTTGCGAGTACATTTACCACGTTACCATGCATAAGTTTGACAGGCTATGGAAATTCCACCTGGTACACCATAGCGATCTGATGGTTGATGTATCCACTACCGTACGCGAACATCCCGGCGAAACCTGCATACGCAGTTGCTTTTTAATGTTATGGGTATTTATTTGCGGGCCCGCAATTGGCGTTTTACTGTTGAGGCAGCTTTTCCAAACCTTTGCAAATATTACAGCACATACCGAATTCAGGCTGTCGCATCGCGTTAATAAAGTTGTTGGTTTAATATTCATTACCCCTAACCTGCACCATGTACACCACCATTACCAGTTGCCTTATACCGATTGCAATTATGGCGATGTATTAAGCATCTGGGACAGGCTGTTCGGCACTTATTGTGAACTCGACAGGGAGGAAACCATATTTGGGATAGATACCCATATGTGTGAAAACACAACTGCCCGATACCTGAATATCATCAAGGTACCCTTTCAAAAATTGGAGCGCAAAAAAGAATAAATTCTCATTGAATATTTACGATACAGTATTTCAGCATATGATAAGGAAATTAATCTTTACAATCTTCCTTATCATATGTAGTTCAGTGCTGTATGCCCAAACAGAACCACCCGAAAGCGTAACTTCCAAATTTTACTTCCCGGCCTTAATAGGCGTTGGCATCCCGCTCGATAATGATAATACCATACTTAAACACGGCAGCATTTTAAATACTGCCCTTGAGTTCAGGCCTGTATACGTTAATGCTTTCTTTTTCAGGTTTAATTACGATGCTTTGAATAACAGCTACGTTAGTGCGCCCATTAACTTACCTACCAACGTTGTAAAAGGCAAAGTATCGGCCACGTTCTTTCTTGCCGGAGGTGGCTATAGGTGGCACTTTAAAAACCTCGGCATATACGCGCTGATGCAACCAGGTTTGGGCATGCGAAACTTTAACAAGGCTATAGTAACCAATGATGGGATAGCTATAGAAGATGTAACAAAAGATAGCTTTTCAACAAAAACCAGTGTTGGTTTTGAATACTATATTGTAAAACATTTCGCGCTTATAGCCGAGCCCTCATTCTATAAACTATTCTCGGGGCGTGGGTTTAACAATACCCATTCGCAGGTTTCATCATTAAGCATAGGTATCACTACCACTCTTTTCTAATTAATATCTATTTCCTTTTTTCAGGATTTAAAGCTAAAATTCTTTCACTTTTTAAATATTAGTTTATTATATTTGCTAATAAAATTAGCAAATATGTATGTAAAATCAGCAGAAAAACTATTGATCTTTAGCAGGTACATAGGCCAGCAGGTAGTTATACGCAGCTTATCAATTGACGATAATGATGAAACCATAGGCATACTAACCGGCATCAAAGAAAATGCGTTGTTAATCAGTATTGATAATGTAAACAGGTGGGTACCCTTATCTGATGAACTGGAGCTCTGCGACATCAAACTAATTTTAAAGCCATTAAAAAGGCTTACATCCGCTATAATTGATACAGCCAACAGTTTACCTGTGCAGGCATTCATCACCCCATATTATCAGTCATTAGGCTTTGATATGCCCGTATATATAGCACCCGGGCACCCGCTTAACTGCAACTATGTAGTTGAGCTAAACCTGGCTGATTACCGTACTTCCGAAGAAATCCTCAATTCAACCAAACAGCTCATGCTTGTTCACGGATAAAATAGTTAACCAAGTTTCTAGTTCCCCTCCATGGAGGGGCGCAATGGAACAGTGCAGTGGCAGTGGTGGGTTTCTGCGCATTTCTTCCACAACAATCTATCAATCCAACATTGTAGCATCTCATCCAATATTTTAATAAAAGTTAATATTAAGTACAACTTTCATAAAAGAAAGCGTTAATTGTTAACTTTGTAAAAACATTTGAATGAGCAGGACCAAAAAGCTAAACATAATAATACCTATAGTTATCGTATTATTTGTTGGTGCTTATGCCCGCCATAAATATGACCAGAGAGAGTATGATGTAGTAGGCACCCTGCCCAACAAACAACTGGATGAAATCTCAGGCATAGCCGCATCCGGCATTAATAAGGATATTTACTACATACATAACGACAGCGGTGATACCAGTCGTTTCTTCGCCATACATCCCGATGGGAAATTAAAAACAACCATTTATTTTAAGGGTGATCCAAGGGAAACCCAGGGCGTGCACGATTGTGAGGATATAGCCGTAGGTCCCGGCCCGGTTGCAGGTAAAAGCTATGTGTATGATGGCGATATAGGAGATAATTACGCCATACGCAAATATATAACTGTTTACCGGGTAGAAGAAAAAACATCGTGGATTGCCGACAGCACTCAAAACGTTGATGCTGTAGCAGTCCCGATACATTTCAGGTATCCGGACGGGCCCAAAGATGCCGAAACATTAATGATAGATCCAATTGAAAAACTGATCTACATCATCTCCAAGCGCAAGGATACGGTTGGTGTGTATACATCACCATTGATCTATAAACCAAATGATACGTTGGTATTAACCAAGCGCTGTAAGCTGTTCTTCTCCGGCATTAAACCCTTTAAATGGATAACCGCGGGCGACATATCAAAAGATGGCCAGCAGATACTGGTAAAAGACTACGTAAAAGTTTACTACTGGAAACGCCGCAATAACGAGCCCGTTTGGCAAACCCTGCAACGCGCTCCACAACTACTCCCCTACAAAATGGAGAAACAAGGCGAAGCCATAGGTTTCACCCCCAACGGAAAAGGTTATTATACTACGAGTGAGGGTGTTTATGCGCCGATTTATTATTATAAGATACCGTCCGGGAAGTAAAAAGTTAAGGTTTTTTATTAAAGTTCCCCTCCCTGGAGCTACTGTGTGTACACAATTTGTGCCTTAAACCCCGTAGGGGTTATATATTGGTAGAAAAACAGGTTTGAAATATTTATATGTGCCGTAGGTACATAACATAGCCCGCTTTTAGTCCAGCCATGCCTGTTTAGTAATACATGGTCAAATAATATCGCACCTAACGGAGCGAAAAATGCCCTTCGTATATAATTTATACCAATATTTCATTCCCAACGGAGTGGATCTGCAAACCAATTTTATTCAAAAAGATGTGTCCACACAATAGCTCCCTGGAGGGGGGCGTTGGGCATGTGAAGTAGCAGGGGTGGGTTCTACAGCATAACTTAGTTAAAAGGAATAATCAAGTTTTTTTTGTTCGCTTAATTAAAAGCACGCCTCCTGTAAAAATAAACATGCAAATAATAGAGTACATTACTGCATTAAAAAAAGTCATCAAACTATCGCCATAAAAAGCCAATATCAAGAAAAACCAAATACAACTAATTATAATTAAAAGAATACCTAAAAATTTAAACATTTATTTCTTTAATTAACAACTGCTTAAAGGCACTACGTAAACTTATTATATTGCAAATGAGGGGCATGTAGTATCCATCTGTCTCGGTAAAATAAAAAGAATTGTCATCTCGAACGATAGTGAGAGATCTTCTGCTGTAGACTTGTCCCGCGCAAAAGATTTCTCCTCGTACCTCGTACCTCGTTCGAAATGACAATTAGGATTATTTATTTACCTTCACCAGCACCACCCCATGCGAAGGCACACTAACCTTCAATCCCTTATTATCGGTAATTAAATATTTCTGCCTCCAAACATCGCGCACTTTAGTAACACCGCTTATGCCAAGCTCGGTCCAGTTAATGTTAATGGTTTGGTATTTATCCGATACATTAAAGATCCCTACTGCTTTGCCCCCATCCTGCAATTCCTTCACATATACCAGGTAACCATCCTTTTTAAGTACCTCTACAGCCTCTTTGCCGAGGTGGTCCTGGTTAATGGCTATAACTTCATCATTGGTAAGCAGGTTTAGTGTAAACCTGTCTAAATGCCCCAAATCACATCCTATAAGCAATGGTGATGCCAGCAGGCTCCATAAACTGATGTGGGTATATTGCTCATCGGGGGTAAGCTTGGTATTATGTTGTGCATCGCCCCAGCCTACCTTGCCTACAACCAGCATATCCGGGTCATTATAATGGCCCGGGCGCGCATGCGGGGCTTCCGCCTGCTGATGGAAACCGATGCCGCTCATACTGCCCCAGCTATCATTTATATCGCCTGTAGTACGCCAGCTATTGCCGCCCACCTCTCCTGCCCAGTTCCAGCTATCACCCATACCATACTGGCAAAAGCTGAACATAATATCGCGGTTCGCCTTGTCAAGCGCCGCGCGCATTACCTGGTAGGGTTTTTTGTAATCATCAAGGTTTGGTTCACGGGGTGCTATATCGCTGTAAGAACACCAGTCGTATTTCAAATAATCAACTCCCCAATCAGCATAAGTTTTGGCATCCTGTTCTTCATGCTGATAGCTACCTAAGTAGCCACCGCAGGTTTTTGGCCCCGGCGATGAATAAATCCCAAACTTCAGGCCAAGGCTATGCACATAATCCGAAAGCGATTTCATATCCGGGAATTTTTCATTGGCTACGATCTCGCCTGTTGCTGCACGCTGAGGCGCTTCCCAACCATCATCAATATTAACATAGCTCCAGCCATGCGCGCTTAGCTTGTCGGCAATAGTTTTGGCAGCTACACGTACCTTGGCATCATTTACACTTAAACCGAAGGCATTCCAGCTGTTCCAGCCCAAAGCAGGTGTTAAACCAATCACATCGCCAATTTTAATGATGAATTTCTTTGATACTGTACCCAACCTGTTATGCACACTAAAAACTACCGGGTAATCTCCTTTTTGAGCTACCGATCCGGTGATGATACCTGTTGCCGGGTCTAATACTAAACCCGTAGGCAAGCTGTCAGCGCTATAAGTTAGCGGTTTTACACCTGTGGCCGGTATTTTGTACAAAAATGCGTTGCCGGGACGTGCGCCATATACATCCGGACCATTAATTTTAGGTTTCGAGCTCATGTATGGCGTCAGGATATAAGGTGTACCTTCAGTCTTCAACAATTTCTCGCCTGATTTCTCATCCGTAAAAGTATAAGTGATCACGTACGATTTTTGCTCCAGCGCGGCAATGCTGAAGGTATAGGTAAAAGGCCTACCAGCCGAGAAATTAGCATCGTTTGTTTTTTGATAGATCACAGTATTGGTTTCGGGGTCCGTAACTTTAAAATCCAGTTTCCCTTTATAATTATAGTTGCTCCCGGTAGAAATTTTCATGCTCTTGCTCAGGCTGTTTTTATCTCCATAGGTAAAATCATCGTCGGTATTAAAATAAACATTGTCCATTACATCAAGCATGCTCATTTTAAACATCTCCTTATTGCCATAAATACCGCCTTTACCGCCGCTATCAAAAATCCTAACGGCTATCACATTTTCCTTATCCCACAAAATAGCCGGATTATTTGACGCTATTACTACCTTACATAAACCATAGTAACCGGTTTTTATATCGCCATTGTTATTGCGGCCAATTAGTTTGCCGTTCAGGTAAACATCATACCCGTCATCGCCATAGCCTAGCTCAAAACGTAAGCTATCCTTAAAAAAGGCTTTATCTTTTAATGCCGATGGGATTAGTGTGTGCAGCCTGTACCAGCCAAAGCCATCATATTTCTCATGGCCCTGCGATTCCCAGCTTTGCTCTATGCTGATGTGCTGCCAATTGTAGTCGTCATAAGCAGGCGCGGCCCATTGGGTCGAATCACCTGTTTTAAATCTCCAGCCGGTTGCTAAAGGAACGTTTTGCGCGGATACACTTAAAAATCCGGCACATAAAAGTACGAGCGACAGTATTCTCTTCATATATTAATGTGTTTTGTACAGTTTATAATTTAGTATTACAATGGTACTAATATTTTCAAAATTTAACAGCCTGTTAATTTTAAGTTTTCATTATTACTATAAGCTCAATGTTAACTACTTGCATTTTATCGAAAACTTAACATGGCTTTAATTATTAGGTCTTATTGAACTTGTAATTTAGTGGCAACAAAAAAAACACTATGAAAAAAATGTTTTTTCTGTCGGCAATGTTCATATGCAGCATTGCTGTTTGCCTTGCAGCCACAGCCAATCTTAATGGTTCATGGTATGGCACTCTAAAAACCGATGACGGCACCGAGTACCCGCTGCAATATAAATTTAATGTTGATGGTGATAAATTAACCGGAACAGCCAAGGGCCCGCACGGCGACCTGCCCATAATCGACGGCAAAGTGAATGGTAATGATTTTTCATTTTCAGTTACACTGGAAAAAATGTACCTTGAGCATAGCGGTAAGATTTATCCTGATTCCATCAGCCTGAATATTGAAGCTGGTGACAATAAGGCACATACCACACTTAAACGGGCTGAGTAATTGTTTGTAAAAGTGTAACGTGCCTCATAATTATCGTAACTAACCAATAAACAAACCATTATGAAAAAAATTACACTTATTACACTGATGATGCTTGCCGGCTTTGCAGTTTGCATGGCAGCTTTAAACCCAACCGGAAGTTGGAAAGGTATTTTGACACTAAACGATGGCACTCCGTTCCCGCTTACTTACAAGCTTAAGGCTGATGGCGACAAACTAACCGGAATTGTAGAAACCATGAACGGTGAATTACCCATAACCGATGGCAAAATAAAAGGCGACAGTGTAACATTTAACGTTACTTATAATGGAGCTGCTGTGCTTAATAAGGGAAAATGCTATCCTGATTCTATTGGATTAAATGTTACCGTTGGAGAAGACATATATCACGTTACTGCTAAAAAAGTAACGGACCAATAAGTTCATACCTTCACATTTTCACAGATAAAGGGAAAAATCTTTTAACAGGTTTTTCCCTTTTTAATTTTTAATTATAGTCAGCAGCATATACCTTTGCGGCCATATGCTAAAACGCGTTATTGCTTTGCTTTTAATTGTCACCATGATTGGTGCCAATTTTTCGCGATTTTTTATTTACGCGGGTTTTGAGCTTAATAAAAAGTATATCATAGCAAACCTTTGCGAAAACCGTAACCGCCCCTGGTTACATTGCAACGGTAAGTGCTATTTTATGAAAAAGATTAAGCAGGCCGAACAAAAAGAAAAGAGCACCGAGAACGAGGCTCAAAAAAATCTTTACCAGGAAGCCTTCTACACAAAACCAGCTGTGATAAAATTTCACACACAGTTATTGCAGGTAATACCCGTACCCAATAACCGGGTTGCCTTGCCGCAAGTTTACATCCCCGTTTTCCAGCCTCCGCAGCTCGGCTAATTAATTCCTTTTTTTGCTTTCGCGATAATATAACACCTTAACTCCTGCTGATCACCAACAGGCTTATGGCTGTTTTTTATTGTGCAAAAAAGCATACCTACAAATTTCATTACATACATTTTACTACCACGCTATATGGGCAAAATTTGCCTGTACAGCTATTAATAATTACACTATGCTGCATACTAAAAAAATGCTGCCGGTTGTTATCGCTTTTTTGGCGATGGCACAGGCTTCATTTGCACAAAAAATATTTAAAGGAAGAATTATCGACGAACGCACCTTTCAACCTATCGACTATGCCAGCGTTCGTTCAAATATCTCCGGCAAAACCGCTGCTACCGACCGTTCGGGCGATTTTCAATTATCGTTACCCTCGGATACTGCAACCCTGCAGATCTCTTACATCGGTTACAAGGCCCGGATCATCAAGGTAACCAGCGCTAACAAACGTGTTACCATATCGCTTAGTCGTGGTACTATTGATCTGAAAGAAGTGCAGATCTCGCCCGATCTGAATAATGAATCGTTCCACACCCTGAGCGCGCTGGACCTGAACCTGCGCCCGGTTAATTCATCACAGGATCTGATGCGCCTGGTGCCCGGTTTGTTTATAGCCCAGCACATGGGCGGCGGCAAGGCCGAGCAGATCTTTGTTCGTGGCTTTGATGCTGATCATGGTACCGATCTTAATGTTTCGGTTGATGGGATGCCGGTAAATATGGTGTCGCACATCCACGGGCAGGGATATGCCGACCTCCATTTCCTGATCCCGGAAACAGTTGATGATTTCGACTACGGCAAAGGCCCCTATTACACCGATAAAGGCGATTTTGCAACAGCAGGCTACCTGAACTTTACCACCAAGGATGCTTTGGATAAAAGCATGATCAGTTTAGAAGCGGGCAGGTTCAACACCTTTCGTGGGATGGCGATGCTTAACCTGCTGGATTCCGCCGCCAAAAGAAAAGGTGAAAACTGGTATATAGCCGGTGAATATAATTACACCGATGGCCCCTTTACCTTTGCCGAACATTATAAACGCTTTAATGCCTTCAGCAAATACACTAAACAACTGAATGTTAATAACAAACTCTCATTAAGCGCATCGGCTTTCACAACAACATGGAGAGCATCCGGCGAGATCCCTGAACGTGCCGTAGCTGCCAACACAACTGCCATTGATGATAACGGTAACCCAATTAAGATCCCGGAATATGCAAACCCTATTGGCCGTTTTGGAACGATCGACAGCGCACAGGGCGGTAAAACCAGTCGCTTTAATTTTATTGCAAAGCTAAATACCGACCTGGGCAATAACCTCAGCCTTGAAAACGAAGCCTATTACACGCATTACAATTTTCTACTGCATGTAAACTCTTCATTTTTTGCCGAGGATAGCCTGGGCGGCGAGCAACAGCAAAACCAAAGCCGGGATATGTTTGGTTATAATGGTAAACTGAGCAAGCGCAGCTACCTGGGCAATAATATCCTTACCTCGACTATCGGCCTCGGTACGCGCTTCGACCGCACTTATGGGACCGAACGCAGTGATGTTACAGAAGATGATCAACTGATAGACTACATAGAACAAGGCAACATCAGGCAAAATAACAGCAGCGTTTACGTGGATGAAACACTGCAATCTGGCAAATGGCTCTTTAACGCGGGCGTTCGTTTGGATTACTTCAACTTCAATTACCAGGATTCAACCCAAACAAAAACGGTGGTAAGCCCGAAGTTGAACATTCAATATACGGCTAACGATCAGCTTCAGCTTTACCTGAAAACAGGAAAAGGTTTTCACTCCAATAGCGCCATCGTAGCTATCGGCAATAACAACTTAGGCACCGTGCCTGTAGCTTATGGCACCGACCTGGGTCTGAACTGGAAACCAATACCTCACTTATATATAAACGTAGCCGCATGGTACCTGTACCTGCAGCAGGAGTTTGTTTATGATGATGACGGCGATATTGTAGCAAGCGGTAAAACAAAACGTTATGGGCTCGACTTTTCGGCACGTTACCAGTTAACCGACTGGTTATTTGCCGACCTGAACGTGAACCTTGCTCACCCCCGCCTTGCCGACAGCGCCAAAAACACAGGCTACTTGGCCCTTGCGCCAACCTTTACCAGCACCGGCGGACTCGATTTTAAATTACCTAACGGTATCAACGGCGGTTTAAGTTACAGGTATTTGCACAGTCGCCCGGGTAATAACACCAATACTTTGGTGGCCGATGGTTATTATGTAACCGATTTAAAACTAAACTATACCCAAAAGCGGTACGAGGTTGGCTTAACTATTGAAAACCTTTTCAACACTAAGTGGAACGAGTTTGAGGCCGAAGAAGTAAGCCAGCTTAAAGGAGAATCAGCCCCGGTTGACCAGATGAGCTTTACCCCCGGCACCCCATTTTTTGCTAAATTAAGAGTGGCGTTATTCTTTTAATGCTTCTCCTTCAATCACGTTTCTCCATGCGTAATTGAAGAAAATAACCATCATCCCCTCACCGCGCGTCATTGCGAGGTACGAAGCAATCCCCGACTGTACAGATCTGTTAATGCAGAAAAGGGATTGCTTTTTAAACCGCCATTTCCAAACGCATTCAGCAAGAAGATCGAAAACCACTGCTAAACTATTGCTTTACATTTTGTTTACTACAACTTTGGTAAAATATACAAAACACTAAGTGTTACCCCTGCAATGGAGGCAGACTTAGCTAAAGATGTTATAAGTACTGAGGAAATAGTAAGGTTAGCGGATTAATTTCTGCTAACTTGTTCATATATTTAAGCCACCTAACAAGTGGCTTTTTTATGAGAAAAATTATACTTATTTTATTGGTTGTGCTTATTAACAATGTCGCAAAAGCACAATTAGACAGCATCCCAGTTATAAATCATCAATACCAATATCAAGAGGTCGTAAATCTTGACACTTCCTTTGCAAAAGATAAAATATATAAGAGTGCTAAGGTTTATTTTGTGGATAACTTCAATTCTGCCAATGATGTTATACAATACCAAGACGAAACAGAGGGTAAGATAATAGGTAAAGGATTTTTTGAAGTAACACAGGAGCTAACATTTACTACAGTAAAATGGAGTGTATATTTTTCTTTGAGTATAGAGGCAAAAGATGGAAAATACAGGTACACAATTTATGATATAAACGTAAAGCAAGATTGGTACGGCACATCTCAGCATCTTTACCAAGATTTAGGAGTTGCTGATATTTATTTGAATATGAAAAAAGGTCGATTAAAAAAAGAAACAGTAATCCTGTATGATAAAATGACAACAAGATTTAAAAATCAAATAATAGCTATAAAATCGGATATTTTAGAAAAAGGCAAAAAGTCGGATTTCTAAAAATAAAATCCAAACTGAGATACTACCCCATTTCCTACTTTTTTGCATTTTCCCAAATCTTCCCTATCTTTGTAAAAAAATAAAATAATGCTACGTATCAATCACTTCTGCGCAAAAAACAATATGCGGCCCATGGGCACGCGGCAGAAGAGCTATGCAGCAAAATAGTCACGCCTCTTCTGCATCCTCGTAATGAGAGGATAAATTTCTATCACATTTTATTATTGACACTTAGGTTTTACTTAACCGTAAACCTTAACCATTAAATTTTTATGGACACATATTATACTATTGAGGAAAAATATTTACAGGCAGTTGAAGAGGTAAGCTACGGCGAATCGCCAAAGGCATTAAAGCTTTTTAACGAAATTGTAACTAATGATCCGCTATATGCAAGGGCACATTTTCAGTTAGCGAAAATATATTATTACGAAGTAAAGGAATACCAAACCGCGGGTTATCATTTCAAAACCTGTATGGAACTGGAGCCAACCTTCCCCGATAACTATTTCCACTATCTTGATCTGTTGGTTTTTCTGAACATGGAAAAACAGGTAAACATTATCGCCAAGCAGGCATTAAATACCGCAGGGGTAAACGCTGCTGCCATTTATAATCTGTTAGGTTTGTTTTTTGAGAAGAATAAGAACTGGGCAAAAGCATTGGCTGCATACCAGCAATCATTTCTTGAGGTAACGCACAAAAAACAAAAAGAAGATGTTGAAGACAGTATTGAACGCGTTAAAGAAAAAATGCAGCGTGGCAATGCTTATCAATATCACTTAACAGAGTGATTTATTGCCGACATTGTAACTCTATTATTGCCGTTCTGCTACCCAGCAGAGCGGCAATCTTATTTATATTCGCTCCTATTTAATAATCGCTGGTTTATATTTTGACTTTGCACTTACCCTAATAGCGCGGCATTAAAGTATTTTTGTGTAGATAAAACAGCAGGATATGAAAATTGAAATATGGTCGGATGTGATGTGCCCGTTTTGCTACATAGGCAAACGCAGGTTTGAAGATGCTTTGCAAAAATCGGGACACGACAAGGATATAGAGATCGAATGGAAAAGCTTTCAGCTTAACCCGGATATGAAAACTGATCCAACTATTAATATCGACCAATATCTGGCCGATATCAAAGGTTTCTCAATTGATCATGCCAAACAACTAAATGCCCAGGTTACCCAAATGGCTGCCGAAGCCGGTTTAACTTATAATTTCAACCGTGCCGTAGTTGCCAACAGCTTTAACGCGCATAGGTTTAGTCACCTCGCTAAAAAACATGGTTTAGGCGATGCCGCCGAAGAAGCGTTATTTAAAGCCTATTTCACTGAAGGCAAAAATATAGACGATACTACCACACTAATTGAACTGGGTACTGCAATTGGCCTCAATGCCGATGAAATAAAAGCCACCCTTGAAAGCGATGCTTACGCCGAAGATGTAAAACATGATGTTGCCGAAGCACAACAACTGGGCATTCGTGGTGTACCATTTTTTGTAATGAACCGCAAATACGGCGTATCAGGCGCACAAGCTGTACCGGTATTTGAAGAAACCATTGAAAAAGCCTTCGCCGAATGGCAGCAGGAAAATCCGAAACCATCGTTGGAGGTTATTGAAGGTGATAGTTGTGGGATTGATGGGGATTGTTAATATTATACGCGCTTACTAAACACCCCCCGGAAATATTGTACAGGTCAGACTTGCATGGTTTAGACCAATCGCATGGTATCGCTTTTCGCTAAGAAGTTACTATTTTGTCTTGACACAAAAAGTAACCAAAAAAGTCAAGACAACAAGGATGCTTCCACGCTCCCTGCCGGTTCTTCACGCTTTTTTCGCTGTTCGTCACTTTCGTTCCTCACATCACCCAAAAAGCTAAACCGGCATTCCCGCCCTTACGCTGGCCCGCCCTTGTTGTCAGGGCCTGCGCTTTTTCTTAATTGCGATTCATTCAATGCTTTCTTTTAAAAAAATGTTTTTCCATTTCCCGTCATTAGAAAAGCTTCGGACGAAATCAGGCAAAACAATGGTGGCCTTGTGTGTAATGGCAGGGCATAAGCAGATTTTTACAGAAGGGCAAAGGCCAAGTGTGTAGCGACAGCAGGGTAAAAATATAGCAGCCCAAGTTTTGCCTGATTTGCAGGGCAATGGCCTTGTGCGGCAAAGAAGCATTTCTATTGACTTGATTTTTTGCTACCTTTTGTATCAAGACAAAAGTAGTAGCCTCCGCGGCAATGAGCGGCTAAAAGCGACAAGTCTACGGTAAGCAAGTTCGCCCTCTGCAATTGGGATTGCTTTCCGACAACAAAGCTTTTCCCAAAATCAATTATTTTCACTACAATTGCTCACCATCATTACTCAGCCAAAAAACAAACCAAATGAATGCCTTTAAAGTTATACTAACCAATATTTCATTATTTATGGTGCTTTCTTCTGCAATATCTGCACAAACTACAGATTATGCTAATTACCCGGCCTACACCGGGAACGATCTCGGCATAAGCTACTCCACACAGAAAACCGTATTTAAAGTATGGGCACCCAAAGCATCTGAAGTAAAGTTGCGTTTATATGATGCAGGCAACGGCGGCGATGCTGTTAATACCATCAGCCTTACCAAAGCTGATAACGGCACCTGGCAAACTACCGTTACTCAGGATATTAAAAACAAATATTACACCTTCCAGGTAATGCAGGATGATAAATGGTTGCTGGAAGCACCGGATATTTATGCTAAAGCCGTTGGTGTAAACGGGCATCGTGGTATGGTGGTTGACCTATCGGCTACCAACCCTACTGGCTGGAAAAATGACAAGAAACCTGCCTTGAAAAATCCTACCGATGCCATTATTTACGAAACACATATCAGGGATATATCTGTCGACCCCAACTCTGGCATCACTAATAAAGGCAAATTTTTAGGTTTGACAGAAACCGGCACCAAAAATCCGGACGGCAAATCAACCGGGCTGGATCATTTAAAAGAGTTGGGTGTTACGCATGTGCATATTCTGCCATCGTTTGATTACAATTCTGTTGATGAAACAAAACTCGATCAACCTCAATACAATTGGGGTTACGATCCGTTGAATTATAACGTGCCCGAAGGCAGTTACTCAACTAACCCTTATGATGGCAATGTGCGCATAAAAGAGTTTAAGCAAATGGTGCAGGCGCTGCATAAAAACGGCTTGCGCGTGATTTTGGATGTGGTGTATAATCACACTACCGATATTCAGCATTCAAATTTCAGCCAGTTTGCGCCCGGCTATTTTTACCGACACAATCCCGATGGCAGCTATTCAAACGGTACAGGCTGTGGCAATGAAACAGCATCAGAAATGCCGATGATGCGTAAGTTTATGGTAGAATCTGTGGTTTACTGGGCAAAGGAATACCATTTAGATGGTTTCAGGTTTGATTTGATGGGGATACATGATATTGAAACTATGAATGCCATCAGTGATGCGTTGCATAAGATAGACCCTACCATTATTATTTATGGCGAAGGCTGGACGGCAGGTGTTAGTCCGCTGGCTGAGAACCTGCGCGCTGTTAAAAAGAACGTATATGAGCTAAACAAGGTAGCAGCGTTTAGCGACGACCTGCGCGATGGCCTTAAAGGCGGTTTTAGCGATGTAAAAGCAAAAGGTTTTGTAAGCGGCGATCAAAATTCAAAAGAGAGTGTAAAATTCGGCATTGTGGCATCAACCCAAAACAGCCAGATAGATTATACAAAAGTTGATGACTCAAAAGCGCCATGGGCAGCAGAACCTGATCAAACCATCAGCTACGCCTCATGTCATGATGATAATACTTTGTTTGATCGCCTCAAGATCTCTAACCCGGATGCATCAGAAACAGACCTGATAAAAATGGACAAATTGGCTAATGCCATAGTGTTAACCTCCCAAGGTATAGCTTTCCTGCACTCGGGCGCTGAATTTTTACGCACCAAACAGGGTGTTGCCAACTCATTTAATTCGCCCGATGCTATTAACCAGATAGATTGGAGCCGCAAAACCAAATATGCTGATGTATTCAATTACTACAAACAGCTGGTAGCATTGCGAAAAGATCACCCGGCTTTCCGTATGCCATCAACCAAAATGATACAGGATCATTTACAGTTTATCGAAACCAATGATCCATCTGTAATTGTCTACCAGATAACCGGCAATGCCAACGGCGATAAATGGAACACCATATTGGTGATCCTAAACGGCAGCGCTGCAAATAAATCAGTAACTATCCCGGCAGGTAACTGGACTTTGGTTGGCGATGGCAGTGAAATTAACCAGGCAGGTATTAAAAAGATCAACACAACATTAATAGATGTTGCGGGTACGGCGGCTTATGTTTTGTATAAGTAATTCGAAATCTCCCTCGTCCCTCTGGTTTGTGTCCTCACAAACCAGTAACCGGGAGGCTGTTTGTGAGGACACAAACAGTGGGATACTTTCCCCTTATTAGTAGATTGAATTTTAAGCAGTTATAAACTACACTACCTATCCGTTTTACATATTCCGCTTGTCATTTTTAAAAGTTTCCTCGTCAGAATGACATTTATGAACTACCTTTGTATAGTGTACTGAGTACACCATAATAATGGATGAAGTTTTAGAAGATATAGCAACCACAGAAATCGCACCAGTATACCCGCGCTCAAAAGCAACTTTGCGCATGGTGGTTGGCGTTATGTTTTTCCTGGCGGGATTATGTTTTGCCAGCTGGGCATCACGCATTGTTACCGTTCAGCAAACGTTGGGTTTAACCGATGCCGCGCTTGGCGCTATATTATTCTCCTTACCTGTTGGGTTAATGTTGTCCCTGCCCTTTTCAGGCTGGATAATTACCGTTATTGGCAGTAAGCGGTTACTTATTGTTTCCCTGGCATTTTACTCGCTGGCACTGGTTAGTTTAAGTTTAGCTCAAAATATTTTTCAGTTGATAGGCTGTTTGGTTTTGTTTGGTTTTTCCAGCAACTCGGTAAACATTTCAGTAAACACACAGGCCGTAGCTGCTGAAGAACTATATAAAAAACCTATCATGGCTTCGTTTCATGGTTTATGGAGTTTGGCTGGTTTTACCGGCGCGGGTATCGGTACATTTATGATCGGTAATAATATACACCCGCTGTATCATTTTATATTTATTGCTGTTGTTACCCTATTTACTATAGCAATAGTGGCACGCTATCTTAAAAACGACAAAGTAGCCAATAGCGGACCGGTTTTCGTAAAGCCCGATAGTTCATTAATTACCCTCGGCATTATCGCCATGTGTTCCATGATCTGCGAAGGCGCTATGTTTGATTGGAGCGTTATCTACTTTAAAAAAGTGGTGCTTGCCCCTACCGCATTGCTCGGCGCTGGCTTTACCGCGTTTATGTGCACCATGGCAGGCGGCCGCTTTATAGCCGATTGGTTTGCACGCACCTACGGACTTAAACGCATATTGCAAGTAAGCGGTTCATTAACAGTAACCGGATTATTAATAGCGGTAATCTTCCCTTACTTTTATACAGCGATGGCTGGTTTTCTGCTGGTTGGCGCAGGTGTATCGTCAGTTGTGCCAATGGTATACAGTGCAGCAGGGAAATCAAAAACTATGGCACCAGGCGTTGCCTTGGCAGCGGTTTCAACCATTGGTTTTATTGGCTTTTTGTTTGGCCCCCCTATTATTGGTTTTATAGCTGGGCTGGCAACCTTGCGGGCCTCATTTGTATTTATCGCCCTGATGGGTAGCTGCGTGGTGATCCTGTCAACCAGAGCAAAGTTATAATTACCCTTTAGTAAGGTCGTCTTCAGTAGGGTTAAGCAAGTATTCAAACTGCTCAAAGCCATTATGGAATATAAATTTCAGTCGCTCTTTTTTCTCATGAATATCAAGCGACATTACACCAATTGTTGCGGGTATATTATCACGTATCAGCTTTATATCAGTTACGTGAGGCATCTCAATAAAAATATCATTATCGCGTGGCTCAATTTTCCAGCCACGGATATGAGCGTTGGTTAACACTTCTATCCATTTTTCCTGGTACGCATTCATAAAATATCTTTTAAGTATGATAATGATAAAAGGAACCAGGCAGTTAATGGTTTTAATTTTCGCAATATTAAATTAATACCTGGTTTTTGCCTTAAGTAATTAATAACTTAAAAATCATTATACCTTTATTAAATATCGTACACGGATATTTGTAGCGTATTAATCGTTATAGTTGTTGACTATTTGACAAAAAAAGGTCATTTTCCAAACAATATGCACAAATTTTTGTACCATAACCATAATCATTATAGCATAAGTAATACCTTTGGCGCAATTGATGGACACAACAGATAGCACACCAATACCAGAAGCACCTGTACGCCGTAAACGGGGATCAAAATTAAAAAAGAGTATTAACGACTTCTTTTTTAGTATGTATCAGATCAACCAGTTTATTCTTAAATTTTTTAGGGAAGCATTTGTTCCCCCTTATGAATTTAAAGAAGTTGTACGCCAATGCTATGAAGTAGGTGTACGCTCATTCACATTAATATCATTAACTGGCTTTATTGTCGGGCTTATATTTACCAAGCAGTCGCGCCCGTCGTTATTGCAGTTTGGAGCCACATCGTGGCTGCCATCACTGGTATCAATAGCTATTATGCGTGCGCTGGCACCTTTGGTAACGGCACTTATTGCGGCAGGTAAAGTAGGTTCAAGTATCGGTGCCGAACTGGGCTCCATGCGGGTAACCGAACAGATAGACGCTATGGAAGTATCGGGTACTAACCCCTTTAAATTCCTGGTAACTACACGAGTACTGGCTACAACGCTAACTATACCAATTTTAGCTACATACACAGGTTTTATAGCGCTTTTTGGCGGATACCTTAACGTAGCCGTAAACGAAGGCACCAGCTGGAGAACTTATATTCAGCAAGTTTTTGACCCTTTAACCTTTGTTGATTTTACCGCATCGTTAATTAAAGCCATAGTTTTTGGCTTTACCATTGGCATTGTAGGTTGTTACCAGGGTTACAACTCAAACAAAGGTACCGAGGGCGTGGGTAAAGCAGCCAACGGCGCTGTAGTAACAGCAATGTTTTTGGTGTTTATTGAAGAAATTGTTATTGTACAAATAAGCAGCTGGTTTCGCTAAGCAAACATGGAAAAGGGAAAAGCAAATATAGATTATAACAACCCGGTTATCCGTATTCACGGGCTCGAAAAAGCTTTTGATGATTACGAAGTACTGCGCGGCATCGATCTTGAACTGTTCCAGGGCGAGAACCTGGTGGTGCTTGGCCGTTCGGGTACGGGTAAATCTGTATTGATAAAGATTATTTCCGGTTTATTATCGCCCGATAAAGGTAAAGTGGAAGTTTTGGGCGAGGATATCTCTAAACTAAACGACCGCGAACTACAGGCACTGCGCATCAGGATAGGATTCTCTTTCCAGAATAGCGCATTGTACGATAGTATGACCGTGCGTAAGAACCTTGAATTTCCGCTGGTGCGTAACCGCAAGGGCATTACACGTAAGGAAATTGATACCAATGTTGAATCGGTACTTGATGCGGTTGGCCTGTCGCAAACCATCAATCAAATGCCGTCGGAACTTTCGGGCGGGCAGCGTAAGCGTATAGGCATAGCCCGTACACTGATCCTGAATCCCGAAATAATGCTGTATGATGAACCTACGGCCGGACTCGACCCGATTACCTGTATTGAGATAAATGACCTGATAAACGAGGTACAGCAGCGCTATAACACCTCATCCATCATCATTACGCATGATCTTACCTGTGCCAAATCAACCGGCGACAGGATAGCGATGCTTTTAGAGGGACAATTTCAGCGCGAAGGCACTTTCGACCAGGTTTTTGACACGAACGACAGCAGAGTTAAACCATTTTTTGATTATAATTTTATAAAATAGATATACCATACCATGGATGCAAAAGAAAACAGGCGGGCCATAATTGTTGGATTATTTTTAGCCCTTGGGTTAGCAATATTCATCATTGGCGTTTTTACACTGGGGGGCCAGTCGAAAAGCTTTGCCAAAAGCATACACATCAGCGCCGTGTTTGATGATGTTGCCGGTTTAAAACCAGGCAATAATGTGTGGTTTTCGGGCGTAAAAGTGGGTACTATAAAAGAGATCCGCTTTGTAGGCACATCAGAAGTTAGGGTGCGGATGAGCATCGATGAAAACTCGCAGCAATACATTCATCGCAACGCAGGTGTACACATTGGTTCCGACGGACTTATCGGTAACAAGATCATCGTGATTGATGGCGGCAGCCCCGGCGCACCTATTGTACAGGATGGCGATCAGTTACAGGCAGCAAAATTATTATCAACCGATGATATGATGAAGACCCTGCAGCAAAATAACGAGAACTTGCTATCAATAACCAGCGATTTTAAATTACTGAGCCATAAAATATTACAGGGCAAAGGAACTGTTGGTACATTAATGGCCGATAGCACGATGGCAATACAACTGAAAGCCTCAATGCGTAATTTACAGATTGCCACTGCCAGCGCAGCGCTTATGGCAAAACAGCTGAATACTTTCAGCAATACCATGAACACAAAAGGCGGCCTTGCTGATAAATTATTTACAGATACTACTACTTTCAACAGGTTAAAAGCTGCGGCTAACCAGTTCCAGGCTGCGGCAACTAATGCCAATGCTATAACTGAAAATCTAAAAACTACCACCGATAAACTTAACAGTAAGGATAATGCCGTTGGCGTATTGCTTAACGACCCCAAAAGCGCTGAGCAGATAAAAAGTTCAATTTCTAACCTGCAACAAGCCACTATCAAACTAAATGATGATCTGGAGGCAGCCCAGCATAACTTTTTACTTAAAGGTTTCTTTAAGGACCGTGCAAAAGCAAAGGCTGATAGCATAAAGAAAGCACAAGGGAAATAACAACCCATTTACAATATTTTTACCGTAGAGACGCAACACCTTGCGTCTCTTTCCATTTATGCCATTCCCCCGTAGAGACACAATACTTTGTGTCTCTTTTTTATATACCACTGTAGAGACGCAAAGTATTGCGTCTCTACAATAGAATCATTCGGCTAACTTACCCGGGTGTCTTTTATCCTCAGGCAGTTTCAGATACTTCTGATAACAACCATTCAAATAACTCAACAGGTTAAAATTATTGGCGAAATAGACTTTGGTGTCGGGTGTATATAGCATCAGGAAATCATCCATATCCTTTCCCTCAAAAGGCACATATTGTGTGATATTTTTCCGCGTAAAAACCCTTGCTATTTGGTCCCTTTCCTCTTCTTCCTTTATTTCCTTTTCCCGTCGCTCCCTTTTGTGTGTATCCTTTTTCCAGTACCACATCCTTATGGCTATGCCACCGGTATAATTCATATTGGCGTCATGCTGATAAATCACGGTTTGCCCATGGAATCTGGGGTCGTAATAATTGTTAAGATTTTGGGTAGTGTCGGAGTTCACCTTCACCTCATCCAAAAAATTCTGGTGCGGCAGCAGGAATATCTCACGGTCGTGCATATCTGTTAGAAACACAGTATCGGGCAGGTAGGCAAAACCTTTAAACACTAAAACATCGCCGGTTTTGGCGGCAATGGTAAATCTTCCCTTTTCATCAGTGGTAGTAAATGCTTTATTGGATTGATTTTGTATTTGAATGTCTTCCAATGATATACGCGTCTTATTTTCAAACACCCGGCCTTTTATTACCGATTGCCCATACGAAAACGATGAAGTAAAAAAAACGACAAAAATTAGGATATAACACCTCCACATGCTTAAATTTATAAAAAAGGTCCTTGACCCCTAAACTTTTAACTTTAATTAACAAAAATGCCCCGATCAGCATAAAAACAAACATTTTTATGATAATCGGGTTAAAACATTTTAAACTTTTGCAACGTTGTAATCCAATATCTTAACCCAATATATTTCTAATTTTTTCTTTTAAACCTACAGCGATGAAAATGAAAGCAGAGCAAGCAAAGCATGGTGACAAAAAAGATATCACCCGCAACCACACACTTAACAATGGTGAATTAAAAACCGACAGGCCCCTGAGCGAAAAGGACGAAGTGAAGCAGGCCGAATCACGAATGAGCAAGCCTTTAAGGCATCATTTGTAACCATCGCTTTATTATTTCCAATTCCTTATTTTAGCAGGCGATTTATCCATATGAAAAAATATAAATTGCCTGCCTTTATTTTGCTGCTTTCAATAACAGCCTGCAAACCGGCCCTTAAACCCGATAATTTGTACGGCGCCTGGAAATACATTAAGGTAGAAAACCCCAACGAAACCCCGCCCGACAGCGTATCCAAATCAACCTTACAGGAAGAATCCCCATCCATCCGATTTTCAAAACGTGATAGCTTAACCATTGTATGGGGCGGCAAAATACTATCGCACGGTAAATTCATGATCGATGGCATGAACATCCGCTACAGCGAAATACTACCCGGCGGAAAGACACGCACCTTCCCTTTTTATGTATCTGAAATAACTGATAAGGAATTGATATTTGAAACCCTCGGCGAAGAAGGAACGAAAGTTACGGCGGTGAAGGAATAATTTTTTCAAAATAATTGGTGATACTTCTTCACTAAATTGCACTTATTAATAAAAGGATGATCTATGACAGCTATGAACAATCCGGACCAGTTAATTGCAAAGCGCGAAGAACTTTTTATCAGGCTTTATAAAAAAGCCTTCCCTACAGTTGCGACTTATATTAGTCGCCGGGGCGGCTCATTTGATGAAGCAAAAGACGTTTTCCAGGACGCGCTGGTTATTTATTATGAGAAAACAGTTACTGCCGATACCAACGAAACCGCATATCTTATCGGCATAGCCAAACACCTCTGGCTAAAAAGATACCGCGAGAACGGCCAGAACATCTCGCTCGAAAACATTGATATCTCAGCAGATATGGATGATGAAAGCCCATCCGCCAAACGCATTATGCATTTTTTAGAGAAAGCCGGCAATAAGTGCATGGAACTGTTAAAGGGCTTTTATTACGATCAGTTGCCATTAACAGATTTAGCTTCCGCATTCGGCTTTTCGGGAGTGCGCTCGGCAACGGTACAGAAATATAAATGCCTGGAAAAAGTAAGGGAAACCATTAAACAAAAAGCATTGCAGTATGAAGACTTCATGGAATGAGACCCGGCAGATAGATGCCTACCTTTCCGGCTCGATGGATACCGGTAATGCCCTGCTTTTTGAAGCAAATATGATACTTGAGCCAGCTTTACAGGATAAAGCGCTGTGGCAGATAAAAGCGCATACCGCCATCCAGCAATATGGCCGCGCGCAACTAAAAAAGGAAATTGAGGCAGTACATCAAAAGCTATTTACCGGGCCGGAGCATACCAGTTTCAGGCAAAAAATAAGGCGTTTATTCAGCAACTTATAAACTAAAATTTTATGAATATCGATAAAAATGAATTCCGCAAATATGCGGCAGGGCATTGCCATGTCAAAACCGAACAGATTGATAATTATATTTCCCGAGTTGAAAGCAGCAGTATCCCTCAAGCCATGACACCCTATATAACCGAGGAACGGGAGATGCGCGTAGCCCAAATGGATGTTTTTTCGAGGCTGATGATGGACCGTATTATATTTTTAGGCGCGGCAGTTGATGACAACATTGCCAACATCATCCAGGCGCAGCTACTGTTCCTCCAATCAACCGATTCAAAAAAAGATATCCAGATGTATATCAACTCGCCCGGTGGTTCTGTATATGCAGGCTTTGGTATTTATGATACCATGCAGCTGGTTAGCCCTGATGTTTGTACCATTTGTACGGGCATGGCGCTATCTATGGGTGCTATATTACTATGCGCAGGTGCTGCGGGTAAACGAGCAGCTTTAACACACTCACGGGTAATGCTGCACCAGCCGCTGGGTGGCGTACAAGGCCAGGCATCGGATATTGAGATCACCGCCATGCAAATACTCAAAATAAAAAAGGAATTATACAACATTGTATCCAAACACAGCGGACAGGAGTATCAGAAAGTACACGATGTTTGCGACCGTGATTACTGGATGATTGCCAGTGAAGCAAAAGAGTTTGGGGTAATTGATGAAGTATTGGGTGATAATTCTTTAGTCTGAAGCGTGAAGTTAAAGAAAGGGGCATGCTGAGGCACTCGAAGCATAAGGGTAAAGGCCTCTGCGCTCGCCCTTCGAGTACCTCAGGGTGACACCCTCTTTATTTATCAATGCCCCGCCACTGCCATCGAGGGATCCGCCTCAACCTTCTCAATTATATTCCTGCGGCCTATAAGCAATATCATTAACGCGAGGCTTGCCGAAGCAGCCATAATAATGGCCATTGGCATAGCTGAGTGGCTACTGAATAAGCTTATAGCAAATGACGACAGCGCACCTATACCCAATTGCATGGCTCCCATTAGCGAGGCTGCTGTACCGGCATTTTTTGAAAATGGTGCCAGCGATAGCGCCGACGCGTTGGGATTGGTTAAGCCAACACCGCATAGTACTAAAAATATCATGGTGATGGTCCCGTATAGCCCGAACCAACCGTTTAATGAACCTACTACAAATACAACGGCAGCTATCATTTGCCCGGTTAAGGCTACTATTACTATTTGCTCGCTTTTATAATACTTTATCAGCACATTATTAAGCTGACTTGAACCTACAAAGCCGATGGATAGCCCGGCGAAGATCCAACCGTAAAGCTTACCGCTTACATGGAAAAACTCCATAAATACCGATGGCGAACCCGCCACATAAGCAAACAAACCAGCAAATGCCAGTGAGGTAGTTATAGCATATGTATAAAACTGCGGTACTTTTATTACCGATATAAAATTATTGATAATCGGCAGTGGTTTTAATGAAAATGACGGGTCATTCGCATAGCTTTCGGGCAGGGTAAAAATTACGGCTATAAGTATCAGTATGGCAATGCTCATCAGCACTATAAAAACCGATTGCCAGCCAAAAGCGGCAGTAAGGTAACTACCCGCGGTAGGCGCTATCATGGGCGATGCACCCAAAACCAGCACCAGCAAAGCGAAAACCTTCGCATTATCCTTAACAGGGAAAATATCGCGCACCATGGCCATTGCCGCCACGCCTGCCGCGCAGCTGCCTATGGCCTGTACAAAACGCAGTATGATGAGTAAATTAATTGATGTAGCCGAAAAGCATCCAATCGAAATTAAGATATATAGTCCCAATCCAAAATATAAAGGTTTCTTGCGCCCGAACCTGTCCATCAGCGGGCCGTATAGCAATTGCCCGCAGGCCAGGCCAATAAAAAAGCTGGACAACGAACGATCCACCTGCTCAATAGTAGTATTTAGTGCCCGCGCAATAGCCGGGAAACCCGGCAGATACATATCTATTGAAAAAGGGCTGAGCGCCGTGAGCGTGCCTAATATCAGGATAAGAAAGAAGTATCGTTTACGGGTCATGCTATCAGTGGGCAGTAGTCTATGGGCAGTTAACAGCCTGTTAACTCCAGCCGAAGATAACAATGATTTTCTTGATGGAATGTAAAAACGACTATTGGATTTATGAACCTAATGGCATGAACCATCATATAAATCATTAAACCAACTCACTTATAACTTCCAACAAACGGTTTATCACATTCCAACTGTGTTAAAAAACCTTAAATCGGCGCTGAGGGTGAATAAACACCGCTTAATATGGCTATATTACCTACCACGGTATAATTATGTTAAATTAAAAACTACAAACTATAATTCTCCGTTGTAAAACTATGATCAGAAAGTTACCGGTGTTATTCCTCTGCTTTTTACCCGGTTTGCTGGCTGCTCAAAGTTCAGGTACTAAAACTGATACAATTAAAGTTAATCGCGATACCATTCAAAAAAGAGATTTGATTGATATTGGCCGGTCGCTATTTGATATAAGCAAACCCCGAACGGATACCGACCGAAAGAAAAAGTTTTATTTTTCTTTTTTGCCTGTTTCGTCATCAATAGTAGGCCCCGGTAAAGCCTTAATAACGTCAACTACGGCAGGTTTTTACATGGGCGACCAGGCAACTACCAGCCTTTCAAGTATTAGTTTTACCCCATATTTTAACTTGCATGGCAGATACGGGTTACCCATACATTCAAACATCTGGCTAAATAACAACAGTTGGAATATACAGGGCGATACCCGTTTCCTGGTATACCCTCAGGAAACGTGGAGCCTGGGTGGTAATCAGCCTGAAAGCGATAATTTTTTGCTGAACTATAAATACATCCGTTTTTACCAAAGCGCGCTTAAACGCATAACTAATTACTTTTTTGCCGGCATTGGCTATGATCTGGATTCTTACATTGACCTTGACCTTACGCCGGCCGATGTAAGCGCATTCAGAAAGTTTACCAATTACAAGTACGGAACAGCTGAAGATGAGAATATATTCTCGTCGGGCCCAACAGTTAACTTACTGTATGATACCCGCAACAATTCGCTAAACCCGGTGCCCGGCTTTTATGCAAACATTATTTACAGGTACAGCGGCGTGGCCATGGGGAGTGATAATAACTGGCAATCATTATATATTGATGTACGCAAATATATTTCCTTAACGCATACAGGCCCAAAAAACATCCTGGCATTCTGGACATATTACTGGACATCCCTCACTCCCGGCACACCCTATCTTAATTTACCCAGCATAGGTATGGACCCTTACCAGCGCTCGGGCCGTGGAATTGAGCAGAGCAGATACAGGGGGCAACGATTGCTTTACTATGAAACTGAATTCAGGCGTGACATTACCAACAACGGTTTATTTGGTTTTGTGCTGTTTGCCAATGTCAACTCCGTTACCCAACCCATTACCAACAAGTTTGTATACTGGCATCCCGCAGGTGGTGGTGGTTTACGTATAAAATTCAATAAAAAGACTGACACTAACATTGCCATTGATTATGGTTTTAGTAGAAACTATTCGGCATTCACATTAAATCTGGGTGAAGCATTTTGATACTATGTCTGTAAAAATAATATTTATTGGTAACATATTATTTTAATTATCTTTGAAGGCTGTTATTTGTCATAATCCCGTTACAACATATAGATACTTTATAGCTGGTTTATATTTGTTTTACTCTATCCGTTATATATTTTTAGCCCAGCCTTTTTTGTCAAAATATTAGCATAGTAAACTTTCTTTTAATTCGGCTCAATAAAATTTCTATGTTAAAACGTATTTTAGTATTGGATGATAATCAGGATATACTTGACATTGTGAACGAAACACTCAGATATGAACAATTTGAGGTACAGGCAACAACAAAAGGTAATGAGGTTATTCCCATGATGGAAGAGCTTACGCCGGATCTGGTTATACTGGATTATCGCGTAGCAGATATCAATGGCGGCGAAATCTGCCAAAAGATCAAAACGCACCCAAAATTCAACAATATTCCCGTTATAATATTTTCGGCTTACATTAACCGCGATAATGAGCTTTTTGCTTATGGTTGCGATGCCGTTATCAATAAACCATTTGATCTAACTGAACTGGTTGAAAAAGTTCAACGGCTGCTTTCTACTAAAATCAGCTAACATTGCCTGAACAGTAAATAAATAAACAAACAATTAACAGTTAAATTTTAAAAAGTTCGGCAACTTCTGTTTTTTGGTAATTAAATTGCAATTATTGCATAAGCTTGACAACAAAAGTTCGTTTTTAGCATAAAAAATCCCTTTTGTTGATAAAAAATCATTCTCAGGGGCTTGTTAAATGGGTATTGTTTTGATAAATTTGTTTATTAATTAAACTAACATCAATACAAATGCCCCTGGTTGTATTAACAACGATAATTCCTATTTCTAAAAATTCAAGTTTAGAAAAAAGGCAAAAAAAAGAGCCCACATGCCCAAAGTGCAAAAATGAACTTAATGCACGTATACGCAGGGGGTTTATAGTAAAAACATTCCTTTTCTGGCTTCCTATAAAAAGATATATCTGCTATAATTGCCACCGTAAATTATACAAACTAAGCTAACTAATACTAAATGGTATTATCATTTTAGTAAAAAAAATATTATATAGATATCTGACAGTTGTTTTTCTGAGGTTTTTTTACTGCTTTATCAAATAAAATATCGTAATTGAATTTTATTTTTTACTAAAAGCCTTGAGTCCAAAAATTATTTCTTCAAATAAATACCTTTGTCCAAAATGCGGAGCGCCTTTCCATTACCAGATGCATCGGAGTTGGCTCGTCAAAAAATTAGCATTTCTTTTTCCTGTCAGAAAGTATTTTTGCGCCCGTTGCAAAAAAGCACACTACATACGCATTGATAAAGCCCTGGATTAATTATTTTATTATTGGCTTAATTACAAAGCGCTGTATACAAAACTGATTATTCTACTGTACAGAAAAAATCACACTACTATTACTGGTAGGTTTTGAAAAATATCCATACAAATATCAGTCAAATATAAATATTGATTTTATGGCTATTTTAACATAATTACACTTGTAATCTACTATAAACAAGTTTATTATATAGTCGTTTTTTAACTTATCCCAATAATTGGTACAAGAATTGTATAAAGTGATATTATAATAAAATGTAGCATATTTATTATAATATTAATACAAATTATATGAAAAGGATATTAGCGGTGGATGATAATGATGATATTTTAGAAGTATTACGATATATACTTGAAGATTCCGGTTATATGGTGGACACATTATCTGACGGGCATTTACTATTTGATAAATTAAAAGAGCATACTCCCGACCTTATATTACTTGATATTATGCTGGGTAATATGGATGGCAGGGTTTTGTGTAAGGATATTAAGTCAACCCGTGACACTCAGGGGATACCGGTGATTTTAGTTTCAGCTAGCCATGATGTAGCTGCTACATTAAACCAATATGGCGCGCCTGATGACTTTGTAGCCAAGCCTTTTGATCTGGATGTTTTACTTAATTCCATCCAGAGACAATTGGGTTCAAAGGCTGCTTAATTTAACAGCATCGTTAATATAAGTCACTTTAAAAACGTAACCCGCCTCCTGTAGCTTTGTTGGCACAACCCACCTGCTTTTCAATACAAGTTCAGCTTCAGTACCTAATAACCTTGTGCCTATGGCCAGCATCCATTTTGTGGCTGGTAAACCAAATGGCGTCCTCATCACATTTCTTACCACACGCATAAATTGATGATTTTGTACCGGGTTTGGTGAACTCACATTAAATATTCCTTCAAGCTCCTTATAATCTATCAAGAAATCAATTATACCTGTTAGGTCATGTTCATGCACCCAGCTAAAATATTGTTTACCATTACCCTGCCTGCCGCCCAAGCCAAACTTTGCCAGGTTAAAATAGTAAGGCATAACACCTCCGTTGCTTCCCAGCGTTATAGCTATTCTTAAACCAATCTTTCTTACACCGGGTGTGTCCTGTTCAAAAAAAGCGGCTTCCCATTGCTTGCATACATCAACAGAAAAGCCTTTGCCCAGTTCGCCGGTATATTCATCCTGCGGCCTGTCCTCCGCATGCCTGTAAATAGTGGCGGATGCCGCGTTGATCCATAATTTTGGCGGAGTTCCAACCATCCTGATCGCCTCACCCAATATCCTGGTGGCATTTACCCTTGAATCGAGTATTTCTTTCTTGTTCTTATTGTTATACCTGCAATTAACGCTTTTACCGTTCAAATTGATCAGCACATCGCAGTTTTCCAGTTCAGCAACCCAGTTGCCAATGGTTTCAGCGTTCCAGTTTACATACCTTACGTTATTTACAACACGATTACCGCCACGGGTAAGGACGACCACTTCATCGCCCTTACCTATAAAGTGTGCGGCTAGTATTTGACCGATAAAGCCTGACCCGCCTGCTAAAATTATTTTTGCCATTATTGCCTGATCTTTAATCGTTCGTCTCTTTTAGCACGGTTGCGTAGTTTGTAAAAAACAATAAGATTAAGGAAGTGCATACCGCCCAGTATCAAAATTATCCAGCCGATCTTAAAGCTCAGCACCTCTACCACTACCTGTAAGTTGGTAATAGCATTAGTTTCCTTTAACGCCAGGCACATATAGCCTACATTTATCAGATAAAAACCAACGATTAGCAGTTTATTCACAGAGTCGGCCAGTTCATTGTTGCCGTGGAAGATATCTATCAAAAATACCCGCCCATTTTTAAACAAAACGTTTGCTACCCAAACAGTTAATGCAACGCTGATGAGCACGTAAAAAGCGTAGGTTAAAATAAAATAGTTCATGATGTTGTTGTTTTTATATATGTTAATAATTATTGAATTTTCAGTAATAAATGAAAGTTTTAATTAAAAAAAAGGGTCACTTTAATATTTTCATAACTGAACCAAAAAACCAGTTCTCTTCTGCCTTTAGCATAGTTTCTAAAGTTTTGTTAACGTTATTGGCCAGCTTGTTTATATTGGCAACAGACGTTTTAAAGGTTTTATATGCAGGATCCTTTGCATCGCCGGTAACTTCCGAAAGCTGGTTTAAGATCTTCAGCACCGGGTCAAGCTCCCGTTTCTTACGTTCCTTGGCTACCTGCCTGGCTATCACCCAGGTATCTTTTTCAGCATAAAAATATTCCTTACGTTCGCCTGTTTTGTGCTGTTTTTCAACCAGGCCCCAATCCATCAGATCACGAACGGTCATATTAGCATTGCCCCTTGATATACTTAGCTCAGCCATGATCTCTTCAGTAGTTAAAGCCTCCGGCGAAACCAGCAATAAAGCATGTACCTGCGCCATGGTGCGGTTTATACCCCACTCCGAGCCCAGTTTTCCCCATGCTTCAATAAACTTCTCTTTGCCTTCTGCTAATTGCATGTACAAATGTAAACAAGTTTTTAAACTTTCAAAACTTTTTGAAAGTTTATTTTAAATTACTTTTCATCCAATTTATATTTACCCTTTTTGTAACCAGCTACAAACTCTTTATAATCTTTTTTAACCTGCTTGGCATATTTCAAAGCGTAATTCAATATAGCTTCGTGCCAATCGGTATTTTCACCATAAGCAATCAGCTCATCAATAACAGCCGACCCCTGCCGGCCCCCGCTGCGTAGCTGTGCCGATGCGGTGAGCAAGGCCATGTCATCAATCACCTGGTAAATATCACGGTAAGCATCTTTTATCAGCTCAAAATTTATCTTATCCTCGGTAGGCTGCATTTCCTGCAGGGTATAGGCATCGCCATTAAACTGGGTTGTGCCCTGCAATGCCGGTAATACATTTTGCATCCGCTGCTGCACATCAATTACCCGCTCTGCTTCTGATGTCCATTTAGGTTGTTTAATGGTAACATAAGGTTGCAATGAGGATGGCATTGCTTCCTTCATATCAACCAATAGGTATTTATTTTTAGTATTGAGACTTTTCAGCAGAAACAAATACCTCTTTACGCCAACGCTGCCGGTACCAGCCAGCCTGAAGATCACATCCAACACTTTATAATTATACGGACCATCGCTGCTGGTACTTATCCATTCATCCATATGCTTTACAAGTTGTTTTCTTAGTGGTTTCTCTACCTCAAATTGTTTTTCATGCTCTAATGATAAAGCCAGCTTTTTCTTTTTAGGTACGGTGCGCTTTCTAAGCAAGTCCTTTTGCCGGCGCCTTTCAACTGCGGTTAAAAACGCGCATACTATACCCTTTGCCGTGCGCGGATCAATCCCTATGGCCTTACCTTTAACTAAAGTTGCTGAGTAATTACGCAAGAACTGCTGTGCCATATTCATCGCCTTTATCTCCTCAATTTCCAGGCTCTCAAAAGCAATAAATATGCTGGTGATCATGCGCACCAGTTCCCAGCCTGCAGGTGCCAGTATCGCCTCATCAAAATCATTTAAATCGAAATAAACCAACCTGTTATCTGCTTTATAGCTGCCGAAGTTTTCCAGGTGCAGATCGCCACATATCCATGTTATGGGCGATTTTGGCAATGGAGGCGCAGCGCTCAGGTCCTGATAAAACAAATGACAGGTTCCCCGGTAAAACCGGAATACATTTTCAGCCATACATTCATATTTCAGCTGTACTTTGTGAGGTAATAAATCTTTATTAAAGGCAATGATACGGTCGTGTAGAGATGACATAATAGGGGCTTTTATATAAGAGTCAAGAAGCAAGATACAAGATTTGAGAAAGAACCAAGAGTTAAGAATCAAGATAAATGTGTTATCAGAACTAAAATATATCGCATTTGTTTTTCTTCACTCCTGATTCTTGCATCTTAACTCCTGACTCTTTCCCCCTGATTCTTGACTCTTAATCCCTGACTCTCTCCGCACAAAGTTTTCCACACCCATATCGTGTAACAAAATTATTGCGTTAGATAGTTGTTTTTCCACATTTGTGAATTTCTAATGTGAATTGCCTTTTTTTGTATTCGCTAATTTAGCAACTTGTTAGCATGTGCTTATGATCAAACTAAGATACACCTTCCTGTTAATACCCATATTTTTTACACTCTCGTCGCAAGCCCAGCAAGATCCTTCTTTTGAGGTGTACCGTACCTACCAAACGGCCACCGATCTGTTGAGCAAAGGCAGATACGTTGCAGCTGCGGAGCAATTCCGTTTGGTTGAGCAAGCGCGGCTTAAACCAAGTACCCAACCGAAATATGAATCCAAACTTACGCTGGTACAGGAAAACGCTCAGTACTACGAGGCCTTTTGCGAATTAGAATTAGGTAGCGATGATGCCGAAAGCATGCTTTTGCGTTTTACTAAGGAGCATCCGGAAAATCCGTTAGCAAAACTGGCATTTTTTCAGATAGGCCGCTCTTACTTTAAACAGCAAAAATATACCGATGCTATGCGTTGGTTTGATAAGGTGGAAGCCGGCGAATTGAATGGCCGCGATAATACCGAGTATAAATTTGAAAAGGGCTATTGCTATTTCACGGTTAACGATTACAAAAATGCGCAGGAACTATTCTCTGAAGTAAAAGCCAAACACGGCCCATATACCGAGGACGCGACTTACTATTTCGCTTATATAGCTTATCTTAATAAAGATTATCATTTAGCATTATCGAATTTCGAGAAGCTGAAGAACTCAAAAAAATACGAGGACAGCTATCCGTATTACATCTCGGCGGTTTACTTTTTGGATAAACGCTATGATGATGTGATTAGCTATGCGGTACCTATCCTTAACAGCACCCACCAGCAGCACGAAACTGAAATGCTGCGCATCATCGGCGCATCCTACTTTGCAAAGGCCGATTATGACAACTCGGTAAAATACTACAGCAGGTTTGAGGGCCAGGACAATGGCAAAACCCAAAACACACAGGATAGCTACCAGATGGGTTATGCTTATTACAAAGTAGGCAACTACGCTAAAGCAGCAACCGAACTGGAAAAACTGGTTGAGCAGAACGACATTTATAGTCAGAATGGTAACTATACGCTAGGCGATATATTCCTGAAAATGAATAACAAGCAAAGCGCCCGTAATGCTTTCCTTGTGGCATCAAGATTAAGTTTCGACCCGCAATTACAGCAGGATGCCTTGTATGAGTATGCAAAATTATCCTACGAGCTGGATTTTAATACTGATGCATTAAGCGCCACCCGTTTATACTTAAAAAACTACCCGCGTTCGGGCCGTAACGATGAGGTTAAGGTTTTGTTGGGCGAGGAACTGCTAAACTCACGCAACTATAAAGAAGCGGTTGACATATTAGAGCCTATTCCCAATAAATCTGTAAGCGCGCAGGAAGCCTACCAAAAAGTAACTTATTACCGCGGACTGGAGTTTTATAATGAGCGCGCCTTTGAAAATGCTATCGGTATTTTCCTGCGGTCTTTAAAATATCCTGTCGATACAAAGATTCAGGCGCTAACCACTTATTGGATGGCAGAAGCCATGTACGAGGTGCGTAAGTACGATGAATCTGTTGAAACCTTTGAGCAGTTTTTGGATATGCCGGAGGCTAAACAAACCGATGTAGCCAACTTTGCTAATTACGCGCTGGCCTATGCAGCATTCGGTGGCGAAAAATATAAAAAAGCAGCTACTTACTTTGAAAAATTCCTGCAAGGTGAAGAAAAGGATACCGCGACAATAAACGACGCTACTGCCCGACTTGGTGATAGTTATTTTGTATTGAAAGATTATGGCTCCGCTCTAAAATATTATAACCGCATTATCGAGAACCATACGCCGGGCGAGGATTACGCCCTGTTCCAGCGTGGTATTATACAGGGCTTACAGGGATCACAAGATGCGAAGATCAGCACCCTTACGTCTGTGTTAACTCAGTTCCCTAATTCTGATTATGCTGATGATGCTTCATTCGAGATCGCATACGCTTATTTCCTGAAAGGCGATGGCACAACCGCTAAAACCGACCTGTTGGCTATGATAGATAAATATCCGCATAGCAGCTATGTACCACGTGCGCTGATGACCATGGGCTTGATCGATTATAACGCAGGCAGTGATGATCTGGCTGTTGAATCGTTTAAACGTGTGGTTCAGGATTACTCATCAACTGATGAGGCCAAACAAGCACTCAAACAGATTGAAAAGATCTATACGGATAAAGGCGATGCGCAAACTTTCATCAGTTACGCTTCAACCACCCCTATCGGTAACTATAGCAGTGCCGACCAGGAAGGCATCATGTATACTGCCGCCAACAACCTGTATTTACGCGGCGACTGGCAGGGTACCATAGGCGCTGTTAACGCTTACTTTGATAAGTTCCCTAATAAGCCAATCTACAACAAGGAATCACACTTTATCCGTGCGGAAAGCTTGGTTAATACCGGACAGCCTGCCGCCGCGGTTAATGATTACAATGTGATATTGAACGACTGGACCAGTGCTTACACCGAAAAATCGCTCATCAGCATGGCGAAGCTATATATCGCGCAGCAAAAATATAACGACGCGGTAGTGTTCCTTAAAAAACTGGAAACAAACTCGGAGTATAAGGCTGATTATACCTTCGCTATTAATAACCTGCTGCTTTGCTACTCGCAGATGGAAATGCCTGACGATGTGCTTAACTATGTGAAGCAAGTTAGGGGCAACGAAAAAACATCCGAAGAAGATAAATTTAAAACAGGCTTATACGCCGGTAAAGCTTACTTGCAAAAGGGCGATACCACCAGCGCTATAAAAGAATTTAATTACACCCTGAGCAATACTAAAACCGTTGCCGCTGCCGAAGCTAAATACAATATAGCTAATGTAGATTATCTGAAACATCGTTACAAAACATCGCAAAAAGCCTGTTTCGATCTGGTTAAGGAGATGCCTAACTATGATTATTGGGTGGCTAAAACTTACATTTTATTAGCTGATGATTATATGGGCTTAAAAGACAGTTTCCAGGCTAAGGCAACGCTGCAAAGTATAATTGAGAACTATAAAGGCAACGATGATATTTTACCAATTGCAAAACAAAAGCTTGATAAAATTACAGGGAAAAACTCGGCTATTGATACGGTGAAACCCGACAGTACACAACAAACAAAACCGGATACTA
This sequence comes from Mucilaginibacter xinganensis, assembly GCA_026225055.1. Lineage (GTDB taxonomy): Bacteria > Bacteroidota > Bacteroidia > Sphingobacteriales > Sphingobacteriaceae > Mucilaginibacter > Mucilaginibacter xinganensis_A. Next base: position 9,486 of record JAMFSA010000219.1, on the reverse strand, counting down.
CTAATACTAAACCAGCGGGCAATGGTGGTAATTAAGAGGATGACAAAGCATAAAACGACACAAGCAATGAAACTACGATATATATACATGCTGCTGAGCTTACTGTTAGTATTATACTTTGTGCCTGCAAACGCGCAAACAAAGCATAAGGCTAAAAAAACTGCTGCAAAATCAACAGCTAAAAAAACAACTAAGCCTGCACCGAAAAAAACTACCAAACCGGCATCGGCATCAACCAAACCAAAGAGTGATGCCAAAAAATTGGGCGATGCGGTAGCGAAAAGCAGCGCCGATACGACTAAAGCAGGCGGCAATAAAACGCCTGATAAAAATCAGAACGCGCTATCGGAAGAGATTGTGGTAACTACCGCTTACAAACCAGTATTGGCCGATGCGGTTAAGATCCGTCGCAATCCTGACCTGGAAACCAAGATCCCTTTTAAAGCGCCTTTAACCTATACTACTTTAGATAAACGCCTTAACCAGGATAACGAGATCCGCCAGCTGGATGCTATGCCTATGCCTGCGCAACAAGATTCCCTGCCGGGGAATAACTACGCTAAAGTAGGCTTGGGTAACCTAAAGACCACTTATGGCGAGGTTTATATTAATAACGGTGCTGACCAGGCGCTGCAGGTAGGCGTTTACGCTAAACACCTGTCGGAGGATGGCAGTATTAATAAGCAGGATGCAAGTAAAAACGAAATTGCTGTATTTGGTAAAAGCATAGGTGCTACCAATTCAATCAGTGGTAAAATTGATTACAGATATAACAGCAACTATTTTTACGGCTTTAACCAGGATGTCCCGCCCGCTGTTATGCCAACCCCTGAACGCCAGCATTTCAGCATCATTGGTGCCGAAGGCGAGCTTACCAAAAATTATGCTGATGTACCTAATGATTTCACTTACGCATTCAAACTAAAAGGCTACAATTACAGTGATGCTTTTCAGGCACGTGAAAGCAATGTGGTGTTATCAGGCTTTTTAAATGAAACCATACAGCAGTTTTATGTAGGCGCGTCAGGCTCATTAGATCTGAGCTCACAAAAGGATAGTTTGTACGACCATAGCAACAACCTTGTACGTGTAAACCCATACATCAAATTTCAGGGCGATAATTACAAGGTAGATGCGGGTGTTAACATAGCTGGTGAGTTTGGCTTTAAATCGGCCCTCTATATTTTCCCTTCAGCCAAAGCGGAGATACAGGTAATACCTAAATATGTGCGCTTGTTTGTTGAGGCTACTGGTGATGTAAACAAAAGTTCGCTGCTTGATTTTTCAATGGCTAACCCATTCCTCGGCCCAAACCTGGATGTTAAAAACTCTGTTGATCAGCTTGACCTGAGTGCAGGTTTAAAGGGCACACTGGCACCGGGTTTAGGCTTTAAAGCATTCATATTCCGCAACAGCGTAAAATACCTGCCTATGTTTGTGAGCAATTTCGGCTCGACAGGAAACAAATATGCGGTGATATATGACAATGGCAAAACCCGTGTGAACGGCTTTAATGGCGAACTGGATTATAAGGCATCAGAAGATGTAAATATATTCGGCCAGGTTGATATCAGGAGCTATAACATGGCGCAGCAACAGGAAGCATGGAACCTGCCTAAGTTTAAGCTAACTGCCGGAACTACCATCAATATAAATAACAAGGTATCGGTTACAGGTTCATTATTATTCCGTGGCAGCACAATGGATGCTCCGTATATTGATGCAGTTAATCTGATAAAAGTTACCCCTACCACTATCAGCTCATTTGCCGACCTGAGCGGTGGTGTAGATTATAAGGCTACCAGTAAAATATCGGTGTTTGTAAAGGTTAATAATATTTTAGACACAACAAATCAAAGCTACCTGTATTATCCTGACTACGGATTTAATATATTTGGCGGTGTGGGCTATTCTTTTTAAGCTTTTTGATATTTTATAATTAACCGTACTTTTAGCGCAATGGATGTAGCCTATTATATAAGTGAACTATTAGGGCAACTTGGCGAGGTAAATGTGCCCGGCCTGGGCTATTTTGCGCGCCTGCGTATTGATGGTTATTATGATGAAAATGGGGCTACCCTTCATCCGCCGCAGTATAAGGTAGCGTTCGACAGGCAATCTATAGATGATGAGGTACTTTATCAGTATATCGCCGAAAAAAAGAACATCTCGCTGGCATCATCCAGGTATTTTACCGAAAAGTATATTACTACATTAAAGGAGCGGGCTAATACAAAAGAAGTTCCTTTTGCCGAACTCGGCGCGATATATATAGCTAACGGCATTATCAATTTTAAAGCTGCTTCAACATCAGCTAATGATCCGGCTTTCTTTGGTTATCCACAGATAAAACTAAATAAACTGGGCGATGCACCTGTCGAACCGACAGGAACAAAAGCTCCTGAACCGGTATTATCTGCTGAACCAGTTAAAAAACAGGAGCCAGTTGAACCGGTACGCGAAGTGCTTACACCCGCAGCCGAAGAATATAAACCGCAAAGCTATATACCACAACCAACCGTATATTCGCAGGACCCTGCAACGTATGAAACTCCGGCAGATGAGCATGACGAATTAGTTGATGTAGATGTTCCGCACGTTGAATACAAAAGGCCAAAAAGACTAACTTATATCCGTGTGATCATCGCACTGGCTGTAGTCGCGGCATTACTGGTATTGGTAATATTTGGCTTATATAAGTACGATCCTGTTTTGTTTAATGAATTCACCACAACCAAAACTGCACCCGTTGTTATTAAGCACGATACCGTTAAAACGGATACAGCCGCTAAACAAACCGTTGATACCAGCAAAACACCGGCAACAGTTAAAGCTGATACTACAACGGCACAGAAACAACCAGTCGCTACTGTTACGCCGCCTGTTGTTAACGATACGCTCACAAAGACCCATTATGAAATTTTGGGCGGCGCGTTCGGAAGCCTTGATGAAGCGAATATTGCTATCGGTAATTATAAAAGACTGGGTATTGAGGCCCGCATACTAAATAACGTACCCGGCAAGTTACATAAAGTAACACTGGGAACTTTTTTTGACTACCAGCAAGCAGTTAACGCCGAGGATACTTTACTAAAAACAAAGAGAATAAGTAAAAACAGTATAAGTTTACAACCATATCATCCAAAAAAAACTAATCAATAACAATGAGTTTATTATTGCAGATAACAGATACAGCGAAAAAATTAGCGGACACGGTAACCAATCTCTCCAAAACCGGCACAGCCGGTGAAGAATTGCATTTTGGTGATTTGCTGATAAAGGGTGGCGTGATAATGATCCCCATTGGCTTACTGGCCATTTTAGGGCTGGTGATATTTTTCGAGCGCTATTTCACTATCCGCAAGGCATCAAAAAATGAAAATAATTTAATGATGCAGGTACGGTCAAGCATAATGTCGGGTAATTTACAATCTGCCATCGCCATCTGCAAAAACAGCAATACCCCGCTGGGCCGTATGCTGCAAAAAGGTTTGTTAAGGATAGGCCGCCCTATAAAGGATATTGAAGGTGCTATTGAAAACGTAGGTAAACTGGAAGTAGCCAAACTGGAGAAGAATATAGGTATCCTGGGTATCATTGCCGGTATTGCGCCGATGTTTGGCTTTTTGGGTACTATTTATGGTGTAATCAAGATCTTTTATGACATCGCTCAATCGGGCAACCTAAGTATAGGCGTTATATCAGGCGGTTTATACGTTAAAATGGTGACAGCCGCAGCCGGTTTATTTGTGGGTATGGTTGCCTATATATGCTACCACGTTTTAAATATGATGGTTGATAAGGTGATCCTGAGCCTTGAAACTGATGCTGTTGAATTTATTGACCTGTTAGAGGAGCCCAGCAAATGAATTTAAGGAACAGGAAAAAAAGGATTGCTGCCGAAGTGCAGACATCGGCGATGAACGATATAATGTTCTTCCTGCTTTTGTTTTTTCTTATCGCTTCAACCATAACCAATCCAAACGTTATTAAGTTATTGCTGCCAAAGTCGTCAACCAGTCAGTCGGTAACTAAAAAAACGGTAAACGTTTCCATAACCAAGGATCTGCGGTATTTTGTGGATAAGAAAGAAACGACAACAGATCAGCTGCAACCTGCTATAGCTGCTTACAAAAACCTGGCATCAGAAGTTACTATAGTTTTATATGTTGATAAAACCGTAGCCATACAGGATGCTGTAGTAGTAATGGATGTGGCCCAAAAATTAAATATGAAACTGGTTTTGGCAACGGAACCGAAATAGTTTGTTAGTATCAAGTAGCTAGTATCAGGTATCAAGACTAAAAACAAAACTTTATACCGCCGATGCAGCTCCATACTTGATACTTGATACTAAATACTTGCTACCAAAAAAATGGAATACAGACAAGAAGAAAATAACTACCCGAAGGCATTTTTAGCGACAGGCATTTTGCTTGGCGTTATTGTGGCTATGTGTTATTTTATTGTATTCCAGAGTCCGCCTAAGCAGGAAGAAGGTACTGGCGGTATATTGGTAAATTACGGCACTACCGACAAGGGTATGGGTACCGATTATATGAGTACCGAACAACCCTCCGTTGCCGAGAAAGCTAACCACGTAGCGCCCAACAAAGTTACCCCTGCCCCACCGACTGAAAAGGTTGAAGCTGATAACAGTGATAAAAAGATAGCAACCCAAACTAATGAGGATGCGCCGTCGGTGACATCATCCAATAAAAAACCTACCGCCAATGTTGCTACACAAGCCACAAAAGCTGTATCCAAGCCCGTTGTTAACCAGAACGCCTTGTATAAGGGTAAATCAAACGGCGGCACAGGTGCAGGTGATGGTAATACCACTACACCTGGTAACCAAGGCAAGCCAACCGGTAGTACGCTAACTAATAACTATAACGGAACAGGATCGGGTAATGGCGGTAGTTTAAACCTGATACAACGCAGTTTTGTTAGTAAACCAACCGTTACTGATGAACACCGGGTTACTGGTAAGGTATCCATCGATATACATGTTGATAAAAACGGAAATATCATTTACGCGCGCGCCGGTCGTGGCACTACCATTACCGATTACGACCTGATAAAAAGATGTGAGGACGCCGTGATGAACTCCAAAGTAAACGCCCTTGATTCCGCTCCCGATACCCAGCAGGGGCAGGTGGTGTTTGTGTTTAAGCTGAATTAATACTCATACAAATTCGTGTCATTGCGAGGAGGAACGACGAAGCAACCTCGTCGCGTCCGGTATGCAAGCTACGAGGTTGCCGCGCTCTCGCTCGCAATGACATATCCGAATACTTTTCATTCTTCCCAAAAACCATTAACTTTATTTTATGGGACAATACGACGCACGGGTTGATGCCTATATTGAAAAATCAGCGGCATTTGCAAAACCAATTTTAAACCACATTAGAGAGGTAGTACATGCAGCATCGCCATTAATAACAGAAACTGTTAAATGGGGAATGCCTTTTTTTGATTACAAAGGTCCCGTTTGCCAGATGGCGGCTTTTAAGGAACATTGCGCCTTTGGCTTCTGGAAAGCTTCCTTACTGCACGACCCACATGGCTTACTAAAAATTGGCGACGGTGCTGCCGGTAGTTTCGGACGTATTAATACTATTGCCGACCTGCCAACTCCTGATGCTATAAAACACTTTGTATTACAGGCCATTGAAAATAACGACCGGGAAGTAAAAATTCCTACAGTTAAGAAAAACCCTGCTGAAAAAAAAGAACTGGTTACGCCCGATTATTTTGAAGCCGTGTTAAATGATCATCCTAAAGCAAAAGAAGTATTCGATAAGTTCAGCTACTCACACAAAAAAGAATACCTGGAATGGATCATCGATGCTAAAACTGAAGCCACCCGCGAAAAGCGCATGCTACAGGCTATGGAGATGATGGAAGAGGGAAAATCACGGCATTGGAAATATGCCGCCCAGCCCCCTAAAGGAAAATTTTAAAACAATGCCTACTGAATCGCCCTTGAATTATTTTGAAAATGGGCGACTTTTAGCTCAAACATCTCGGCCATTTTACCGGCACGCCATTTAGCTTCGTCAGCTTTGTCGCCAGTGAATAGTTCATCAACCGTTTGGTTAAACAGGCTGATCCATTGTTTAAAATGACGGCCATCAACCGGTAGCTTGGCATGCGGCGGGAACGGGCTGCCAAAATAAGTATGCTCGCCTAGCAATGTGGTTTGCCAAAAGGTATACATTTTTTCCAGGTGATGGTGCCAGTGATTACCTATGCGCTCATTAAATATCGGCGCTAAAAGGCCATCTTCCTGTACCTTGGTGTAAAAGGTATCTACCAATAGTTTTACATCATCAAGAGTAAGCAGTTCATTATTCATCAATTATAAAGTTACGGGGTTTAATGGATGGTAGTATAATGGGGAGGTAAAAATAATAAGACGTTGAGTCAGGCTAATTGCGGAAAAAATGGCAACTTATCGCATGAAGCCGCTCATGGGCGCGGAGCCCTAGTTCTTTTGTCTTGATACAAAAGAACCAAAAAATCAAGACAAAAGATCCTTCCTCCCACAGGCAAAACACCCAGACCCGCGCTTTTTGTCAGGCCTTTCCCCGCTTTTGCTCACGGGTCATTTAATGTCCTGTATATAAATAATATCCCTCTCCTTTTCTCCGGCAGTAGAACAGCTTCGGGTGAAAAGCAGACAAAACGATGATGGCGTAGAGCGCAATGGCAGGGCATAAGCAGATTTTTACAGAAGGGTAAAGGCCAAAGTTCGTAGCGACAGCAGGGTAAAAATATAGCAGCCCAGGTTTTGCCTGATTTGCAGGGCAATGGCCTGTGCGGCAAAGAAGCCTTTCTGCTGACTTGATTTTTTGCTACCTTTTGTATCAAGACAAAAGTAGTAGCCTCCGCGGCAATGAGCGGCTGCAAGCGACATGTAAGCCATATGCATAACCGCTGTGTATAGCCGGGGGTGCGTCATTCTTCGCAATGAATCGTGGTAAAAAAGCTACAGGCTTAAAAATCCAGCGGCCCAAGCCTTCTCATATTCTTCAATATCAAATACTGCCTGTGGGCCACATAATCGCTCGGGTTAGTGGGCGACCACTTCAACGGGTCGGGGAATATAGAGGCTATGGCGGCGGCTTCGTGTTTGGTGAGGTCTTTTGCGTTCTTATGAAAATAAGCCTGTGAGGCAGCCTGTACGCCGTATATACCGTCGCCCATTTCAATCTCATTAAGGTACACCTCCATAATGCGCTTCTTGCTCCAGAAGATCTCTTCCAGAATGGTAAAATACGCCTCAAAAGCTTTGCGTACATAAGAGCGGCCCGGCCATAGGAAAACGTTTTTGGCTGTTTGTTGCGATATGGTGCTTCCCCCTATCAGTTTATGGCTTTTGGCATTTTTATCGATGGCGCGTTCCATCGCCTTAAAATCGAACCCGAAGTGATCCAGGAAACGCTGATCTTCCGCGGCTACGGCAGCGCGTTTCATGGGGTCGGCAATGTTATCAAAATCCACCCATTGTTTATCTATCTTCCAGTCCTTACCATCTGATTTCCGTTCAAAACCACGCTCAATCATCAGCAGTGTAACGGGCGGATTTACAAAACGGTAAAGCAGCACCCACAAAATAGTGATGCCAAAATACAGGATGAAAACCAATTTTATAATACGAAGGATCAGCTTCAATATGCCCGACTTGTAAACTTTGCTATTCTTTTTTTGAGCCATTTTGTTTCAATCGCGAAGATACGATTTCAGTTGCTTTTTTTTAAGAATGAAACTCAGTTTACGACAAGTTTAGCCCGATATTTTGGCACCTTTCTTATTTTTATAAGCTAAAGTTAAAGGCTGCTTTAAAAGCAATCTGGCTGTAGCCACCGCCTGTTTCAAGCCTGTTTTCATAACCTAAGCTTAGGTCAACCCCAAACTTTGTTGAACCGAAAGGAATAGAGTAACCTGCGCTTGGTGAATATATAAGGGCTACTTTTTTATTAGTATAGTCTGAAGAGCTTGAATTTATATTGAATGAAGCGCCAACATCCCCCTCAACAAAAATCCTGTTGTAAACAAATGCTTTAATGCCTATTTCTACAGGTATGAACGAAACCAGTGATCCAGAGGAATAGGATTCGCTACCATAATCATCATAATAAACCCCGGTTGAGTAGCCATTGCTCGATACATAAAAAGTATAACCAGTAGTAAATATAATGTTGACTTTGCTGTCGCTTATAGGGTATTCAAATTTAACGTTCAGGCTGCCTGCGGCTGGGTAAGCACCTGAGTATGGGCCAACGGCTGCGCCAAAGCCAAAGCCTGCGCTAATTTTTGGACTTGGTTCATCATAATAGTTCTGCGCAAAAGTGCTATATGCAAAACCAACTAATAGTACAGATAAGAGTAAGATTTTTTTCATATTGATAAGGTTATTGGGTACAAAGTAAATAAAATTAAAATAATTCTTAAGGCCAGATTATAGAAAATAAAAAAGGTGTTTTGCTTTCACAAAACACCTTTTTTAATTCTATATCAAATCCGAAATCGAAACTCCGGAATCCGAAATCAAAAATTACTCAGCTACCACTTCAAATGGTACGCGTACTTTTACTTCTTTGTGCAAGTTTACATTTGCAACATACTCACCTACAAATTTAGGCTCAGTATCAAAAGTAATGCGACGACGGTCAACTTCAAAGCCTTCTTTTTTCAAAGCGTCAGCTAATTGAATAGTGTTGATAGCACCGAAAATTTTACCGCTTTCGCCAGCTTTAGCACCAATGGTAAGTTTAACACCTTCCAAACGGGCAGCTATCGCGTCAGCATCCTTGCGGATCTTTTCTTGTTTAAACTGAGCCTGTTTAAGGTTTTCAGCTAAAACTTTACGTGCGCTTACTGTAGCTAATATGGCGTAGCCTTTAGGTAAAAGGTAGTTACGGCCATAACCTGGTTTAACGTTTACTACATCGTCTTTATCACCTAGGTTTTTTACATCTTGTTTTAAAATAACTTCCATTTCTTAAATCTCCTATTATTTTAATGAATCTGTAACATAAGGTAATAAACCGATATGGCGTGCACGCTTAACAGCCTGAGCCACTTTACGCTGGAATTTTAATGAAGTACCAGTTAAACGGCGAGGTAATACTTTACCCTGATCGTTAATGAACTTTAATAAAAAGTTTGCGTCTTTGTAATCGATGTACTTAATACCGTTCTTTTTGAATCGGCAGTATTTTTTACGGTTATCCTCCACCTTGGGAGCGGTAACGTATTTAATTTGCTCGTTAGCCATTAGTGTGCTGCCTCCTCTGTTGCTTTAGGTTTTTTGTTAAAAGCACCGCTGCGTTTTTTGTCATTGTAAGCAATGGCATGTTTGTCCAAAGCAATGGTCAGGAAACGCAAAACACGCTCATCGCGCCTTAACTCTACCTCCAATTTGTTAATTAAATCACCTGGAGCCTTAAATTCAGTTAAGTGATAGTACCCTGTAGT
>JAMFSA010000027.1 GCA_026225055.1 Mucilaginibacter xinganensis | reverse complement strand
TAAAGAAGTTTTATACCTTTGCCCAACCATTTTAAAGCATAAGGTATTTTGTAAATATAAACATGAATACATTTTACTTCATCGCGTTTTTGTCCATATTCTTTTCGATATTGGTCATATCTGCAAAGAATCCGGTGCATAGCATACTTTACCTTGTACTCACATTTTTTACATTCACAATTCAGTATATATTGCTGAATGCCCAGTTTCTGGCGATAGTGAATTTCATTGTGTACATGGGTGCCATATTGGTACTGTTCCTATACACGCTCATGCTCATGAATTTGAATAAAGATTCGGAGCCATTCAAATCAAACATTGTAAAAATTGCCGCTGTATTAGGTGGCGGTTGCTTATTTGTAGTACTGTTTGCCTGTTTCAGGCAGGTAGGTATTGCAGAGCCTGTGGTATTGAAAGATCCGGGCCTGGGTTTAGTGAAAAACTTAGGCAAGGTACTGTTCAACGAATTTTTATTACCGTTCGAAATCTCTTCGCTATTGTTATTATCGGCAATGGTTGGAGCTGTTTTATTAGCCACTAAAGACCCAAAAACTGTATAATGGAAAGTTTAACTAATACACTGCATACAGTACCGCTTAATCATTACATTTTATTGAGCGCTATTATATTTTCAATAGGTGTAATGGGCGTGTTGCTACGCAGAAATGCCATCATCATTTTTATGTCGGTTGAGCTGATGCTTAACGCGGTTAACCTGTTGCTTACCGCATTTTCGGTATATAGTGGTGATGCCAGCGGACAAGTATTCGTGTTTTTTATCATGGCGCTTGCCGCTGCCGAAGTAGCTGTAGGCCTGGCCATCATAGTAATGATATACCGTAACACCAACTCTATCGATATTAACGTATTGAACAGGTTAAAGTGGTAAGATAATATTTCGGATGTCGGGTTTTCGATATCGGATTTATATATAATAAACTAAATCACGCGTCATTGCGAGGTACGAAGCAATCCCAAACTATACAGGGCGGAATTGCAAAGTCGGGGATTGCCACTCCGCTGAAAGCGGATCGCAAGGACGGGATATAAATATAAAAGTTAACTAACAAATGGATAAATACATCTGGCTTATTCCTGTATTACCTTTAGCCGGTTTTATTATTAACGGACTTGGCCGTAATACCTTGTCGAAAAAGTTGATCGGTTTTATCGGCAGCTTCCTGGTATTTGCATCTTTCGCGCTTAGTGTTGCCGCCTTTTTACAAGTAAAATCAACCGGCGCTTTCAATGTTACTTTGTACGATTGGATCCACGTAGAATACTTTAAAATCCCATTCGCGTTCCTGGTTGATCAGCTCAGCTCAATCATGCTGCTCATCATCACCGGTGTAGGCTTCCTCATCCATTTATACTCTATCGGTTATATGCACGATGATGAAGGCTTTGGTAAGTTTTTCGCCTACCTTAACCTGTTCATATTTTTCATGCTGCTGCTGGTTTTAGGTTCAAACTATGTGATACTGTTCATCGGTTGGGAAGGTGTAGGTTTATGTTCATACTTACTCATCGGTTTCTGGTACAGCAATGCTGCTTATGCCGATGCTGCTAAAAAAGCATTCATCATGAACCGTATTGGTGACCTTGGCTTTTTGATCGGCATGTTCCTGATATTCCGTGTATTTGGGAGCTTCGAATTTGCAACTGTATTTAAAACAGCTGCTACCATGCATTCAGGGCAGGTTCCATTATTTGTAATAGCCTTATTGTTGTTTATCGGTGCTACCGGTAAATCGGCACAAATACCATTGTTTACTTGGTTACCTGATGCGATGGCCGGCCCGACACCAGTTTCAGCTTTAATACACGCTGCAACCATGGTTACCGCAGGTGTTTATATGATCGTGCGCTCAAACATATTATTTTCACTATCTCCGGATATGATGGAAGTTATAGCCATTGTAGGTTTAGCCACAGCAGCATTAGGCGCGCTGATCGCGTTAACACAAACTGATATTAAAAAGGTACTGGCTTATTCAACAGTATCACAACTGGGGTATATGTTTTTAGGATTGGGTGTTGGTGATTATACCGGCGCATTTTTCCATGTAATTACACACGCTTTCTTCAAAGCTTTATTATTCCTTGGCGCAGGTTCAGTTATCCACGCGGTTAGCGGCGAACAGGATATGCGCAAAATGGGTGGCCTAAAAGGTAAACTGCCATACACCTTTATAACCATGCTGATCGGTACGATAGCTATATCAGGTATCCCGCCTTTCTCAGGTTTCTTTTCAAAGGATGAGATCTTGTACCATACTTACCTGCACAGCCCTGCTATGTATGTTATCGGGGTTATTGTAGCTATGTTAACTTCATTCTACATGTTCAGGTTAATGTTCCTTACTTTCTGGGGAAAATTCAGAGGTACACATGAGCAGGAACATCATTTACATGAATCACCGTTAACTATCACTATACCTTTAATTATCCTGGCAATATTAGCAACTATAGGTGGGTTACTGGGTGTACCTGAAAGTTTAGGCGGGCATGATTGGTTAGCAGGCTGGTTAAAACCATTACTGATAGCTGTTCCCGGAGCGCCATCCACTATCACTCCGCCATCTGAATTATTGCTGATGGCAGTTTCTGCAAGCGTAGCGATCTTAGCATTGATATATGCTTATGGCAAATATGTTAGCAAAGCTACTTTACCTGTTGCCGATACAGAAGAGCGCTCTTTCTGGGAAAACCTTTCATACAACAAGTTTTATATTGATGAGTTGTACGATGCGATTGTACGCAAGCCGCTTGATGCGATATCAGGCTTCTTTTACAATGTTGTTGACCGTGCCGGTATTGATGGTTTAGTGAACTCTATTGGCAGAGGACCGGTTGAAGCCAGCAAAGGTTTACGCCTGTTGCAAACCGGTAATGTGGGCTTTTACATCTTTATGATGGTGATAGGCATTATTGCTGTATTAGTATATAGTTTAGTTAGAATATAAACCTTAGCGTTTAAATATAAAATGACGGTTAGTGTATTAATTTTTTTACCGATTATAGCAGCCCTTGCTGTGTTCTTATTGAAAAATG
>JAMFSA010000026.1 GCA_026225055.1 Mucilaginibacter xinganensis | reverse complement strand
ATAATATATAAATTATAACTTTAGAGTGCATATAATATCAATTTAGCTGAAGCTTCAGTTATTTTTATTAATAGTATTTTATACGAGTCTGGCCAGATTTGAACTGACATATTCTTCCATGACAAGAAAGCCCTTTACCGATTAAGGAACAGACCCTTTATAATAAAAAACTAAAGACTATACATAAAGTAATATTTAAATAATATATTGCAAAGGGTTACATAGATAATTAAGGAATAGGTGACTTGAACACCTAGCCTACCGTGTGTAAAACGGTTGCTCTACCATTAAGCTAATCCCTTTCTATAAAAATATATGAGTAGATATATAACTATTTAGTTATATATAATATATTATGATTTATAAACCCTTAAATTATAAATAACTATATTAGCTAAATAAATAAGCACTAGCTGAAGCTTCAGCTAACTAGTATTACCTACTATGTACTACGGCCAGCCGAATTCGAATCGACACAAATCGCGTGGAAAACGAAAGGTCTACCATTAACCTATGGCCGTTTTTATCTTATAAAGATAAACAGTAGTTTGTAACTAAATAATTTAATAAACTTAATTAAATTATGTAATAATTTAAATATTTAGAATAAAAACAATATATTTAATTTTTTTGATTTATTGTGATAACAATTGCACCTACCATTGCTAAAAGTAAAATTATAGAAGTTAATATTAATCATATGCTATAACTAGTATACATTATGTTACCTATACTCGTAATATGACTAGTTTCTGATAGATTACCGTCTCATATAGAAGAAGTAGCAAAATATACTTCTCTCTTGTCTGCACCTGTATCACTTAATTTAAATAATTTAATTAAATAATTATTATTATAGACATCTCAAATATTATTATAATTTGAACTGCTATTAATAGTTTTAGTACTATAAATACTGTAAGGCAATATTTCACGTATAGTGTAGTAAAATAAGATAGAAATAATAATTGCTAAAGGTATGCTATTACTAGTATTACTTAAAAGTTCGCTTACTCTTACGTTTATCAACATTAATATAAAAAGAAACAAAATAGATACTGCACCCACATAAACCAACAAGTATGATATACCAATAAAGTTTAAACTTAATATGCTAAGAAAACTAGCTATACTTACAAATAACCCAATTAAGAACAAGACAGATACGATAGGATTTTTACTTATTATTACAAGTATACCACATAAAATAGCAATTGCGGATAGTATATCCAATATTCCAACATTAAATCCGTTGGTAATTTTTTCAGTTAATAAAAACAGAGTTTCCATTTAGTATTTAAAAATCCTTAACCCTTTACACACTTAAATAAATAAAAATATAAACAAAAAAGGTAGTTGAAACTTAAGCTACTGACTTTAACCCTGCAAACAAGATCAGGTCTATAGCAAAGCCTCTAACATGAATCGAACATGTATCATAATATTAACAGTATTATGCTCTACCGTTGAGCTATAAAAGCTTTTTTACAGTTTATTTATTAATAAAGTGTAAAAAAAAAAGGTTTTTAGTCTTAATATGTTTTTTGTATTAATATAACACATTAGTCTTATATTTAAGGAGAAAAGGAATTGAACCTTCGGTAGCCGTAGCTACTGAGTTTACAGCTCAGCCTGTCACACCAGCCTACAGGGCCTCCCTTTATACATATTTCTATGTATAATTTTGTCCCATACTACTTGCATAGTATGGGTATGTTTTTTTATATTAAACATATACCTATTTATTGTTAAAAATTATCAATCCCGTGCAACTTCCACTACACGAACCGTATTTCGACTTAACACTAATCAAAGTCACGCATACGAAGACCTACCATCTGCATAGAGCTAGAACCAATTAACTAGAGTTAACTACAAAATAATAGGCCGAACTTATTGCACACACTTCTTTCAGCGCCTGACGAGTAGTTAGTACCTGTCTGAGATTAGATTCACCGTGACGTGGTGATTCACGATTACTAGTAATTCCTTATTCATGCAGCCGAATTTCAGGCTACAATCCATTTTTTATCCTATTTTATTAGATTAGCTCTTATTCGCATTTTCGCATCCTTTTGTCTAGGTATATGTGGCACGTCTATCGCCCACAACATTAAGGCCATGATGACTTATCTTGCTCCCTATTATCACGACCCGTATATGGGTGAATCTGCTCTATTTATCCTAAAGTCGGTCTAGTTTTAATAATTAACACCTTCAAAGGGATTACCTTAAGTATTACCCATAAGAAAGAGTAAACCGTTATTATCCAGTATTTGTCTATTTATTACTAAATATATAACCCTAACATATCAACAGTAGCTATTAAAACTCTTAGGACTAATAAGATTACAAATAAAGCATGGGCTTTCGTTTATTTAAAGGATCCAACCAGTATCTCACGACATAAACTGAAGACAGCCGTGCAACGCTTGTAATATCTAAAGTTGCAAAGTTTTTTTGTAAAAAAAAACCAAAAGACACTTATGATAATATTCAAGTTGTGGTAAGGTTTTTCGCGTACCTACGAATTAAATAACATACTTCACTACTGGTTTCAGAAACGGTCTAATGATTTCAGTTCCTGCGTTGCCGCATTACTCTTGAGGTGAAATGCTTACACTTTCATTTATATTCTAAAAAAGATTCTAGTCTATGGCATTCATAATTTTCTGCTTGGACTATTAGGGTATCTAATCCTGTTCGTGCCCCAAGCCTTCGTCCCTCAACGTCAGTTATTAGATAAAAGGTTGCTTTCGCCTCTACCAGTCTCCATGGTATCAATGAATTTCAACTCTACTCCATGAATACTCACCTCCTCATATAAAACTCTAGTAAAGACATATCCTGTTTCAGATGAATATAATTACCGTCTAGGTACCCTTTAAACCTATTAAAGATGAATAACACTAGTCTTTTAGGTATTGCCGCGACTGCTGGCACCTAATTTGGTCAAGACATATAGATATAAATTTGTCATTATCAGTGAAATATCTAGAATTTTATTCGACAAAATCGATCCTACACCGTTAGCCTATAAAAAATAATAATGGATTAAATTTATAAAAAATAAAAAAAACTTTTTTACTATCTTTTATAGTTAAGTAATTAGAGTATTAATCTATCTAATTCACACACTACAAAGCCATAGCTTTTAAAAATCCATATTGGGCCAATGAAATTTTTAAATAACGCCGTCTTTTCAGTATTATATCTAAAGAAATAATACTTATCTTCTACCTAAAATATATAATATAAATATCTTGTATTATATTTTAATTATATATTTAACCGGTTGTAGTCAGCCTGTAAAGAACAGACTGTACATTCCCCCAAATTGCTGGTTCAGCCGTTAGGCCATTGACCAATATTCCCCACTGCTGTACAATTCGTATTGGGGTTTTTTCAGACCCAATGTGGTCGATCGACCTCTCAGCCTCGACTACGGAATTTTAAGCTAGCCAAGCAATTACCTTGACTACTACCTATCCGATATATTATTGTCCTCTTAAAGCGGAAATTTTCTTTCCTTTTTGTTTTTTTTTTATGTAAACAAATGTTTAGTTTTATTTACACTATCTATATTAGATAATAATTTTTTATAAGGTATTTATTAACCCTACTTTAAGGCAGCCATAATAAGTACTCACCTGTACACCACTTCTAATGAAATAGGAGATATACCTTAAAGGAATATAACCAATTAAATTAGACGTACGATTAGCATGTGTCAAGCATTTGGACAGCATTCATTCAGAGCCATCATCAAACTCAATTATTACAACAAAACAGTAGCATATATATATTTTTGCTTTGAACTATAATGTATATTATATAAATAATTATATAAATAATATACATGATAATTCTATTTTCTTTATCTCTATATATTTTCAAAAAGAAAATCTACAATATAGTCTGCATCTGGGATAGTTTAAATATAGTAAAACTAATTTATTCTAAAGCAAATTATAATAAAATAAAAAAATTAGTATAAAACAAAAAGTTTTAGAAAAAAAAGTTACAAATAAATAAACTATACTACATAATATAGCGTTTATCGTATCAGCAGATTAGTTCATTTAAAAAAGTAAAAATAATAAAATATCCTATAAATTAAATTATAGATTAATAATACCTAACATAACATAATAGCTAGTGGCTATTTAAAGGAACTGTCATTAAAAGGGGGTATTTAAAGGAGTGGTATTTATTAAATGGAATGGCATTAAAAGTAAGGATATCTGTTAAAAAGAGGGGTATTTAAAAGGAATGGTATTTATTAAAAAAAAAGGGTACTTATTAAAAGAAATGGTACTTAAAATGTGGTAAAAAAAAATAGTTTTTCTCTTTTATTTAATAGTATATTTCCTCCTACTATATGTAGTATAGCCCATATTTTTCCTAAAAAATTTGTATTACTCTTATTTTAAATGCTACTTACCTCTCTATTAATTGTACCTTTATTAGGTGTGTTCACCTTAGCTGCAAGCAATGTTTACCAAGATTCACCTTTAGATAATAAACGAATAAAACGTATTGCCTTAATTACCTCTTTTATTAATCTTTTTATTTCTTTTATTGTTTTTATACTTTTTGATTTCACTAGTATTCAATTTCAGTTTGTCCAGGAGTATCACGAAATAAACTCCTTTGACTTTTATTTAGGTTTAGACGGATTATCTATTTATTTTGTTTTATTAACTACTATTATTACTCCTATAGCTTTATTAAGTAATTGAACATCTATAAATGAAAATATAAAATCTTATCTTATTATAATTCTATTATTAGAAAGTTTACTATTGACGGTTTTTTTAGTTTTAGATATTTTATTATTTTATATTTTTTTCGAAAGTATATTACCTCCTTTATTCATATTAATTGGTTTATTTGGTTCTAGTAACAAAGTAAGAGCTAGTTTTTATTTATTTTTATACACATTATTTGGTTCATTGTTTTTATTACTATCTATACTTACAATATCGTCTATAATGGGTACTACTGATTTCGATGCATTATATAAAACCAATTTTAATTATTCAACACAATTGTTTTTATTTTACGGTATATTTATTGCATTTGCAGTTAAAACTCCTACTATCTTTTTAAATACTTGATTATTAAAAGCTCATGTTGAATCACCTTTAGGTGGTAGTATTATATTAGCGGCTATAGTTTTAAAACTAAGTTTATATGGAATATTTAGACTTATATTACCCTTATTACCTAAAGCTTCATTAGAGTATACTAACATAATATATCTTATAGGTATAGTTACTATAGTATACGCTAGTTTTAGTACTTTAAGGACTATAGATGTTAAAGAATTGATAGCATATAGCTCCGTATCACATGCCGCTGTATATCTTATAGGTGTATTCAGTAATACAATACAAGGTATAGAAGGGGGTATTACTTTAGGTTTGGCTCACGGATTTGTTTCTAGTGGTTTATTTATTTGTGTAGGAGGTGTACTATACGACAGATCTGCAACTAGATTAATAAGTTTTTATAGAGGTATGGCACAAATAATGCCTTTATTCTCTATTTTATTCTTTATTTTATCTTTAGGTAATTGTGGAGTTCCTCTTACTCTTAACTTTATAGGAGAGTTTATGTCTCTTTATGGTGTATTTGAAAGATTACCTTTATTAGGTGTTTTTGCTAGTTCTTCCATCGTATTTTCTGCTGCATACACTATTTATATGTTTAACCGTATAGCTTTTGGGGGTACATTCAGCCAATACTTTGAAGCTAATATAAAAGATGTAAACAAACGAGAGTTTTTCATACTACTTACATTAGTATTATTTACTGTTATATTAGGTATATACCCAGCACCTGTTTTAGACGGTTTACACTATTCTGTGTCAACTTTAATATATAGTAATTTACCTTTATCTTTGACGGTTTAATTAGCCCTATTTACCAAATTTAAAGTAGTTTAGGTTTAAGTTTCCTTAATAACCTACACTTATATTTAACTAACAAGGGGTCTAAACTCCAAGTATAACCTTTTAATACATTTCTTATTTTTAATAATAGATTATTTATAATTAATTAAAGTCTAATTATTTATATCTAATCTTTAACCTAGGTTAAAATAATTTATAAATGTTTCTTAAATAACTTATTAAAATAAATAATAATAAGCTATTAAAATAAACAAATTTAACAATTAATTTATAATATTTACCCTAGAATTATACTTAAAAAATGTTATATTTACTACCTCTAATATCTGTCATTGAAGTTATTTTAGTTGTTGTGCCTGTATTATTAGCTGTAGCTTATGTAACCGTAGCTGAAAGAAAAACTATGGCTAGTATGCAAAGAAGATTAGGTCCTAATATTGTTGGATATTATGGTCTTTTACAAGCATTTGCTGATGCCTTAAAACTTTTACTAAAAGAATATGTTTCACCTACACAAGCTAATTTAGCTTTATTCTTTCTTGGTCCTATTATAACATTAATATTTTCCTTACTTGGTTATTTAGTTATACCCTATGGGCCTGGTTTATCTCTAAATGACTTAAACCTAGGTATACTTTACATGTTAGCTGTATCTTCACTATCTACTTATGGTATATTGTTAGCTGGTTGAAGTGCTAACAGTAAATATGCTTTTTTAGGTTCATTAAGAAGTACTGCTCAACTAATTAGCTACGAATTAATTTTAAGTTCTGCTATTTTACTTGTTGTAATGTTAACTGGTAGTTTAAATCTTACTGTTATAATAGAAGGTCAAAGGGTTATATGATTTATAGTTCCTTTATTGCCTATATTTATTATATTTTTTATAGGGTCTGTAGCGGAAACTAATAGAGCTCCTTTTGATTTAGCTGAAGCTGAGTCGGAGCTTGTTAGTGGTTTTATGACAGAACATGCAGCTGTTATTTTTGTTTTCTTTTTCTTAGCTGAATATGCTAGCATTGTATTGATATGTATATTGATTACTATCTTATTTTTAGGTGGATATTTATACGATTATATACCTTCTCTATTTGAGCTTACTCAATATTTTGATTTTGATTATTATATAGATAACTTTTATAGTGAAAGTATATTTACAGACCCCTTATTAGAAGGATTGCTATATTCTTTAGCTTTAGGTCTAAAATCCTGTATCATGATTTTTGCGTTTATATGAGTGAGAGCATCATTCCCTAGAATACGGTTTGACCAGTTAATGTCTTTCTGTTGAACTATATTATTACCTATAGTTATAGCTTTTGTTATATTAATTCCTTGTATATTATATACTTTTGAAATAATACCTAGCAATATTAGCTTACTGTAGAATATAGGTTTTAATTGCCTTTTTTTATCTAATACTTTTATAAAGGCAATTAAATTATAGCCGCAAACAAAAAAAAACTAATTAGTTATTTATATACATCTTGTTTAAAATATGAGATGATTAGATATACTTATCCCGTATTAATTTACATTTACAGGGTTTATACGGAAAACTAAGAATAATAGCTTGTTATTTCAGGGTTATTCTAAGTAAAAGGGAGAAAAATACGGTCACTATGGATAAAAATAAATAGCGTAGATAAAGCCCTAAAAAAATAAAAACTAGAAATATAAAACAAGATAAACTATTGTTTTAATAAACAAAAGTAATAAATTAAAATTAACGGTTTATAGTAATATATTTAATAATTATTTAAGCTGTAAACTATTAAATATGATTACCTTAAAAAAAAAGGAAAAAAATATGGTAAGATCTCTGAGTTGAATATAAACTCCTTTATAATAGGACATGATATAAATTTTAAAATAAAATTTCATACTGGAGGTAAGTAATAGCCGACTGACTATACATAATAGTATTATGTATATAAATATTACAAATAACTATAAGTAATCAACTATTATTTACTGATTACTGTTATAGTTTATATATTTCAAATAATAAACTCATTTATACTATGTGTACATATACTAATCTTTAATTATAATATATATTAAAAATAATTAATATATAACTAACTTTTAACTAGTATTATATAAGATTAATATAATTCAATGGTAGAATACTTATATGTAGCCTAGCTTGTTACCAGTTAAATTGAATATACTTCCCCTTTATGGTATATATCTTAGGTTAATTTACGCTATTTGCCTTAGAAAAACTTTACTCTATTTTATTTTTAAATTATATGTCAAATTAAATTATCTTTTTATAAAACTATATGCTTTACAGGTCTTACTATATAAAGGGATATTGTAGACGGTTCTACCTCTTGATTGCAGATCATTTTTTATAGGTTCAATTCCTATATATCTCTTATTTCTCTTAAATAACACTTATAAGTAAAATAACTAACTAGATAATTAGCATCTTTATAAAAGCCTAACTAAGGTTATTTTACTTTTTACTATCGGCTTTTAAATTAAAAATATATATGTGCTAAAAAAAATGACAGACTTTATGCTAATTACAACCACAATTACAACCACTGTTACTAGAATACCTAAACCTCTGTACACATTGGATAATAGGGTCACAACGACAATATGGAGTGGACCAACACCTCCAACTGCCAGCCCCTTAGATCAATTTGAAATTAGAGATCTTATTGCTTTAGATTTCACTTTCTTAAATGATTTGCACCTGTCTTTAACTAATATTGGTCTTTACTTAACTTTGGCTATTAGTATTTTAGCCCTTATAAGTTTATTGGCAAGTAACTATCAAAAAATAGTTAGCCATAACTGATCCATTAGTTTAGAGTCATTGTACCAGACTATCCATAGTATAGTAAGTAATCAAATAAATACCGGTAAAGGGCAAGTATATTTCCCCCTTATGTTTACCTTATTTACTTTTATATTAGTTAATAACTTAATTGGTATGATACCTTATAGCTTTGCCTCAACAAGTCATTTTGTTTTAACTTTTGCTATTAGTTTTACCGTAGTATTGGGAGCAACTATACTAGGGTTCCAAAAGCACGGTCTAGTCTTCTTTTCATTACTCGTACCGAGTGGTTGTCCGTTAGCCTTATTACCTCTACTGGTTTTAATAGAATTCATTTCTTACCTTTCTAGAAATGTATCTTTAGGACTGAGATTAGGAGCAAATATATTAAGTGGTCACATGTTATTAAATATATTAAGTGGTTTCACCTACAAGATCATGACCAGTGGAATGGTTTTCTTTATCTTAGGTTTAATACCCTTAGCCTTTATAATTGCCTTTTCTGGTTTAGAGCTGGGTATTGCCTTTATTCAAGCTCAAGTGTTTGTAGTTTTAAGTAGTAGTTACATTAAAGACGCCTTAGACTTACACTAGTTATCTTGTAAGCTAAGCAAAACAAACTAAATATTAGTTTGATATATCTATATAGTTAAAGCCAATTTTAATCGGGCTAGTTTAAAAAGGTTAAACCATTAATTACGGTTAAAAATGGTAATTAGACTTTTTCGTCTGGTTTATATACTTTTTCATTACTTATATTATATTAGATATTCAGACTAATAAGCCAGGATAGTTTAATTGGTTAAAACATTAATTTCATGCATTAATAATGAGAATTCAAATTTCTCTCCCGGCTCACCTCCATTGTTATTTATTTAAAATAAAAAAAACAACAAGAAAAGGCGTTATAAAAAATTATAAAAATAAAGATATATAAAATAAGATAAAGGCTCTAAAGAGTAACAGCTCTATAAAAGAAAAATATAAAAGTAAACAATACAAACAAAACTAGAAAGATATATACTGAAGTAAAAAATACGTCTACACTATTAGATCTTACCTGCAGTTATATGAGCAATTTAAAGTAATAATAACCAACGAACCTCATTATTCACATAACACAGCTACAGTTATATATGATATTAATCATAGAGTCTGATGATTGTTATATAATAACAAGACACTTATTTTTAGTTATGTACCCTTTTAATTTATAAAATACCTTAAATGACAATATTTAAAGGATAAGGTAATATAATCGTATCTGCTTTATGGGATAGAGCTAGTCAATATGATGTAGCTGAATTTATACTTTGTATTATGTACAAAGATATAAAGGAGTAACACTAAGTGGTTATTATTAATATGTTATAAAAAAAAAATAACTATATAATGCTTTAAACCTATATTATAATAAATTTTGCCTAGTAAAACTTATATCAATAAACAATACAAACAAAACCAGAAAAATGAGAATTTTAAAAAGTCATCCCTTGTTAAAATTAATTAATTCCTATTTAGTCGATTCCCCTCAACCCAGTAACTTAAGTTATTTATGGAATTTCGGTTCTTTATTAGCTTTTTGTCTAGTTATACAAATTATAACTGGAGTAACCTTAGCTATGCACTACAATCCTAGCGTATTAGAAGCCTTTAATTCAGTAGAACACATCATGCGTGATGTAAATAATGGTTGACTTATTAGATATTTACATAGTAATACTGCTTCCGCCTTTTTTTTTATAGTATATCTACATATAGGTAAAGGTCTTTACTATGGATCTTATAGAGCACCTAGAACATTAGTTTGAACAATAGGGGTAGTAATTTTTATATTAATGATAGTTACTGCCTTTTTGGGTTACGTCTTGCCTTATGGTCAAATGAGTTTATGAGGTGCAACAGTTATTACTAATCTTATGAGTGCCATACCTTGAATTGGACAAGATATTGTCGAGTTTCTTTGAGGAGGATTTAGTGTAAACAATGCTACTTTAAATAGATTTTTTGCCTTACATTTCGTCTTACCTTTTGTATTAGCTGCCTTAGCTTTAATGCACTTAATCGCCTTACACGATAGTGCAGGGTCAGGTAACCCAGTAGGTGTATCCGGTAATATTGATCGATTACCTTTTGCACCTTATTTCTTATTTAAAGATTTAATTACTATATTTATTTTTATATTTATATTAAGTATATTAGTATTTTTCATGCCAAATTTACTAGGAGATAGTGATAACTATGTTATGGCTAATCCTATGCAAACTCCCCCGGCCATCGTGCCCGAGTGATATCTACTGCCTTTTTATGCTATCTTGAGAAGTATTCCTAATAAATTATTAGGAGTTATAGCCATGTTGAGTGCAATATTAATACTATTAAGTATGCCATTTGCTGATTTAGGTAAAAGCAGAGGTCTACAATTCAGACCTTTAAGTAAAGCAATGTTTTACGTGTTTATAGCCAATTTTTTAATCTTAATGAAATTAGGAGCAAAACACGTGGAAAGTCCCTTTATTGAATTAGGGCAGGCCTGTACAATACTGTACTTTAGCCATTTCCTTGTAATCGTGCCCTTGGTAAGTATATTAGAAAATAGTTTATTAGAATTAACTAGCAAAGTAAAAGCTTCAAAGTAAAAGCTTTCATCTATTTACATTTATATGTAACTATGACTTTATTTGTCTTATGTATAGCTTTAGTATTATTATTCCCTAAAGTTAGTTTGTTAGATGGTATAGACTCACCTATTGGGCACCCACAAGACTCAATATTTGGTGTTAGATGTCCAACTTGCGCAGCTAATGGGCAAGAAGTATCAGTTATACCTGGGTGTGCCTGTGGATATTGCGGTACAGGTTGTTAAATCTGTATTACTTTATTCTAGGTAATATCTGTTATAATTTTATTTCTATTTTCGCTACGCTTAGCTATTTTTAAACCGTAGTAAGGGTATTTAACCTTTATAAACTTTAGCTATAATTTATATTAAGAAATATTAATATAAAACATAGCTGAAGCTTCAGCTATTAATATTTATATTAATACTATTTTTTATATAAACTATATATAAAACATATACATATTATCCTATTTATTTTAATATTTGTTTTATGAAAAATATAAATACTAATTAGTTATTTATAAATATCTTGTAAGCTAACTGACTCTAATTAGCCTTTACATGTTTATAAATAAACTTATCCCGCCTTTATTTATTCTAAGGGTAAAATCCTTAAAGGTAAATTTAAAGTAAATGGAAAACTACTAATAGTAATAATAAATTTTATTATTTACTTTATTGATAGTCGGAGAAAGCAAAGTATATTTTATAATTTAATAAAGTTATTTTGATAAAGCCCATATAAAATAAATAATCAAGTGAATGCTATGTTATGTTTTCACTTCATTATTTTCCAATTATTATACTATATTTTATAGTATAAGCTCTCTAATCGTTTTTTATTATAATAACTGCCCTTATTAATTCTTTTTTATTACTTTAAATAAAATAAAAACCAATTGAGAACATATTAGGTTTGGATTTTCATAAATATTGATCTTATTCTTAATTATTATTTATATACAAGCTGTAACTTCAGCTAATTTTTTTTAAGATAAATTATTGTAAAAAAAAATGATTAATAAGGGTATTGATAAGAAAAAAAAATCAAATTAAAATAACATGTTACAAATAATTTTTTCATATATATTAAGCTATTGTGATACACCTCGGCCATGAGGATTATATTTTCAGGATAGCGCTACACCACAAATGGAGGGTTTAGTAGAATTACACGACAATATTATGTTTTACCTAGTTGTAATTTTATTTGCAGTAGGTTGAATAATGATTTCTATAGTTAGAAATTATATTAACATTAAATCGCCTATATCTCATAAATATTTAAACCATGGTACATTAATAGAATTAATTTGAACAATTACACCTGCATTAATTCTAATCCTAATTGCTTTCCCTTCTTTTAAGTTATTATATTTAATGGATGAAGTTAGTGATCCAGCTATGTCAGTATTAGCCGAGGGACACCAATGATATTGAAGTTATCAATACCCTGATTTCTTAAACACGGGGGAAGACTTTATAGAATTTGATTCTTATTTAGTACCAGAATCCGATCTAGAGGAGGGAGCATTAAGAATGTTGGAAGTAGATAATAGAGTAATATTACCTGAATTAACTCACGTTAGATTTATTGTTACTGCTGCAGATGTTATACATTCTTATGCATGTCCAGCTTTAGGTATTAAATGTGATGCTTATCCAGGTAGATTAAATCAAGTATCTGTTCTTATTAATAGAGAAGGAACTTTTTATGGCCAGTGTTCTGAAATTTGTGGTATATTACATAGTAGTATGCCTATTGTTATAGAATCAGTATCTATTGAAAAATTTTTATCTTGATTAGAACAACAGTAATTACGCTATATAAAATATACTTTAAGTATATTTGTATAAAATATATCTAAATAAGTTATACCTATCTAATATACTCTAAGTATATATTATATAGTAGTATATTAAGCCTACCCTGAAAATGGTAAAAACAACTATAGTTTTTAACTATACAAAATTTAATTTAAACAATATATCGACCTTTTGTTAATATTATATAATATATAATTAATTAGGCAAAGTGTACTTGACTCAATTTTTGTTATTATCTGATCAGCCCCTTTTTATTTCTAATGAGCCTTGTCAGATAACAAACGATAAAAATAAGTCTAATTTTACTATAATAAAATCAAGCATATCATTATGAACAGAAAGATGATTTTTATCTTCAAATGCTAAAGATATAGGTACATTGTATCTTATATTTGCCTTATTTAGTGGATTACTTGGTACTGCTTTTTCTGTCTTAATTAGACTAGAATTAAGTGGACCTGGTGTTCAATATATTGCGGATAACCAATTATATAATAGCATTATAACAGCTCACGCTATTTTAATGATATTCTTCATGGTTATGCCTGCATTAATAGGTGGTTTTGGTAATTTTTTATTACCCTTACTTGTAGGGGGCCCGGATATGGCATTTCCTAGACTAAACAACATAAGTTTCTGACTATTACCACCTAGTTTAATATTATTTTTATTTGCTAGTGGAATAGAAAATGGAGCAGGTACCGGTTGAACTCTTTATCCTCCTTTAAGTGGAGTACAAAGTCACAGTGGACCAAGTGTAGATTTAGCCATATTTGCTCTACACTTAAGCGGTATAAGCAGCCTTTTAGGTGCAATTAATTTTATCACTACTATCCTTAATATGAGAAGTCCTGGTATAAGACTACATAAATTAGCTTTATTTGGATGAGCTGTACTTGTAACTGCAGTATTATTACTACTATCTTTACCTGTATTGGCCGGTGCAATAACTATGGTACTAACGGATAGAAATTTCAATACATCATTCTTTGAAGCTGCAGGAGGAGGTGATCCAATACTTTACCAACATCTTTTCTGATTTTTTGGTCACCCTGAAGTCTACATACTAATTATACCAGGATTCGGTATAATAAGTACTACAATATCTGCTAGCTCTAATAAGAGCGTGTTCGGGTATTTAGGTATGGTTTATGCCATGATGTCTATCGGTGTATTAGGTTTCGTTGTATGAAGTCACCACATGTATACAGTTGGACTTGATGTCGATACAAGAGCTTATTTCACTGCTGCTACTTTAATTATTGCGGTACCTACGGGTATTAAAATATTCTCTTGATTAGCTACATGTTACGGTGGATCTCTACAATTAACAGCTTCAATGTTATTTGCTTTAGGTTTCGTATTTATGTTTACAATAGGTGGATTAAGTGGTGTTGTTTTAGCGAACGCATCTCTTGATATTGCCTTTCATGATACTTACTACGTAGTTGCTCATTTCCACTACGTATTAAGTATGGGTGCAGTATTTGCTCTATTTAGTGCCTGATACTTCTGAATACCTAAAATATTAGGTTTAGAATATAACAGAATGTACGGTAAAGTACATTTCTGAATATTATTCATTGGAGTTAATGTTACATTCTTCCCACAACATTTTCTTGGTCTACAAGGAATGCCAAGAAGAATAAGTGACTATCCTGATGCTTTTGCTGGTTGAAATTTAGTAAGCAGTTTTGGAAGTATCATTAGCGTTATTGCTACATGATTATTTTTACATCTAGTTTACTTACAATTAGTTGAAGGTAAAGCTAGTAGTAGATATCCTTGATTAACTCCACAGTTCTATAGTGATATCCTACAAACTTTATTAAACAGATCTTACAATTCTTTAGAATGAGCTTTAAGTAGTCCACCCAAACCTCACGCCTTTGTAAGTTTACCCGTACAAAGTCATGTTTCTGCTGGCGTGTAGGGTTTTAATCCTACATACTATTAAATAACTTTAAATCTAATTAGTTAATTAAATCTATTCTTACCTTAAATTTTAAATATAGCCAGAGTATTTTTATGTAGACTTATCCCGTGTTAACCTTAGGTAAAAAATGAATCAGTGAATAGATAAAATAGCTATTTATTTATAAGGGTTATACGGAAAACTAACAATAAGAAGTTATGACAAGTTATTATTTGTTATTGCTTGTTATTGCTTGTTATTGTTAGTAAAAGGGAGAAAGTTTAGGGTATTATGTCTATATTATATATATGATATGTACCCTTAGATAAAGCCCTATTAAATTTAGCTACACTAATACTAGAAAAATAGGCTTTTATTTTTAGTTCTCATACATAGGGTTTGCATATACTTACAATTTATAAAATAACAAATAAAATGAATTTATCCTTAATACTTTTTTTAATTGGTATATTAGGTTTTGTTTTAAATAGAAAAAACATAATTTTAATGCTTATTTCCATAGAAATAATGCTATTAGCTATTACTTTCCTAATATTGATAAGTTCACTAAGTTTTGATGATATACTAGGTCAGACATTTGCCATCTATATAATAGCAATAGCGGGTGCAGAATCTGCGATAGGTCTAGGTATTTTAGTGGCATTTTACAGATTAAGAGGAAGCATTGCCATAGAATATAAATAATGTATCTAGCTTTAATTACTTTACCTTTATTAGGATCTATAGTTGCCGGGTTTTTCGGTAGAAAAGTTGGAGTTAGCGGTGCTCAATTAATTACATCTACTAGTGTAATTGTAACAACTTTATTGGCAATCATAGCCTTTTTTGAAGTAGGTTTAAACAACGTAGGAGTTTCAATTAACCTTTTTAGATGAGTAGATAGTGAATCACTTTTTGTGCTATGAGGTTTCCATTTTGATAGCTTAACAGTTTCTATGTTAATACCTGTTTTAATCGTAAGTTCTTTAGTGCATATTTACTCTGTTGGTTACATGAGCCATGACCCACACAATCAACGGTTTTTTAGCTATTTAAGTTTATTCACATTTATGATGATTATACTTGTTACAGCTAACAATTTCTTGTTAATGTTTGTAGGGTGAGAAGGTGTAGGTATTTGTTCCTATCTACTAGTAAGTTTCTGGTTTACTAGAATAGCAGCAAACCAAAGTTCTATGTCTGCTTTCTTAACTAATAGAGTAGGTGATTGTTTTTTAACTATAGGTATGTTTACTATATTATGATCATTTGGTAACATCGATTATAGTACTGTATTCTCTTTAGCACCTTTTGTTAATGAAAATATTGTTACAATTATAGGTATTTGCCTATTAATTGGAGCTATGGCTAAAAGTTCACAGGTCGGGTTACACGTTTGATTACCAATGGCGATGGAGGGTCCTACACCCGTTAGTGCTTTAATACACGCAGCTACAATGGTAACTGCAGGTGTGTATTTACTAATGCGAACAAGTCCCCTAATAGAATACAGTTCAACTGTATTACTTTTATGTTTATGACTTGGAGCAATAACTACTGTTTTCAGTAGTCTTATTGGTTTATTCCAACAAGATATAAAAAAAGTTATTGCTTATTCTACTATGAGCCAATTAGGTATGATGGTTATAGCTGTGGGTCTATCATCCTATAATCTAGGTTTATTCCACCTAGTTAACCACGCTTTCTATAAAGCGCTTTTATTCTTAGGAGCAGGTGCAGTAATACACGGAGTAGCGGACAATCAAGATTTTAGAAAATATGGAGGATTAAAACCCTACATGCCTTTAACTTATTCTGTTATGTTAATAGCTAGTCTTAGCCTAATAGCTTTCCCATTTATGACAGGTTTTTATAGTAAAGATTTTATACTAGAATCTGCCTATGGGCAATTTAATTTTGGAGGTATAGCAGTTTATTTTATAGCAACTATTGGTGCTATGTTTACTACATTATACTCTGTCAAAGTATTATATTTAACTTTCTTAAGTAATCCTAACGGGCCTAAAGTTAATTATTACAATATTTATTATTTAATAGAAAATAAAGTAGTAACTACTTTTAAAGGAGCTCATGAAGGTAATATTTATATAAGTTTACCTTTAATAATATTAGCAGTTTTCTCAATATATTTCGGATTTATAACTAAAGATATATTTATAGGTTTAGGTACAACTTTTTTCAATGATAACAGTATATTTATTCATCCTACACATGAAATAATGTTAGATACTGAATTTGCTGTACCTACCTTATTTAAATTATTACCTTTAATATTTACTATCATTTTTACAGGTTTAGCTATTGCTATTTCAGAATTTAAAACAGTAAGTTTAATTAAGTTTAAATTTACTAGCTTAGGTTATAATATATTTGGGTTTTTTAATCAACGTTTCTTGATTGAACTTTTCTACAATAGATACATTACCGGTCTAGTTTTAAAACTAGGAGGTCAAACTACTAAAGTTATAGATAAAGGAACTGTAGAAATGATGGGACCCTATGGGTTAGAAAAAGGTTTAATAAACTTAAGTAAAAATATAGCTAGTCTAGACACAGGAGTTATTACTAGTTATGCTTTATATATATTAACAGGTCTTATTTTCTACATGATTATACCTTCTTTAAATATATTAGATAATAGTTTACTATTATTAATATTATTACCTTTACTTAGTTGTGTAAATATTTATACTATTAAGTCTAATAAATTAGAAAGCAAATTTCATTTTTGGTGTTATTTTACTTAGTAAAATCTAAGTATACATGTAACTTTTAGAAATATATTTTTAATTATTGTTATGGCTATGCTTTCAGGTTTGTTTAGATTTATTTGTTTACCTATTATTATAATTTTAACTAATTTGGTTATATCTGATACAGTAGCTACCGTTATTTCTATAATAGTAGCTGCTGTTTATTGTTTACCTTTTATTTTTTTTTTACTTTATTAATAATATTTCTGGAGTATAAATAAGTAACTATTTAAAGTAGTTGAAGCTTCAGATAATTAGTTACTTAACTATATAAATATGTCATAAAATTTATGTGTGGCAAATAATATATTTAGGTAGACTTATCACATGTGAACCTAAATTGAGCTTTTATATATAACTTTAGCATAAAAGTATTTTAAGCCTATATGTAAAAATAAATTAATAAGGGCATATGTAAAAGTATTAATAACAATAGCTTGTTATTAAAAAGGGAGAAAGATATAGGTATTATAAATTAGGTATATGTGATGTATGCCTATTATTAATATTTCCTTATATAAAGCCCTAAAATAATTAAAGTAAAAAGATATTATTTATTCAAAAATAAGAGGTTAAAAATTACATATTAAGCCTATACGTAAATAATAGATAAATATTAACTAAGCATTAAAAGTATTATTTTTAGTCCTTTTAAGCCTATTTAGCCCATAAGTACTTTTGTGTTGGTTTTATATATTTATTAAATCTTTTATTTAAATTATAATACAGTATATTTAATAGTTTCAGACAGACTAAATATTTTAATAATTAAATTTAAGCATTTATTTCTTAATAAATAGGGTACGCATTAAAATAACTTTTTATTATATTACTATTTAATATTGTCACTTAAGTGCATTAAATAGTACTTTTAAGCTAACATAACTTAAAAGGGTTTTTTAAATTTTAAGCTACCCTTTTAAAACTAATTTGTAATTATTAGTAATAATATATGAAATGTCAATATATGTAATTGAACTTTTAACATGTAAACTTACAAAGTTGTAAGGTTTAGGTGGACTTGAAAAAACCAGAGATTATATTTGTAATTTTACTGATTTTAAACATTTGCCTACTGTCTATTTTTAAGGCATTTTTGTTTATTTCAAATGCAAACCCTAAAGTTAAAGCTAAGAAAAATATTAACATAATAGTTAAACCATATATTCCGTTTGTGTAGGCACTAACGGCATAAGGATATATTAATAAAATTTCCAGATCAAATAGTAAAAATAAAAGAGCAAATATAAAGAAAGATATACTGAATTGTGTTCTATTTTGACCTAAAAAAGAATGGAAACCACATTCAAAGGCACTATTTTTTTCTTGATAAGGATTATGTGGTGCAAATAATAAATTAACTGCTAAAAGGATACAAACCAATATAGGTATAAATATAAAAAAGAAAGTCGTTGTTGACATTTAAAGATTAAAGAGGCTAACCGTTAATATACTTGTTATTCCTAATAGTTCTTGAGGTGTAAATATAAATAAAAGAATTAGTAGTGTAAGTACTGATATAGTTATAGTTAAATAACTAGAAAGTACTATACTATCTATTTTAAATATTAATTTTTCTTTTAATATATTATTTTTCAAAATATTTGCATGTAAATTTAGTCTTGTAAGTTCGGGATTTATACTATAATCAGGTTTATAGAAGAAAACTTGTTTTATAATATTTAAGTAGTAAACGGCGCTTATAACGCTAGTTAAAATAGCAATTAAACTCATAAATATATATCCACTATCTAGTGCTGCACTTAATACCATCTGTTTGGCAAAAAACCCTAATAAAGGTGGAATACCTGCAAAGGAGAATATTGTAACAGCTAAACTTAAGGATAAGACAGGATTTATATAAAAATAACCTTTAATTTGACTAATTAACTGTATAGGTGAATTGTTTTTATCTAGTAACTTTTTATATTCTTCAGTTTTATTGGTATAAAAGTATAATGAATAACCAATACCAATTAAGATAATAAAAGCGTTTAGGTTACTAATAGAATATTGAATTAAGTAAAATATGAAAGCTTGAATTGACTCAACAGTATTGATACTTAGAGCTAATAAGATGAAACCTACGTGTGATATAGTACTGTAGGCAAATAATCTTTTTATTCTAAATTGAGTTAAACCTAGAACTGACCCTATAATCAAAGAAAGTAGAGAACTAACTAGTAAGCTATATGTTCAAGTAAAATCAAAAGAGAATAAGCTATTGCTTGTGTAGTGTACTAATTCTAAGAGAAAGATAAAGATAGATATTTTAGCAATTATTGCTACAAAGGTAGTAACAATAGTAGGCACAGAATCATAAACGTCTGGTGATCAAAAATGGAAAGGTGCAGCACTAACTTTGAATAAAAAACCTACGCTTAGTATAAGTAAAGACAAGTTTATATAGTAACTGGTATAAATATAAAAATTGTTATTACTTAAGTCCTGATTACTTATATCAGTTAAACTAGTAATAACGTAGATACCGTCTAAATTACTAGAACCAGAGTTAGTATACAATAAACTAGTACCTAATAAAATAAAACAAGAACTTAAACCCCCTAAAAGGAAATAAGTTAAACCTGCTCTCGTAGCTAATTCGGAATTTCTATAAAGTGTACTAAGTAAGTATAAACCATAACTTTGGAGTTCTATAGATAAAAATACAGAAATTAAATCTGCGGTTGAAACCAAAAACAATGCCCCTGATATTATGAATAAAAGAATTAGAGGATATTCTATAATTTTAAATTGTTCAGCCATTTTATTAATAATTTTAGTGTTATAATATGAAAATTTGTTAAATAATAATTTACTTAAAGTAGAGTAATTTTTTACTCAGACTTTTCTAGGATAAAATGCAGTTAATTGTATTATGGCTACGCTTATTATAAAGATAAATAAGTGGAAAAATTGTGTAGTGTTTGTGATATTGAATAACCCACCAAATAAACCAATTCCTTTAGATAAAAAAACTATATAGTTACTAAATAAAATTAATAAAGTAGAATAAAGTAAGATGTTTATAGTTAATCTATTGAAAAGTATAGATTTGTCACGCCGTAATGTAACAGAGTTAGATAATAGTAAAAAAAGAATAGAATATATAAGGATTTAAGACCTGTGGGATTCGAACCCGCATAACAAAGATTAAAAGTCTCGTATTCTACCGTTAAATTAAGGTCTCTTTTTTATTCTTTTGTGTTTTTAGGTAAAATAAAGTTTATTATATAATACGCCCTATATTATATAGATACACTATATTATATAGATACACTATTAATAATAAATTATAATTATTAAGACTCTATACGGCTATATCTAAACATTGTCATAGTATATAACCAACCTAGCTATGATACCTATTGTAGCAATTTTATTTAATAAATAAAATAAGTTTCAAGCTTATCTTATTAGTCAATTCTATTTCTTAAATTGTAAATAAATTTTACTATAGATGAAGTGTAATGCTAAAGTAAAATTTTATGTTATAACTAAAATATAAAGCTAAAACTAAATATAAAAAAAGGTAAAATTATAATAATAACTAGTAAAACATAAAAAAACAAATAGTAAACCCTAACTAAAAAATAGCTTAAATAAACCCCCTTTTAAGTTTCGCCTGAGAATTAAGTAATAAATTACACTAAGTCTTATCTTTATATTATATTGTTCTATAATTAGCGGTAAGCAAGCTGGGCCCCATGATATTAAATAATTAAGTTATTATACTTAGTACTATGTTTAAGTGTGTATAGGATTTGAACCTATATAGAAGTGGCCGAAACACCTGATTCTACCATTAAATTAACACACCTTTATGTAATAAAGGGTAATATAACAATTAGTAGTACAACTGCATGTTAAATGTGTATTAGTTGCTATCTAAGATTCGAACTTAAAATTATAATTTAGGAAAATATTGTTATACCATTGAACTAATAGCAATTAACAATATATATAATACTTACTTTTAAACATATTGTATATTTATTTAATATACATAATTTAGATTTTTAGATATAAAATATCATATAGTATAATAATTATATATAAATTTAAAGGGTAAATACCCTGATTTGAACAGGGAACAAACTATGCCACATATAGCTATTCTACCATTGAATTATATTCACCTTAAATACTACTTGTTAAAAATTAATAATATATTAAATGTACCTAATACAACTAATAATTAAATATTAGCATATCAAATTTTTATAATAGATAAGCTTAAGCTAAATAAATACTGTAACAAAGAAAGTTCATGAGTAATCATTATAACAAAAGTTTATTACTTTACTTTTATTAAATCTTAAGTAAAATTTATGTTGGAGTGATTCGAACACCCATCGATAAATACCAAAAATTTATGACTTACCGATTAGTCTACAACATACCATAATATAAAACAAGTATAATATTATCATGCAGTGTAAATTAAATATAAGGTAAATCCGACTTGAACGGACAAAATAAAAATCAAATAGTCCTAAACTATTCATGTCTACCAATTCCATCACTACCTTTGATTTTATTTAAATACAATTGTTCGAGATAAGATTTGAACTTACAACCTAAACATCTTCAGAGTTCCGCTCTACCAGGTTGAGCTTCTCGAACTTTATAATACTTTTTTAGTGAAATAATTTTTTTTAGTAAAATATACAGTTATTTTATATTTAAGCTAATTTAATTTAAATTATCTTTATTTATTAATTTAAATGAATATAACCAATTAAGCTGTTATAACTATGGAGACATCAGGACTCGATCCTGAAATAACGATATGCAAAATCGCAGTTTTACCAGTTAAACTATGTCCCCTCATTGTCTCTAAGTAGTAATATAAATAATGACAAACTGAATATTTAGCTGTTTATTTTATTATTAATATATAATAATCTAAAGAATGACTTTATTAATATAAAGATAGATAATTTATTATTTTTAGGTAGGCATTACATATAAAGACTGGGCAATACTACTTAACACAACTTAAGTAAATAAACAAGAGACTTTATAAACTTGTTAACTAGTATATACTATATTTAACAAGTTATATAAAACTTTCTTTATAACTTTTTTATTATAAATTAATTAAGTACTAAAGTAAGTATGTAGTAAAATTTTAATATCCGAAAGAGGACTTGAACCTCTACGAGATTAATCAACGAAGCTTAAGTTCGTCCTGTCTACCAGTTCCAGCACTCGGATTAAAAGCTAAAGTAAATTAAAAAGGGTAAACATAAACTAGGTGTGTTTAAGGTACATAAAAGTGTAGGTGAAACTTCAGCTAAACTTTTAAATATAATTCATCTGATATTAAGGCCAAAGTGATTTGAACACTCAACTCAGCTGTCATGAGCAGCTTGCTTTACCAGTTAAGCTATAGCCTTTGAAGACGTATTTAAATTTTATTATGTACGGACAAAGGATTTGCACCAATATATACTGGTCATGAGCCAGGTATGTTACTATTACATCAATCCGCATTTTTATATCAGTATCTAATACTACTATAAAAATATTAGTCATATAATTTTTAACATAAATACATTTATATTATTATAAGTATATATATATATAATTTAAGTTTTGTTTATTTAATCATTTTCGACTGCACTAATGATTATACTTAAATTTAAGATAGCTTCAGAGGGGATCGAACCCTCGCATGTAATGATGAAAACATTATGTCTTAACCACTTGACTATGAGGCCTTTAAATAAGCCCGGTATAAGTATCGCACTTATTTTTGCTGGTTACAAAACAGCTACATTACTTTTATGTTAACCAGGCTGCTAAACAATCCTTTGTTTTTTTTTATTGTAACTAAGTTATAACTAGTTGTATATTATTATTTATTTTTATTTTATTATTACTTTGTTTTTATTTTATAACCAGGGCAATAAATTATTAGTTAATTTATACCTCTAAAAAAAAAATTATGTAAGATATCAATGCTAATTAGTTTTATATAATATTAGTATTTTATGCCTAAAAAAATTAAAATTCTTGAAGCTAAAACCTATTAATTGTACTTTAAGACTCCTGTCCTCATAATAGATTATTGATCTATACTTAATAGATTTATAATTTATGTAGTTTTAAAAATTGAATAAAGAGTAAATCTTTTATCACTTTTTAATTCTATATAAGTAAACTATCTTTACAAAATCGTAGTGTTGTACTACGTATATTTAAGAATATCTTAAGGTAAGTTTCGTGCCTAGATGCCTTCAGCACTTATCTTTAACTAACATAGCGTTCCTGCCGTGCCTATACTATAAATCTACTTAAGTGAAAGTAGCATTAAATGTAAAACTATCTCATCTATTTAGTTTGTTGACGGTAAATGAACATTCATCGCATAAACAACAGGTAAACCAGGGGTTAATATACCCAGCTCCTTTCGTACGAGGGGGCTATCCTTATTTTATTCTAATTCCCTCTAGAAGATAGAAACCATACTGTCTTACGACGTATTTAACCCAGCTCGTGTAACTTATTAATCGACGAACAGTCGAACCCTGCATAGTCCCTGCATCCATGTGGATAAGTTAAGCCGACATCGAGGTGCCAAACTGCGTCCTATATTTGTACTCCCTAACGCAATTAGCCTGTTCAAATTTGTTAGTATAAATATCGTATCAGCTGAAGCTTTAAAAGCTTCAGCTTTATTTATTTCCATTTTTCGCAAAATGGTTCAGACTATTTCTTCATTTTTTTTTTCATATATATTTTACAACGCGATATTTAGCAAGAGTAGGTTGGGGGGGGGCAACTGTAGATTATGTGTTTACATAAGAGGGTCGTTATTAAGGTACGTAATGTAATACTAGTCTTAACTTAAAACTAAATACTTAACAAAAAAAAAATATAAGCTAAGATTTATTAAATAAAAATATATATAATAAAATTGTAATAAGATATGTAATATAAGAAAAAAAATAAATGTTTTTTTTTCATTTACTTAGAACCTACTCAACCTTTAACTCCATAAGCTCCGTTACGGTTTTTAGATTGAACAATAGAATATTCAACATTAGTTTTAAGAAAACCTCTTAACAATACGGCAGGTAAACCCTTAAAAGAAGAATCAACATTTCTTAGACCTCCTTTATAGTGCATTTTATATACAGATCTTTGGGCAGTAAATCGTTTTGTTAATCTACCTTTAGTTTCTACTCTTATTCCAGCCAATTTACCGTGTTTTATATTATCAATAACATAGTCTTGTAAAGATGTAGGATATATAAATCTTTCAGTTATTTTTTTAATTTCTTTAGTTAGTTGGCTAGTTTTAGGAAATAAATTTAACAATAAATTATTTAAAGAATCTATCTTACTATTATTATCTGTAAACATAGAGTTAACATGTTGATTTCTTATTTTATTAGCCAAGTACTTATCTTTATTAAATTCACTGTATTTTTCCATTGCTCTGCTTACATTAGGTAAATTAGCTCTCATTAAAGATCACCTTAAAACTCTATAAAGTTTATTATCTCTATTTTTCAATTTTTTTGCTACAAGTTGAGTATAAATATCACTAGTTAAATGAAATTTTTTTAATTCAACTATATTAAACTCCACCTCTTTATCATATAAATTCTTAACCAAATACTTTAGTTTTGAGACTAGTACCGGGTTTTTAAATTTAGCATCATTAACATATAGTAATCAAGCAAAACGCAATAAACCAGCTAAATACATTTTTTTTTCTTTAAACTTAGTCAAAACAAACCTAGAAATATTTCTATATTTGTATACATTAAATTTATTAGTTTTACTTAAGAATATTAATAACTTTTCATTGTCATTTAATATTTTATTTTCAACTAAAACAGTCAAGTGTTTATAATAATTAAGTATAATATTTAACCGCTCACTAACTTTTTTAATATTTAAATAGGTAAAATCCATAAGCTTTAGATAAGAATTGTTATCTTTTAAAGGATAATCATTATTTTTATTTAATTTTAATTTTTCCACTTTATTTATAAAAGCTGGAGGTAAAAGATTAAGTTTAGTTATAAAATGTTTTCTAGGTATAACTTTGTAAGGATCAGGTAAATCTATAGATAGATATTCATAAGATGAATTTAAGTATTCATCTAATGTTAAACGTCTATTAAATAATGAAACTATTTTTATCTTAATTTTATAATTTTTTACTATTTTAATAAATTTTGAGGGATAAGTAGTTCTCTCCTTTCTGTCTTTCTTTTTTTTATCTAATTTAACTATAGCGCTTTCACTAGGTCTAATTGAAGTTTTATCTTCAACCAGGCTAGAAAATTTACAAAGCTTTATGGTTGTTAAAAATGTTTTATAAATAGCTTCTCTAATCTTTCTTAATAACTGTAACTTAGAGACATTGTACGTAAGTAAAGTAACAATTACTTTACTAGTAGTGTGCTTTATATTTCCTTTAGCTATAAATACTTTTTTAGGCGTTAAACGTTTATATACTACTTTTATGGGTCTAACGTTGTTAGCCCGTTTTTTTCAGTATCTTTGTTTTCCTGTAAGACTTTTATCACTAAGTACATCATCTTTTAATTTAAGAGGGTTACGTTTAAAAGCTTTTTGATTAGGCCACATATTACAATAACCTTTTAATAATTTACCTAAACTTTTATCTAAAGCAGGTAAAGTTTTAAGATAGTTTTTATTATAAGTGTAGACACTATTATACCATTCTTGAGCTCCGGAAGGGTAATGTCTTGTTTTACCTAAATCATTATTTACATATTTTAATTTGTTAATTTTAGATTTATTTTTTTTTTACAAAAAACAAGAGGAGAGTTAAGTACCTGTCCCTTTAACAGTCTATTATTTATTTTTACGTCTAGATCAGTATTCTCTGGTGCTATGCTTTTAAGTAAAAATAGGGATAATAGTGTATCATCTGTACTGATATTATTTTTATAAGTTAAAGTTACAAGAATAAGTAAAAATAAAAACGCAGGTATACTTTTTAATAAATTATAATCTATTTCAGTTTTACTTTCTGTTGGATCGAGGTAAGGGTAGAAAGGAGGGGACATAGGAACGGTACCGTATTTTAAACGTAGTATTTTATTTTTTAATTTTTTTTTTAGGAAATTAAGTCATTTCATTGTTAGGGTATTTTTCATGATAATATTAAAAATTTAAAGTAAGTTTATATTTTATTAATTATTTTAAAAATAGTAAAAAAAAAAGTATAAAACTATAATGTGTATAAATTTCAACTCCCTAAAAAAGTAAACACTAAATTAATATTATAATTTAAAATACTTTTAAAGAGAGTGATACTTAATTTGTTTTTCAATAAAAACAAAGTTTATCTTACTATAT
>JAMFSA010000218.1 GCA_026225055.1 Mucilaginibacter xinganensis | reverse complement strand
CGTGGAACTGATCATGGAATTCGAGAAAGAATTCAATGTGGCTATCCCTGACGATCAGGCTGAAACTATTGGTACAGTTGGCCAGGCTGTTGCTTACCTTGAAAAAAACGTTAAATAAACTCCTTAACTTTACTGATGGAGTTTAAAAGAGTTGTTGTAACCGGGCTTGGGGCACTTACTCCAATTGGCAACAGCGTTCCCGAATATTGGGAAGCGTTGATCAATGGAGTGAGTGGCGCTGCGCCTATTAAGAGCTTTGATACGTCAAAGTTCAAGACTAAATTTGCGTGCGAAGTGAAAGGCTTTGACGCAGATGC
Organism: Mucilaginibacter xinganensis; assembly: GCA_026225055.1. GTDB lineage: Bacteria > Bacteroidota > Bacteroidia > Sphingobacteriales > Sphingobacteriaceae > Mucilaginibacter > Mucilaginibacter xinganensis_A. Next base: position 2,347 of record JAMFSA010000218.1, on the reverse strand, counting down.
CTTTTTGGGCAGAAAAGACGCCAGGAAACTGGATCCCTTTGTTCAATATGCCCTTTATTCAACCGAAGAAGCCGTAAAAGATGCCGGCCTGGATTTCAGCACGCTGGATACCAGCCGTATTGGCGTTATCTGGGGATCGGGTATTGGCGGTTTAAAAACGTTTTTAGATGAGATCACCAATTTTGCCAAAGGCGATGGTACTCCTCATATAAACCCGTTCTTTATCCCTAAAATGATAGCTGATATTGCCCCGGGCCATATCTCTATTAAATACGGCCTTCGCGGACCAAACTTTACCACCGTTTCTGCTTGTGCTTCATCCAACAACGCACTTATTGATGCCTTTAACTATATCCGTATGGGTAAGGCCAATATGTTTGTTACCGGCGGATCTGAAGCTATCATAAACGAAGCAGGTATTGGCGGGTTCAACGCTATGCACGCCCTTTCAACACGTAACGATGATCCGGCAACAGCCTCACGTCCGTTTGATCTGGATCGTGATGGTTTTGTGGCTGGTGAAGGTGCAGGTACTCTTATTTTAGAGGAACTTGAACACGCTAAAGCCAGAGGAGCTAAAATTTATGCTGAAATGGTTGGCGGCGGCATGAGTGCCGATGCTTACCACATGACTGCACCACACCCCGACGGACTTGGAGCGGCCATTGTAATGAGGGAAGCTTTACGCGATGCCGGTTTAAAACCTGAGGATATTGATTATGTGAATGTTCACGGTACATCAACCCCGATTGGCGATCCGCAGGAAATAAAAGCGATTGAGAATGTTTTTGGCGATCATGCTTATAACCTTAATATTAGCGCTACCAAATCAATGACCGGGCACTTATTAGGTGCAGCGGGCGCTGTTGAGGCTATTGCTACTATAATGGCCATGAATCATGGTATCATCCCACCAACAATAAACCATTTTACTGACGATCCGGCGTTCGATCCAAGGATCAATTTTACATTTAATACTGCCCAGAAAAGAGAGGTGAGGGTGGCCCAGAGTAATGGGTTTGGCTTTGGCGGTCATAATGCTTCTGTGATATTTAAAAAATTAGAAGATTAAGATTTAGATGCCCATAAGTCGTTTTTACAAACTTTACTTATCGCCTAACAGAAAATATGTAAAAGTATTAAAGAATTTGCTCGGTTTCGTTCCGGGCAATTTATCTTTATACAGGCTGGCTTTTCGCCATAAATCTGTAGCTCAAAACATAAAAAAAGGAGTAAAGAACAGTAATGAACGACTTGAGTTCCTGGGTGATGCCGTATTAGGCAGCGTTGTTGCCGAGGTCCTTTTCAAATTATACCCATACGAGGATGAAGGTTTTTTAACCGAACTCCGCTCAAAAATCGTGAGCCGTGTAAACCTTAACCAGCTTGCCCGTAAACTTGGCTTTGATAAACTGATTGAATTTGACAGCCGCGCGCTAAATTCATCACGCCAGGGCTCATTGCTGGGCGATGCATTTGAGGCATTGATAGGTGCCGTATATCTTGACAAAGGCTACGATTTTACCCGTAATTTTTTGGTTAACCACATCATCAAATCACACATCGACATCCACAAGCTGGAGCAAACCGAAACAAACTTTAAGAGCAAACTGATAGAGTGGTGCCAGCGCCACAGCAAGGATATCTCATTTGACCTGGTGAATAACACCGAAGGTGAGAATGTAAAGCTATTTACCGTACAAGCCAGTGTTGATGGCGACGTAGTAGGCCTCGGAAAAGAATTCAGCAAAAAGAATGCGGAGAAGCTCGCCGCTGAAAAAGCTTGTGAAACTTTAGGGATTTAAGCCTATTTTTTCGGCTGAAACCAAACAGATATCGTATCACCCATCATCGCTTTATGGATACCTTCCATTAATCCAAGTTGCCATTTTGGTGATTGCTGTAATAACCGAATAGCTTCAGCATCCGCTTCGGGCGAAAGCTTCTTAAACAATTTTACATCCGATATTTTCCCCGAGGTATCTACCATGTAATGCAGTGTTACCTGTCCGTATGGAGGCCCGCTGTAAGTAGTATTTGCCTTTATATATTTTTCAAACTCAGTTCTTCCTCCGGGGAACTGCGGCTTAATATTATCGTGAAAAGGGATGTTAAACGCATCTTCCCGTTTTTGGCCTGGCTTTATCCTGAAAGTCACAATACAGGTCCACTGGCTGCGCACCACCGGGCCGGTATCATCCAAACGGCCCGGCTCCCATTTGGGGGATAACCTCAGCACCCGCACAACTTCCGAATCAATACGTGGTGAAACCCCGCTCGACACTTTAATACGACTGATAGAACCATCTTTTTCAACAACGATCTCCGCATAGCAGGTACCCTCAAT
>JAMFSA010000217.1 GCA_026225055.1 Mucilaginibacter xinganensis | reverse complement strand
TTACCGAACTGGTGCTTGGTAACCAGGTCGCATGATACCAGTAGTTCAAGTGTGTTATATACCGTAGCGCGACTCACACGGTATTTTTTATTTTTCATGTGGATATATAATGATTCCACATCAAAGTGATCGCTACGGGAGTAAATTTCTTCGAGTATAGCAAAACGTTCAGGGGTTTTCCTGAGGTTCTTATTTTCAAGGTAAGCCTCAAAAATTTTCTTAACCAATGCTATGGTTTCTACTTGCTGCATATTAAACTATTAACAGGGGTAAAGTTAGTTATTATTTTAGAATCAAGAATTAAGAGTCAGGAATCAGGAAGGATTCACGTAATATCTTTTATCCTGACTCTTGATTCTTAATTCTTGACTCTCTTCAAATCTAAGATGCTTTCTCCACCGCCGAATCAAAGCGGGTAACGGAAGTAACACCTTTTACGGTTTTTAATTTCTTGGTCAGGTTATCAAGGTGATGGGTATCGTTTACATAAACCATAATGGTACCTTCAAAAATACCATTATCACTATCAACGGTAATTGATCGCATATTCACCTTAAAATCATTTGAGATTACGGTGGTTAGCTGGTTTATCAGCCCTACATCATCAATGCCGGTAATCCGCAAGCCGGTTAAAAATGCCAGTTCCTGCTGGTTGGTCCAGCGGGCTTTTACTATGCGGTAACCATAATTAGCCATCAGTTTAGCGGCATTAGGGCAGTTAGTACGGTGTATTTTTATGCCATCGCTCACAGTAACAAAGCCAAATACATCATCACCAGGGATAGGGTTACAGCAATTGGCCAGCTTGTAGTCAATCTTCTGCATATCCTCACCAATTAGCAGCATATCGCTGTCCTTGGCTTTAATACTCCTGATCAGGCTTTGTACCTGCTCAACCTCTATTCTGTCCGGCGGTCTGTTTTCAACTATTTTTTCTGATGCCTGGTACTCTTTCAGATCCTTCATGTCAATAAGGCCTTTGGCCACATTGTAAAACATGTCGAGCGTTGATGGCAGCTTAAAGTAATAGCTCAGCTTATGTATATTTTCGGAGTTATAGGTGATCTTTAACGATTTTAGCTTACGCTCCAATATCTCCTTGCCGGTTTCAGCAACCTTGCGTTTTTCTTCTTTTAATGCCGATTTTATCTTGGCTTTGGCCTTAGCGGTCACCACAAAATTCAGCCAATCCTCCTTAGGGGTTTGCTTGCTCGAGGTAATGATCTCCACCTGGTCGCCATTCTGTAGCTTATAATTTAGCGGTTCCAGTTTATGGTTCACCTTAGCGCCAATACAGCTTGCGCCTACATCGGTGTGGATCTCAAAAGCAAAATCCAGCGAAGTAGCATTCAGCGGTAATTGAATAAGCGCACCTTTTGGCGTAAAAATGAATATCTCATCAGAGAAAAGATTCATCTTAAAATCATCCAGGAAGTCGAGCGCGTTCGATTCAGGGTTTTTAAGCAGGTCCCTCACTTTTTGCACCCAAAGGTCCAGTCCGCTATCAGTTGATGATTCCTTATATTTCCAATGCGCGGCAAAACCCTTTTCAGCGATCTCGTTCATGCGTGTGGTACGTATCTGCACCTCAACCCACTGGCCACGCGGGCCCATAACGGTTGTATGCAATGATTCGTAGCCATTTGCTTTTGGCGATGATATCCAGTCGCGCAACCTGTCGGGGTTTGGCCGGTACAGGTCGGTAACTATAGAGTAGGCCTTCCAGCAATCTGCCTTTTCGTTTTCTGGTGTGCTGTCCAGTATTATTCTGATGGCAAATAAGTCATATACCTCCTCAAAGGGTATCGACTTCTTTTTCATCTTGTTCCAGATAGAATGAATAGATTTTGGCCTTCCGAATATATCGGCAGTAAGCCCTTGCCCGTCAACTACTTTTTTAACCGGTTCAATAAAATCACGGATAAATTTTTCGCGCTCGGCCTTTTTCTCATTCAGCTTATTTTTAATGAACTGGTAAGTTTCCCTTTCCATATATTTCATGGAAAGATCTTCAAGCTCTGATTTTATGGCGTATAAACCCAGGCGATGGGCTAATGGCGCATACAGGTAAACAGTTTCTGATGAAAGTTTCAGCTGCTTATCGCGCGGCATAAACTCCATGGTGCGCATATTGTGCAAGCGGTCGGCCAGCTTAATCAATATCACCCGCACATCATCTGCCAGGGTAAGCAGCATCTTACGGAAATTTTCGGCCTGTAACGAACTGTTGGTATCAAAAACGCCTGATATCTTGGTTAAGCCGTCAATGATCATGGCTACCTTTTTACCAAATTCCCTTTCAATATCATCAAGCGTAACATCGGTATCCTCCACCACATCATGCAGCAAAGCACATACTATGGATGTAGTACCCAGTCCTATCTCTTCGGCAGCAATTTGAGCTACCGCTATAGGGTGGTAAATATAGGGTTCGCCTGATTTGCGGCGCATGGCGGCATGGCTTTCCAATGCCATATCAAACGCCTTGCGTATCATGCGTTTATCACCTTTTTCGAGGGTTGATTTACACGCACGCAGCAAAGCGCGGTATCGTTTTAATATCTCGTTCTTTTCACCTTCCAGATCTATCACTAATTCTTTCATCTATCTCTCCGTAACAAAAAGCTATGTAATATACTTGTAACTAAAATTATAAATAACAGGTAATTGTAAAATACAAAAAAAAATGCATTATTTTTGTATTAGGTAAAATTATGAAATTTATTGGTATCCTTATTTTGTTTTGCTGTGCGATGGGAGCTGTTGAGGCCCAAACGCCAACACCTGCACCTACAAAATTAGGCAAAAATGATACCATAAGAACATACATGACGGTTCTGGATGGCGAATACGTGCCTTGGATAGTTACCGAGCAGGTAAACATACGCGATGTGCGTGTGTTTAAAAGCCAGGCCGACAGAGATGCTTATAACCGCTTGGTTTATAACGTACGTAAAGTAATACCATACGCGCACTTCGCGGGCCAGAGATACAGGCAGTTACAGCGCGACCTGGCGCTCACAGCCGATAAACACAAACAAAAAGAGCTGGTAACCGCTTGTAACGATCAAATAAAAGATGTATTTAAAAAAGAGATTGAGAACCTGACAATAAGTCAGGGGGAGATTTTAATTAAGCTGATTGACCGGGAAACCGGTAATACCAGCTATGAATTAGTAACACAATTAAAAGGCGGATTGGACGCGTTTATGCTGCAATCAGTAGCCCGTATATTTGGTCATAACCTGAAAGAAACTTACGATGCCGACGAAGAGCGGGATATCGAAACAATTCTTCAGCAGGCGGGTTATGATTCTGTTAAAAATTAATAATGGATAGTAAAAGCATCTATCAGTTTGATGTTAAAAAGTTAAACGGTGAAGAGATAAATCTGGGCGGATATAAGAATAAAGTGCTATTGATAGTGAACACCGCCTCTCAATGCGGTTTTACCCCACAGCTAAAAGACCTCGCAGCATTAAAAGACGAATTCAAGGACCGTGATTTTGAGATCCTTGCATTCCCCTCAAATGATTTTGGTGGGCAGGAACCTTTGGATGGCGAGGCAATAGGCGCATTTTGTGAAAACTATGGTTCCAATTTTCCTGTTTTTGATAAGATAAGGGTTAGAGGCCCCTATGCGCATCCTTTGTATAAGTTTTTTGCCGATAAAAAGGAAAATGGTAAGTTAGGCTCGGTGCCGAGATGGAACTTTCACAAGTTTTTGATCGACAGGAATGGTTTGATAACTGATTTTTATTATCCGTTCACCAAGCCTACAACATCAAAGATCAGGAAAAAGATAGAGCGTTTGCTTATCGCAACAACGTAATTACTGAATTTTATTTATGACTAAATTAGATATACTGGTTTTACCCGTACATCCGGATGATGCCGAACTGGGCTGCGCTGGTACTATTTTAAAACATATAGCCGCAGGCAAAAAGGTAGGTATTGTTGACCTTACCCGTGGTGAACTGGGTACAAGGGGATCAGCTGAAATAAGGGCGCAAGAAGCCGAAGCAGCAGCTGAAATTTTAGGGCTTACGCTGCGCGATAATCTTGGCTTACCTGACGGTTTTTTCCAAAATACGCAGGAATACCAGTTAAAGGTGATTGAAGTGATCCGTAAGTATCAGCCGGAAATTATAATAACTAATGCGCACTATGACCGCCATCCTGATCATGGGCGTGCAAGCGACCTGGTTGAAACCTCAACATTTTTATCGGGACTGAGAAAGATAGAAACTTATTTTGAGGGTGAATTGCAACAAGCGTGGAGGCCAAACTTATTGCTCCATTTTATACAGGATCAGTACATTCAACCTAATATTGTGGTAGATGTTACCGACTATTGGGATAAAAAGATTGAATGTGTGATGGCTTATGGCTCACAGTTTTATAATCCTGAATGGAAAGGTGAGCCGCAAACCTATATTTCATCGCCCGAGTTTATTAAGATAATTGACGGCAGGGGATTGGAGTTTGGTAAAAGCATAAAGGTGAAATATGCTGAAGGTTTTACCTCTAAAAAGATCTTTGGAGTAGATAGTTTATTTGACCTGCGTTAAAGAGATTAGAGACAAGAGGTTGGAGATCAGGTTATTTTTTTTAACTAATCTCTAACCGCTTGTCTCTTAATAACTATACAGATACATACTCATACCTGTTATTATCGTGGCTTCTTTCTCTTCTCAGCTTGTGCTCATTGGCAAGCTTTAGCAATATGCCCGATAGCTCTGAAGTTTTAAATTCCGAATCGAAATTATCTTTGCAGTAGTTAGCAATTGAGGCTATTGAACGTGGGGTGTAAAAGAAATCGGTGCTTATTAACTGGTTTAAAACTTTTGTAGCACCTGGTTTTTTACGGCTGTTTTCGGAGTCGTTATCATTATCGTCGTCCGATCTGTGCTTGCTCTTTTTTGTAAATATTTCTGCGCCTTCCGCCTCACCCTTTTCCGTCTCAATTATCACATCCAATAGTTTCTCCACTATTTTTAACTGAACGGCTTCTGATTTAAATGAATTTACAACTTCTGAGATTTCTGAAAGTTGTTTTTTTAGTTTGTCGATGTGTTTACTCATAATAATTGTTGATATGTTATTATGCTATTTTCTATACAAAAATGCGTAATAGTTAAGGCATTAAAAGCCGGAAATAAAAAGTATTATTTCGGTATTTAATACACAACTAACGTTATCAAACGATTATAGTATTTTTAAAAATAAAAAAGTCCCTGTTTGTGTCAAAAACAGGGACTTGTAGCAATATTATTACAAAAGTTATAATTTACCGCTTATTTTTTCAAGAATAGTGAGCCCATCATCAATATGATTCTTATTAATAATAAGTGCCGGCCTAAAGCGGATACTATTATTTCCGCAGCCTAAATACATCACATTATTATCCATACCTATATTAATAAACTTGTCGCGGGTGGTTTTATCCGGGAAGTCAAAAGCCGCTAACAGGCCCTTGCCACGTACGTTGGTGATGATAGGGTTACGACCTGCTATATCAAGCAACTGGCTTTGTAAATACTCGCCCATTTGCGCGGCGTTTTCGCACAGGTTATCTTCCTCAATAATATCCATAATTTTTGACGCGCGTACCATATCAACCAAACTACCTCCCCAGGTTGAGTTTATGCGCGATGGTACATTGAACACGTTATCCTCAATCTCATCAACCCTTTTACTGGCCAATATGCCGCATACCTGCATTTTTTTGCCAAAGGCGATAATGTCGGGCCTTGCCTTTTCGCCAAAATGCTCATGGCACCAGAATTTGCCGGTTAGGCCAACGCCGGTTTGTATCTCGTCGTATATCAGCATGGCTTCATTTTCATCGGCCAGTATGCGCAGCTTTTCCATAAATTCCTTACGGGCATGGTTATCGCCGCCTTCTGATTGTACGGGCTCAACAATAATGGCGCAAACGTCATCCTTGTTAACCTCAAAAGCTTGTTTTATTTGGGCGATCGATAATTCCTCACGTCTTAACAGATCTTCGTGATTGGCATCAGAATAAGGGAATTTAATATAAGGGAAGGATACCCGTGGCCAGTCGAATTTGGCAAACCATTTGGTTTTATTCGGCTGGGTATTGGTTAAGCTTAATGTATAGCCTGAGCGGCCATGAAAGGCATGTTCAAAATGGATAACCTTAAAACCCTTTTCCTTAGTATAACCTTTGGCGAAGTTCTTTTGTACCTTCCAATCCATTGCCACCTTTAAAGCGTTCTCAATGGCCAGCGAACCGCCTGCAATAAAGAAAGCATGCGGCAGGTAATCAGGAATGCCAACACGTGAAAAAGTGTCTACAAACTGCGCGTATTGCGTGGTGTAAATATCTGAGTTTGACGGGTTAGTGAGGGCCGCCAGCATCAGGTTCTTTTTAAACTCCTCGTCGTTCACCATTTTGGGGTGATTATAACCTAAAGGCACAGATGCGAAGCAGGTAAAAAAGTCGAGCAGGGTTCTTTTATATTTAGCATCGTAAATATAAACGCCCTTGCTTTTTTCCATGTCAAAAGTGAGGTCGAAACCATCTGCCAGTACATGCTTTTGCAACGAAGCCTGGACATTTTCTGGTGAAACTAACAGGTTATACATATCAATTGGTGTTTATACAAATCTAACAAAAACCGCTCAAAAACAATAATTTAGGCGGTTTTTGAACCGAATGGCGAAAAAGTAACTTTAAATTAACTAAAGTTGGTTTTTGTACCAAAAGCGGAATTGGTCGGAGGGAAAGGATGTGCAGATGTGCAGATTTTGGATGTGCAGATGATTGGATTTCGGCGTGAAAATCACAATAGAGACGGGGCTAAAAAGCGAAGCCTTGAGCGGTTCACTTCTTGAGAGGGGTGTAGGTGTGTGTCCCTTTCTGCGCGTAGAAACACACCCCTGCAGCCGCACCGTCATCGCGCCCCCTCTCAAGAGGGGGAATTTAAAAACTCTCGCTCTTTTTTAAAACTTATCCTTCATCCCCAGCAACCCCATCAACCCACCGGTATGAATAGCCAGTATTTTACTCCCCGGTTTAAAGTAATTCTTCTCAACCAGATCATACAAAGCATACAACATCTTACCCGTATAAACCGGTTCGATCAATATGCCTGTATCAGCTACAAAAGTTTTAATAAAATTGATCAGCTCTGGATTGGTTTTGGCGTAGCCGCCGAAGTGATAATCTGTATGTAATTGGTAATTTGCCGGAGTTGTTAAAAATTTATCTATCTCATCTTTAATAAAGCCACCGTTTTTAAATACCGGGATGGCATTGAGTTCAGTATCCAATTGGTGTTTTTGTAAACCGTTAATAATACCAGCCGCTGTAGTACCCGTTCCGCAGGCGCAAAATAGGTGATCATATGTTTCGGTTAGCTCATCAACCAGTTCGGCGCAGCCATTAGCGCCTTCGGTAGATGCGCCGCCTTCATCTATGAAAATGGCATCGTCATCGTCAGCAAAATATTTCTTAAATAGAGCGGGTTTATCACGGTAGCTTTCCCGGTCGACAAAGATCAGTTGCATGCCATGCAGTTTGCATAAAAACAGGGTGTCGTTCTCTGCTTCCTCGCCACGCACTATGCCTGTGGCTTTAAAACCAAATTTTGCCGCCGCTGCCGCAGTCGCTAATAGATGGTTTGAAAAAGCCCCGCCAAAGGTTACTAAATGGGTTTTATTTTGTTCCGAAGCTTTTTTAAGGATGTATTTTAGCTTTCGCCATTTATTGCCCGAGATGAGGGGATGGATGAGGTCATCGCGCTTGATAAAAACCTGTAGATCTTGTTTATCAAACAATTTATTTTTGAGTTGATGAACGGGGCTGAAAATTTCAAGATCGATATTCATTAAAAACTTGGTTGTATGCGGCATCCGGGAAAGTAAAGTTACGGTAAAACGTTTACTTTTGCGCCAATGATTGATGACGCGGAAATAAACGAGCAGGACGAACAGGACCTATACGAGCACCTACGCATAGTGGTTGATAAGGGACAGTCGTTGCTGCGTATAGATAAGTTCCTGATGCACAGGGTGGAAAATGCCTCCCGCAACCGCATTCAGAACGCTATTGAGTTAGGTAATGTGCTGGTAAATGATAAGGCCATTAAATCGAGCTATAAAGTTAAACCGCTGGATGTGATATCCGTAGTGTTGCCCCATCCGCCACGCGATACGGAAGTTTATCCGGAAGATTTGCCGCTGAATATCACTTATGAAGATGATGATCTGCTGATTATAAACAAAGCCGCCGGTATGGTGGTGCACCCGGGTTACAATAATTATACAGGCACTTTGGTTAACGCGCTGGTGTTTCACTTTCAGCAATTGCCAACCCTGCCGGGCAATGATGGCAGGCCGGGACTGGTACACCGGATCGATAAGGATACTTCTGGCCTGTTACTTATCAGTAAAAATGAACGCGCCATGACCTGGCTCGCACGCCAATTTTATGAGCATACCATCACCCGTAAATATTTGGCCCTGGTTTGGGGCGACCTGGAGCAGGATGGAACTGTCACAGGTTATATAGGCCGCAGTGTTGCCGATAGAAGGGTAATGTCGATATATGATGACCCTGAGAAGGGGAAATGGTCTGTAACGCATTATAAAGTGCTTGAGCGCCTAAATTATGTTACGCTGATTGAATGCCAGTTGGAGACAGGCCGAACCCACCAGATACGTGCGCATATGAAACATATCGGTCATCCTTTATTTAGCGATGCTACCTATGGCGGCGATAAGATTTTGAAGGGTACAGTGTTCAGTAAATACAAGCAGTTTGTGGAAAATTGCTTTGAGATAATGCCCCGGCAAGCGTTACACGCGCAAACCCTGGGCTTTGTACACCCCACATTAAGAAAACGGATTAATTTTGAAGCCCCATTGCCACAGGACTTTGAAATGGTTTTACAAAAATGGCAGAAGTATGCAACCTCGCAGACATGAGACATCAGATTTGAGATAGAAAATTATCTCCCGGCCAATTAAGCGATTCTGACATTCGGCAGAACTTTAAACAACTACTTTTGTTCTCAAATCTCATATCTGAAGATGACATTTATAAATTTTAACGGGGAAATAGTACCTGCGGACTCCAAATTATTAAGCATAGCAAACCGCGGTTTCCGGTATGGAGATGGCTTGTTTGAGAGCATGCGCCTAATGAAAGGCCAGCTTAAGTTTGCCGACTTGCACGCCGACCGCCTGCAGCGTGGTATGAAAGCGCTGAAGATAGACGGTTATTCGCAAATGGATGCCTGGTTTTTAAAAGAAAAAGTAGAAGAGCTATCTTTACGTAATAAAGTTAAGCATGGTCGCCTGCGCTTAACGGTTTTCCGCGATGCGGAGGGCTTGTATACACCCAGTCAAAATAAAATGGGTTATTGCCTGGAGTTAACACCCGTTGAAGAGCCCCGCTATTTTTTAAACAGCAAGGGTTTGATCATGGATATTTTTACCGATATACCCAAACCGTCCAATTATTTATCAAACATAAAAACCTGTAATTCCCTTACCTATGTAATGGCAGGCATTTTTAAAGCGCAAAATAAACTGGATGATGTGTTTTTGCTAAACCAAAATGGCTTTTTATGCGAAGCAGGCAGCTCCAACGTATTTGTGTGGTACCAAAATCATTTATACACACCTGCATTAAGTGAGGGCTGCGTTGAAGGCGTAATGCGCCAGGTAATCATTAAAATTGCCCTTGAAAACAACATCGGCGTAACCGAAGCCCAGATCAATCCCGATATATTATACGAAGCTGACGAAGTATTTTTAACCAACGCTACTCGTGGCATACAATGCGTAATGGGCTATGGTGTTAAGCGATATTTTAATAAGGTAAGCAAGATGCTGGTTGATGAGTTGAATAAGCTGTAACTTAGGCTTATGAGAATAAAGTCATTTCTATTATTGATATTGATAACGCTTTTTGCAATCGGTTTTGCCCAAGCAGTAAAGAGTAGTCAACCCCAACTATTACCAAAGGACTTAAATGGTGCAATGGATTATATTTATAATCATTGGACTTCTGTTAAACGGTCTGCTTTTAAAAATCAATCCGAAGATGAAGCGGTGTCAAGCAATCATTTTACAACAGGTTTATGGATAAGGAATAATTGGATCCATGGTAATGGAGATACCGCTCTAGTTAATTATTTTCATCAAATAGGAATTCATAATCCAGATGACATCTCATCAATAATATTAACTTCACTTCATCGTAAGCTAAACAATCAGCCTATTGATTTAAAAAAACAGGTTGATGCTTATGAATCTTATTGGAACAATATTGATGATTGTGAGAAAAAATCCCGCAGTGAGGCGTTAGAGATTTATAATACATTAAAAATAGGTGACCCTGTTACTATTATGATGTATGTAGATACCTCGGATAATAATAGTAACGCTACTATTTTTGAATGTCCATCAATAGCATGGAAATTCGATCCCAAAAAGGATTTGAAAATTAAAGGTGTTGTAAAGAATATTATTACAATTAATCGTGTTGATATTCAGATCAAAAGCATGAGTTTTCCTAATATAAAGATACTGTCGGACACAGTGAAAATCGGAGAGGTTAAAGAATTTTCACTTGTTCACTTAGATATTAAAAAATAATGGTGTTTTAATCAACCACCACATGCGCCTTAATCGCATTCAAAATACCATTCCAAAGCGTTATGCGTGCTTGTAGGGCTTCTTTAACAGCTACCGTTGCTTCGTGCCATTTACGGTCATCATCACCACAAAGATCAGCCGTCATTTCATAGGCTAAATGGGAGTGATGTTCGCCATCCACTTCTATATGCCTTTGCAAGTAGTATAAAAGCGTATCAACCTTGCCCGGTAATTGCTGGCTGATCTCCCTTACTATGCTGATGAACATATCAGGGATCAGATCCTCACGGCCAAAAGTGAATACAGCAGCCTGAATATGGGGTTTGTTAGTATCAATTACATCAAAAGTATGCTGAACAAAGTTGCGAGCAGCCAGTGGTATATCAGCAACGATCAGTGCTTCATCAATATTTTTGCCGTAGTTGAGTTCATTAAATAGGTCGTCAATGGCGTTGGCTTGTATACCTGCCTGCTCCATGGCATTTAAATAAAGCTCAAAATGACTAACGCGGTTACCATGCTCATCAACATCGCTTTCCTCGCCGGTAACAATTTCATTGATCAGGTAACGGGTATTGGCATTGCCAACAGGCATCCAGGGCAGGGTAGTGCAGGTGAGTTTTTGCTGTAAGGCTTTTAACAACGACATAAAATCCCAAACAGCAAAAATGTGATGTTCCATAAAAACGCTCAATTCCGATAGTGAATTAATATTTTTATATAATCTATGGTCTATCAATTGTTTGCGAAGGGGTTCTATCTCTGCCTTTAGCTGCGCTATCCTGTGGGTATAATTTGCCATGCCGTAATTTAAAAATGCTTGCAAAAATAACGGGATAAATCAGAAGTTAGTACACTCGGTGTTATTTTGACTTTGTGTTGATACATAACCCCTTTGTCATCCTGAGTTTTAAAATCCGCGGCCTCTGAAGGTGAAATGACAGATTTTTCAATTCTGTCATGGGTAACGTTAGTGAAGGTTCTTTTTCATGATGCCTGTTCACGAGGTATGTTGTAGAAGATTTTTCGCTATCGCTCAAGAGAATAGTTTCTCTCTACGGTTGAAATAACAGTGAGGAATATTAATTAAAGCTTCACACCACGTAAAAATTCCTCAATACCCATGCGCTTTTTACCTTCCAATTGCACATCAACCAGGTTTAATAAACCATCAGTGGTAGCGAATGCCAGATATGTTTTGTTATCTGTGACAAATTTGCCGGGTTCTATATCGGAGTTGGTTTCCTGCTTTTCAGCTTTATAAACTTTAAGTACTTTGCCATTTAATAAGGTATAAGCGGTAGGGATAGGGCTTAAGCCACGTATCAGGTTATAAACCCTCTCGGTCGACTGCTTCCAGTCGATCAGGCAATTTTCTTTAAATATTTTGGGGGCGTGTTTTAGTTCCTCATCCTCTAACAACTGACTTTGAGGGTACTCGCTGTACCTGCCGCTTTCAATGCCTTTAACAGTTTTTACCAAGAGGCCTGCGCCTTTGTTCATCAGGCGGTCATGCAATTCTCCGGCAGTTTCTTCGCCGGTTAATGTTATTTTTTCGGTAAATAATAGGTTGCCGGTATCAATTTCATGTTTTAAAAAGAAGGTAGTAACGCCGCTTTCCTTTTCGCCGTTTATCAGCACCCAGTTTATTGGCGCCGCGCCGCGATATTGCGGTAATAATGATGCATGTAAGTTTACGGTTCCGCGTATCGGCATGGTCCACACAATTTCGGGCAACATACGGAAGGCTACTACCACAAACAGATCGGCCTCTAATGCTTTAAGCTCATCCAAAAAAGCCTGGTCCTTCAATTTTTCAGGCTGAAGTACCTTTAAGCCATTGGCAACTGCATATTCTTTTACAGCGCTCTGGCTCATCTTTTGCCCGCGACCGGCAGGTTTATCAGGGGCTGTAATTACGCCCACTATATCACATCCTGATTTAATTAAAGCATCAAGTGATGTTACAGCGAACGTGGGCGTACCCATAAATACAATTCTCATGGTATAGGTTTTTCGGGGTGTTAGGTGATGTAATTACTAAAAAAAGTTAGTCACAAGTGCTCATAAAATGGCACGTAACAATTTACAAGTTTTTGTTTAATTGTACAACAAATATTTGCGGCGCATAGTTTTGTAATTAATAAGTGCTGGTTCCCAGCTATCGCGGATCTGTTGTTCTGTTTTGCCTGCCTCAATCTGTTTTCTCAGTTCATTACCCCCGGCAAGTTTTGCAAAATACGCATTAAAAAAATGTTGTTTATCAGGGAAAGCCTTATATAATTCAATCAGCCAGGCTAAATTTAGCTTTCCAGTGCTTTTTATGATATTGGTATTATAATTCTTGAGGTCGATGCCATAGCAAACCTGGTTTTTTTGCGGCGGATCTTCGCTCATACCCGGTATGCTCACCGGGGTGAAATTATAAGAATAATTGCCCTTTAAAGCCGGGTGGCCAACCTCCTGGAAAGGTGTATAAGTTCCCCTGCCCAAACTAAGTGTTGTCCCTTCAAACAAACACAGGCCCGGATATAGCAAAATGGATTGCTGCGAATTTAAATTAGGGGAGGGCCATACAGGCAATGTATAGCTCGAGCTATGCGAATATCCCGCTACCTTAATTATCTTCAACTTGCATTGCACGTGATTTTTTAGCCAGCCTTCGCCGTTTATCATTTGTGCGTATTCAGCAATGGTCATGCCGTGGACGATGGGCACCGGGTGCATGCCTACAAAAGAATGAAAGGCTGTATCCAATATCGGCCCATCAACATAAAAACCGTTGGGATTTGGCCTGTCGAGGATCATCAGCTCCACATTGTTTTCGGCGCAGGCCTCCATTACATAATGCAAGGTTGATATGTAAGTATAATAGCGCGCGCCAACATCTTGTATGTCAAATATCACCAGGTCGAGGCCTTTTAAGTCATCGGGTGTAGGTTTATAATGCTTATTACCATAAAGCGATACCACGGGCAGCCCTGTTTTAGGGTCGGTGGTGTCATTCACAGTAGCGCCATTACTGGCGTTACCCCGGAAACCATGCTCAGGCCCGAAGATCTTTTTTATGTTGATGCCGAGATTAAGCAGACTATCCACACTTGGTGTAAGTTTATTGCCAATTACCGAGGTTTGATTTACCACCATGCCTATGTTCTTTCCTTTCAGGTAATCAACATAAAGCTGGGTTTGATCGGCACCGGTTAGTATTTTTTCTGTTTTTATGTGTGATGCTTTGTGATGAGCTATAGACACGTTTTGCGCGGTGAGAGTAGTTGATATTAAACAAGCTATAATAGTGATCAAACGAATATTTTTCCTCATCATCATAAATTAAGCATCATTTTTAACAGCAAAACTGCATATTTGCGAAGGTACAAAAAATCATCTCTGCATTGGGCTTCGCTTCATTTATCGCCAGTCGTATTACTTTTAAGTCTAAGCGTACGTTTTCAAAACTTATTGTACGTATAGCTATAGTAGGCATTATGCTCGGGCTGGGGGTGATGATATTATCGCTTGCGGTAGTACGCGGCTTTAAAAAAGAGATCAGGGAGAAGATCCGCGGCTTCGCGGGCGATATACAGGTAGTAAAATTCGATCTGAATAATTCCCCGGAAAGTTCCCCATTTACTACCGATCCCAGTTTTGTTAAAAAAGCACTGGGTACTAAAATGGTTACCTATATTATGCCGTTTGCCACCAAAACCGGTATCATAAGGGCTAATGACGAGATTGAAG
Source organism: Mucilaginibacter xinganensis (assembly GCA_026225055.1). Taxonomy (GTDB): domain Bacteria; phylum Bacteroidota; class Bacteroidia; order Sphingobacteriales; family Sphingobacteriaceae; genus Mucilaginibacter; species Mucilaginibacter xinganensis_A. The sequence continues at coordinate 26,862 of JAMFSA010000217.1, read as the reverse complement.
GGGTTGTTTTAAAAGGGGTGGATAAAACTTACGATTGGTCGTTCTTTAAGAAAACACTGATTTCCGGAACTGTTATAGACTTCACCGATACACTGGAAGCTCAAAAACAGATCATGATATCTGAGCAAACGGCCAACAGGCTTAAACTAAAGTTGGGCGACAGGCTCATTATGTACTTTGTTCAGCAGCCTATGCGCGCGCGGCGGTTTAAGATCGTGGGGATATATAGTTCAGGAGTTGATGAGGTGGATAAAACCTATGTAGTTGGTGCCATGTCGCTGATACAACGCCTTAATAATTGGGATCCAAACCAGATTGGTGGCTACGAATTAAGAGCGAATGATTTTGAACAATTGCAATCTACCGCAGGCGATATTGATGATATATTATCACCCAAACTTAAAGCTTATACTGTAATACAAACTTACCCCACCATATTTGAGTGGCTCAACCTGCTGGATGTTAATACCGTGGTAATGTTAACGCTGATGCTGTTAGTAGCAGTAATCAACATGATATCGGCCCTTCTGATCATGATACTGGAGCGCACGTCAATGATCGGTATGTTTAAGGCAATGGGCGCCAATAACTGGAGCATTCAGCAAATATTTTTATACAACTCCTTCTACTTGATAGGCCTTGGGTTGATATTGGGGAATATTTTAGGCTATGGATTGGGCGTTTTTCAAACCCAAACTCATTTTTTTACACTCGATCCGGCATCGTACTACATGAGTTTTGTGCCGATAGAGTTTACCTGGTTTGATGGGATCATGCTAAACCTGGGGACATTAGTTATTTGTTTGCTGGTGCTGATTATACCATCAACGCTGGTGAGTAAGATTTCGCCGGTTAAGGCGATAAGGTTTAAATAATCAACCTATACTCTATGTCATTGCGAGGAGGAACGACGAAGCAACCTCGTCGCGTTCAATATGCAAGCGACGAGGTTGCCACGCTATCGCTCGCAATGACACTATAAAATACAATTACAATTTCTTTGCCTCGTTCCAAAATACATCCATTTCAGCCAAACTCATATCATGCAACTCCTTGCCTGTTTCCTTGGCCTTACTTTCTAAATATTGAAATCGCTTAATGAATTTACGATTGGTTTTTTCCAGCGCGTCTTCAGGGTTTATGTTGATGAAACGGGCATAGTTGATGAGCGAGAACAGCAGGTCGCCAAATTCGCTTTCGGCTCTTTCATGGTTGATGGTGCTGCCATCTTCTACGTTAAACTCATCTTTAAATTCCTGCAGTTCTTCCTCCACTTTGGCCCATACCTGGCTTTTCTCTTCCCAATCAAACCCAACACCTCGGGCTTTTTCCTGTATGCGCGATGCCTTTACCAGTGCGGGCAATGAGAGTGGCACTCCGCCTAAAACAGACTTATTGCCTTCCTTTAATTTGATCTGCTCCCAGTTACGTTTTACATCATCTTCGTTCTGTACATCAACATCGCCATAAATATGCGGGTGACGGTTAACCAGTTTATCACTAATACCATTGAGTATCCCGGTTATATCAAAATCGCCTGTTTCTGAACCAATTTTAGCGTAGAAAACCAAGTGCAGCATAATATCGCCCAGTTCCTTACGGATCTCAGGCATATCGCCGCTTAGTATGGCATCAGATAGCTCGTAGGTTTCCTCAATGGTTAAATGGCGCAGGCTTTCCAGCGTTTGCTTTTTATCCCAGGGGCAATTCATCCGCAGGTCATCCATAATGGTAAGCAATCTTTCAAAAGCGGTAGCGGGAGTAGGAGCGGTAGATGGTGGGGTTAGTGGCATAAGAACCAGGATTTAACGGATTTAATAGATTTTTCAAAATGTGCAAAATATATGAAACCATGATTTATATATTTTATGAATCTTCGAGATACATGGCAAAAATACATTATACAGTGCACCATTTTTAAAAATCCTGAAAATCTATTAAATCTGTTAAATCCAGGTTCGACTCGCTCTCAACATCTCCCTTTTCCCCGGTGCGCCGGGGGCTTTCTCAACTCTCAAGCCTAAACTTTTAATTGTGCGCTTTAAATTACCGGTAATTGCATAGGTAACAAATACGCCGCCCGGTTTTAAAAATTTCAGGGTATGGGCGATGGCTGCCTCATCCCACATTTCGGGCTGATAAACTACCGCGAATGCATCGAAATAAATTACATCGTATTGTTTATCTGATTGGAAATCTAACAGTTTACAATGGGCGATTTGCAGTTGACTGGTTGTGTTTAGATTTACCTGCTTTTGTAATGCTTCAGGGTAGTTATGGATAAATGTATCCCATAATGCCGGAGTTACATACTCATTATACCCTGTTTGGCCGATCATTTCGGTAGTTAGCGGATAGGCTTCAATGCCGGTATAATCGAGTTGGATATTTTCAGCGGTGCAGTAATCGGCAGATAACAGGAAATTAAGTCCTGTGCCGAAACCGACTTCCATGATACTTACGTTGTCGTTTTTATTGGTTAACAAGAAATGCTTTAATCCCGATTCCACAAACACATGCCTGCTCTCTTGCAATGCACCGTGGTGTGAATGGTAATTTTCGCCAACCTGGCTGTTGAAGATGGTGTTGGAGCCATCGGCAGTTTGAACGATTTTTAGTTCGTGGTTCATGGTTAGTAGTTCTATTCCGTCATCCCGAGCTTGTTTCGGGACCTCACTGGACGATTAGCCTGCATGGTGTACACTTGGCTCATGGGATGTTGAAACAAGTTCAACATGACCGATTATAAATTAATTATTTACTAATTGACGTAATTTCCTCACCCAGATCATAAACCGGGACATCTTTAATAATACCCGCTATAATACTGGTAGCCGCCGCAGAACGGTATCCCGCCGCGCAATGCACTACGATGGGTTTATCGGTTGGGATATCTTTAATGCGCTCGCGCAGTTCGGGTAGAGGAATGGTTATCGCTTCATCGAATATTAATCCGTCATTTACTTCGCCCCAGTTACGTACATCAACTATGTTGTAATTGCTGGTGTTTGATTTAAAATCGTCAAGGTCGAAACCAGCAGATACTTCATTAAGATTTTCAGGAGTTATCAACGCGGATTTGATGTTTTTCTCATAACCTATTTTGGCTGCTTTAGCAATTACCGTATCCAGGTTATCCTCAGTACCGGCTATCAGATAAAATTGCTCATCCGGGCCGACTATTGAGCCAAGCCAGGTTTCAAATTTCCCGCCATCCTGCAGGTTGATCGAGCCTTTTAAATGCCCATTTTTGAAATCCTCATTAGGACGGGCATCAATGATCAATATATCCTTTTCAAGTGCAGCACCATAAGCTGCTTTCGGAACGCTGTTAACGCTTGCCTCAAACGCGGGCGCACCTTTTTTATTAAGCGCTACATCAAAGCCAAAGTACTTGGGCACGAAAGGCTGGTCTTCGGTTAGTGTTTTAACAAATTGTAATTCATCCATCAATTGCAGGGCGTAGTTCTCACGTAATTCGCGGCCTATGGTAGTATGCAGATCAGGACTTATATTTTTGCCACATAACGAGCCGGGGCCGTGTGCCGGGTAAACGGTGGTATGCTCCGGCAGTTTCATCAATTTATCACGGGTAGAGTGGTACATTTGGCGGGCAAGTTCTTCTTTTTTTGCCGTGATGTTACCTACATCCTCACGCAAATCAGGTCGACCAACATCACCTACAAACAGGGTGTCGCCCGTAAAAATGGCTGCATCGTTGCCATATTCATTCTGCAATAAAATGCAGATAGAATCAGGCGAGTGGCCGGGCGTATTAATGGCTTTTAGTTTGATATCGTCCAGCTCGATACTATCGCCATCATCAAAGCTCTCGTGCGGGTATTCAGCGCCGGTTAATTTGCTTACGTAGATGGTTGCTCCTGTTGTTTGGTGTATTTCCAAATGAGAGCTTACAAAATCCGCATGCGGGTGCGTTTCTATCACGCCCACAATATCGGCTTCATGTAGCGTAGCAAAATTATAATAGGGCTGTGGATCACGTGCCGGATCTATAACGATCATTTTGCCTGTGCGGATAACCGCGTAAGAGGCATGCGCCAAACCTTTATCGTAAAACTGGTGGATTATCATAAATTGTGGCAAAGATACTAAAGCCCCACCTAAATCCTCCCCAAAGGGGAAGACTTCAAAAAAAATTACAAAAAAAAGCCCCTCTCCATTGGAGAGGGGTTGGGGTGATGTTTACCAAACTTTAATTCTATCCTCCGGTTTTTTATAATTTTTATCGCCGGGTTTTACATCAAATGCGGTATACCACGCGTCGATATTTGTTAAGGGGGCATTGCAACGGTATTGCTCAGGTGAATGCGGATCGGTTAAGATACGTTGTGAGGCTGATTCTGGCCTTTGGGCACTTCTCCAAACTTGTGCCCATGAAAGGAAGAAACGCTGGTCAGGTGTAAAACCATCAATCTTAGTTGTCGAGTGGCCTTCTTTTGTTTTCTTGAATGCTTCGTAAGCGATGTTTACACCACCCAGATCTGCAAGGTTTTCGCCAAGGGTTAGTTTGCCATTTACGTGGATGGTATCCAGCACGGTAAATGCGTTGTATTGAGCTACTACCTGGTCGGCGCGGATCTTAAATTTATCGGCATCGGCAGTGTTCCACCAGTTGCGTAGGGAACCATCAGCATCATATTGGCGGCCCTGATCGTCAAATCCGTGGGTCATTTCATGGCCTATAACTGCGCCTATACCACCGTAGTTAACAGCATCATCGGCACCAAAATCAAAGAAAGGGAACTGCAATATCCCGGCAGGGAAAACGATCTCGTTATTTGCAGGGTTGTAGTAGGCGTTAACAGTCGGCGGCGTCATTCCCCAGCGTTTTTTATCAACCGGTTTGCCAAGCTGACTAACATTATAATTGTATTTCCATACACTCAAACGCCTTAAATTGCCCATATAATCGTTACGGTCAATTACAACGCCATCATAAGTTTGCCATTTATCAGGATAGCCGATCTTTACAGTAAATGCGGCTAACTTTTTAAGCGCGCGCTGTTTGGTTTCGTCGCTCATCCAGGTAAGGCGTTTAATGCGGTCGCCCAGGGTTTCCTTCAGGTTATTTACCAAATCAACCATGTATTGTTTGGCGGCAGGTGTAAAGTATTTTTCTACATATAGCTGGCCCAGTAATTCTCCCAAACTGCCATCAACCAGGCCCGACATACGCTCGTTACGTGGTGTCTGCACTTTTTGACCGCTTAATGCTGCACTGAAATCAAAATTAGCTTTTACAAAAGGTTCGCTTAATGCGCCTGATGAACCTTTAAGGATGTTCCATTTCAGGTAAACTTTCAAATCTGATACAGGGGTAGAAACCAACAATGTATCCGCAGTCATAAAAAATGCGGGCTCGGCAACCAACACAGTATCCTGTCCCGGAGTTTTCAGCGCGGTTAACAATTGCGCCCAGTTTAAATGCGGGGTAATGCTGCTGAAATAAGTTACAGAGTATTTGTTATAAGTAGCATTCGGGTCGCGCATGGCAACACGGCTCAATTGGGCCTTCGCCAATACTTTCTCAAAATTGAAGATAGTAGTTGCATTTTTAGCTGCATCATCGGCGTTAGTTCCTGTTAAGGTAAACAGGGTGGTAATATATTTTGCGTAAGCATCACGGATAGCGTGGTTACGCGGACTATTCTTTAAATAATAATCACGGTCGGGCAAACTTGTGCCGCCCTGGTTAAAGTTTACTATGTTTATGCTGGGGTGTTTATCATCAGGGCCTACACCAAAACCAAATAGCGGGCTTCCCTCGCCATTCAAGCGCTCGTATACTATCTCACTGATCACGCCATTCAGGTCGGTGATCTTGTCGATACGTGCCAGGTCACCAGCTATTGGAGTATAACCTAATTTATCAATGGAAACGGTATCCATGCTGCTTGCATACAGGTCGCCGACACGTTGTTTCAGGCTACCTTTTGGCTGGCCGGTAGTTGAACTCACCTCATTCAGCAGTTTTAATAATTTATCGGTATTGTCCTGGTGCAATATGCTGAAACTTCCCCAGCGGGTTTCTTTAGCGGGGATAGGGTTGTTTTTTATCCAGTTACCGTTGGCATACTCAAAAAAATTGTCGCCGGGCTTAACTGACTGGTCCATATTAGCCGGGTCAATAAATTTTTTAGGGTGTGCAGGAGTGGGTTTAGGGTTTTTACCGCCATCAATGGCGAAAGCACTTACCGAAAGGCATAATGCACCGGCAAGCACCAAATTAAAGGGCTTTACTTTCATAATGAGATCATGTTAAACTTTTAAAGGTAATAATTTATCGGTAATACGGGTGAACCTGGGGGGATGTCACTATCGATTGAACCAATTAATTATAGCATACACCCCCGATTTTTTAAGGATGTAATGAACTAAAGGCCTTACAGGTAATGTTTTCATGAAAATGAGTGCATTTGTATGTATAACAGTGTTTTTGTAAAATTATTGTTGCAGATTTTTCGGGGTCAGTGGTCCATAGCAGATGGTTCATAGTTTTTAACGGGTAATCTGTGGACTATCGACTATGGTCTATTGACTAAAAATCTTATTTTTGCAGCCTATGAGTATTTCTAATAAAACATATCAGCCAAAGGAAGCAGAGGATAAATGGTACAGCTATTGGTTACAGCACAAGTTTTTCAGGTCGGTGCCTGATGAGCGTGAGCCTTATACCATTGTAATGCCACCTCCAAACGTCACCGGCGTTTTGCACATGGGGCATATGTTAAATAATACCATACAGGATGTGCTCATTCGCCGTGCCCGTATGCAGGGTAAAAACGCCTGCTGGGTACCGGGTACCGACCACGCCAGCATAGCTACTGAAGCGAAAGTAGTAGCCATGCTTAAAGAGCGCGGCATCGCCAAAAAAGACCTCACCCGTGCCGAGTTTTTAAGCTATGCCTGGGAATGGAAAGAAAAATATGGCGGTATCATCCTTGATCAACTTAAAAAATTGGGTGCCTCATGCGATTGGGACCGTACCCGTTTTACCATGGACGACGACCTGTCGGAAGCTGTTATAGACACCTTTATTGATTTATATAAAAAGGGTCTGATATACAGAGGCGTGCGCATGGTAAACTGGGATCCGCAGGGAAAAACCGCGGTATCAGATGAAGAAGTTATAAGGAAAGAAGTAAATTCTAAGTTATACTATATTAAATATGCTGTTAAGTCGGTAAGTCCGAAAGACGGAAAGACCGAAATCGATCTTGCGGACTTACCGACTTTCGGACTTACCGACTTTCTAACCGTAGCCACCACCCGCCCCGAAACCATCATGGCTGATGCGGCGATATGTATCAACCCGAATGATGAGAGATATTTGCACCTGCATGGTAAAAAGGCTATCATCCCTTTGATCAACAGAGAAATACCTATTATTTTGGATGAATACGTTACCATGGATTTTGGTACAGGCTGTTTAAAAGTTACTCCAGCGCATGATCTGAACGACTATGAACTGGGTATAAAACACCACCTGCCGGTTATTGATATTTTGAATGATGATGGCACGCTGAACGAAAAAGCGCAGATATTAGTTGGTGAGGATCGTTTCATCGCCCGTAAAAAAATTGCGACACTATTAGAGGAAGCTGGTTCATTAGAGAAAATTGAAGATTATAAATCACAGGTAGGTTTTTCTGAACGTACCGACGCGGTTATTGAGCCTAAACTATCTATGCAATGGTTTTGCAAGATGGGTGAAATGGCCAAACCAGCGCTTGATTATGTTTTGGATGGCGATATAAAACTGATCCCCGAAAAATTTGAGAATACCTACCGCCATTGGATGGAAAATGTGCGTGATTGGAATATCAGTCGCCAGTTGTGGTGGGGACAGCAGATCCCCGCATGGTATTTACCAAACGGGCAATATGTAATAGCCAAAACTGCTGAAGAAGCACTAATTGAAGCTAAAAAACTCACAACTGACAACTCACAACTGACAACAAACGATTTAACGCAGGACGAAGATGTTTTGGATACCTGGTTCTCATCATGGTTATGGCCGATCTCCGTTTTTGATGGATTTAAAGATCCTGACAATGCAGATATCAACTACTACTACCCAACAAACGACCTTGTAACCGCACCGGAAATTCTATTCTTCTGGGTAGCCAGGATGATCATGGCAGGGCATGAATTCAGGGGTGCTATACCGTTCAAAAACGTTTACTTAACCGGTATCGTTCGTGATAAACTGGGCAGAAAGATGTCAAAATCATTGGGTAATTCGCCTGATCCTATCGGCTTGATAGAAAAATTTGGTGCTGATGGTGTAAGGGTAGGCATGCTGCTTTGCTCACCTGCCGGTAACGACCTGATGTTCGACGAAAGCTATTGCGAACAGGGCCGTAACTTTGCCAATAAGATATGGAACGCCTTTAAATTAATTAAAGGCTGGGAGGTTGATAACAGCCTGCCAAACCCCAATAAAATAGCTATTGAATGGTTTGATAGCCGCTTTAACCAGGCCTTGGTTGAGATTGAGGACGACTTTAAACAATACCGTTTATCGGAAGCTTTAATGGCAACTTACAAGCTGGTGTGGGACGATTTCTGCGCATGGTACCTTGAAATGATCAAGCCGGTTTATCAGCATCCGATAGATAATGAAACCTATCAGAAAACAATTTCTTTCTTTGAAAATATACTGAAAATCCTTCACCCTTTCATGCCTTTTATTACCGAAGAGCTTTGGCATGATGAGCTATTTGGGGAAAGAAGCGAGCTGGATTGCTGTATTGTTGCGCAATTGCCTAACAATGGGGAAACTAATACCCAGTTACTTACTGAAACTGAAAGCGTAAAACAAGTAATTGCGCAAATAAGAAATATTAGAAACAGTAAACAAATTTCGCCAAAAGAAATATTGGGGCTGTCGTTAAAATCGGGTTCGGCGCTTAATTATAAAACCTATGAACCCATCATTGCAAAGCTGGCGAATATAAGCGAATTAAGCATTCTCGATGAAAAAATAAGCGGCGCTATCAGCTTCATGGTACACACGGATGAATTTTACATCCCGCTAAATGAAAGCGTGGATCCGGTGGCTGAACGTGCCCGTTTATTGAAGGAAAAAGAATACCTCGACGGCTTTTTAAAATCTGTTAATGCCAAACTTAGTAATGAGCGGTTTATGAACAATGCTAAACCCGAAATAATTGAGGTTGAGTTAAAGAAAAAGAACGATGCCGAAGCCAAGTTAAAGCTTCTGGAAGAAAGCTTGTCGGCTTTGGCTTACTAATTGCATTAATGGTAATATAGGGTGGAAGATTCCGCCCTTTATTATCAATCTTGTTTTTAGAATGGCATGAGGAGAAAGCCGGATTTTTTTAATGTCTCACTCAATAATATACTTTCAGATGACCAGTCGGTACTTGACCAGGCTCGTATCCGATTGTTATATTATGGTTTAGGGATAGTATTTGTAGCTCTTGCCGCTCTTTTAAGCAGTCTTTACTTTCAGCGTACGCCAATGCATACCGCTATGATCGTAACGCTGCTGGTATCGTGTGGTGTTTTCTTTAAGCTGCTTACTTACAAGCCTAAATGGAAATTTATAGCCCACGCATTGCTTATACAGGCAACGCTTCTCAATTTAGGTAATATCTACATCACACTGCAGGATGTTAACATCATCACCGTTCAGATAGTGATACTGGTCATCATCTTTGGGTTTTATATGCTTGGGCGTGCCTTCGGGGCAATGTATTCCGTAGTAAATATAATGGCCATATTGGTTTTCCTGGCTATCAGGCATAATATGCCTTACCATATTGGCATTCAGCCTGAAATTGTAAACGAATCGACAGTTATAATTACTATTGTAGCCAACTTTGTGCTGTTGCTTTATATGCACAGCCATTTTTACACAGCTTTTTATAACAATATAAAGGAGCTGAACAGAACCACCCAGGCACAGCGCGAGTTAAATGCCGAACTTGAAATGGCTATTAAAAAAGCTGAGAAATCGTCACAGGCAAAATCGGAGTTCTTGTCAACCATGTCGCACGAGATCCGTACGCCGCTGAATGCTATCATAGGGATGACCAACCTGCTGTTGATGAACAGCCCGAGAAATGATCAGAAAGAAAACCTCGAAATATTAAAATATTCAGGCACCAACTTGCTGAGCATTGTAAATGATGTGCTCGACTATGATAAGATAGAAGCGGGCAAAGTGGTATTTGACCAGGTTAACTTTAATCTAGCCGAGCTGTTGTACAGCATTTGCGGCGCGCAAAAGTTAAAAGCTGAAGAAAAGGGATTACTATTTAAGCTGGATATTGACAGTGCCTTAAAAGATAAGATCGTTTTCGGCGACCCTACGCGTTTGGCACAGGTTATATATAATTTGGTAAATAATGCCATCAAATTTACATCCACCGGCAATGTATGGGTAAAGGTTACTTGTGTTGAAGAGAAACAGAATGCCCTTACCGTGAATTTTATGGTTAAGGATACCGGTATAGGTATAAATAAGGAAAGTCTTGATGCCATATTTGAACCTTTTGCACAGGAATCCAGCACAACTCGCCAGTATGGCGGCACGGGTTTGGGTCTGGCTATTATAAAACGACTGCTGGAGTTGCAGGGTTTAAAAATTAACGTATCCAGCAAGGTTGATGAAGGCTCGGAATTTTCGTTTAATATGGAAATTCCGGTATCTGTAGGAAATGCAAAGCAATGCGATGTAGATGAACAGGCACAGCTTCAAAATAATGATACTTTACACAGTTTGCGCGTGTTAATAGCTGAAGACAATTTGGTAAATGTGATGCTGATGAAAAAGCTTTTTTCCAAATGGAACATGGAGCCAACTATTGCTGAGAATGGAGAACGCGCGGTTGAACTGGTGCAAGGCAGCGATTTTGATATTATACTGATGGACCTGCAAATGCCGGTATTGAACGGTTTTGATGCCGCCATTGAGATAAGAAAAATGCACGACCCTAAAAAGGCAAATATCCCAATTATTGCGCTTACCGCGTCGGCTTTGTTTGATATACGTGAACGGGTTTTTAACTCCGGCATGAATGATTACGTATCGAAACCCTTTAAACCTGATGAACTGCTCGAGAAAATTAATAGCCTTGCCGCTGCTGTTTAAGCAGGGTTAATTTCCCGGTAATCGGGTAGGTGTTCTATAAATCTATATTGTTTCGCGTCAAAATCAATAGTACAATAATAGTGTTGTAGTCCATTGCTCACGGCTAACAGGGCTACCTTATGCGTCATATTATATCGCGCTATCTGGTCGAACACCTTTTGGTTGATACTTACCGACGGCGCTTTGCATTCCACCATTAATATCTTTTCTCCGTTAGGATTAAACACAACTATATCGGTACGTTTAGCCATGCCATGCAGTTTAAGGCCGCCTTCAAGTTTAATCAGTGTTTTTGGATAATTTTTTTGGTTGATGAGGTATTGTACAAAATGCTGGCGCACCCATTCTTCGGGAGTGATGATGATGTGCTTTTTTCGGATCTCGTCAAACATAGTCAGCACACCATCTTTATCGCTTATTTTAAAAGGATAGGGTGGAAGGTCGAGCGGTTGTAACTGATCCATGTAATTAAGTAAAAATTCAAAAGTAAAAATTCAAAAATGGTTATTGGCATTTGTCAGGATCATTGATGTGATTTTTTTGACTTTTGAATTTTTACTTTTGAATTAGCACCCGCTAATGCTTTTGAATTTTTACTTTTGATTTTTGACTTTCAATGGCTGCTGAGGATATACTAAAAGATCTTAAAAACCGTAAATACAAACCCGTGTACCTGTTGCACGGCGAAGAACCTTATTATATCGACCTGGTAGGCAGTTATGTAGAGCATAAACTTTTGTCGGAAGCAGAGAAAGGCTTTAACCAAACGGTACTATATGGTAAGGATACCGATGTAATGACGGTACTAAATGCCGCCAAGCGTTACCCCATGATGGCCGACTACCAGGTGGTACTGGTAAAAGAAGCACAGGAAATGAAATGGGGCAAGGATGACGACGATAAAAAAAGCATCAATCCCTTACTAAACTACCTTGAAAATCCGCTGCCAAGCACTATACTGGTGTTTTGCTATAAGTATGGCAAGTTTGATAAGCGCAAAAAAACGTACAAGGCAATTGAAAAACATGGCCTGGTATATGAATCAGCGCCATTGTATGATAGTAAGATCCCCGGCTGGATAGAGAACTTTATAAGCGATAAGGGCTATAAAGCAAGCCAACAGGCTACGTTGATGCTGTCGGAATATTTGGGTAACGACCTTTCAAAAATTGCCAATGAGCTGGAAAAGCTGATGCTGAATGTAGCGCCCGGGCAGGAGATCACGCTCGATCTGATCCATAATAACATCGGCATAAGCAAGGAATACAATGTGTTTGAGTTGCAAACCGCGCTTGGTAAAAAGGATGTGTTAAAAGTAAACCGCATCATCAATTATTTTGAAGCTAATCCCAAATCCAACCCTATAGTGCTGATGCTGGGCAACCTTAATAACTATTTCAGCAAGGTGTTGGCGTATCATTACGTAAAGGATAAATCGCAGCAAAACCTTGCCCGTGAGCTGGGCGTAAACCCATATTTTGTAAAGGATTATGAAATGGCGGCGCGCAGTTACAACTACGGCAAAACCATGGAGATCATCGCTTACCTGCGCGAGTACGACCTGAAAAGCAAAGGAGTTGAATCAACTGCTGACGATGGTGCCTTGATGAAAGAGTTGATGTTTAAGATATTGCATTGAGGCATTTAGCTACCCCAAACTTTATAATAAACTACAGCAATTACAGAGGCGACGACCAATACGACTAACCAAGCTTTACTTTTAACGTTGTCTGGTATTTGTTTTGATGCCCTGATCTTAAAAAAGCTCCAGCTCATAAAAGTAATAAGACCCAAACCACAAACAGCAACTAATATTTTATTATGGCTAAGATAAACTATCGCCATACAACCAAGCGATAACATAGCAAGTATGAAAGGGTGTTTTTGGAGAATTTTTTTAGTGCTCTGCTTTGTAATGGGTTGCAATGATTGAAGAATACTTCTTATTTTATTATGATCTTCGATAAATTCCGGTATGGCTATTGTGTGATCGGATTTCTGTCCTTTAACCAATAAGTTCCCGAATTTATCTTCAGTTATTTGTGTTATCTCATTAAAGAATAAAGTAATTGTAGGGAGGTTATTTTGCTGGCGCGATAAAAAATCGATTCCTAAGGTTAGGCTATAGCTATTATAGGCTTCTTTTTGTGTTTTAATACTTTTTATAACTGCATATGTCATTACAGCCACTACAAATAGTATTATAATTATCCAGGTGAGTAGGTCAGTAGGTTGACTTTTTTCGGAGAAAAATGCAATGCTTAATCCGGCTACAATACTGATTAATATTAAGGGGATTGTTCTTAAAAGTACGCGTTTTTTGAATGTTACAAAGCCAGCAGGTGTATTTTTATATTGTGACATATGTTGTTTAGATGGCTAAATATAGAATGTTCAAAGCAAACTATCATTAACAATTATTTTTCCGCGCTGTACGAAGTCTCCAGACTTCGTATTAATATGCCTGTAGATTGCATCTACATAAATTAGTTTGTTTATGCTTTTATGGAATATTAATGATTAAACCGGCACTCATATCAACCGATTGCTCATGTCCTTTTTCAAGACCATAATCATAAGCTGGTTCGGCGTAAAAACCGAACTGATGCTTTTTAAAGGGCCAATACATAAAATCCAGTGCCAGTTCACCACTCCATGAATTGGTTGCTACACCATAACTGGTTGCATGAGACCAATCCGGGCCAATACCAATCATAAACTCTAATTCAGAAGAAAAGGTCCAGGGTTTTTTAAACAGAAAATCTATATCGGTTTCCTTAGAATGCGCTGCATAAGTGGGGGAGATACCTAATTCAATTTCCAGCCAGTTTTCTATTGGTGTGGTTTCGACAGAAATGTTGTAACCCAAACCTGATTTATTGCTTTTTAAATCTGTGGACGAAGCTCCGCCAATTTCAACAACCGCTATGCCCTCTTTATCATCTGTGCTGTCTTTAGTGGTTTTTTGAGCGAATGCGTTAATGGCAGATAAAAAGAATAATAAGATTGCGAAAAGTGATTTCATTTCGGGCAAATATCTAAAATATTCACTGCCCTGTCTTTAAAAAAAACGGTAAGAAGCGAAATAGTATGCCGCTGTCCTGCGCTGTTCGAAGTCTCCTGACTTTGAACTATTATGCACGTAGACTGTGTCTACACAAATTTACCTTTACAGTATCATCTCTTTTTAACATCTTTACTTCTCATAATACTTCTACAGATGAACTATCGGCGTATTAAAAGTGAATCCATAAAATACAGTGTGCAAAAGTTTAACCATGATGGCCGCATCTAAATGATACGCAGATCAGTTAAACGCATAGCAACCGCTAATACCACTATTATTGAATGGAAAGCCAGGAATGGCATGAATATTTTAAGGGTATCGCTCGGAATTATATTCTTTTGGTTTGGGATGCTTAAGTTCTTTCCTGGCTTAAGCGCCGCTGAGGCCATAGCTGGTAAAACCGTTTTGAAATTAAGCTTCGGCTACGTCAAACCTGCAGTCTCACTTCCAATACTGGCTTGTTTGGAATGTATTATCGGATTAGGCTTGATATTTAAACGCAGGTTGAGCGTTATACTGGTGCTGCTTTATTTTCAGATGGCAGGCACCGCGTTGCCGCTATTCTTTTTCCCCGATGAAACGTGGACAGCAAATCTATTTGCACCAACTTTGCTGGGCCAGTACATTATTAAAAATATAGTATTACTATCGGCGGGGATACTTATCAGCACCACTATACAGGAAAAATCGTTGATAGCTAATGGAGATCGTGACTCAAATGAACAATCATTATCATTATACGCCCGAAAATATAAACGAAGATTTAAGAGAGAGTCGATCAGTAATTAAAACAGTTTTTAAATAACTATGCAAGTGGCGGCTGTTCGAAGTCTCTGCCGCTGTCCGAAGTCTCCTGACTTCGAACCACTATGCCTGTAGATTGCATCTAAACAAATTCATCTATAAACTATCATCTCTTTTTAACATCTTTACTTCAATTTAATACTGATACAAATGAATTATTGGCTTGTAAAATCTGAACCCGTAAAATATAGCTGGCAAAAGTTTAACCAGGATGGTCGTACCTTTTGGGATGGTGTGCGTAACTACCAGGCGCGCAATAACCTAAAAGAAATGAAACAAGGCGACCTTGTGTTATTTTATCACAGTAACGAGGGCAAGGAAATAGTTGGTATAGCCAAAGTAGCCAAAGAATTTTACCAGGATCCAACCACCCAAGACCCAAACTGGGTAGTAGTTGACCTTGAACCGGTTGAAACTTTAAAAAATCCCGTAACGTTGGAGCAAATAAAAGCTGATGAGCAGTTAAAAGATATCGGGCTTGTAAGGCAGGGCCGTTTGTCGGTAATGGGGCTTAAACGAGAGGAATTCGACCGCATTATTGAATTGGGTAGCTAACTCCATATCACCCTAAATAAGTACTACATATTTGTATCTTCCTGCTAAATTGTGTAAAAAATACTAATTTAACGCAATGGCTAATAAATACAGGTTTAAACAAACCTTTTATACAGGTATCTTAATAACAGGATCAATTTTTTGTGCTGCAAGCGGAGCAATGGCTCAATCGCCATTTAAAGGATTGGAGAATCTTTTTACCGTGCCCGATCATTACGTTATCCATCACGTGGATGCGCCACCGGTAATTGATGGTGATATTAATGACGCGGTTTGGCAAAAGGCAGCATGGACGAATGAGTTTCAGGATATTGAAGGTGATCTGAAACCTAAACCATCCTTGAAAACTCAGGTGAAAATGCTTTGGGATGATACTTGCCTTTACATAGCTGCAAAAGTGCAGGAACCGCAACTGTGGGCATATCAAACACATCATGACGATATTGTTTTTCGGGATAATGATTTTGAGGTATTTATCAACCCTAATAATACTACTCATCAGTATTTCGAATTGGAGATCAATGCCATAAATACCATGTTCGATCTGTTTTTGAATAAACCCTACAAGGTTAGCGGTAACCCCATGGTGAGCTGGGATGCAACAGGCTTGCGTACGGCAGTTAAGGTACAGGGTACGGTGAATGATCCATCTGATACGGACAAAGGCTGGACTGTGGAAATGGCTATACCGCTCAGGTCGTTGAGTGTGGGCTGGCAGCCACGCCCGCCACAGGACGGAACCTTATGGCGCATCAATTTTTCGCGGGTGGAATGGGATACCAAAGCCATAAGCGGTAAATATGTAGAGGATACGGATAGCAAGGGTAATAACAAACCGGAGCATAATTGGGTATGGTCGCCTCAGGGGCTTATTGATATGCATATGCCCGAACGTTGGGGATATTTGTTATTTACGAAAGGCAATGACAGTGTTACCTTTACCATGCCCTATGCCGAGCAGCAAAAGCGTTATTTATGGCTCATTTATTACCGCCAAAGAGAATGGTTCAGGCAGCATGGCGAATATGCTTTATCGCTCGATAAATTTGGCATAGCCGATAAGGTAAAGGTAAATGATAAGCCCAATACGTTGCAACTGGAAGCTACCAAACACCAGTTTATGGGCTTAATTACCGATGAAAAGGATAAAATAACCTGGACAATTAACCAGGAAGGACTTATACAGGCAATAAATTACAAATCAGATGAATAAGCGTGAATTTATAAAGACCGGTCTGCTGGCCGGGGTAGCTACCCAACTATCGTTAACAACTAATGCTGCTGTAAACCTGGCATCGCCCAAAAAGCAGAAAATGAAAAATTGGGTATGGATAGGTCCCGATCCAAAAGATACGCCGGAGATGCTTAACAAGCGTTATGCCGCTTTTAAGGAAGCGGGGATCCATGCTGTTTTTTTTGAGGCTGACAGCGAAAAACATTTCCGTGCGGCCAAGGCGCAGGGCCTGGAAGCTCACCGCTGGATGTGGACCTTTAACCGTGCCGAGCTGGTAACCGTTCACCCGGAATGGTACAGCAAGAACAGGAATGGCGAATCATGTGCCGATCATCCGCCTTATGTTAACTATTACCGCTGGCTATGCCCATCGCGCCCCGAGGTGCAGCAATATTTAGAGCAGCAAGTAACTGATATATTAAATAAGGATTATGTAGACGGTATTCATTTGGATTATGTGCGCTATTGCGATGTGATTTTGCCGGTAAACCTTTGGGAGCATTATAATCTCGACCAAACCACGGAACTGCCTGCCTATGATTTCTGCTATTGCGATGTTTGCCAGAGCCATTTTAAAGATCAGTATGGTACTGATGTAACCTCGCTGCAATATCCGTCGGCCAGCCTTTCGTGGCGCTTGTTCAGGTATGGTAATATCAACCGGGTGGTAAATAGCCTTTGTGATATCGCCCATGGCAAAAAGAAAAAAATAACCGCGGCCGTTTTCCCAACCCCCGAAGTTGCCCGCCGCAACGTAAGGCAGGATTGGACAAACTGGAACCTCGACGGTGTTTGCCCTATGATATATCACGGTTTTTATAAAGAGAAGGTAAGCTGGATAGGCGATGCAGTTAAGGAAGGCACCCACTTTTTAGCAGGCAAGTTCCCGCTGTATGCAGGCTTATATTTATCCGATTTTAAAAGCGATGATGAGATTCGCCAGGGTATCCAATACGCACTTAAAAATGGCGCGGGAGGAGTTTCCTTCTTTGGGAATGTGGAGAATGGGAATACATTGGCGATATTGAAAGAGGAGATGGCGTAACTCTTACCTGTCATTATAACTCCACATGTCATTGCGAGCGATAGCGCGGCAACCTCGTCGCTTGCATATTGAACGCGAAGAGGTTGCTTCGTCGTTCCTCCTCGTAATGACATGATTTTTATAATCACATCTTCCCAAACGATTTACTGATATCAAAATACACCTCTATCGCCTTACCATCGGCAGTAACCACACTCAACACATCAAAAGATTTTTTATCGTGCATCATTAACGCCTGTTTGGTGGTTTTGCTGCCCGGATAATTTTTTCTTAGCCAGGCATACTCATCCTTTACACCCTGAAAGTCAGTAGTAGCTTCAATAATGATCGCTTTTTCGTAGGATGAACCATCCCGCAAGGTATCATGCGGCGCAGCGACATGTAATGTGGTGTCGGCAGGCATTATATTCTTAACACCGGCATGTGAAATAAAAGGCAATGAAAGCATCGCGAAAAGCAGCAGGTATCTTTTCATAATTCATTTAGGTTTAGGTAAATGTAATGAATTTAGCAAAGGAAATAGGAGTGCCGAAATGTTATTATTTGTTAAATATTGAAGTTTTTTAAACCCCCATAAACCTGACTACACAGCATACATTAAAGAGAAATATTTAATGTATGGCATTATACTTTCTCTTTTCATGTAAAGTATGCGCATATACATATCCTGTTGCAGATAAATGCCGACCCTTATATTGATAAAAGAAAGCAATTTTTGCTATACTTGAATCTTTACTATAATTCAAAACATAAACGCAGGTATCTAAAGGGACCATAAAGGGTTGAAAATTGAAATAGGGCCTCAAATTTCCTTTCTCCATTTTTTGATAAAACTGCTTCAATGAATCACATAATGACTCATCTCTTACAAACATGATGGGATTCACATAGCCTTCGTGATAAGTTTCATAGCAATACATTTTTTTATGTGAAATAACTTTTTGGTGAATGGAATCACTTAAATGTTTGATGCCAAAATGTAATGCTGTCAGGACTAAAAATGCCACAGCAATTATTGTTAAAACTTTGTAAGGTTTGGTCATATTAAATTATTCTATGTACAATATAACTCTCCGCTCTTTGTTGGTGATGTTATCAAAAAACCACTACAACACCCCGACCACTAAAAATATCGCAGAAACAATAAGCAATATGATCATTAGCGGATAGGCAAAGCGCAGCCAGGCCTTAACGCTTACATGGGCAATATCCAGCGATGGCAGCATGATACCTGTTGGTGTGACCAGCCCCATAATACCCATACCGAAGAGATAGGCATTAACGATCTCTTTACCCGGCACGCCAATTATTACCGCCAGCGAGCCGAATATAGGCATCGTGAGTACCGCCATTCCCGATGATGAGGAAATGAACAGCGTAAATACCATATACAGCACCAGCATCATTAATATAAAGGCAACCCCGGGCATTTTACCTACCAGCATAGCCGAGTAATACAACAATGTACCGCTGATATGGCCATCGTTTAAAATAAAGGTAACGCCACGGGCCACGCCAACTATTAGTACTACTGACAATAACGATCTGGCACCATCAACAAACTTTTCAATAAATACCTTTTCCTTTATCCGGCCTATAACAGCCATTAGTACCGCCGCGACTGCAAATAAAGCTGTTACCGCTGTCATCGACCAGCCCGCAATAAATCCACCTATCATCAGGCCGATAGCTGCGAGGAAAATAAAGATCTGTAAGCCATTTTTTGCTCCCAGTTTTACTTTTGCGCCCTTTATATGTTCAAGAGCTGCAAATGGTGAGGTAACAGCGCCATCAAACCTGTAAACAAGCGAGGCAGCCGGGTTCTTTTTTACCTTTTGGGCGTAACGTACAATATACCAGATGGTAATAGCTGTAGTTATTGCAAAGAAAAGTACGCGCTCTGTAAAGCCATCCGTCCAGCTGATGCCTGCCGCGTTGGAGGCGATAACTGTAGAGAATGGATTACTGAACGATGCCATGTTGCCAGTATTGGTACCGGCAAATATTACCGCCAGTGGCACCAGCAGGTCATAGCCCGCAGCTAAATAAAGCGGTACCAATATGGGGTAGAAAGCAAGCCCTTCCTCAGCCATACCCTCGGCTGCGCCGCAGAAGGTGAAAAAGAAAGTAATAATGATTATAAGCCATGCTTCCTGGCCTTTCATGCGATAGGACAACGCGGCAACACCTTGCTCTAATGCTCCCGTCTCCTGTAAAACAGCTATAAAGCCACCTATAAAAAGCAGGAAGAAGATAATATCGCTGGAATCATACAAACCCTTCACGGGCGCTTCTATTATATCTGCAAAGCCTTGTTTATTGCTTTTAATTTTATGGTAAGTGCCGGGTATGGCAACGGGTTTAAATATGTCGCCGCTTTTAAATTTATCAAGTGTGATCAATATTTTAAGGCTATCCAGTGTATGTTGGGTGGCGGGCAGTATTTTATCTCCGCCAGCAGTCGACACGGTAAAAGAGTTATTACTATAAGCAAGCGAATTGTACTCGCCCGCAGGTAAAAGCCATGTTGCTATAGCCGCTATAACAATTACTATAAAAAGTATGGTGATAGGCGAGGGGAGTGCTTTCTTGGCGGCCATAAAACTATGCTATTGTTGTGCAGCGAAAAATAAGGCCTTTAGTTCCGTAGCATCATCGGGTTTCATTTTGCCGCTTAATATCAGGCGCAACTGCCTGCGGCGAAGGGCGCCATCATACAAAGCTATTTCTTCGTCTGTTCCGGGTATCAGTTCAGGTACTGATACAGTATTGCCGTTTGAATCAAGCGCTACAAACGTGTAATAAGCCTCGTTACTTTTTACACGTGTGCCCGATGGGATATTCTGCGCCCATACATCCATCCTGATCTCAACAGAAGTGTTAAATGCCCGTGTAACCTTTGCCTCAATGCTGATCACATCGCCCAGTTTAATAGGATTTTTGAAGGATACATTATCAACCGAAGCGGTTACCACTATACGGTTGCAATGTTTCTGGCCCGATATAGCTGCTGCAATATCCATCCAATGTAATAAGCGACCACCCATCAGGTTATTCAGCGTATTGGTATCATTGGGTAATACCAGCTCATTCATTATCGTATATGATTCCTGCGGACTTTTTCCTTGCATTGGTCGGTTATTTTAGCTGTAAATATACATTTAAAGCTGAAAAAATTAAGTATAACAATTTGGTTATATGTTGTTCATATAGGGAAATTCTGTTAGTTTAGCAACGTTTTAACTCCTCATTATGAATAAAAAGTTCTGGCAGGGCGCTTTCATGTGCCTTTGCGTTTCGGGCATGCTATGGCCTCATCAATCAATAGCGCAAAACAAAACAACTTACAGCAGTTTGGCTGATGCTTCGGCAGCAGGGCGCAAATTAAAAGGCAAATCGGGCCCACGCAGTGTTAACTGGATAAATGGTGGTAATCAATACTCCTTTATAGCCGGTGATTCCATCAATATTAAAGATCCCGCAACATTAAAAGAACAGAATGTTTTCATAAGTAAGGGCATGACCCTTCCGGGTGACACCGCAGCTTTTAAATATGAATCTTTCCAATGGTCTAAAGATGCACAGCATCTTGTTTTTAAAACCAATTTCAGGAAGATCTACCGCCGGTCAGGTGTGTCAGACTATTATATCTATGATCTGGCTAATAAAGAGTTGAAAGTAGCTGCTAAAAATGCGCGCTCTGCAGAGTTATCGCCCGATGGTACCAAGGTTGGGATCGAACGCGATGGCAATATGTTTGTTTACAGTTTCGCAAATGGCCAGGAACAGCAACTAACCCACGACAGCACCAGCGAAAACGGGGTTTTTAACGGTCATGGTGATTGGGTTTATGAAGAAGAACTGGAAGTAAGCCAGGCCTGGAACTGGTCGCCCGACAATAAATATATGGCCTTTTGGCAGTTTGATGATAGCAAGGTGCCCGATTTCCAGATGACCAACTTCGAAGGTCAGCATCCGAATATCCTGCACATAGCCATACCACAGGTAGGCGATCCGAACCCGAAGGTAAGGATAGGTGTTATTGATGTAAACTCAGGCAAAAAAATTTGGCTCTCGCCGGATGAAACAGGCGATTTTTATATCCCGCGTATCTATTGGACAAGTGATCCCGATGTTTTGGCAATGGTTACTTTAAACCGTGCGCAAAACGATATGAAACTGTATTTCTTCAACGTAAAAACAGGCGAGCACCGCGTGGTATTGGAAGAAAAGAACTCAACATGGGTGGCAATCTCCAACTTTTACACCAATGTAAATGATATGCTGTATTTCCCCGAGAAAACAAAAGAGTTTTTCTGGGTGTCTGATCGTTCGGGCTTCTATCACATTTACCGTTACAATTACGATGGCAAACTGATCAACCAGGTAACCAAAGGCAACTGGGATATGATAAAAGTTAGCGGTATCAACCCTGCTAATAAAACTATCTATTATTTGTCGGCAGAAGCATCACCGCTTGAGCAGCAGTTCTACTCTATAAAATACGATGGCGGCGATAAGAAAAGACTGAACCCGGTACCAGGGTTTCATGATATTGATATGTCGCCAAATACAAAGTATTATATAGATAAGTACAGCAATACTACTACGCCAACGCAAATTGCTTTGTGTAATGACAAAGGCAAAACCCTGCAATTACTGGAAGCTAACAAAGGTGTAAGCGACTTTTTAGATACACATGCTTACTCACCGGTTGAGCTTTTCCACTTTAAAGCAGAAGATGGTACCGAGTTAGATGGCTCCATGATAAAGCCGTTTAATTTTGATCCAACTAAAAAATACCCGGTTGTATTATCTATTTATGGCGGCCCGGAATCTCATGGCGTATTTAATAAATTCTCTGATGCTACATCAGAACAATGGCTTGCGCAGAATGGCTATATTGTAGTGAATGTAAACAACCGTGGCAATGCCAATTATGGCAGCGCCTTTATGAAAATTGTATACAAACAATTGGGTAAATATGAAAGCTATGACTTTGTAGCCACCGCAAAATATATGGCTACTTTACCTTATGTAGATGGCAAAAATATGGCTATTATGGGTGGCAGCTACGGTGGTTACAGCACTACCTACACTTTGCTTACCCACCCGGGCGTGTTTAAGGTGGGTATAGCCAATTCACCGGTTACCGACTGGCGTTTGTATGATGATATTTACACCGAACGTTACATGGGTACAGCAGGGGATAATGCAGAGGGCTACAAAAACAGTTCCGACATGACCCATGCTTCAGCGCTGCAGGATCATTTATTCCTGATCCACTCCATGAGTGATGATAACGTGCATTCTGCTAACACCATGCAATTGTTAACTGCCCTAACCAATGCCGGTAAAGATGCTGATCTACGTATTTATCCGCCAGGCGCGCACGGGGCAGGTTATAATACCGAAAGCAGGTTATTAATAAATGAACTGAGCTTTTATTACTTGGAAAAGTATTTAAAAGGCAATAATGATCTGCCGAATTTGAATAAGAACTAAGATTTAACGGATTTTATAGATTTTTAAGATTATTTAAGCTGCCGGTGTTTCACTGGCGGCTTTTTTGTTTTCACGCATTTTGTGTGAAATTCTCCGCACGTCATTGAGGTACGAAGCAATCTATATGCTATACAGAGCACATAGAAAAGTTTCGAACCGACTTTGTTGATCTGCTTACGTAGAGATTGCTTCGTACCTCTTACAGCAATGACGATTGGTTATAAAGCAGTGTTCCTGCTTGGCAACATTAGGCAAATCCTAAATCCCGGTTCTTACTTCTTTGTGCTGTTTAGTGTGCTATACCCCACCAATTCCTCCCATCTCGCTGTAGGCGGATGGTAATAAACCAGTAACTGGTAATTATTCTCCGTTTCAAAATAGGAACCCTCGAAAATAATATCATCTGGTTTTTTTGTGGTGTTATCAACCCATATATATATGTAATCATATACGCCCTGTTTCAGGAAAAGGTGACTGTAGAATTTACCCCTCGAATCATAATCCATTTTACTGTGCTCATCCAGCTTGTAATCGTTGAATTTACCTACTAAGTATAATGAGCCATCAGCATCTGTTTTGGTTGTATTGAAACTGAAATAGAGGTGCGCATAATCCGCATCTAAGGTAGGGTTGGAGCCTTCCTGGTTAAGGATATAGTACTTGCCGTCATTGTCATAAAAAAAACTATAATTGGGGTTGTTGCGGCTCTTATCAGTTAGCATTACCACTGTGTTGGCGGTATCCTTGTAAATGTGTGCTACGTTTTCAGAGTTTAATTTCAAGCTGCGGAAATCAAAGTGGCGAAATTCATTCCTGCCGGGGAAATCATTGGTGTTTAAATCCTCATAGATGAGCTGTGTGCCACGAATGTATTGTACCTGTGATGTAAACTGCCCGGTTTCATCGCGCCCGTTCTGCATTACCCAGGTGCGGATATCGGTGTTAGGATTCTGCACTTTTAACGCGCCATAATTGAGCTGGAAATTGATCTTCTGATTACTTTGCCTGCTGCTGATATCGCCCGAAGGGACAATGTTAGCGCTGATCGATATTTGATCGTTCATCACATAAAACTTACGGGTAAGTATCATTTTGGTTTGATCGTCGTCCTCATAAACTTTTAAAATATAGTTGCCCGATATTTTGGGCGCTATGTTATCATTAGGGAATTTGATGCTGTAATGGGTGTATTTTTGAAAGGTGGCCGATGAGTAGCTGTAATCCAGGATCTTATCGTCATTAAAGCTTTTCAGGTACTCGGTAGGTGATAGGTTGGATGAGTTCCAGTCGCCATCGCAATGCTCAAGGGTGTAATAGTAATAATGCGATCCGCCACGCAGGTCGTCAAATTCAAGCTCAACCTGTTCGCCGGAGTTTAGCTTAATGAGCGGAAATGATGGGTTCTTTTTGGTGTTATAAAACTGAATGCTTTTTATAGCCGGGTTAAAAACGTTGTTATCGTATTGCGGGGTTTGGGCGGATGCCTTTGCAGATATAAGCAGCAGCAAAAATACTTTTAGGTACCTGTTCATAATGGAAAAATAATACTTGCCTTAGTGGTCTCTGTGAGAATCTTAGTGATCTTTGTGGTAGAATAATTAACCACAAAGGACACTAAGTTTTCACAAAGCGACACAGAGATTTATGCAGGCAATATAAGTATTATTACGCTTCCAGTTCCATGATCTGTTCAGCCAAAGCTTCCCAGCGGAGTTGTACGGCACCCAATTCCAGTTTTTTTGCTTCGTAATTCCGGGTTACTTCTTTGGATTTGTGGGCATCGCTATAGAGCTTTTCATCTGCCAATTGAGCTTCAAACTGTTTTACCTGACGTTCAAGCTCGCTCATTTGCTCTTCCATTTTTGAAAGATCCTGGTTCAGTTTTTTCAGCTGCTGAAATTTATTTTCCGATTGTGGTTTCTGCTCTTTAACTGGCTCAGGCTTTTTTTCTTCTTTCTTTTCAACCTTAGGTGCTGGAGCGCCTTTTAGTTCAAGCTTGCGTTTAGCCTGCCACTCATCGTATTCGGCATAAGTACCCGGGTAGATCTTTATTTTCTGGTCCTCAATAAACCATATTTTATTGGCCACATTATCCAGGAAATACCTATCGTGTGATACTACTATTAGTGTGCCTTCAAACTGCTTTAAAGCTTGTATTAATATGTTCACCGATGCAATATCAAGGTGATTGGTAGGCTCATCCAGTATCAGGAAGTTGGCATCGGCAGTTAAAGCCTTAGCCAAAGCCACGCGCGATTTCTCACCACCCGAAAGCACTTTAATCTTTTTGAAAACATCATCACCGGTAAATAAGAACGAACCTAATATCGAACGTAGTTCAGTTTCGTTATGTTTAGGCGCAAATGCTTGTAGTTCCTGTAAAATTTGACTTTCCAGGTGAAGTGATTCCAACTGATGCTGCGCAAAGAAGGTTTGGGTAACGTTATGGCCGGTTTCGAATTTACCTGTGAAATCCTTATCAGCACTGGCAACAATACGTAATAGGGTTGATTTACCTTTACCATTGGCACCGATCAAAGCAATTTTATCACCTTTTTCAATAATGGCTTCGGTATGGTCTAAAATGTCAATGGCCGGGTATTTTTTGGTGATATCCTCTAAAGTTACCACGTGCCTGCCCGATTGTTTAGAGAAACGGAAGCTGAAGTTAACCGATGGGTTATCATCATCCACATCATCCACACGCTCCAGTTTATCCAAAGCCTTGATACGCGATTGCGCCATTTTTGCCTTGGATGCCTTAGCACGAAAACGCTCGATCAGGCGCTCCTCTTGTTTTATTTTTGATTGCTGATTTTTAAACTCACCACGCTGAATTTCCTCACGTTGTGCTTTTTCCTCTAAATAAAAAGAATAATTACCGGCATAAACGGTCAGCTTTCCTTTGCGCGATTCAACAGTACGGTTAATTACCTTATCCAAAAACCACCTATCGTGCGATACGATGATCACCGCGCCATCAAAAGCCTTCAGGTAATCTTCCAACCATTGGATAGATGGTAAGTCCAGGTGGTTGGTAGGCTCATCCAGCAATAAAATATCAGGTGCCTGTAAAAGTATTTTAGCCAGCATCACACGCATACGCCATCCACCCGAAAAGGTGCTGAGTTTGCGCTGTGTTTCAGCATCGCTAAAACCCAGACCAGCTAAAATTTCGTGTGCTTTATATTCAATGCTATAACCGTCGAGCACTTCAAACTCATGTTGTTTGTCGCTCAGCTTATGCAGCAGATCTTCAGTATAATCTGTTTCCAGCTTTTTAAGCAGTACTTCTATTTCATCATGCAATTGGTTCTGGCGCTCAAAGGCTTCCATGGCCACATGCAATATAGTTTTATCTGATGAGTAGGATAGCAGATCTTGGTTCAGGTAACCCATGGTCAGGTCCTTAGCCATTGATATAGTGCCCGATGTAGGTTTGTACTCACCCACAATCATTTTAAGCAACGTGGTTTTGCCGGTTCCGTTAGCGCCAATAAGGCCTATCT
>JAMFSA010000025.1 GCA_026225055.1 Mucilaginibacter xinganensis | reverse complement strand
TGATGGACCACCGGTCCAGTACAAACCAAACGTATACAGTTTGTATGGGGGTCGCAAGTAGCTCGTAGGGCAAAAGTAACTGGGACATCAACTACAAGGAAAATATAATGTAGTTGATGTCCCACCTCAGTGATTGGTTAAATAACCGACTCCCCGCGAGCTCACGCTCGCCCGTCGTCTTCTCTTCTTCCCGCCTCACATTCCAGGCTGCCTTCCCCCTTCTCTGCGACGGTCGCTGCGCTCCCTCTGTTATGGGCGAGTACCGCCCCCCAGCTCCGCTGGGTCCCCTAGCATTTCACATTCTCATCCTTCCTCGAATTCATTCTCATTTTCAGACGCAACTATATCAAATCCTTTGTTTTTTCACACACTTAACCACTTTCACTTTAAATTTCCATTACTAATTTAAATACGTCTATACATACAAACAACTGCTAGCTTCTTCCCTCATCCTCTACTCCAAGTATATCCTCATTCTCCACCCCCCCGGCTCACAATCGCATAGCTGTGCCAGCGCGTAAGCGCGGCTAAAGCGTCCACGCCTGTCGTGAGTGTGCCCACACACGATATACTGTAAGTATGCACGAACGACAGTCCATCCACCTCTCACACATCCACACATAGCTCCTCCCTCACCTCTCGTAACCTCCCCACCTCTCCGTCTCCAACCCAGTCCCCCGACTGTGTCAACCTACCGACCTCTCCCGCTACCGCCTTACCTGAGCTTCTACTCCCGTTCCATCCTCTTTTCTTCGGTACCAAATACCGTCTAATACCACGAGCTTGCTCCACTCTCCTCTCTTCTTCTTTCCCTTGCTGCCGCACATACTCCAACAAATCCGCCGCATTCTCCAATGCTTCTGCTGCCAGTACAAACCTCTCTTGTACTTCCTCCAACTTCTTGCCAAACAACTCGCAGTCCTTGTCCGTCCACTCCAACTCTTGCGTTACCGTATTCCTACTCGAATCCTCCAAAATCCAAACCTCCACCGCGCGCAGACTCTCCCGCGCTCCACTCCGATCCGGCCCCAACCGAAACGTCCGCACCTCCTTCTCCAACAACCTCACCCTCTCCTGGGCTCCTGCCCATTCGGTTATCGCCTCCATAACTGCTCGTAATGGTTCAATCTCTTCGCTCACCTCGTCGCCCAGCTCCCTCATCAATTCATCAAGCACCGCCCCCGTTGCATACCATATCTCTCTCGACCCCAAGTCTTCGTTTTCTTCCATCCTTTCCCTACCAAACACATTCCTATTAGTTCCTCATCTCCTCCATTTCATTCCAACTCTCCAAACCACATACCAAATGAATCCCAAGTAAACTTGAAAATGAAAAGGTGGGCGCCGCCCACCTTATGTAGAGTCCCATCCGCCTAGCCTCATGCACCCGTACACGTAACCCCTCCCGCCTACGTAAAGCCTTCACGCCCACGTAAGTCAATCTGAGATCCAATCAAAAGGGCTCCTCCCAGAAGGACCACCCACACGTGGTACCCAATAAGATCGCAATAGAAAGCAAAAAGGATCCCCAGGATCCAATCAGGGCTTCAAAGAAATAAAGCAGCATGGGAACAATCCCACGCAAAGGCGCCACCTGGGAAAGCAGCGCCGTGGTCCACCACCGTGATGGACCACCGGTCCAGTACAAACCAAACGTATACAGTTTGTATGGGGGTCGCAAGTAGCTCGTAGGGCAAAAGTAACTGGGACATCAACTACAAGGAAAATATAATGTAGTTGATGTCCCACTTCTGTAATTGGCTCGCTTCCCGTCCGCGCTCGCTCACTCGCCCGTCCTCTGTCTGTCCCACCTTA
>JAMFSA010000216.1 GCA_026225055.1 Mucilaginibacter xinganensis | reverse complement strand
CGCTCGCCCGTCGTCTTTCATCCTTCCCTCCTCAAATGTCAGGCTACCTCCTTCCTCCCCCGTGACGGTCGCTGCGCTCCCTCTTCAATGGGCGAGTACCGCCCCCCAACTTCGTTGGGTCCCCTAGCATTCCACATTCTCATGCTTCTCGAATTATTTCCGATTCTTGAAGATATATATCTCAAATCCTTTTTTTTTACCAACTCATACTCACTTTTTTTTTCAGACCTTTTAACCATATTCACCTTTGTTCATTAAATACTACTTCTACACACACCATTACTTATATCTCCGAACTTCTATTAGCTTCTCATATCACCGTGTAGCCACACATCCCCTCCATCTACTCCTAACTTTCCTATCCTTTCTGCCTCCTTTTACGCCGTCCAAAAATCATTTACTTCTTTTTTCCTTCCACATGCCCGCCTTCGCTTACCGAATTCCAACCTTTATACCCTCACCTCCTCACTGAATAAGCATCACACTTTGCTACCCAAACTTCTTAACTCCCTTCTCCAACTTCCACCGTCACTCCCCATTTTTTCAAATTCAATCAACTCAATCGACTCAATCAATTCAGACATCATCTGCTCGGCGCTCCGCACAACAAAGCACCCCCGGCAAACCGTACACCTCACCACGAACAAACCCGCCACGTTTTAAAATGCTCCTCTCGTAAGCCTTCAACCTCTGCACCCTCCGCCTCGTCTTCTCCAACAATGGTCCAGTCAACCCGTCCTCCACCGGCTCGCCAAACTTCGTCCCACACCCATCCATCCACAGCCTTAACCGCTGCCGGTCAAAGTCCAAACAATCCTTCAACTCCTCCCTCGTCCCCGTCCAGTCCGGCTTCCGTCCAAAATGGCCGACATGCACAACAAACTCGGCCTCCACCACATCGGCCTCCGGCCCTACCCAGAAGAACCGCCACGGCATCTTCAAACAAACCTTCTCATCAAATCTCAGTAAAACAACACACTCCATTGCACCGCCTCCCGCTGCACCTACACACAATCGACTCGACGCTACCCTCGCCGCGCCGACCACCTTCGCCCCCGCGAACCTTTCCAACAGCCTTGGTATCCAACCAAGATCAAATCTCTTATAATAAACCCAAATAAATCGAGCATACAACCGCGTACATCCCGATGGTACAAAGCGTACACAACTATGGCCGAGCTCCATAAATCCACCGAATAGCGTTCGAATGGATTACCGAAGGAATGCGAATGCAAAATGAATGAAAGTGAATGCGAAAGAAGTGTCGATTCAAAGTGGGCGGCAGCCCAACTATATAGATGTGGGTAGTTCCCAACATGGTCAAGCGCGCCCCGCTTAACATACATGACTTTACGTAGACGGGTTTACGTGGAAGTATTCACGTAAACGGGTGCATGAGAAGCACGTGAAGGTTCGCGTAGAGAGCGAATCAGAAAGTGGTCCATCAACATGATGGACCACCGGTCCAGTACAAACGAAACGTATACAGTTTGTATGGGGGTCGCAAGTAGCTCGTAGGGCAAAAGT
>JAMFSA010000215.1 GCA_026225055.1 Mucilaginibacter xinganensis | reverse complement strand
TTATTTGAAGCAAACTACAAATGGGTTTATTTAATTTTTTTACGCAAGAAATTGCCATTGACTTAGGTACCGCAAATACCCTCATCATACATAACGATAAAGTAGTTGTCGATGAACCATCGATAGTCGCTTTTGATCGTACAACAAACAAAGTTATTGCCATAGGGCGCCAGGCCATGCAAATGGAAGGTAAAACGCACGATAATATCCGTACCGTGCGCCCGCTTAAAGATGGTGTAATTGCCGATTTTAACGCTGCCGAGCACATGATCCGCGGTATGATAAAAATGATCAACCCGGGTAAGGGTTGGTTTTTCCCATCGCTGCGTATGGTGATCTGTATCCCTTCAGGTATTACCGAGGTGGAGAAACGTGCCGTACGTGATAGCGCCGAAATTGCAGGCGCTAAAGAGGTTTATCTGATACATGAGCCAATGGCTGCCGCGGTAGGTATTGGTATTGATGTGGAAGAGCCTATGGGCAACATGATCATTGATATTGGTGGTGGTACTACCGAGATCGCGGTTATCGCGTTATCGGGTATCGTGTGCGACCAGTCTATCCGTGTTGCGGGCGATAACTTCGACTCTGATATTGTACAATATATCCGTCGCCAGCACAACATCATGATCGGTGATCGTACTGCTGAAAAGATCAAAATTGAAGTTGGCGCGGCTTTGCCAGAGCTGGCAGATCCACCGGCTGATTTTGCCGTACAGGGTCGTGACTTAATGACCGGTGTACCAAAGCAGATCATGGTATCCTATACCGAGATCGCGCATTGTTTAGATAAATCTATCTCTAAAATAGAAGAAGCGATATTAAAAGCGCTGGAAATTACCCCGCCGGAGCTTTCAGCTGATATTTACCAAACCGGTATTTACTTAACCGGTGGTGGCGCGTTACTGCGTGGCCTTGATAAACGCGTGGCATCAAAAACCAAACTACCGGTTCACGTTGCCGAAGATCCGCTTCGCGCCGTAGTACGTGGTACAGGTACGGCGTTGAAAAATATTGGTAATTTTAAATTCTTAATGCAGTAAATTAGAGGCAAGAATTAAGATTCAAGAATCAGGATTAAAATTTCCTTCTTGATTCCTGAATCTTAATTCTTGATTCCTATCTTAAACTGATCAGTCCCGATGCGTAACCTTTTAATCTTCATTACTAAGTACAACGCATTTTTTTTATTCCTTATTTTCGAGATAAGCGCGCTTATTATATATGTTAAATACAATGCTTTTCAAAAAGCCTCTTTTATTAACAGCTCTAATGAGGTTACCGGCAAACTGTACACCCAGGTTAATGGTTTGTATGATTACATGTCGTTAAAAGATGTGAACGATAGCCTGGCCCGCGAAAACGCCCTGTTGCGCAATCAGCTTAAATCATCCTTTTATATCGATACCATTGCCAAACATAAAGTATCCGACACTGTATTCAAAGTACAGTACGAGTACATCCCGGCTAAGGTGATCAACAATTCATTTAACCGTGCTTATAACTACATTACCATAAACCGCGGCAGCATGGATGGCATTAAGGTTAGTATGGGCGTTATTTGCAGCGCGGGTATTGTGGGCAAGGTGGTTAACGTTACACCGCACATGGCAAACGTACAATCAATGCTGAACAAGTACAGCCATTTCAGCGTTATGCTGGCAAATAATAAGGAAATTGGGTCGATACAATGGTCGGAAGAGCTTGACCCGCATAAAGGCATTTTGGTTGATGTAAATACCAACGCCCAGCCAAAAATCGGCGAGGCGGTTTTAACATCAGGCTACTCATTGTTCCCCGAAGGGATAATGGTGGGTAGAGTGAGCAACCTGCGTGAAAAAGGCGGAGGCATCTCGCTGAATATGGGGGTAACGTTTGCTGTCGATTTCAGTAAATTACAATACGTAAACGTAGTGGATAACAAATTTCAAAAAGAGCAGGACGCGATAGAAGCGCTGCAAAAAAAGGATGATCAGGACAATACTCGTTAATTTTATCCGGTTTGTATTACTGGTGTTTATACAGGTGTTTTTGTTAAAAAATATCACCCTGTATAACCTTGCTACGCCCTACCTGTACATTTTGTTTATCATGCTGCTGCCGTTTGATACGCCAAACCTGTTACTATTTGTTCTGGCGTTTGTAATGGGTTTAACTATTGATGCTTTTTATGATACGCCAGGCCTGCACGCTGCCGCCAGTGTAGTACTGGCATTGGTACGTATATTATTCATCAGCATTACTGTACAAAAAGAAGGTTTTGATAACGAGCCCGAACCTACCCTGAGCATTATGGGTTTCAGGTGGTTTTTTACATACGCGCTAACACTTACCCTGTTTCATCACTTTTTCCTCTTCAACCTTGAAGTTTTTCGCATTGCTGATATACAATACACACTAAGCCGCTTTGTTTTAAGTTCTTTATTTACCGTATTTTTAATGTTGGTTATTGGCTTGTTATTTTTCAGGAAGAAAGAACGTAAATGAATACTTTTTTTGTACGGCGATATGTCATCGCAGGAATTTTTATTACTATCATACTCATATTACTTGCCAAGCTGTTTTACATACAGATAATTGACAAGCAGTACAGCATATACGCCACCAAAAACGTACTCAGGCAAATTAAGATCTATCCCGCCCGCGGACCGATCCTCGATCGTAATAACAAAGTGCTGGTACAAAACCAGGCCTTTTATGATATTATGGTAACCCCTAAACAGGTAAAACCATTTGATACGCTTGAATTTTGCAAACTGTTAGAGATCACCAAAGCTGATTTTGATATTGCCTTTGCAAAAGCCATAAAATATTCGCCCTCCCTGCCATCCCCCCTGGTAAAACAATTATCGGTAGAAAAATATGCATCTATACAGGAAAGGCTTTCGGAATTTCCCGGCTTTGATGCTGTTACCCGTTACCTGCGTTTTTACCCTGATTCTGTCGCCGCGCAGTTCCTGGGATATATTGGTGAGGTGAATGACGATCAGATCAAACGCTCACATGGCAATTATCATCAGGGCGATTATATTGGCATCACAGGTGTAGAAAAATCATACGAGGACGTATTGAGGGGGCAAGTGGGCATAAAAAATATGGTGTATGATTCGCACAATTCACCAAAGGGCAGCTACATGAACGGTATGCTCGATACCCCGGCAATTGCCGGTGAGCGCCTTACTTCATCGCTTGATATGAGGATACAAAAATTAGGTGAGGAGCTGATGCAAAATAAAGTAGGCAGTATTATAGCCATTGAACCCTCAACCGGCGAAATATTGTGCTTTGTAAGCAGCCCAACATATAATCCTAATTTAATGGTAGGCCGCGAGCGTGGCAACAACGCGGCTAAAATGTATAAAAACCCGTATACGCCGTTTTTGATACGTCCTATACAGGCCTATTATCCACCGGGTTCATCGTTTAAACCACTGAACGCGCTTATTGCATTACAAGCTGGCCTTATAAATCCGCAAACTTCTTATTACTGTACCGGCGCTTATAAAGGCGGTTTGCCGCGTTGCGATGAGCCTCATGGGCAGTCGGACCTGGCACGAGCTATTGCCGTATCATGTAATACCTATTTCTCCAGCGTTTTTGAACGATTGATGAATGTTAACGGCGCTAAAAATATTGATACCACATTTGTTGACTGGCGCGCAAAAGTTAGCAAATTCAGTTTCGGCGAAAGACTGGGCATAGATTTACCGAACGAAGGCAGGGGCTTTATGCCAACAGCCCAGCTTTACAATAAAAAGTTTGGTGTTAATCATTGGCGCTCAAACTCTATCCTGTCGCTGGCTATTGGCCAGGGTGAGCTGGAAGCAACCCCTTTGCAAATGGCTAACATTGAATGCACCATTGCAAACCACGGTTTCTACTACAGGCCGCACTTAATAAAACAAATTGGCGATAAAAAGATCACCAAAGATGAATATACCCAACGCAACTATGTAGGTATCGACGGGCAATACTTTGAACCCGTAATTAACGGTATGCAGCAGGTAGTTGAAAGTGGAACAGCCCGCAGCTCACAAATACCGGGTATTATTATGTGCGGTAAGACAGGTACGGCACAAAACCCGCATGGTAAAAACCACTCTATATTTGTGGCTTTCGCGCCGAGGGAAAACCCTAAGATAGCTATTGCAGTGGTGGTAGAGAATGCTGGTCAGGGTGCATGGTATGCCGCTCCTATCGCCAGCTATATTGTTGAGAAATATCTTACAGATACCATCAGGAGGCCGATGGATGAGTTTAACCGGATAAAGGATGCCAACCTGATGCCCGATCCTACTTTCTATTATTCTCAGATTAAAAAGGAAGCAGCAAGGGATAGTATCAAGAAAGCTAAAGCTGACAGTATCCGTAAACGAGGTACCATAAAAAGTGTTTCTGCCAAAAAACGTACTGATAACAGGATTGCAGTTTTAATGCCGGCTACAAAAAGAAAAGAACATGAATAACCCGCAGCGCAGTTTCTTTTTTAATGTCGACTGGATCACGGTGATCCTTTACCTGGCACTATGTACCGTTGGTTTGCTTAATATCCATTCGGCCGCATTTAACCCAAAATACCCGAGTTTATTTAGCTTTACTACTGACTACGGTAAGCAGTTCATCTTTATTAATGTAGGTATCCTGTTAGGAATCTTTATCTTACTGCTCGAAAGCCGGCTTATAACCGCGCTTGCACCTGCCTTTTATGGAGTAACCACTTTATTGCTGATATTGGTACTGGTAGTCGGCCGTAACGTTGGCGGTAACCAGGCATGGATCTCATTAGGCGGAGGCTTCAGGCTACAACCATCGGAGTTTGCCAAGTTTAGTACCTGCTTAATGCTGGCGCGATATTTAAGCGGCACCAATATAAAAGTAACCGATTTTAAATCGTTTTTGGTGGCGGCGGGCATCATCCTTTTTCCCATGGCGCTCATTATGCTGCAGCCCGATGCCGGTTCAACACTGGTATTCAGCTGCCTTATATTTGTGCTGTACCGCGAAGGTTTATCGCCTTATTTTTTGATATTGGAGGGCTTATTTATCACCCTGTTTGTACTCACTATAAAGCTCAATAATCTTACCTACATCGTTGGGGCATTAATTATTATAGCGGCAATCATTATCTTTTTTGTTAAGCGAAACCGCAAGCTGGTATCAACCATACTCATCGGCCTTTGTATAACTGTCGCCTTTGTGTTCAGCGTTAAATTTCTTTATAACGATGTATTAAAACCGCACCAAAAGGTACGTATTGATATTGTACTGGGTATTACAACCGATTTAAAAGGCAAGGGTTACAACGTAAATCAATCCAAAATAGCCATAGGCTCTGGTAAACTGTGGGGCAAGGGCTACATGCAGGGCACACAAACCAAATACTCATTTGTACCCGAGCAAAGCACCGACTTTATTTTCTGCACCATTGGCGAGGAATGGGGTTTTGCAGGCTCAGTAGTGGTTTTAGGTTTATACCTGTTTTTGGTACTCCGTATTATCCGCATCGCCGAAAGGCAACGATCACCATTTTCACGTGTATACGCTTATGGGGCAGCCTCAGTTATATTCTTCCACGTGGTGATTAATATTGGCATGACCATCGGCATAGTGCCGTCAATAGGCATACCATTACCGTTTATCAGTTACGGAGGTTCATCATTGATCAGCTTTACACTGCTGCTTTTCGTACTGATCAAACTCGATTCAAACCGGATGGGTATTGTTTATACGTAACGGCGTTTTAACAAGGCATATAGTTTCGCTGTAGTTTCGGGTTTGCTGTCCCAACCATTTTTGGCTACGTAATTTTTGTTTAAAAAAGTTTCAGCTTCTTCAAATGAAGTAAGGCGATTCAATATTTCTATGGCCTCGCTGTAAGCAAGACTATAGCCATTGAAAAGGTCCTTTATATACAGCAGCTTATCATTAAGGTTAATGGCTTGTTTAAGATCATCAATTTTTTGTACACCTGCCTGTTCGGTATAATTGCTCCCCTTGCTCGCAAGTTGTGCCATTATCCGTTCATTAATGGTAAGCACTTCGTCCTTTTCGTGTTCGAGTGCAATTTGCGGGGCCGGCTTTTCAAATACGGGCCTTAGCTCTTCAATGTGTTCTATCTCTAAAGGTTTAGCGGCAGCAGGTGGCGCTTCAATTATAGATTCTTCAACTATCGGCGCTGCAATTACCGGCTCTTCAACAGCATGGTGTGTAAGGGCGGTTTCATAAGTCTCATCTTCATCTTCCCAATCGGCCTCATCCAGTATCAGTTCGTGCCTGATGGTCTGCGGCTCTTCCTGTCGTATGTAAGAGTAACTGTCCTCTTCACTACCTTTTTCCAGGTCTATCTGTGGTACAGGTGCATCTTCTATATGATTTGTAAGGGATTGGTTAACGGCCTGCACAAGCGGTTCAAAATATCTTGGTTCCGGGACTGGCTCGGGTTCCGGCGCTTCAACCTGTTGCTCTTCAACAGGTACATTAGCTATGACTGGTTCGGGCGTTTCAATCAATGGCTCCCATTTTTCGGTAGTATCAACTATCTCAATAACAGGTTCCGGTGCTTCTATTAATGGCGGCAATTCTTCAGCAACAGGTTTTACCGGCTCAACAATCGGTGCCTTTTCTTCAATAATGGGTTCTGGCGCTGGAACCAACTTAGCATTTAACTTATTAAGGATCACCACATGATCCGTTAAAAAATGCGAATTGGCTATAAATAGTTCCAATTCAAGTTCATTCAACTGTCCGTCTATGGTTTTCAGGTATTCATATTGATCGCTTAGCTCTTTTATAATTACGCCTATCTTTTTAAATACTTCCTGTTGCTTCATGGCTTTCAATATTGAAAAATGCTACCCAAAAATAAGATTAAATTCTGATATTTGGCGCCTGTTAAAAGTTCAACATGCAACATACCGAAGATGTTTTTAGAAGAAGAGGAGAAAGTGGCGGCAGCATCGAAGTTATCTGCGGTTCAATGTTCTCGGGCAAAACCGAGGAGCTGATGCGCAGGCTTAAACGTGCCCGCATAGCCCGTTTAAGTGTTGAAATTTTTAGTCCGAAAGCCGATACCCGTTACAGCGAAAATTCACTGGTATCGCACAACTCAAACTCAATTCCATCTATGCCGGTGAGCAAGGCATCATCCATACTATTGCCCGGCAGCCAGGTGCAGGTAGTGGGAATTGATGAAGCCCAGTTTTTTGATGATGAACTTCCTGAGGTTTGCAATACTTTAGCTAACAAAGGCGTACGCGTTATTATAGCCGGGCTTGATATGGATTTCAAGGGCAAACCTTTCGGCCCCATGCCTGCCCTAATGGCCATTGCCGAATCGGTAACCAAACTGCACGCGGTATGTGTAAAGTGCGGCAACCCTGCCCTTTATTCTTACCGGATTATACCCGGCGACGGGCAGATACTGCTGGGCGAAAAAGAAAGCTACGAGCCACGCTGCCGTATCTGTTACAACATCGAGCAATAACACAGCTGATTTATCATCGGCCTAAACGGTATTAACTTCAGCGCTTTTACGAATATTCGGGCTAATATTTATTATATTAGCTCCTGTTTCCCCTATCTGTTAATTTAATTCACTTAAAAAGCCAAATCTTAAAACAAAAGGTACGGTTTTGTATGTTAATAGGTAAAAATTAGTTGCGATGTAAACCCACGGGCTTTTTTTAATAACAATACAGCTTACACATTTTTATTGCAAGGCATTTATGGAAGGCACAGTTAAAAAAATTCTGGTAATTGAGGATGATAAAGATATAAGGGACACCATTGTTTATATTTTAGAAGAAGAACAATACGAAGTTATATCATCCGAGGATTCCAAAATTTTAAAATCAATAGACAGCATTAAGCCCGACCTTGTGCTGCTTGACAACTGGCTAACTGATTGGAAAAGCGATGCAAACGGGCAGCAATTGAGCAAAGAATTAAAAACAAATCCCGAAACAAGCCATATTCCCGTTATCATAATTTCTGCTGTAAGCAATATAAAGGAAATAGCTGAAGCCGGCCTTGCTGATGGCTACCTGCGCAAGCCCTTTGACCTTGCCGAACTGGTAAGCATAGTAAAAAAACACCTGGATAAGTAAGTCCTTCAGTCTTAAAATATTAGTAAGGCCTTTGTATTTTTTTTGATTATTTATAAATTTTTAAATACAAGGTTAAATTAATACTTTTACCTCCACAGTTATATACCATTGCATTTATAATTCTATAAAAATTGCCTGATTAACAGGCTGCTCTATACAGAATCCATAAATTTGGCGTTACACATAAAACCAATTAACAAACAAGAATAGATTTTACGAGTATGAAGAATGTTTACTTATTGCTGGCGGGGCTTTTGCTCGTTAGCGTTAGTTCCTGCAAAAAAAGCTCCACTTCCGGGAACGATACCGGAAGCACAACCACCACTACCACAAACACTAACGGGGTTGATGTACCCGCTGGTGATGGCGATGGCGTTACATTTATTAACTCCGGCAAATCGGTAGTTTTTAACCTGTATGCGCCCGGGAAAACTTCAGTATCAGTAATAGGTGATTTTAACAACTGGACCCCTACTGCCATGAAAAACTCAAAAGATGGCACCCGCTGGTGGGTTGAGGTTGATAATATCGACCCAAACACTGAGTACTCTTATCAATACTATATTAATGGCTCACTTAAAGTTGCCGACCCTTATAGTCACGAGGTGCTCGACCCCGATAATGATAAAGCTATATCAGCCAGCGTATACCCTAATTTAAAGGCCTACCCTACCGGTAAAACAACTGGTGAGGTTACCGATTTTGAGGTTAACGCGCCCACATACACCTGGAAAAACGCCACGTTTACCCGCCCTGCACAAAAAAACCTGGTGATATATGAATTACTGGTACGTGATTTTGTTGCCACCCACACTTACACAGAGCTTACCGACTCGCTTAACTATATAGCCAGCCTGGGCGTAAATGCTATTGAGCTGATGCCGATAAACGAATTTGAAGGTAACGACTCATGGGGTTATAATTCCAACTTTATGTTCGCACTCGATAAATATTATGGTACGCCAAATGCTTACAAAGCTTTTATTGATGCCTGCCACTCACGTGGGATAGCAGTAATACAGGACATCGTTCTGGAAGATCAATTTGGTTCATCGCCAATGGTACGCATGTATGCCACTTCAACCGATCCTTCTGCCGGCCCATCTTCAACTAACCCCTGGTTTGATCAAACAAATATGCACCCTGATGCAGTTGGCTGGCAATTAAACCACCAGCAGGCAGCTACCCAGTATTTTACAGAAAATGTAATGAAATACTGGATGCAGGAGTACCACATTGATGGTTACCGTTTTGATGAAGCTAAAGGCTATACCCAGGTAAATTCGGGCTCAACATCAACTGATGCAACCGAAGCCGCCTGGGCTGCTTATGACCAAAGCCGTGTTAACCTTTGGACCAAATACAACACCTACATGAAAGGCCTCGATGCAAGCTTTTATGTGATACTTGAAATGTTTTCGGCAAATACCGAAGAAAATGCTTACGCCAATCAGGGTATGATGATGTGGACCAACCTGAGCACTCCGGGCGAACAGGCAACCATGGGTTATCCAAGCAACCCAAGCTGGGATCTTTCGGGCCTGTTTTATGATGGCTACGGATTTACACAACCTTACGCATTGGTATCGTATTTTGAAAGCCACGACCAGGAACGCCTGCAATATAAAAATGGGCAATACGGCAATGATAAGGGTGCCCCTTACAATGTTACCGACCTGGCAACGGGCTTAAAGCGCGACGAAATGGGCGCGGCATTCATGTTCTCATCCCCTGGCCCTAAACTGGTATGGGAATATGGCGAATTGGGTTATGATGCATCTATCGATTATCCAACCGGCACTGATGCCAGCAGAACGGCCGACAAGCCACTTTACCCGGCTTATAAAACCGACCCTAACAGGAAAGAATTATTTGGGGTTTATAAGAAAATGATAAACATGAAGATTAAAAACGCGGTTTTTGCTACCACCAACTTCACTTATAGTTTGGCCGGTTATGTTAAAACTATACAACTGCTTGATCCGAGCGCCAATGTTGAAGTTGTTGGTAATTTCGATGTACTACCCCAAACGGCTGTAGTAACCTTCCCTTCAGCAGGTACATGGTATGATAACCTGTCGGGAACGAGCATCACTATTACTAACGCAGCAAACACCATGACACTTGCCCCCGGCGAATATCATGTGTATAGTAGCGCTGTTTTAAACCAATAATTCAATCATTTTTTCCCAATACTTAAGAACAGACCATTATGAGGTAATTATTAATTTATAACGGTTTGTTCTTATTAATTTTACGTAGATTTTGCATTAAAATAACGGGCAGGTAAAATCTATTAGATTGATTGGTTAATTAATTTAATGGATTGTATCTTAGCCGCACCTAATATCTAATCGTAATAAATAAGTAATGAGAATACATTTTTTCAGCAGAACTGACTCTTCGGGACGATCTGCTTTTTATTCTTATTACGTTCTTCAAAACTTAAAGGCGTTAAAACTCACCTGCGTAGTCTATTTTCTTTTTTGCATTTTAATAAGGATAATATTTACTGTATATAGTACACAGGGGCAAAGTATTGTTCATTTTAATGACTTTAGTAACGCCAATTGGCTAACCTTATTAATAACCCCATTATTTTACTTTTCCAGCCTGTACTTTATCAGGCGCTATAATACAAAAAGCAAATTCCTGGTGCTATCACAAATATTTGTATTGCTGTTTGCTTTATATATTATTACCAGTGGCATGCGTATTAGCTTCTATTGCATGAATAATCCCCGTAATACTTTATTAATTTATATGGTGGGCTTAATACTGGTAAGTATATTTTTTACTATTGAGTATTACGAAACCTTTCTTATAACCTTAATAACCGGCCTTATTTTTAGTACAATGTTGCCTTTTTATCTGCATAGCTTTAATGAGTTGGCGCTTAATAATATAGCATCGATATTACTGTTAACTGTATTTTATTTTATATCCCGTTATTCATTCTCATACCGGGCCGATAACTTTCTGAAATTAAAGGCCATTAACGAAAAGAACATCGAAATTGAAAATACCATACAGGCAAAAAATGAAATATTAAGCATAGTTGCACATGATTTGCGCAACCCGCTTACCATCATAAAATCTGTTACCTCCCTACTGGCACTGGATGGTGGCTCGGGCGAGGACTATTATGAAAACCTTCAGCTGATCAGAGCATCATGCGATAAAGCAAGCTCCATTATAAACGACCTGCTCGAAACTGCCCAAAACGAAATAGTTAATGAATTTGAACTGGAAAAGATTGAGCTTAGCGAATTTCTTAGCGTAATAATTGATGAATGGAAACGCAATAAAATGAGCCAGGTTAGTATTTCCTTCCATCATTCAGGGCATCCGGTTTATGCCTATGTGCACAAGGAAAAAATGCAGCGGGTTATGGATAACCTGATCAGCAATGCCCTAAAATTCTCCGGCAAAAATGATCGTATAGAAATTACGCTGCGCGATGTAACTGAGCATATCCGTATTGAAGTAAAAGATTTTGGAATAGGCATCCCATCAGACCTGTTGCCTTATATTTTCGATCGTTTTTCAAAAGCCCGCCGTGATGGTATCCGTGGCGAAGTATCAATTGGTTTGGGCTTAAGCATAGTACAACAGATCATTAAAAAACATAATGGCGATATAACTGCAACAAGTACTATTGAAAACGGAACTACCTTTAGCATAAAACTACCCAAGGTAAAATCTTAAAATTCATTGCTGCGCTTTATAGCTTACCCCTTTAGCAGTTTTTAAACTATCAATTTTTACCGGCGATGCCTGCCTTATACCCTGCAGGGCCAAATAGGTCTTTTTCCATTCATCCGGATCAGCTTTTGCTAATTTAGAAGTATCCGCACTATTGTAAAAGTCCATTATATTTGTTTTGAGCGATTGAGTCAGATCATCAAATTTATTATCCTTCAACTTGCCTACCATCTCATCATAAGTTTTATCGGTAAGGTTATATTCGCCATATTTAATGGGCTTTCCAGTATCAAAATCAACATTGGCAAGCTTTATGTTTTCATATTGCAGCTGAGCAACAGCGCGTGCATAATGCAGGGTTACGGTATCAAAACTTGCTATAAATAATTTCTCTGCCGTTGAATCCGGTTCTTTGATCTTTAATGCCTTGAGTGGGCCAACCTTGGGTAATATCTTTATAAAAAAGGCAATAACATTATCCCCAAAAGTTGCCTTTTGCCTTGTTTTCCCAAATTCAAGTTGATAATCTTTCCTTTTCATCTTGTAATGAAAGCTTTTACTGGTTGCGCTTGGGTTCAGCTTTTTAATATCGTTCTTTTTCATTACCCAGGCTGATCGTGTAAGCGTTGGTAAAAGGCTTTTAACCGCCCACCTAAAGGTTGAAATAGCCAGGTCAAGATCGCCGAACACAACATTAATATCCTGTCCGTAAGTTTTTAAAAAAGCCCGTTCCAATACCGGCTTGGCTACATTAAAACCTATAAAATCATGATAAGCCTGCGTGGCATAATTGCCCCTGGCTATTTGCAGCACATCAAAAGATATCTCAACCCGACTGTGGTCTACCGGGTTTTCTTCATAAGTAGCTACCTTTCCGTATTGTTTTCCAACCTTGGTATACATAATAGGCACGGCGTAATTTGTACCTAAGGAGTGCCCGTATTTATCAGCCATGTAATGGCTTAATGCACCAATTGAAAACGCATATTCATTCAGATTTTGTGATTCCGATAACAGCGCCATTACAAAATCACCGGTGCGAACGTAATGTGCCAGGTCGGTAAAATACTTACTACCAAACGGGAAGTACCCCATATCGGCAATCATACAACCGCCATAAGAATATGAATGAGCAACACGCAGTTCACTATCTGTTGCTGCCGGATATTTTTTTTTCAATAAAGGCCGGATATACTTTTGCCAACTCGCATCTACCACTGCTTCATGTGTTAGCACGGAATAAGCTTTTGAGGATAAAGGCCTAAAAAAGAGAAGAATAACAAGTATAAGTAAACACCTGCCTACAGTAAGTAGCTTCATGTTATAATTGGGGTATTTAGATTATGATATAAGCGCTGAACCCGCTAAATGTTTTAACAAAAAGAATCAGGAATTAAGAGTTAAGAATCAGGACCATCCTAAAAAAATTCTCTATCTTTCCCATTTTTTCATCTTAATTCTTGATTCCTGGGTCTTGACTCTAAATCGAACATCCGGTGTATCGAAACCGAACGGTTCGAGTCGACTAATCTTTCATAAACAACTTAATACTAACAACTTAAATACATGGCATATTCTTGGCGATTGTTACAGCAATTTGTTGCATAAAAACCTTCGTTATGTTTAAAAGCTATTTTAAAACCGCCTTTCGTTTTTTGTTAAAAAACAAAACGTTCAGTTTTATTAATATTATTGGCCTGGCCACAGGTACGCTGTGCTGTTTATACATATTGTTATATGTGCAGGACCAATATAGTTATGATAAGCAGCATAAAAATGCAAATGATGTTTACCGCGTAACTACCAATCTGCAATTACCGGGCGATAATCATAAAAATTCAACCTGCTCACCGCCTATAGCGCCTGCCATGAAGCACGATTTCCCCGAAATTGAGCAATATGCCCGTGCCGTGCCCGCCGAAAACTTTGGCGCTCCGAAAACCTTGCTTACCTACAAGGAAAAATCTTTTTATGAAAAGGATCTGGTGTATGTTGATTCTACCTTCTTCAATATTTTTAACTACCACTTTGCCAATGGCACGCCCGTAAAATGTTTAAACGAGCCTTACACAGTAGTCCTCGTAAAACCTGTTGCCGTTAAACTTTTTGGCGATGAGGACCCGGTTGGTAAAGTGATAACGCTAAACAACGGTTTCGGCAAGCATGATTTTAAAGTGAACGGTGTTATTGACGAAAGTGCAGGCAAAACAAACATAAAAG
This sequence comes from Mucilaginibacter xinganensis, assembly GCA_026225055.1. Taxonomy (GTDB): domain Bacteria; phylum Bacteroidota; class Bacteroidia; order Sphingobacteriales; family Sphingobacteriaceae; genus Mucilaginibacter; species Mucilaginibacter xinganensis_A. Next base: position 59,144 of record JAMFSA010000215.1, on the reverse strand, counting down.
GCAGCATATTTGTTGCCATGGACAGCGGTGGTTTGGGTGATTACACCATGAAAGACCAGGACTGGGGCGGCAACAACTTCACCTATTCCTTTATACGTTTACGGCCGGGCGCCAGCGCTGCTTTGCTCGAGAGCAAACTACCATCATTCCTAAATAAATATGGCGCCCAACAAATGAAGGCCGTCGGCATGACCAAGCAATTGCACCTGCAACCTGTTAAAAGTATCCACACCACAACAGGCTATGAGGTAGACATGTCGAAAACAGTCAGCCCATCGTTCCTGAATATATTACTGCTTATAGCCATACTTATACAGGTAATAGCCTGCATCAATTTCATGAACCTTTCAACTGCACGGGCATCAAAACGGGCTAAGGAAGTTGGTGTGCGCAAGGTAATAGGTGCCGGTAAATTCGACCTGATAAAACAATTCTTAGGCGAATCATTCCTATTGGCGTTTATTGGGGTGATGATAGCTTTGCCGCTTTTATGGCTGTTGCTCCCCTATCTTAACCAACTTACACAAAGTAATATCCAGCTATCCATTTTTACCGACTACCGTTTATGGCTGATGCTGGTAATACTCATACTCGTTACCGGCTTTGTCGCGGGCAGCTACCCTGCATTTTATTTGTCGGCATTTAAAGCGGTAAAGGTTATAAAAGGTAATTTCAGCAATCAGGTTTCTGCCGCTGGCATCCGCCGGTCATTAGTAGTATTTCAGTTTGTATTGTCTATCGTATTGATCACGGGTATCATTATCATTTACAACCAGTTAAGCTATATTAAAAATAAGGACCTCGGTTTTGATAAGAACCAAAAGCTGGTTTTTAGCTTTTATACCGGCGATACACAAAAGCAGCTGGATGCTTATGCCAATGACCTTCGCCAACTGGCCGAGGTAAAGGCTGTGAGCAAATCCGATAACTATCTGAGCCAATTTGTACCGCACGACCACGGTGTTTACCCCGCCGGCGGTAACATGACCACCGCCATCGACGCGCAAAATATTGTGACCGATGAAAACGTACTTAAAGCAAATGGTATAAAACTAATAAGCGGCCGCAATTTCAGGCTCAACGATACCGGCAAGGTTTTGATAAATGAAACCCTCGCAAAAAGGCTTGGCCTCACTTTGGATAAAGCTCCCGGAACAAGATTGTACACGCAATATGGCAACAACCCTTTAACCTTTGTTGAGGTAGCCGGTGTGATGAAGGATTTTAACTACAATTCGCTGCATGGCGATATAAAGGCCTTTATGTTTGTTTATGATAACCATCCCGGCAGTTTTGATGATCTGGTGGTATCGGTCAACAGCAAAAACTATAAAGAATTACTGGGCAAAATTGAAACCATATGGCATAAGGACATGCCATCAACGCCCTTTGAATATTTGTTTTTAGATCAGGAGGTACAAAAACAATATGAGGCGGAGATCACCATGGCGCAGATCATCAATTCATTTACCTTAATGGCAATCCTCATTTCGTGCCTGGGCCTGTTTGGTTTAGCCGCCTTCAGCGCCGAGCAGCGTAATAAGGAGATTGGTATCCGTAAAGTGCTGGGTGCAAGTGTCACCGGCATTGTTCAGCTATTATCAAAAGATTTTTTACAATTGGTGATACTGGCCTTTGCCATAGCAACCCCAATAGCATGGTACGCCATGGATAAATGGCTGCAGGCTTTTGCGTACCGTATATCGCTCAGCTGGTGGATGTTTGCTTTAGCCGGGCTGATAGCAGTATTTATTGCATTGTTCACCGTAAGTTTTCAGGCGATAAAAGCCGCATTGAGCAATCCTATAAAAAGCTTAAAAACAGAATAGCAACACAACTAACTTCTTCATTATTAATGATTTTACATACATTAGTGTAAACATTATTAATAATGAAGAAGTTAGTTATTTCAGGCATTAAATGTTTAATGCCTTTTTTATTGGCGGTTTGTTTATTCGCATCCTGCAAAAGTGGGCATCAGGATTTTAACGCGGTTGATACTGATAGCGCGGTTGTAAAAGACAGTGTAACCGCCCTCACCATTAATATAGCTCATGATCTCGCAGCCAAAGGCCCGGTTGCATGGCTCAATTATTTCCAGGATAGTCCCAATTTTTTCATGGCGAATGAAGGGCAGCTGGCATTGCATAATTACCAATCGGCAAAAACATTTGTGCAGGACACACTGGTTAAAAGCATCAGCAAAATAAACCTGCAGTGGAGCCATACGCGCATTGATGTATTGGCATCAAACATTGCCGCTATCGGCAGCGATTTTCATGAGGATCTTACCTTTGCCTGGGGCGAAACCACACCATTTGATGGTTACTTTACAGGCGTCGCAATTAAAACTCCAAAGGGCTGGAAGCTGAGAAACGCCCATTGGTCAATAAAGCCTCCCCCTAAATAAGCACTACAAACCGGGGCGCTTTAACCCAGATCAGTATTGTAACAAATTTGTTTGAATTACCTGTGTTACAAATATGCCTGCATATTTTAACTTTGGCTTCCAGTTCCTATTATCCGAATTATATAACCTATGAGAAAATTATTGCTGGCCGTGGTACTACAGGCCGCATTTATACCCGCATCTATGGCGCAAAAATCTATCTACCATAAAGGATGGGTCGATTTTAATAAAAACGGCAAAATGGATGTTTTTGAAGATCCATCGCAACCCATTGACAAACGCATCGCCGACCTGCTAAGCCAAATGACCGTTGAGGAAAAAACCTGTCAGCTGGCTACTTTATATGGTTATAAACGGGTACTAAAAGAAGAAATGCCTGCCGACTCCTGGAAAAACGAAGTTTGGAAGGACGGCATTGCCAATATTGATGAAGAACTAAACAACCTTACCTCTCACACCGACTCTGCACCTACTCAATTCAGTTTTCCGTTCAGCAAACATGCTGATGCTATCAATACCATACAAAAATGGTTTGTGGAGCAAACCCGCATGGGCATCCCGGTTGATTTTACCAACGAGGGGATCCACGGCCTTAACCACGACCGTGCCACCCCCCTGCCCGCGCCAATTGGCATAGGCAGTACCTTTGATAAGGAGCTGGTACGCCAGGCAGGCCAAACTGTAGGTCGAGAAGCAAAAGCTTTAGGTTATACCAATGTTTATACCCCGATACTCGACCCTGCCCGTGATCAGCGCTGGGGCCGTGTAGTAGAATGTTACGGCGAAGACCCTTACCACATTGCCGAAATGGGCAAGCAGATGTGCTTAGGCGTACAGGAAGAAGGCGTGGCATCAACCTTAAAACATTTTGCCGTATATAGCGTGCCCAAAGGTGGTCGTGATGGCGCGGATAGAACTGATCCGCATGTAGCGCCACGCGAAATGTACCAGATCTATTTGTATCCGTTCAGAAGAGTAATACAGGAAGCGCATGCCATGGGCGTAATGAGCAGTTATAACGACTGGAACGGCGAACCCATCACCGGCAGCTATTATTTCCTGACTGAACTGTTAAGGCAGAAATTCGGTTTCGATGGTTATGTTGTATCTGATAGTGAAGCCGTTGAATATTTATACACCAAGCACCACGTGGCAAATGATGCCAAGGAAGCAGTTCGCCAGGCTATTGAGGCGGGATTAAATGTGCGCACCAACTTTACCATGCCGCAAACCTATATCTTCCCGCTGCGCGAGCTGGTGAAAGAAGGCAAGGTATCCATGAAAACCCTCGACTCCCGCGTAGCGGATGTGTTAAGGGTGAAATTCAGGTTAGGTTTATTTGATGATCCGTATGTAAAGGACCCAAAAGCTGCTGATAAGATCGTTCATACCGCTGCATCCGAAGAAATGGCAACCCAAATGAACCGCGAGAGTATGGTGCTGCTAAAAAATGCCAACAACTTATTACCGCTTGACAAAAGCAAAATAAAAAACATACTGGTAACCGGTCCGCTGGCTGCCGAAACCAATTATGCCATCAGCCGTTACGGACCATCGCACAACCACGTAACCAGCGTGTTGGATGGTATTAAAGATTACGTAGGCTCAAACGCAACCGTAACTTATGCCAAAGGCTGTGATATAGTTGATGCCACCTGGCCCGAAAGCGAGATCATTGAAACCCCGCTTACCGATAAAGAACAAGCCGACATCAACGCCGCCGTTGAGCAAGCCAAAAATGCCGATGTAATTATAGCCGCCGTAGGCGAGGATGTTGACCGCGTGGGCGAAAGCCTTTCACGCACCGGCCTAAACCTTCCCGGCAGGCAATTAAAACTGATCCAGGCCTTGCAGGCGACCGGCAAACCGGTAATAATGGTAATGATAAACGGACAGCCATTAACCGTAAACTGGGAAAATAAATACGTGCCAGCCATACTGGAGGCCTGGTTCCCCGGCCCTGAAAGCGGTAAGGTTATAGCTGAGACTTTATTTGGCGATAATAACCCGGGTGGTAAATTATCTATCACCTTCCCAAAAACTGTTGGGCAGATAGAATTTAACTTCCCTTTTAAACCAAGTTCGCAAGCGCCACAAGGAGGTAAAAACAGTTGGGGTAACACCAGTGTAAATGGCGCGCTATATCCGTTTGGTTATGGGTTGAGCTACACCAATTTTGAGTATAGCAATCTACAAGTTAGCCCTGAAAGCGGCCATCAGCAAAATGATGTGGAGGTAACCGTTGATGTAACCAATACCGGCCAGCGCAAAGGCGATGATGTGGTAGAACTCTACCTGAAACAAGAGTTCAGCAGTGTAACCACCTATGAGTACGACCTGCGTGGCTTTGAGCGTGTACCCCTAAATCCAGGCGAAAAGAAAACAGTACATTTTACCCTTCACCCGGATGACCTGGCTATCCTGGATAAAAACATGAACTGGACAGTAGAGCCCGGCAAGTTCCAGGTAATGATAGGTGAATCATCAGAAGATTTAAAGTTGAAAAAGGAATTTGTGGTAGAGAAATAAGCTGAAAGGTGAAAGCATAAAGCTAAAAGGTATTTCATTTCACCACTTTAAGATAAAAACATATAAGCGTCATTGAGGTACGAAGCAATCCCCGATTAGCAGGTCAGCCCTGCATAGTTAGGGATTGCTTCGTAGGCAATGACGCGTTTTTTAAACCTTGCTACCACCCGCTCATTCAAGCACCCATGCTCCCCACACCCCTTGTTTGTGTCCCCACAAACAAGCAATCCACCGCAACAATCCTATATCAGCAATATCATAAATAATATTATTTTTGTCTGCATAATATTGCACTCTGCACCTTCCTAAAAAATGACAAAGAAAAAGATATTGATAACCGGTGCAAGCAGGGGCTTAGGTCTGGCAATATCGCAAAAGCTTGCTGCCGATTACGACCTGATCCTTCACGCCTCAAAGCCTGAAAGCTTCACCACTGATATCCCCAACAGCACCATCCTTTGTGCCGATTTTAATGACCCCGCGCAGCTGGCTGATTTTTGCAAACGCCTTAAAAAAGAACATGGCGATTCACTTTATGGGGTGATCAACAACGCCGGTGTCACCTTTGATAAACCGCTGAACTATCAGCCCGACCGAGAAATAGAAGCCATGCTGAACATCAACCTGAAGGCTCCTATCATAATCTGCAAAACAGCCATGAAAGTTTTCAGCCTTACACAGCAAGGGGTTATCATCAATATCAGCTCGGTAGTTGGCGAAAGCGGGCATGCCTTTCAATCCGTTTATGCGGCAACAAAAGCAGGCTTAGTGGCATTATCAAGGTCATTGGCACAGGAAGCGGCTGAATTGAGCCAGGAGCATCAAATAAGGGTATTAAGCGTATCCCCCGGGTTTATAGAAACAGAGATGACAGATGCCATACCTGCAGCAATAAAAGAAAAATATTTAGGGATGATACCCGCAAAACGCTTCGGCACGGTAAATGATATTGCTGAAACGATAGCCTTCCTGGTATCAGATAAGGCTTCGTATATAAACGGCACCAACATACATATTAACGGAGGTTTAATTTAGCAATTATGGCAGATACACTGGTAGGAGATAATCCCGCAGATTGGTTGTTATTATACGGCCCTAAAAAACGGTATGTTAACAATTATCATTGGCATTCGCCGCAGGCAGGTGTTGTAGCCAGCTATACCCCTACTGAATTTGATGTGCAGGATCATTTCGATATTTTCAGGGGGGTTGACCAGATTGAATCATTCGCGCAGGCAACAGTGGTTTCAATGGGAGGCTTTCTGGAATGTCAGAAATCAGGACTTTCGCAGCAGGAAATGGCTGAATTATTTGTCCCCGCATTCATTAGTATTGGCAATGTCAATTTCCGTTACTATTTGGAAAAGGGTCAAACTTTTATTAACATTGGTTTTATCACGTTCTATAAATTCAGGCAAATGGCTTGTGAAGGGCGAATTTATAAAGTGCCGCAAGGGTTAGACCTTGATGCATATTTTAAAGATTTCACCATAGAGCGATTAAAGGCTTATGATTTAAACGAGGAATTTATTTTAATAGCTGAGCTGTTTGAAATTACCGGAAGAGGATTAAAAAAAGAAAAATTTAATACGCAAGCATAACAATGGAAAGACAGGAAATAATTGATGGGCTGATAGAAGTTTTAAAAACAGTTAGAACTATCGATCCGGAAAAGCTAAATAATGTTACTGAAGAAACGGATTTCTTAACCGACTTGAATACACCATCAACCGAATTAATAAACATTGCTGCAAAAGTTGAGCAAAAGTTTGATGTTGAGTTTGAGGATGATGATATAGACAACCTTGGTTCAAAAGTAAAAGACATTGTTGACCTGATCATCAGGGCAAAAGAAAGAGAAGCATAATTATGCCTGCAAATAACAGAAGGGTAGCAATTGTTGGTATGGGCGGCGCTTTCCCCGATTGTGCCGACATTAAAGAGTTTAACGAAAAACTCTTTTCAGGCAAAAGTCTGATCAGGGAGTGGCCGCAGGCAGTTGCTTACAATAAGCAGATCCGGTCGACCGTTTCCGGCTTTATTGAGGAAGAAGAAATGGGCCTTGAGCCTATTTATGCCAACCCGGTTAACGGCTTTCCTGAAACTTATGTTGATAAGCTCGACCGCATACCGGCCATTAACCTGGCTACTTCCGACTTGGGCTGTATCTGGGCAATGTTAGGAGCGCAGGAATCTATAAAACAAGCCGGCTGGACAAAAGCTGAAACTGAATCGGAACAAACAGGCGTGGTGGTTGGCTCAGGCGGCGGCGGTAACGTAATAGCGCGCAATGCCTGGCATGCTTTTTTTGAACTGGGCAAAAAATCGCGCATAGCAGGTTCACATACTGTAGACAGGGCCATGGCCTACCGCGAAGCTGCCAATATATCATGCCTTATAAAAAATAAAGGTGTTTGCGAGTCCATTATATCTGCCTGTGCTACCGGCCTGGGTAATATTGGTTATGCTTACCGTTTAATAAGATTTGGATTACAGGACCGTGCCATCGCAGGTGGTGTTGAAGGAACATCCATTGAAACTTTTATTGGTTTTGATGCCATGCAGGTATTAAGCAAAGGCTTTGCTCCGGCTGAAAGCTCACGTCCTTTTGATATCCGCAGAAATGGTTTTGTAAGCTCATTTGGTGCCGGTATTGTAGCATTGGAAGAATACGAAATGGCAAAGGCCCGCGGCGCTAAAATATATGCGGTAATTGACGAATATTTCAATAACTCTGATGGTGATGGCAATATGTTTTACCCATCATACGACGGGCAGCTAAGGCTTTGGAAAGGCTTAGCTGCCAACGCGCATATTAAACCCGATGTGGTTAAAGTACATGGTACAGCAACACCCGTAGGTGATATTCTTGAATTAATAAGCGTTGTTGATACCCTTGGCGAAGACGGCTATCATGTTTCGGCACCTAAATCACAATTTGGGCACATGCTGGGTGGTGCAGGTTCTGTAGAACTGATCACCGCTATTATGATGCTGGAGAACCAGCAGGTATTACCTTGCTTAAACTCGGATACATTAAACCCTGAACTGGAAAACTTCCAGAAAGCCGAAGGCTGGAAAGGTTCAACCAAACCGGCAGAAGCTTACAGGCATTTAATACCACAGCAAACGTTGTCAAAAGAAATAAACCAGATAGTGTGTTTAAACTATGGCTTTGGCGGTACTAACAGCGCCATGGCTATTTCCAGGGATATATAAACAGTCCCTCTTGTCATTGCGAGGAGGAACGACGAAGCAACCTCGTCGCGTTTGATATGCAAGCGACGAGGTTGCTTCGGCCCACATTGCACAGCCCCCAACTGGGCCTCGCAATGACATGAGGCGTTAAAGTAAATAGATAACATGATCAACAATACAAATAAAGTCGCGGTAATATTTGGGGTTAGGAACGACAGCTCCATAGCTTACAACGTGGCTTTAAAACTCCATCAATCAGGCTGCAAAGTAGCGTTGAGCTACGTTGCCGATACCAAAGATGAAGTAATGTACCTGATGGAAAAACTGGGCATGGATCCCCGTTTTGCCATGGAAGTTGATGTGCGGGATGAAGCGCAAATAACCGCTTTTCTGAAAACTGTTTATGATGGCCTGGGCCCAATTGATTATCTATTACATGGTGTTGCCTTTGGTAACCAGCAGGTAATGTGTTATACCCTGCCGGGCAGTAAAGAGGAACCATCATCCTATATCGATATCCCCTTTGAGGATTTTATGGATTCCTTTAACATCAGCGCGTACTCGTTGCTGAGGATTGCCCGTGTTGCCGAGCCTTTGCTTGCACCAAATGCGTCTATATTAACGCTTACTTATAACGCGTCGCAAAGAGTGTTCCCGCAGTATGCAGGGATGGCCATCAATAAGGCTGCGCTGGAGAATATCGTATTGTATCTGGCCAGTTATTTCAGGGTGAAGAAGATCAGGGTAAATGCTATCTCGGCGGGCTTGGTTATGACCACCTCCGCCGGAGTTATCAGCGGTGCACGTACCTTACGCAAAATGGGAAAAGTCACTGCGCCTTTAGGTAATATCGATGCCGGTGATGTTGGCGATACCGCCTTATATTATTTCTCTGATCTATCCAAAAAAGTGACCGGCAATATTCATTATGTTGATGGCGGCTTTAATATTATGGGCGTGGCAGTAGATGGAGAATAAAATATCCAAATCGGTTAATGCTATAGCTGCTGATAAAAAATTTGCCGTCGGTAATGATCTTGTCCACCTGCCAACCTTCCTGCTCTCACTAACCGAACCCTTCAAAAAAAAAGCTTACACCCTTGCCGAGATCGCTTATTGCGATCAGTTTAGCGAATCCGCCTTACGCTACGCCTCAACCTGGGCAGCTAAAGAAGCTGTTTATAAAGCTGTAAAACAGCTTGATGCTAAAGCCCTCGGCTGGAAAAAAATAGAGATCACGCGCGATAAACCCGGCGGACAACCGCACGTAACTTTGCACCAGCATCCCGGCAGGTTTAAAATAAGTTTATCTATATCACACGATGGCGATTATATTTGGGCGATAGCTTTTATCGAGATCAGTTAACCTGCAGTAAATTTTGACATCACATTACTTTGAAAACGCATTAGTTAAGCTCCATTATTACAAGTTTGGTAATGGGCCGCAGCCTATGCTTTGTTTTCACGGCTATGGCATGCATGGTAAACAGTTTTTATTGCTGGAGCCTTCATTGGGCAGCAAATACACCTTTTTCGGTTTTGATCTTTTCTTTCATAAGGAAACCAAACTAATCGATCAAAGCCTTGAAGCTGTAAAGGCCCGCATCACCAAAAAACAATTTGCAGAGCTTATTGAAGAGTTTTGTATTTATGAAAATATCGACCGTTTTTCGGTGATCGGCTACTCTATGGGCACACATTATGCCACCACCGTAGTTGAAGAATTAGGCAGCCGGGTTGATGAGTACATTGTTGCTGCGCCATCATCTATATATCCCGGTAAGCTGATTGAGTTTTTCAGCAAAACCAAAGTCGGCAATAAACTATTAGAAAAATTGGTATTGAGCGAAAAAGCATTAATCAACATGCTTAACCTCTGCAAATGGCTTGGGTTGATTGACGACGTGGGCCGCAATATCTTATACAAAGAAATTGATACGCCCGAGTTACGCTTTAACCTATATGCTTCCTTTATTTACCTGCGCTTGTTTGAAACTGACGAGGCACAGTTAATAAAAACACTTACTGAATATAATATCCGCAGCATATTTATATTTGGCAAGCGCGATAAAATGTACCCGTCATCAATAGGCAAAGCATTTTTCGCTAAATTTAAACAGGCCGAAATTGTAATTTTAGATGAGCACCACGAGCTCATCAACAAAAACTTTGTTTCTGCGTTATCTGGTTTATTGTTATGATCATCAAATCAAAGCCATTATCACCTTTCTTTATAAAATGCTTTGGGTTTATTAGCGGCCTTGTTTTTAAGCGCAGGTCAAATAAACTGATCGTAAAAATGGTAGACTTAAAGCCCAACCACTCTTACATATTAATGTGTAACCATTTTAGTTTTTGGGACGGTTTTTGGGCGTTTTATATGTGCTATAAATACTTTTATAAGCCTAATGGTGTAAAACGGATGTATGCCATGTCATTAAAAAAGCAGATGGAGAAAAATAAATGGCTGCAATACACGGGTAGCTTCTCGGTTGAGCCAGGTAAACGCTCCATACAGGAAAGCTTTGATTATGCTGCCGAAATATTATCACAACCCGGCAACCTGCTCCTTTTTTATCCGCAGGGAAAACTGGAAAGCATGCATGTAAGAAACATTAAGTTTGATGAGGGCCTTTATGAAATAGTTACCCGCATTAAAGGCGATTGCCAGCTGATATGGTGCAGTAATATTGTAGAATATTTTGAGAGCCTGCGCCCTACCATGCACGCCACCATGCTTGATTGCGGCACCAACCATAATTTTGATTTCGATAAGCTAAAAAAGAAGGTGAACAAGCATCACATCAAATGCATCGAGCGCAACATACGCTATACCGACGAGCAAATAGAATACAAAGCTTAGTGGTGCACTCTTTCCAGGCCTTCTTTTGCCTGGGTATCAATACTGCTTTGGTATTCATGGCTTCGCATTTCAAGCGCCAGTTTGTAGTAGTTGGCTGCCAGATAATCATCTTTTATATATTCATAAATGCCGCCAATGCTCAGGGCAGCATTTGCCGCATAATAATAAGTGCTTGTTTTGCCAATGTTTATCGCTTTCTGGTACCAGGTTATGGCATCATTAAACTTGTTCATTTTTTCGTAGATGCGGCCCAGCCTGTAGTTCAGTTCAATTTTATCACGCAGTAATTTAAGTTCACTTTCTTGCTTACCTTTTAACTGGGCAAGGGCCTTATCATAATAGCCACCATCGCAATAGAACCGCGCCTTCAGCAGGTCATAATCCGGGCGGTTATCGTTTGCTTCCTTTAGTGCCTGCTTATCCTTTTCATCAGTAGTATATCCTTTTGTACGGGCCAGTTTCAGGTAGTAATTATACTTAGCCTCATCGTTTCTGAAAAAATAGCTGTAAGCCACTTTAAGGTATGAGTCCTTAATATAATTTATGCCTTTGTATTCGCCAATATATTTAAGCAGGTACACATAGGCATCGCTATCCATACGGCATAATTTGGCGCAGCCCAGCAAGTAATCAACTGTTGGCATTGGCGTGTATTTGGCTGAGTGAGGGATATCCTGAAAATTAGCGATAGCTTCCTCGTTATGCCCGGTTTTGGCAGCCACATAACCCTGCAAATAAGTACGGAGCAGGTTCTTATTATCCATACCTGCTATATAGCCCATCAGCTTGTTGTAGTTATTTTTGTTGTGCAAAACATCAATATCCATATAGCATAGATAAAAGATCACTTCATCTTTATAATAATTATATTTTGTGGTGGGGATCTGTGTGCGTAGCTTTTCCAGTTGTGCAACACCCGCCTGTACATTGCCGCTCATACCTAAAAATTTGGCGAAGGTTTTTAAGCCCGATGGCATGGCTCCGAAAACAACATTGATTAGCGCGAGGTCTTTTTGACCAGGTAAAAAGTCGGGGTATTTTTCAGCGTTATCGTTAAGCAGGTTACGGGCTTTTTTAAAATCGGATGCCGAAGATGTATAATCACCAAACTTAGCCTTTATAAGCCCCCATTGTAAATAAACTTCGGCCTGCGCGTATAAATAATAAGGCGAATTCTCCTCATTGGCCTTCAAAGCATCGACCCTGTCGGATTTCTTATCCTTCAGCAGGTCATACTCATTTTTATTATCAGAGGTGATCAGGCTAATGTAATCAACATAATTATCCAGTAATATAGTAATGCCATTTTGTGGGTATTGCTGTTTTTCCTGCTGGATGATAGCACGGGCATCATTCAACCTAAAGTCGAACACGGCTTTATAGGCATCCATACAGCGCGAATCGAAATTATAATTTGCGCTTGCGGTTAGCCTGCAGCTTAAAACAACAATAATTAGTAAAATACTTTTACACTTCATGTATTACGGGCAAGGTAAAGGACGATACCAAATGTAAACGTTAAATTTTGCCAAAACGATATGTAATACCAATTGAACCCCATTGATCGCCCAGGGCGGTGCTCTTTACTTCTCTCGACTTTATAAAGGCAATCGCGCTGGCCGCCCACCTGGCCGATGCAAACTGTAAGCCAAATTGCTGCTGGTAAACCCAATGGTATATTCCAAAAGTAACGGGGCCCTTATCTTTCCTGAAAAGGCCACCTTCAATGGTAGCGTCATAAACCACATAATTTACCTGCGGAAGGATAAAAAAGTAAAACTCATGATTCATATGTTCATTCTTATTATCGGTAACACGTGTGTTTGTAATAGCCGACTGAAAGAATTGGTTAAGGCCACCTACCCTAAATTGTAAACCCGCGCTTGCACCAGTAAATGTAGATCCCAGCCACACATCCGGGTTGGCCGCTATATCAAACCAGCTATCATCATTACGGTATAACAGGTGTTTGTAATCCAGTCTTAAATTTAGCCCGGGTTCGGTATTAAGCTGATGGCTCCATCCCCCATACTTCACATAACCAGATCCACCAACTACCTTATATAAACCAAATAACTGGTGAAACCCACTTTGTATCTCCTCGCCTAATGCTGCAGGGCCTATTGTGCCTACTTCGGCAGTAAATTTTAACGCGTCTTCATCTTTATATAACCAGTTCCATGCTACATTGCCAAATAAATATCCTGTAAAAGGTCGGTCTATATGATATGGAGGATATACGTGTCCTGATTCAGCTGTATAAATTTTTTGCCCGAACTCAAACTCTATGGTCTTTTTTATAATGTCAGGGTTTGAGATCGAGTTCATGTCTGCCGCACGGGTAAAATTAAAATATGTAGCATCCGAATAATACCTGTCATGGTTCGGATCGATGTACATATCATTATCAGTAAATAACGTAAACTGATTTTTATAATTCTGAGCAGTAGCTGTTTTAGAACTTGTGAAAATGACCGTTGAAGTAAATAATAGAAAAAGTAAAAGATTCCTCATTTGCAAAAATATCTGTTGATCTGTAAAATCAAAAACGAACTTTCTTCGTGAATAATTTCACAACCAATAAAAGTAGGGTTAAATTTTAAAGTTTGATACCTAAACACCTATTTTAACCATATTGTTTAATGCATGTTAATTATTTTTCGCAAAGGTTTAACATAGCTCAACATCTACAACATTTGCGTGTAGCCCCATCACAAACTTATAATGATGTTATTATCTAAACCGGGAAAACATTTTAACCGCTAAATACCATCGTACAGATTAACGGAAAGGTGGTCAAAATAATATCCATTCATTAAAACCTGATTATTAAGGATACGCTAACACTATTAGCTATAATATAGATGGTTATATTTTCACATGATACAAAAAAATAAACATATGCATTTGATTAATGTGTGATATGACTAATATAATGTTAAATTTGTATCACTAACTTAACCTAAATTAGTAAACCTAAAATTATTGATATGACAAGTAATGTGATGCGCGAAATTACGCCGTTAACTCCTGGCGATTGTTTCACAATTTTTTCGAGAGAAAAGAAAAAGTTCGATTTTCCCCTGCATTATCATGATGAATATGAGCTTAATCTTATCCTTAATGCCAAAGGGGCAAAACGGGTAGTTGGCGGCCACATTGAAGTTATTGATGACCTGGAACTGGTACTTGTAGGCCCCAATGTTTACCATGCCTGGTTCACCCACCAATGCCAAAGCGAATCTATTACAGAAATAACCATTCAATTTCATAAAGACCTGTTTGATGATAAATTTTTACGCAGAAATCAGCTGAGCTTTGTTAAAAATATGATAGAGCGCTCTCAGCGCGGCATTCTTTTTTCACAGGAAACAGTTAGCGCTTTAAAAGACCGTATCCAATCGCTCAGTAAAAAAAGCGGGTTCGATTCAGTACTTGAGCTACTATCCGTATTGCATGATCTTTCCATATCACGCAATATGAAAACACTTTCAGATTCAAGCTTTTCAAACGAGCAGTTCCATTACAATAGCCGGCGCATTGAGAAGGTATTTGAGTATATGAACGGCCATTACAACATGCAGATCACCCTTGCCGAAGTAGCCAAAATAGCCAATATGCCCGAGGCATCTTTCAGCCGTTTTATCAAAAAGCGCACAGGAAAAACTTTTATCGACAGCCTGAATGAGATCCGCCTCGGTCACGCCTCCCGCATGCTGATCGACACCACCAATACCATCTCCGAGATCGCCTATAAATGTGGGTTCAATAACATCTCCAACTTCAACAGGATCTTTAAACGGAAGAAATTCTGCATCCCAAAAGATTTCAGGGAAACTTACACCGGCAACCGGGTATTTATCTAGATCCTGACGATATTCCGCTCCCTGTAGAACCTATTTTTATAGGTAATGTATTTCAAATGGTTAAAAAAGTATTAGTAAACTGTAATTAACCATCATTAATTTCGCTACAGCCAATCATGATAAGTTTCATGTGCCTGTTAATGGTTTATAAGCCGTAGCATTTCACTCAAAATATTGATTAAATAAGCATGCATTTATCTGTTATAGATATATCAATAATAGCGTTGTATTTACTTGCAACCATTGTGATTGGTTTATGGTACCGTAAAAAAGCCCGGTTAAATAAGGAAAGTTACATGCTCGGCGGCAAATCGCTGCCCTGGTATTTGCTGGGGTTGAGCGATGCCTCCGATATGTTCGACATCAGCGGCACTATGTGGATGGTGAGCCTGTGTTTTGCCTACGGCATGAAAAGCATCTGGATCCCTTGGTTATGGCCCGTTTTTAACCAGGTTTTCCTGATGATGTACCTGGCGCGCTGGCTCCGCCGATCCAATGCCTCTACCGGTGCCGAATGGCTGAAAACGCGTTTTGGCACCACCGGAAAAGGCGTTGGCAGCTCACATATTATAGTTATTGTATTCGCCTTATTCCTATGCTTTGGCTACCTGGCTTATGGTTTTATTGGCCTGGGCAAATTCATTGAAATTTTTGCCCCCTGGGATACCGTTAAAGCTTACGTTCCTTTCAATGTTCCGCTGCAATATGTACCCGAGTTTTATGGTATAATTTTCACGTTATTCGCTATGTTTTACTCCATATTGGGTGGTATGCATGGCGTGGTGCTGGGCGATGTAATAAAATATGTGATCATGTCAGCCGCCTGTATATGGATATCCATAATAGCTATCATGAAGCTGAGTGGCCATACACTTAATGTGCCCGATGGCTGGTACAGCCCGTTCTTTGGCATGCACCTGAATCTGGATTGGTCGCACGTTATTAAAGAGGTGAACCAAAAAATAAAGGACGACGGCTACTCCCTGTTCGGCATATTTTTTATGATGAT
Source organism: Mucilaginibacter xinganensis (assembly GCA_026225055.1). GTDB lineage: Bacteria > Bacteroidota > Bacteroidia > Sphingobacteriales > Sphingobacteriaceae > Mucilaginibacter > Mucilaginibacter xinganensis_A. The sequence goes on along the minus strand of JAMFSA010000215.1, from coordinate 43,269 downwards.
GACCTTCCGGGGATTTTTTGCCGCCCTGGCCGGACCAGCGCCGAATTACGATATGCAGAAGATCCTCTCCACCCGTTCGCCCGAGGAGGCCAGCAAAATGAGCGGCTTTGTAAGTATCATTCTTTTACCTATCAGGTACGCGCTTATCATCAGCTTAACGTTATTGGGCCTACTGTACTATCATCAAATGAACCTGAAGGACGCCACCGGAGCGGTAGATTTTGAACGCATCCTCCCGGCAGTGATCAATGATTTTCTGCCCGTTGGCTTGGTGGGCTTATTGCTTGCCGGTTTGCTGGGCGCGTTCATGAGTACCTTCAGCGGCACATTAAACGCGGCACAGGCTTATATTGTAAACGACATCTACGTAAAATACGTCGACCCAAAAGCCTCCACCAAAAAGATCATCAACATGAATTACCTGGTGGGTATTGTGGTGGTGGCCATTGGCGTTTTCCTGGGCTTCTTTATAAAAAACATCAACGAGGCGCTGCAATTTATCATCTCGGCGCTATACAGCGGTTACATTGTTTCAAACGTATTAAAATGGCATTGGTGGCGCTTTAATGCCAGCGGCTTTTTCTGGGGGATGCTTACAGGTATCGGCACAGCCATGATACTGGCCCTTAAAATTGATGCCAGCGAAGTGCTCTATTGGTTCCCGGTGTTGTTTGTAACCTCAATTATTGGTTCTGTTATTGGCACCTATGCCGCGCCTCCTACTGATATGGCAGTTTTACGCGCTTTTTATACCAATGTGCGCCCATGGGGTGCCTGGGAACCGGTAAAGAGAGCGGTTATGACCGATGACCCTTCATTCAATCCAAATAAAAACTTTAAACTGAATATGTTCAATGTGGTAATTGGCACCATAGCCCAGCTATGCCTCACCATATTACCCATGTACCTTATACTGATGCAAAAACTGCCGCTACTGGTAACAGTAGCGCTTTTGGTGGTCATCATAGCTATATTAAAGAAAACCTGGTGGAATAAACTAAACGACTATTAATCACAATGACAAACGAATTTGAAGCACGACTGCTGGCATTACAAAATGCTTATCATGAGCAGATCACCAGGCCCAATAAAAAAGCAACGCTCGGTAATGGTGTTTATGACAGGTATGTTCACCCTGTATTAACAGCGGCGCATGCTCCCGTTTTTTGGAGATATGACCTAAACCCCGACACAAACCCGCACCTGATGGAGCGTTTTGGCATTAATGCTGTGTTTAACGCCGGTGCCATAAAATGGCAGGGCAAATACCTGCTGATGGCCCGGGTTGAAGGTGCCGACCGTAAATCATTCTTCGCGATAGCAGAGAGCCCTAATGGCATTGATAATTTTATTTTTTGGAATAAACCGGTAAATATGCCCGAAACGGATGAGCCGGATACCAACATATATGATATACGCCTTACCGAACATGAGGATGGATGGATCTATGGCTTGTTCTGTACAGAAAGGCGCGATCCTGACGCTCCAGCATACGACCAAAGCATGGCGGTAGCAGCCTGTGCCATTGCCCGCACTAAAGATTTTGTAAACTGGGACCGCCTGCCCGATCTTAAAACACCATCGGCACAACAGCGCAACGTGGTTTTACATGCTGAGTTTGTGAACGGTCAATATGCTTTTTATACCCGCCCGCAGGATAGCTTTATTAACGCAGGCAAAGGAGGCGGCATAGGTTTTAGTTTGTGCGATGATATTACAAACGCCATAGTTTTGCACGAGGAGATCATCGATAACAAAATATACCACACTGTTTACGAAGCCAAGAACGGGCAGGGCCCGGCGCCCATTAAAACCGAACAAGGTTGGCTGCACATGGCGCATGGCGTGCGCAATACTGCCGCGGGCTTAAGGTATGTGTTGTATATGTTCATGACCGATTTGAACGACCTTACCAAAGTAACCCACAAACCTGGTGGTTATTTTATAGCTCCCGAAGGTGAAGAACGCATAGGCGATGTATCCAACGTGGTCTTCTGCAATGGATGGGTAAAGGGTGATGACGGAACAGTTTATATTTACTACGCGTCATCAGATAGCCGTATGCATGTGGCAACTACAACTGTATCCCGCTTGCTTGATTATGTGATCAATAATCCTGCGGATGGCTTCCGTTCGGCGACTTCGGTAAACACGCTTTACGGCATCATCAACCATAACGAGCAATATATAAAATCACAGTTGTAGCGATAATGGCGCAGTCGATATTGGATGAACTTGAAGTATACAAAACTGAACTTAGCCATGAACTAAGCCGGATACTTGATTATTGGATAAAATATACCATTGATAAAGATAACGGCGGCTTTGTGGGTCGTATTGATAGCGAAGAACATGTAATAGCTGATTCACCTAAAGGTTCGGTGCTTAACGCGCGCATCCTGTGGTCGTTCTCCGCTGCTTATAATTTGGATAAGAACGGGGATTATTTGAATTATGCTGAAAGAGCCTATCAGTATATCATTGATCACTTTATCGATAAAGAACACGGGGGAGTTTACTGGATGGTTGACTACAAAGGCAACCCGCTGGATACCAAAAAACAGGTTTATGCCATTGCCTTTACCATTTATGCCCTAAGCGAATACTATATAGCATCGGGTAATAATGAAGCGAAGACGCTGGCCATTTTACTTTACAACTCACTGCTTAAATACAGCTACGACACTGCCAAAACTGGCTACTTTGAAGCCTTTACCCGCGATTGGCAACCCATTAGCGACCTGCGCCTGAGCGCTAAGGATGCTAATGAGAAAAAGACCATGAACACCCATTTGCATGTACTGGAAGCCTACACCACCCTGTACCATATCTGGCCCGATGATGGTTTGAGGGAGCAAATAGTTGGCCTCATTAATAATTTTACGGATCATATCATCGATACCAAAAATAATCACCTGGTTTTGTTTTTTGATGAGAATTGGAACAGGAGATCAAGCACCGTATCCTACGGGCATGACATTGAGGCTACCTGGCTTTTACAGAAGGCTTCAATGGTAATTAATGACCAGCCGCTAATTGACAAAATAAAACAACTGAACATAGGCATAACCGAAGCTACGCTTGAAGGTTTGGATACCGATGGTGGCCTTTGGTATGAATATGAGCCTGAAACCGGTCATCTCATTAAAGAAAAACACTGGTGGCCACAGGCCGAAGCCATGGTAGGTTTTTATAATACGTGGCAAATAACCGGCGACGATAAATACCTCCATCTATCCAAAAACAACTGGCGTTTTGTAAAGAACCATATCCTTGATACAAAAAATGGCGAATGGGTTTGGGGCATAAATAATAAAGGCGAGCTCATGCCCGGCGAGGACAAGGTTGGCTTATGGAAATGCCCCTACCACAACAGCCGTGCTTGTATTGAAATTATTACACGCATAAGCAAATAGTTAAAAGCATTAATAACAGGGATTATAAATAAATTTAGGGTATCAATTTCAACCAAAATGAGCAGCAAAATTTATAGCATTAAACTCGCAGCATTTATATTGCTGCTATCCCTGCAATTTGCAAAAGCGCAAAACAACGGTTCATACAATGTTAAACAGTTCGGCGCAATTGGCGATGGTCAAAACCTTGACAGTAAAGCCATAAATAAAGCCATTGATGCTGCCGCGAATGCAGGCGGCGGAACAATTTTTATACCTGCGGGAAATTATTTGTCGGGTTCTATCCGCCTAAAAAGCAATGTTTCCTTGTATTTAGATCAGGGTGCCACTATCATAGCTGCCCCTGTGACCGCGGCAAATGATTATGATGAGGAAGAAAACACCATAAACACCACTTACCAGGATTCCGGCCATAGCCATTTCCACAACAGTTTGATCTGGGGCGAAAACATACACGATGTTTCGATACTTGGTCAGGGAACCATATGGGGCAAGGGCCTGTACCACGATTATGTTAAGAGTAAACAAAGCGCCAATAAAGCCATCGCGCTTTATAAGTGCCGCAACATTAATATCAGCGATATTACCATTGCCCACGGCGGCTGGTTCGGCATTCTGGCTACCGGGGTTGATAACCTCAACATTAATAACGTTAAGGAAGATACTAACCGTGATGGCATGGATATCGACTGCTGTCGTAACGTGCATGTGAGCAACTGCAGCGTAAACTCCCCTAATGATGATGGCATCTGCCTTAAAAGCACCTTCGCCTTAGGCTTTGCCCGTGCTACCGAAAATGTAACCATTACCAATTGCGCCGTAAGCGGTTTTAACGAGGGTTCGTTTTTAGATGGAACTTACCAGCGGAATCCTAACCCTAATTTTGAGCCTACCGGGCGCATCAAGCTGGGAACTGAATCAAACGGCGGGTTTAAGAATATCGCCATATCAAATTGTACTTTCAATTATTGTCGTGGACTAGCGTTAGAGACTGTCGATGGTGGCTTGCTGGAAGATGTAACCATCACCAACATCACCATGCGCGATATTGCAAACGCGCCCATATTTTTACGCCTGGCATCGCGCATGCGCGGGCCCGATACCGCAAAGATTGGCGAACTGCGCCGGGTGATCATCAGCAATGTTGTAGCCTATAATGTACGGACTGCGATATTAATTAGCGGCATAAAGGATCACACAATAAATGATATCGAAATTAAAAATGCCAAATTCTATTTCAAAGGTAACGGCACTGCCGATCAGGCTAAAAACATTGTTCCCGAACTGGAAAAAGGCTACCCTGAACCTGGTTCATTTGGCGTATTGCCTGCCTATGGTATTTATGCCCGCCACGCAGATGGCTTAAAACTGGATGATATCGAACTGCATCTCATCAACAATGATGCACGCCCTGCTATTAGCTTTGATAATGTAAAATCTGCCGGCCTGCTTTTTGTAAAAGCACCGGATAACACCGCCACTTCACCAATTGTACAAACCAATTCATCCGGAACAACCCTCTTTCAATCATTAAACCTGCCGGATGGCAAACTCAATCCATAAACTTATGATGAAATATTTTAAAGCAACCCTTATTGTCCTGCTCATCAGCACAGCTTCATATACACATCTGTTCGCCCAAAAATTTGAAGAACTGGGCCAAACCCCGCCTATGGGCTGGAACAGCTGGAACACTTTCCAAACTAAAATAGATGAGCCTTTACTGAAAGGTATGGTTGATGCCTACGTAGCATCAGGTATGCGCGATGCGGGTTATACCTACTTTGTTTTGGATGATGGCTGGATGGCTATGGACCGCGATAATAACGGCAACCTGGTAGCCGACCCTAAAAAATTCCCTAACGGGATGAAAGAGTTTGCTGATTATGTACATTCCAAAGGCCTTAAATTTGGCATTTACAATTGTGCAGGCACAAAAACCTGCGCAGGCTATCCCGGCACACACGGCTACGAATATCAGGATGCCCGCCTCTACGCTTCATGGGGTGTAGATTATTTAAAGTTCGACTGGTGCAATACCGACAGCATCAACGCGCGTGATGCTTATACTACCATGAGCAAGGCCATCCGCGCGGCGGGCAGGCCAATGATCTTCAGTCTTTGTGAATGGGGTAATCACCAGCCATGGTTATGGGCAAAAAATGTGGGCCAACTATGGCGCACCACCAGCGATATTCATGCTGGTTTTGATAAGGACCTGAGCAATGGTTCATGGTCGTCATACAGCGTAACTCATATCCTCGATCTACAAAACGCCATCAGGCAATATGCAGGCCCCGGCCATTGGAACGACCTCGATATGCTGGAAGTTGGCAACGGGATGACCTATGCTGAGGACAAAGCACACTTCTCCCTATGGTGTATGCTTGCCGCGCCACTCATCGCCGGTAACGATCTGCGTAAAATGAGCGATCAAACTAAAGCCATCCTTACCAATAAGGAAGTGATAGCTGTAGATCAGGACTCATTGGGTGTACAGGGCTTTAAATATTATTCGTTTGATGGTTTGGAGATCTATGTAAAACCGCTAAAAGATAACAGCCTGGCTGTATGCTTCCTGAACCGTTCATCGCGCCCGCAAAATGTTTATTTCGATTGGAAAGAGCATACTTTGGTTGATGCCATCGCGAAGCTGGATATAGATTTCGGCAAAACCAACTATTCCCTGCGCGATTTGTGGGCCAAAAAGAATATAGGCACTACCGAAAGGGCCTTTAAACAAACCATCGGCGCACATGATGTGGTGATGCTTAAATTGAGCAAACAATAAGCTTTTTTATCAGATCAAACATGAAATACGCCTTTTCCCTCATTATAGCCTTAGCCACCACCTGTTGCGCATTGGCGAAGCCTGTAAAATCAAAAGAGGTTACATTTTTTAGTGCGAATGACAAGCACATCAAATATGTAGGCCGGGTAGATTTCAGTGACCCATTGAAGCCCCGTTTCTGGCAGCCGGGAGTATATGTGCAGGCTAAGTTTGAGGGAACATCATTATCCATATCCGTTAATGATGAGGTGCTGTACGGCAAGCTGCACAATTATCTGGAGGTTGCTATTGATAACAACAAACCCTTCAGGATACAAACCACCGGCAAAACCAATGTGATAGAGGTAGCGAAGGACCTCGCCCCCGGCGAGCATACTGTTACCATTTGTAAGGATACAGAATCGGGCATTGGCTATATTGAGTTTGTTGGCTTGAAATGCGAAAAACTGTTAAGCATAAAAGAACCAAAACGAAAGATAGAATTTATAGGCGATTCTATTACCTGCGGTTCCGGCATTGATGAATCGACCGTAAAATGCGATAAGGGCCAGTGGTTCGATCAACATAATGCTTACTTGAGCTACGGGCCAACCGTAGCGAGGCAACTAAACGCACAATGGTCTATCACAGCGGTATCGGGCATCGGCATGATCCATAGTTGCTGCAAAATGGACATTGTGATGCCGCAGGTATTCGACAAGATAAACCCGCGCGCTGACACCCTGAAATGGAACTTCTCCAACTATAAACCCGATGTTGTTACCATCTGCCTCGGTCAGAATGATGGCAACCAGGATTCAACAGCATTTTGCAGCGCCTACGTATCCTTTGTAAAAACGGTAAGGGCGCATTATCCCAAAGCGGATATTATTTGCGTAAGCAGCCCCATGGCAAATAATGATTTGAGGGTGATCCTTAAAAAATACATCACCAGCATCCAGCAATACCTAAATGATGAAGGCGACCATCAAATTTATCACTACTTTTTTGATAAAGGCTATAACGATGGCTGCGGCTCCCATCCCGGCATGGCGCAGCACCAGGTTATTGCCCAGCAGTTGGCTGAATATATAAAGCAGGTGGAGAATTGGTAGGTGATTATTGAAGTGAAATCAAAAAAGCGCCATTGCGAGGTACGAAGCAATCCCTAACTGTGCAGATCATGATGCAATGATTTACACCTTTCTACTCGTCCTGTATAGTTAGGGATTGCTTCGTACCTCGCAATGAGGCGTTGAGATTTAATTTATCTAATTTAGTTCAACAAGATTATTCTAACTTTCCCCTACCCTCTTTGCGCGCAGCGGAGAGAGGGTGGTCGAGCGAAGCAACGACCGGGTGAGTCAAATTTGCGAGCGGACATTAGCGCCAATACATTGCGAAGAGTTAACTCACCCCGACTTCACTACGTTCGTCGACCCTCTCTACGGCAAGCCGTAAAGAGGGTGAAAAACATTTCCTAACCCCATCGGGGTTAAACATTGGTAGAAAAAATAGCCAAAAAACAATCGTGCCGTAGGTACGTAACTATCAGCGTTACATACCTACGGCACGATAAAAATTTCCATTGTTTTTTCTACCAACGTTTTGCTCCTACGGGGCATTCTTTTTGGGTAGGTTTTATATTACTTCACGGCTGATGCCAACGCCACCACCTGCTTATCCACATTCCAACCCTCAACTAAAACGGTTGGGTTTTGGCCACCTACCTTTGCCCATGGCGCGCTAACTGATACCGTTGTACTTTCGCCCGGCGCTAATGTAAAATAGTTTGCCGACCAGTACGATGGCATCACTTCTTCGCCATTAACCATAAGTTGCGGGCGCACAAAAAATGCGATCTGTTTGCTGTTGTTGCTGATCTGTAAGATCCATTTATTCTCCTTATAACCTTTCTCAGCCCTAATGAGTTTGGTAGTGAGGTTAGTATGGCCCATGCCGTTCAATGCCTTGTAATCGTTGCCCGGGGCTGTCCAGTAAGCATTGCGTGATATTACATTACCGCTCGCATCTTTCAGTTTCAATACGATAAAGCACATATCCTTAATATCAGCCAAAACAGCTTTTAACGGCATAGCCGATTGTGTGCCTGTTGATGATAAATTCACCGTGCTTGTATGATGATACAATACCTTACTATCCACCGAATAAACATCGGCCTGCGCAGTTAAAACACCTGTACTTTTTAAAGTACGGTTAATAACCATTACGGTTGAATCATCCTGGTTAAACTGGATATGTTTGGCTTCGCAGGCATTTTGCATGGCATAATAGCCAGCGTTGGGCTCAAGGTACCAATCGTATATCTGCCATATTACACTTGGCAATGCCGCGTTCAGTTTCCAAAGCATTACACCGCCGGTTTCATTCAGTTTATGTCCGTCGGCTTCAAAAATACCCTGGTAGCCGGTGGCATTCATCAGCTGCATTTTGTCGGAGAAATTAACCATGGTAGTTGGCTGCCCATAACGGCTCACCATATCTTTATAATATTCATCGTACTTACCTGCACCGGTAGCGGCATCATGATAGCCCCAGGTATTATTAAGCGGGAAAGGCAGTTTGGTATCCCATGTTAAATTAGTGACCACCTTTGCCAAAGTAGTATATGGTGGCTGAGATGGAATCCCTGTTTCATCCTTAAATACCCAATCCTTACCGGCATCAGCCAGTTTATAATATTCTTTAGGATCTCTCCAAGCGTACGGGCCACCGCTATAAACGCCCGATGTTTTTTCGTCAGGATAAGCACCTTTCCATCCCGCAGGCAATTTTGCAAAGCCTGATGAGCTTGGGATAAATGGCCTTGTACCATCCAAAGCAATAATATTATCGCGCATGGCATCATACAGTTCCTTACGCGCGTGGCCCTCGTTACCACCTGTCCAAACAAGTAAGCTTGGGTGGTTACGGATGCGGTAGATGGTGCTTAATACGTTTTTAACAAACACATTACCTTCAAGCGGCCAATCTGGTGAGCCTTTAAACTCGCCCTGGGTATCGCCTGTAACCCAAAAATCCGACCATACCATAAGTCCGTACCTGTCGGCAGCGTTCCAAAACGCATCAGGAGGCGTAACACCACCGCCCCAAATACGTACCAGATTCACGTTGGCGTTTTTGCATAGGTGCAGCTCGTAATCATAACGTGCGGAATCGCGATTCACCATCATATCCGGTACCCAGGCACCACCTACCAAGTGTACACGCCTGCCGTTCACGTAAAAATCACGACGGTTATAGCCGTTTACATCTGTTGATTGTGAGCTAACTGTACGCACACCAAATACAAAAGTGGTATCATCAGCCATACCTTCAGCATCGGTATATTGCAGGCGGATCTGGTATAAATTTGCCTTACCATAACCGGTAGGCCACCATAAATGCGGCTGATGGATTAATAAAGCACTAACGTTATCGGCGTTAAAGCCAATTTCCTTTGATGAATTTGTGCCAACACTTACCGGTTTTGAGAACTGTACAGGCGCACCTGCAAAGTTTTCCGGTTTTATAGAAACGGTAAGCGTACCGTTTTTGGCGATAGCTGTATGGTTCGTTAAAGTTAAGTTCAGTGATAATTTAGCAACACTTGTATCCGGCAAATTAGGCAGATCCGTTTTTAATTGCGGATGGCCTATAGTTACTGCCCCTGTAGTACGCAGGAAAACCGGCTGCCAAATGCCCATGTTACGGTCGCGCACAGGTGGGATCCAGTCCCAGCCCACAGAACATAGCATGGTAACATTTTTACCTATATCGCCGGTTGGGCCGCCGTTTAAAAAGAATGGCCCCATTGCTTCCAGTTGTTCTTTGTCGGGAAAACCTGGCTCATCCAAAGGATAGATCTTCACTGCCAAAGCATTCGTTCCGCCGGGAATGATCTGCTTGCTTACGTCTAAGCTATATTCGGCAAACATGCCCGCCATTTGTGTGGAGTCAGTGATCTGTTTACCGTTTACCCATACGGCTGCACGATAATTTATACCTTTAAATATCAGTTGGAATACCCTTCCCCTGTCGCTTGCAGGCACGTTAAAAGTAGTACGGTACCAGTAAGGTTTTTTCCATGGATTAGGCTGATTGGGCAAAAAGCTGTATTGCTCAAGGTTATATTCTTTATTGAATTTGTCTGATGCATCGGGGATCAGCATATTATTCAGCCCCAGGTATGGCGAAGGATAAATTTTGTTGGCAACAAGCCCTGTAAGCACCGTCGATGGTACTTTTACCGGGAACCAGTATACACTTGATTCATATTTTGGTTGCGATATAGCGCCGCCATCTTCATTAATTAAACCCGATGCCTGTAGCTGAAAGTCGGTAAGTTTAACCTGCTTAATGCTGCCCTTTTGCGCGTAAAGGTTTACATTTAAAAGTAAGCCGGATAAAAATATCGGTAGAAATTTGATCCCCTTTTTCATTATCATATTTATAATATTATTAACTTGTATTCCGGTTAACTTTATAAAGCTTAATTAAACCGGCAAAATGTGACGAAATATAGAATTTATAGTTTTTTAAACAGTTATATTTTTATCGCAATTGTTGACATTATTTTACCATTCGGCTGATAAATTTTTTACTTCATATAACTTAGTGCCCGGCTTTTATTGGGCATTTTATTAAAACCCAAGGTTATAGCCTATATTTATATTTATGAAAAAAGCACTATGTATTGCCGCCGTTTTATGCAGCGCAATTTACGTTAAAGCACAACATGTTGTCGCGGCAAGCCCTATCGATAAAAAAGTTAATGCTTTGGTCGCCAAGATGACCCTCGACGAAAAGATCGGTCAGATGACGCAGCTTACGCTTGATGAAGTGTTGCAAACCAGTGATGGCGCGGCTGTACAACCTTTGCAGATAGATACTGCTAAGCTAAAAGTAGCTTTATTAAAATACCATGTTGGGTCGATATTAAACGTAAGCGGCGGCGCTAACTCGCGCGAACTGTGGTACGCCCTCATCAGCAAGATCCAGGAATTTGCCGCAAAAGACAGGCTGAAGATCCCCGTAATATATGGTATTGATGCCATGCACGGTCAGAACTATACCGTGGGCGCTACGCTTTTCCCGCAGGAAATTGGCATGGCTGCTACCTTTAACCCCGAACTTGCCCGTCGTGAAGGTGAGATTACTGCCTATGAAACCCGTGCCAGCTATATCCCCTGGAATTTCTCCCCGGTGCTCGACTTAGGTAAAAACGCCCTTTGGCCCCGTATATATGAAACCTTTGGCGAGGACCCTTACTTAGTGAAAACTATGGGTGCTGCGGTTATTAAAGGTTACCAGGGCGATGATATCAGCAATAAATACAAAGTTGCATCATGCTTAAAACATTATTTAGGTTACAGCTTCCCGTTGGATGGTAAGGACCGCACCCCAGCCTGGATCCCGGACCGTTATATGCGCGAATACTTTTTACCATCATTTGCCGAGGCTGTTAAATCAGGCGCGAAATCGGTAATGATCAACTCATCTGAAATCAACGGCATCCCTGTTCACGCCAGCAAATACCTATTAACCGATATTTTACGTGGTGAATTAAAATTTACCGGCATCGCCGTAACCGACTGGCAGGATATTAAATATCTGCATGATCGCCACCACATTGCCGCTACCCAAAAAGACGCGGTAATGATAGCCATAAATGCGGGTATAGACATGAGCATGGTGCCTTTTGATTACTCTTTCTGCAAGTATTTAAAGGAACTGGTTAATGAGCATAAAGTACCAATGACCCGCATTAACGAGTCGGTTAAAAGGATCTTAAGAGTTAAATATGAGCTGGGCATTTTTGAGCACCCGGTTGGCAACCCTGCTGATTATCCAAAATTTGGTTCTCCTGAGTTTGAGGCCGCCAGCTTAAAGGCAGCTACCGAATCTATCACCCTGCTAAAAAACACCAACAATATATTACCGCTTAAAAAGGATGCGAAAGTATTGGTTACCGGCCCTGCGGCTAATACCATGCGTTCACTTGATGGTGGCTGGAGCTATACCTGGCAAGGCGATTTCAGCGATAAATTTGCTCCTGAGAAAAACACGATCTTAAAGGCCATCATCCAAAAAATTGGTAAGGATAACGTAGATTATCATGCTGGCACTACGTTTACAGATGCTGTTGATATTGATGCAACCGTCGCGGCAGCAAAAAAGGCAGATGTTATTGTCTTATGCTTAGGCGAACCATCTTATGCTGAAAATCCGGGTAACATAAACGACCTGAACATACCAGCAGTGCAAACACAACTGGCTAATGAACTGGCAAAAACCGGCAAACCTATTGTATTAATAATGGGCGAAGGGAGGCCACGTATTATTACTGAGGCCGAAAGTAAATCTGCCGCAACTATTATGGCCTATTTGTCAGGTAACGAAGGCGGCAACGCGCTTGCTGATATTTTATTTGGCGATGCTAACCCATCGGGCAGATTGCCGTTCACTTATCCTCGTTACCCTAATGCATTGGTTAACTATTACCGCAAAAATATTGAGAACGGTAACAGCGATGATGCTATGGGTTACAATCCACTTTATGAATTTGGTTATGGTTTAAGCTATACCACATTTGCCTACAGCAACCTGCACATCAGCAAACCAACGCTAAGCGCTGGCGAAACATTGAGCATTTCTGTTGATGTAAAAAATACCGGCAGTCGCGTTGGTAAAGAAAGTGTATTACTATACATCAGCGAGCTATATGCATCCGTTACGCCCGACACCAAACGTTTAAGAGGTTTTGATAAGATAGAATTGAAGCCCAACGAAAGCCGCACAGTTACATTTAAGATTACGCCAACAGATATCTCATTTATTAACGACCTAAGCAAACGCGTAACTGAAGCCGGTGAGTTTAAAATTCAGATAGGCAAACAAACACAAAGCTTTAACTACTTAACCAATATTGCCCCGTCGCGCACAGGGAGATTATAAACCGGAACTTAAGGAATAAAGGACTTCAATTATGAGAAAATATTTCATTGCAGCAGTAATTTTGCTGGCAACAGGCAGTTCCTACGCCCAATTAAAGCAGTACAACATTACTGCTTACGGCGCAGTAGCCAATTCAACCAGATCTTGCACCAAAGCTATACAAACAGCTATTGATGCCTGCAATGCAAATGGCGGCGGCGATGTGATTGTGCCAACCGGTGTATTTCTAACCGGCACCATTCATCTCAAAAGCAATGTAAACCTGTACCTGCAAAGCGGTGCTATACTTCGTGGCAGCACCAATTTAAACGACTATGAAACTTTCAGGGCCGATTCAACCGTGCAGCAGGTGCATAAGGGGATGCTATTTACCCAGGATGCCGAAAATGTAAGCATAACCGGTCAGGGCCAAATAGATGGTAACAGCAATGCCTTTTTTGAGTTGGATAAAGCCAAAACGTTGGATGCTGCTACTACGCAATACACCCGCCAGGGTGCAAACTTCCGTCATGTAGAGTCAGGTATTGGCGATGGCCCGGTTGTGCCGAAGGATAGGCCTTACCAGATGATCGTTTTCAGCAATTGCAAAAGGGTAAATGTTAAGGATGTGTTTATCACCAATGCCCCGTTCTGGTGCATGCATTTGGCCGATTGTGATGCCGCCGTAGTAAGCGGCATCCGTTTATGGAATGGTCTGCTGGTACCTAATGCTGATGGGATCGACATTACCAGTTGCACCAATGTAATTGTTACCAATTGCGATATCCGCTCAGGCGATGATTCCTTTGCCATTGTTGGTTACGACCACCATTTCGAGATCCCCGGCTTCGAGCATTTGCACCATATCTCTGAAAATATTATCATCAGCAATTGTAACCTGCAATCATCATCAAGCGCTATCCGTATAGGTTTTCTGGATCAGAATACGGTACGTAATGTGCAGATCAGCAATATCAATATTACCAACTCCACCCGTGGTATAGGTATTTTCCTGCGGGATAAAGGCTCATTGGAAAATATCAGTTTTAACAACATCTATATTGAAACCCGACTGCATACAGGCGACTGGTGGGGTAATGGCGAACCGATCCACATATCAGCTATCCGTGGCAAAGCCGATGTAAAACTGGGACAAATAAAACATGTAACCTTCAGCAACATTGTTTGCAAAGGCGAAAATGGCATACTGCTGTATGGCACCGACGAAAGCGTTTTGCAGGATATCTCCTTTAACCATATCCGTTTTGAATTAACCGATAGCAAGCTTAATGATGTAGCAGGCGGCAATATCGATTTGCGTGGTTGTCTGAGTGTAAAAGATGGTTTATTCAAAAGTGATATCCCCGGTTTCCTGGCGCAATATGTCGACGGCCTATCCATTAATGATTTCCAATTAACATGGACCAACCCGCGTATGCCGTGGTTAACCAATGGCATCGAGGTAAATCATTTTAAAAATGTTAAGATCACTAATTTCACAGGGACGGGATCGCCAACTAACCCAAAAACCTATCCTGTTGAGGTAAAAAATGGGGAACAATTTGTAAGTGATTTAAAGGTGAGTGAGGTGCATAAGGTTGATGTGAAGTAGGCCATTCCTTAAGTATGTCATTGCGAGCGATAGCGTGGCAACCTCGTCGCTTGCATATTGAACGCGACGAGGTTGCTTCGTCGTTCCTCCTCGCAATGACAATTTTAAGAATAACGCAATCAAAAGCGCAAAGGCCCGACAAAAAGTGCGGGCCTGGGTGTTTTGCCTGTGGACGGAAGGATCTTTTTGTCTTGATTTTTTGCTCCCTTTTGTGTCAAGACAAAAGTAGTAGCCTCCGCGGCAATGAGCGGCTTCATGCGATATTCACACTTTGTAAGTTCGCTCTGTACAGTCGGGGATAGCTTCGTACCTCGCAATGACGCTCAAATAAGAATCAATCACTAAAATAAAGTAATCAACATAAAACCCTAATTGTGAATAACTAGCAATATTCCATCACACCGAATGAACTTATATTTACAATAAGCTACCTATAATTAACGTTTCACCAACAACTAAAACTTTTTAACATGAAACTTTTAAGATCAGGTATTGCTCCAATTATTATTTTAATGGCTCTTATAACCTTACAGGCATGCAAGGCTAAAAAATTAGTACAAGCCCCGCCGCCACCTGAAGCTCCTGCTCCGGTAACGCCACCACCGCCGCCACCAGCACCTGCTCCGCAGCCAACACCACCGCCGCCTGCTCCAAAACCAGATTATAACTTTAGTAACATACAGTTTGAGTTTAACTCAGGTATATTAAAAACAGATTCATACCCCGCACTGGATAACGCCGCAGCACAAATGAAAATGGATGCTACCATTAAGTTTAACCTGAGCGGTTTTGCATCTGCCGAAGGAACCGACGCGCATAACCTGCAATTATCTATAGATAGGGCAAATGCAGTTAAGGCATACCTGGTAAATTCAGGCGTGAGCGCAGATAATATAACAACCAAAGGCTATGGCGAAGCAAACCCTGTTGCCGATAACACAACCGAAGCCGGCAGGATACTAAACCGCCGCGTGGAAATAAAGAAAGCGAATTAAGAAAATATTTTTTAAATTAGCGTTGGTAAAAGACCCGGTTAAATGCATGGTACATGTATTTGACCGGGCCTTTTTGCTGAATAACGCTAAACTTAAAAATGAAAAACCTATTACTTATCACACTGATCGCATTAGCCTTTGGCTGTTCAAAATCATCAAGCCCTGCAGGTCCAAAAACATCAACAACAACCACAACAACCGCGTCGTACTCCGGTAAATTCCATATGTACAGACGCACTGATACAATATTTACAAATGCAAACATTAACGATGGTGTTTCAGAAATTAACGTGGAAGCTGTTGGGGGCGATACCACATATCTTAACCCGGGCACTATTTATTATAGGGTACAAGTTGCCTCAGATTATAATCCGGCAAATGCTTTGGGAGATACATTAAGTTTTACATCATCAACTAAAGGAACAAATTACGATCAGTTTGAAGGGCCATTACCATTTACTTATGATTTTAAAACAGGGTTATATACTGAAGATGGAGAAGATCCGGGCGAAACTGAGGTATTATCCAAAATAAATGATTCAACTATGAAATTAACCATAACACTTACAAATCTTGGTTATGTCCGCGAACGGATCGGTATATATTACGTCAAGTTGTAACTAAATTTAGACTTAACCATCCATTTAAAGAATGTGCCCGGAACGAGATTCGAACTCTCAACGGGCATTTTTATTTGTATCTTTATATCTGAAAGTAAACCACTTATATCCATTAAACTTCCGTCAATGAAAAAAGTCCTGATATTGACCATCATTTTCACGATCAGCCTAAATTTATTTGCACAAAACGATCATGAATGGCATTATTTATTTGATGGAAAATCGATAAATGAATTACGGGGTTATAAAATGGATACTTTCCCTAATGCCTGGAAAATTGAAAACGGTGCCCTGGTAGCCCAAACAGATGTACCTAACGTGGATTTAGTGAGCAAGGATACTTATACCAATTTCGACCTTACGTTAGAGTGGGCAGTTTCAAAAGCTGGTAATAGCGGTATATTTTATAACGTACAGGAGAACTCGAGCCACGAGTCGGGTAATGGCAATAGCCCAAACTGGCTGGATAATTTCGAGTTCCAGCTATTGGATGATATTGATTTTAATGACCATGAGCCCCGCCGGTCTGCAGGCTCATTATATGACCTGATCACACCGGTTAATAAACATCTTAAACCTGTTGGAGAATACAATACTGCACGGTTACTGGTTGATCATGGCCACGTAGAACAATGGCTGAATGGTGAAAAAGTAGTGGAATATGAATTAGGGTCGAAGGAAATAAACGACCTGATAGCCAAAAGTAAATACAGGATCAACCCTAATTTTGCAAAATCAACCAGCGGACATATCATGTTCCAGCATCATGGGCAAAAGGTTTGGTTAAGGAACATTAAGATAAAACGGTTGTAATTTTCTAACCAGAAATAAGCGAACGGTTCATACTTGGCTTTGACTTTCTTTATGCCCGGAACGAGATTCGAATTGGTACATAGTTAAAGAAGTGCTCATAAGGTACAGATATTGAACTCGTTTATTTAGGAGTGCAAGAAAATTGTAGATTTGAAAGACGGAAAGTTAATTCGACAATGTTACCAAGAATAAGATTGTTTAATTTCCTTTACAATGAACATATATTCAAAACGGAATTGATTATTTCTATAACTAATCATAAATGATAAAACTGTACAAAAATTCTATCAAGATATGATTCTTAACTTTCAAATGCGGTTCACAAAAATAAACCTCATTGTCGAAAAGTGGCAGTCTGCCACTTTTCGAATAATTTTATAATTAGTATTTCATGAAAAAGATTATTGCTATTCCTATGTTATTTTTAGTAATCGCTTGCAATAGACAACAGAAATATAAAGTTGTTATGGAGCAAGATACTGTTAGTAAAATAACAAACACATATACCCGATATTATAAAAAAGACACAATTATAGCCTATTCTGATACAGAAGCGGAAAGAAAAGGTTTTGCAGATTATTCGGAACATTTACATACCGAATTTTTATTGAGAAAACAAGGCGCTGAAAAGATTACAAAAACGAGGAATGTAGAAATCTTTGACCCGACAAATACTCTCATTGAATTTAAAATACCATCAAATATTTACGATAGTATTTCTACAAAAACATTAAAAATAGACAAAGATTATATCGTCAATTAACCCCCATCGCCGGTTCAAGCGTCCACGCTTGAACCTCAAAAACTGTAAGCGTCCACGCTTACACCATCAAAAACCACCTACACAACAAACTGATTTAAAGCATAATAACACAAAATGACAATTCCATGTACATCGTTTTTAATTTATCACCGTACATTTGCTTAACACTGTTAAATGATTTAATAGGGTAAACACAAAATGGCAAGTAAAGACAGAATACTGCGTTTGAAGGAAGAGACCCGCACAAACATACTGGGTGCAGCACTTCAAATTGTTAAGGAAGACGGATGGCAAGCGCTAAGCATGCGCAAAATAGCCGATGTAATTGAATACACCGCTCCTATTATATATGAATACTTCTCAAATAAAGAAGCCATACTGCTTGAGCTGAGTCGCCAGGGCTATCTTTTATTATCAAAGGACCTGGAGGAAGCAAAAAGCAAACACCGTTTACCGGCAAAGCAATTAGAAGCCATGTGGGTAGCCTACTGGAACTTCGCCTTTGCCAATAAGGAATTATACCAGGGCATGTTTGGCGTATCAACCAACTGCTGCTGCGAAATGGTGAATACTTTACCCGAGGCCGGAAAGCCATGGGAAATGTTCAGCGAAATAATAGGCGAACTGATGGGTGTTGAAGATATGGATTCGGATGTGATCTGTACAAAATATTACACCTTTTGGTCGGTAGTACATGGTTTAATATCTATCAACCTGCTGAGCCGCGGTTCATCAGATGAGATCAACCGCCAGGTACTGAGAGATGCAATCAGCGGTATAATAAATACCCTGAAACCACAAACTGCCTGATTTGCGCAAATGATGTTTAAACAACAAAAAATTACATCATCGCAATAATCGGGATTAAAAATTTAAAATAATACAATAATGAAAGCATATACCTCAAATTTTTATCAATTACTTAACACTGTTAGAAAATCTAACCACGTTAAGGATTATTTATGGTACGCTGCGACCAACTCCGTTTACCATATCAACAGAATATTACGACTACTTAATTATTAGCACATCACACACTAAATGCATATCGAAAAACAAGTACACAAAACAATGCCCTCACAATTTCCATCATCATTAATAAACATTAACTCACACAACATGAAACGCATCATCTTAGGACTCGTAGCTATAACACTATTATACAGCTGCTCATCGCAGCCCGCGGCGCCAACGGCCCCGCCACCACCAGCTTTACCGGTAGCAACGGTAACACTTGGTAATGATACCACTTACCAGGAATACCCTGCCTCAATTGAAGGCACTGTAAACGTGGAGATCCGCCCGCAGGTAAGCGGTACTTTAGATAAAGTATTTGTTGACGAAGGCGCTTACGTAACCGCCGGTCAGCCGATCTTTAAAATTAACGAATTGCCTTACCGTGCAGCATATAACAATGCGCTTGCAAGTCAGCATGCAGCAGAAGCCGCCCAGGCAAACGCGCAATTGGAAGTTGATAAATTAACCCCGTTGGTTGCCAACAAAGTAGTATCTGATTACCAGTTGAAAACTGCAAAATCAACCTATCTGGCAGCAACAGCTAATGTTGAGCAGGCTAAGGCAAATGTATCAACTGCTTCTATCAACTTAGGTTATACTATTATTAAAGCACCTGTTAACGGTTATATTGGCCGTTTGGAAAAGAAACAGGGAAGCCTGGTATCGCCAACTGATGCTGCTGCGTTAACCTTATTATCTGACGTACATAACGTACACGTTTACTTCGCATTAGGCGAAAAGGATTTTGTAAACTTTAAAGAACAATATCCGGGTGAAACCCTAAAAGATAAACTGAAAGCATTGCCACCGGTAACATTACTATTGGCCGATGAAACTCAATACCCGCAAGAGGGCAGTATTGATATGATCGACGGTCAGTTTGATAAAAATACCGGCGCTATAACCGTAAGGGCTAGTTTCCCTAACGCGCAGGGCCTTTTACGCTCTGGCAACACCGGTAAGATCCGTTTAAGCCTGCAACATAAAGACGCTTTAATAATACCAGCATCAGCAACTGTTGATATGCAGGAAAAAGTGTTTGTATTTACTGTAGGCGATAGCAGCAAGGTTAAAAAACAAGCTATCAACATTATAGGCAAAACAGGCGACAATTACCTGGTTAAAGACGGCGTAAAAGTAGGCGACGAGATCGTACTAAGCGGCGTTGATAAATTACAGGAAGGCATGGTGATCCAGCCTCAAAAGGCGACAGATAAAACTGCCGCGGTAATAAAGAAATAATACATACACTTAAACTTTAAAGTCATGTTTCAGAAATTTATAGAAAGACCGGTACTATCAACTGTTATCTCCATTTTATTGGTGATAGTTGGTATACTTGGTTTAACAAAGCTGCCCCTGGAGCGGTTCCCGAATATCGCCCCTCCATCGGTACTGGTATCAGCTGTATACCCGGGCGCTAATGCCGAAACTATTCTACGTTCGGTAACACCGTCGTTAGAAGAAGCAATTAATGGTGTGGAAGATATGACCTACATGACTTCCACTGCCAGTAATGATGGTACTTTAGGTATCACCGTTTACTTTAAACAGGGTACCAACCCCGATCAGGCTGCCGTTAACGTTCAAAACCGTGTTTCACAGGCAACAAGCCAGTTACCAGCCGAGGTTGTGCAGTATGGTATAACCACTACCAAACAGCAAAACAGCTTTATTGGTGCTATGGGTATATACTCAACAGATCCCAAAAAATACAATTCGACCTTTGTAAATAACTACGCGCAGATCAATATCATTCCCGAACTTAAACGTATCCAGGGAGTAGGTTCTGCCCAGGTATTTGGCGGTATTAAGGATTACTCCATGCGTGTTTGGTTAAATCCTGCTCAATTGGCTTCTTACAAAATTACACCAGCCGAAGTAATGGCTGCCATACAGGACAAAAACCTGGAAGCAGCTCCCGGTAGATTTGGCGAGCAAAGCACTGAAGCATTTGAATATGTAATTAAGTATAAAGGCAAGCTTACCACGCCCGAAGAATATCAAAATATTGCTATCCGCGCAAATGCAGATGGTTCTGTATTACATTTAAAAGATGTAGCCCGGGTTGAACTTGGAGCTTACAGCTACAGCAGTATAAACCGCTTAAACGGGAATGAAGGTATTACCGTTGGTATTATACAATTGGCAGGCTCAAACGCTAACCAGATTCAGATTGATATTGATAAGCTGATGGTGAAATTATCAAAGGATTTCCCGGAAGGTATCAAATACAACCAGTTCTATCGTACAAAAACCGATTTGGATGAATCCATTGACCAGGTTGAACATACATTGGTAGAAGCTTTTATCCTGGTATTTATAGTAGTATTTATATTCCTGCAGGATTTCAGGTCTACATTAATTCCGGCTATAGCAGTTCCCGTTGCTATTATCGGCACCTTCTTCTTCATGAACATCTTCGGGTTCTCTGTTAACCTTTTAACCTTATTCGCATTAGTATTGGCCATAGGTATTGTGGTGGATGACGCGATTGTGGTGGTAGAGGCCGTACATGCCAAAATGGAGCACGATCCAACCCTCACCCCGAAACAGGCAACTACCAGTGCCATGAGTGAAATTAGTGGTGCCATCATATCCATTACGCTTGTTATGGCGGCGGTGTTTTTACCGGTTAGTTTTATGACAGGTTCAACAGGTATATTTTACAGGCAGTTTGCATTAACAATGTCAATAGCCATCGTTATATCAGCGGTTAACGCTTTAACTTTAAGTCCCGCTCTTGCGGCATTATTCTTAAAGAATAAACATACCGCAGATGGCCATAAAGCCCCTGAAAAAGGTTTTGTTGAGAAGTTTTACGCAGGCTTTAACGGTAGCTTTAATTACATGACCAACAGGTACATAGGTGGCTTAAAAGTTCTTATCCGCAATAAATGGATCAGTATGGCCGGGCTTGCGTTAGTAATTGCTGTTACAGTTTTCCTGGTAGAAAGAACAAAAACAGGCTTTATACCTACCGAGGATCAGGGTTTTGTGGCTATCGCGGTTTCAACCCCATCCGGAACTTCATTGGCCAATACCAATAAAATATTAAAACAAGCCGAAGCACAACTGAATACTTTACCATCATCGAGGTTTGTGATGTCATTGGCGGGCTTTAACTTTTTAACGCTGTCTAATAGCCCATCAGCAGGTCAGATCTTCCTGTTGTTAAAACCTAATAAAGACAGGGGTGCTGTTAAGAATATTGATGATATACAAAATACTGTAAGGGCAAAAATGGCCGGTATACCTGGCGGTACCTTCTTTGTATTCAGTTTTCCAACCGTTCCCGGCTTTAGTAATGTGGAAGCTATGGACGTAATACTGCAGGATAAAACCAATGGCAGGCTGGATAAATTTAGCGGTGTAGCCAGCAATTTTATTGGAAAACTAATGGCTAAACCGGCAATTGCCTATGCCTTTACCTCTTTTAAAGCAGATTACCCGCAGTTACTATTAGAAGTTAATGACGAAAAAGCCGCCCAACTTGGAGTAAATGTTAAAGACATTTTATCAACCATGCAGGCTTACTTCGGTACCGCTCAAGCGTCGGACTTTAACCGTTTTGGTAAGTACTACCGTGTGATAGTTCAGGCTGATATTGCCGACAGGACAGACCCGGCATCAATTGACCGCGTTTTTGTTAAAAACAGCGCAGGTGAAAATGTCCCAATCAACACGCTGGTTAAACTAACCCGTGTATATGGTTCAGAAACGGCTTCACGTTATAACCTCTTTAACTCTATCGAGGTAAATGCTATCCCTAAACCGGGCTACAGTTCAGGCGACGCGATCAAAGCTATAGAGGAAACAGCCAAGGAGCAATTGCCAACCGGTTATGCTTATGAGTTCTCCGGTCAAACCCGTGAAGAGATCTCATCAGGCGGGCAATCAGGTATAATATTTATGCTTTGTTTGGTATTTGTGTACTTTTTATTAGCAGCACAGTATGAAAGTTATATCCTGCCATTGGCAGTAATACTTTCCATACCTACGGGTATACTTGGTGTATTTGTGGTGCTGGGCTTAACAGGTATTGAGAACAACATCTACGTACAGGTAGCACTTATCATGCTTATCGGTTTATTAGCCAAAAATGCGATCCTGATTATTGAGTTTGCCGTACAGCGACGTAAGGCAGGGCTTAGTTTGGTTGCTTCGGCTATAGAAGCAGCAAGGCTAAGGATCAGGCCAATCATCATGACCTCACTGGCATTCGTGTTCGGTTTGTTCCCAATGAGTATTGCCACCGGCCCTTCAGCACAAGGTAACCACTCTATAAGTATTGGTGCCGCAGGCGGGATGGTTTCTGGTGTAATACTGGGGCTGTTTATTATCCCGGTACTGTTCGTGATATTCCAGGCCTTACAGGAACGTATATCAGGTGTTCCGGTAGCCGTGCTGTCAGGCAATGATAAAGATGAGCATGGACACGTAAATGGCAATAAAGTTGTATTGGCAGATGAGTATTCAGCATAATCTTCGCATGAAGATTTGACTCACCCGGTCTGCGCTTCGCTGGACCACCCTCTCTACCGCAAGCGGTAAAGAGGGACAAAAGACTCTCCTCACCCTCTTTGCGGCTTGCCGCAGAGAGGGTCGACAAGCGCAGCGATGTCGGGGTGAGTCAACTATGCGCAGATGCATTAACGCTAATAAATTGAAGAGTTTGTTCAACATGAACTATAAAATCAATAACATGAAAAATATATTATACAGTGCCGCTTTTCTATTGTTGTTAAGCGCCTGTAACGTATCTAAAGACGTAAAAACACCTAAGCCCGCGTTACCTGATACCTTCAGGAACGCGGCTGCTACAAAGGATACCACCAGTATTGGCGATATACAATACAGCAGCTTTTTTGCTGATCCTACCTTGCAAAAGCTGATCGACAGCGCGATAGCAAGGAACTATGATATGCAGATAGCTGTTAAGAATATCGAAGCTTCGCAGTTGTTATTCAAACAGGTAAAATGGAACAATGTGCCACAGGTTGACCTGAATGTAAGTGCAAACTCAAGCCGCCCGTCAGACAATAGTTTGGACGGATTGAGCCTGGCCCAGGACAATATCAGCACAAAACATATTGAAACTTATCAAGCTGATATTTCTCTTTCTTGGGAGGCTGATATCTGGGGTAAGATCCGCAGCCAAAGCAAGCTGGCATTTGCCAATTACCTGCAAACTCAGGAAGCCAGAAAGCTGATCCAAACCAATATTGTGGCCAGCGTATCACAAGGTTACTATAACCTGCTGATGCTTGACGCGCAGTTGAACATTGCCAAAAGTAACGTGCGCTTAAATGATAGCACCATCCGCATTATTAAATTACAGTATGATGCCGGGCAGGTAACTTCATTAGCAGTTGAGCAAGCCGAAGCGCAGCAGCAAACCGCCGCGGAACTGGTTCCTCAGTTTGAACAGAATATTGCCATACAAGAAAATGCCCTGAGTATTTTAGCCGGACAACTGCCCGATAAGATCGCCCTTACCACTACGCTCGATCAGCAAACTTTGCCCGATAATTTATCAGCAGGTATACCATCAGCAATAGTTGGCCGCCGCCCTGATGTACGGAGCGCCGAACTGGCTTTGGTTGTTGCCAATGCAAACGTTGGTATTAACAAAGCCTCCATGTATCCTGCTCTGCGCATAACTGCCGATGGTGGTGTAAATTCATTCAAGGCAAGCAACTGGTTCAACATACCATCATCATTATTTGGTATAGTTGCTGGTAGTGTGCTACAGCCATTGCTGGATCATAAAGAGTTAAAAACACAATATGATGTAGCACAGGTAAACCGCGAAAAAGCGGTACTGCAATTCAGGCAGACAGTGCTGAACGCTGTTGGCGAAGTATCTGATGCCCTGGTTAAAATAGAAAAACTAAAAGCACAGGAAACTATTGAAGCCAACAGAGTAGCCACACTTAACCACGCAACAAGCAACGCGAGCCTTCTGTTCAAAAATGGCATGGCCGATTACCTTGAAGTAATTACAGCACAAAGCAATGTATTGCAAAGCCAGCTGCAATTAGCTACCATTAAAAGAGATGAGTTGAGCGCTGTATCAGAGCTTTACCAGTCGTTAGGTGGCGGTTGGAGATAAAACTTATAACTATTTATAAGAAGGAAGCCCGGTGGAGAATATCTGCCGGGCTTCTTGTTTTATGATAGATAACCTCACGCCAGTTCAAGCGTGGACGCTTGAACTGGCGGAGGCGGAATTAAACGATTTATGCATTACTCCGATGCCAGAAATAATTTCATTTCTTCTGGCATCGGATAAGTTTTACATTGCCTTCTCATTAAGATTATTTCACCTAAATGGAAAGACAAGTGGTTAGACATATCTTGTAACTTTTTTAGTTTAAATTCGGTATCACTCTGTTCCAATGATAAAGTAGATGATATTGTTTTTATTGTATGTAATTGAGTGTTGAAAATTGAAACAACATTATCTATATTATCTTGGTCCGTTGGCTCTTCTGCTTCAATCCAGGTTTCTATTTCCGTTATCGGTTTTTTCGGCTTATCGCCGGTTACCAGTGCTAATTGATTTTCTTGCCAGATAATTAGATGGTTTAAAATTTGCCAGAATGTTTTTGGCGTTTCTGGAATTTTCTGAGTAACAATATTAAATGTTAAATTCTCAAATACTTTAAAGGTATCAAATGCTTCAGAAAAAAGATTTTGAAATTGCATGGTTAATAAATAGGGTTCACTAAATATAGATGTATTATTAAGAAGTAATACATTCTTATATGGATAACTGTATATAAACTATAGGTACCACTATGAATATTGATCACGCCCGTTTAAGCGTCCACGCTTGAATGATACAGAATGCGAGCGTCCACGCTCGTTGAACAATATGTGAGCGAGGACGCTTACAAAAGCTTCAGTTCAAGCGTCCACGCTTGAACTGGCTGAGGAGCTGATAAGTCATACTTTATGATACACAATTACAAGTCTATTAATGATCTGATGATGGCACAACCACAGCCCTTGTTTTATCGCGTTTAGCAACAAATAAGAGTAACGGTAGTACTATCGCGAAAAAGAATCCGATTAAAAAATATCCATCCAAATAACTGGAGAACGACGACTGCTTTACCACCACCAGTTCAATCAGCTGCATAGCTTTTTGCTTAGCATCCAGCAACCCAAAACCTTTTTGCTGAAACAGGTGCGTATAAGCATTAAACCTGGCTATTGATATCGGGTTATCATTGGTGATATGAGTGATCAGATCCATGCGGTGTGAGGCTATCCTGCGTGCTACATAGGTATTAATGATAGAGATGCCAAATGAGCCCCCTAACTGCCGCATCATGTTATTTAAAGCCGTGCCCTGCGGCATATCTTTGGCTTCCAATGATGATACCGCCAATGTACCCAGCGGAACTGTAAGTAAAGCCATCCCTATCGCCCTAAAAATCAAATTCAGCGTAATATCAAAAGCAGGAGTTTCCAGGTTAATCCTTGACATGGACCAGTTGAAATAGATAAAACACAGGAAGCCAAACAAAACGATCAAAGCAGGGGAAACACCCTTTTGCAATAACTTACCTGTAACAATCAGCGCGATAACCGCTACAATTGAACCCGGCAATAGCAACAGACCCGATTGTGTAGGTGTAAAACCTAAGATCCGCTGCGCTACAACCGGGGTTAAATAGATGGAGGTATACATACCCATCCCGGTAATAAAAGTAAGCACCGCGGCTATGCTTAATGACCGGAACCTTAATATATGCAGGTTAACCACCGGGTTTTCTATATTCAATTCCCAAATAACGAACGCGGTTAATGCCATGATAGCCAAAACGGTTAAAAAGGTGATATACCCTGCCGAGAACCAGTCGTCGGTTTGGCCGCGTTCCAGTACTACCTGTAACGAGCCGATGCCAACTATCAGCAGCATAATACCCATCCAGTCTATCTGCCTGGCTTTTTGCCTTAATGGTTCATACAATAAAAACATACACGATACCGCTGCAGCTATCCCGATAGGAATATTGATGTAAAAGATCCACGGCCATGAGTAATTCTCGGTAATATAACCTCCCAGAGTCGGACCAATTGTGGGGCCAATAAAAATACCTATCCCAAATAAAGCACTAGCCACATTTTGTTTTTCCTTCGGGAACAGCTCATAAACCACTGTTGCCGATACCGACAGCAAAGCTCCGCCGCCCAATCCCTGCAAAAATCTGAAGCCTACCAGTTCCCAAATACTGGTTGCGTTACCACACATAAAGGAACACACGGTAAATAATATAATGGAGCCGATATAATAATTCCTCCGGCCCAGGTTATTGGCTAAAAAGCTGGTCATGGGGATGATGATCACGTTGGCGATGGCGTACGAGGTGATCACCCATGAAGTATCTTCCAAAGTAGCGCCCAAATTACCACTCATGTAGTTGAGTGCTACGTTAACGATAGAGGTATCTATCAGTTCCATAATTGCTGCCGCTATTACAGTTATTAAAAGCAATTGTCGTTTTAAAGGTGTCATATTTTATACCGATTGGTATTTTTACTGTTAAATTTTTTTATTTGATGCAGCCAGCTAAATATTCCAGATGCTTTATTCTTCTAATCCCAATTCAAATATACCAATTGGTATATTATTAAAACTAACTTTTACTTTTATTACGCAGTTATGGCAAAGTGGAAAACCACAATATTATTCCGAAGGTAGAAGGAGGGTCATGCTGAGGCACTCGAAGCATAAGCGTAAAGGCCTCTGCGCTCACCCTTCGGGTGCCTCAGGGGCAATGTCATTAAGTTAACATATAGCAAATGCACCATCGGTGCAATATGTTGGTAGAAAAGATATATAAAGTTCATAGCGTGCCGGTAGGTACGCAACTTGTGCGCTTAGTCTCGTACCTAACGGCACGAATTTTTTGTTTGTTCTTCGGCTACCAACATTTAACACCTACGGTGTTCCTTTACAAAAAAAGGCAGCACAAAATGCTACCTTTCTAAGCCACTCTCCTTTGGAGAGAAGGAGTTGGGGTGAGGTTTAAACCTCTATACTTTCAATCGCTTTATCTAATGCAAGTTCCTGCAAATCAGGTACATTTAAACCTTCGGCCCTGTATACGGTAATATCGGTCATTCCCATAAAGCCTAATACAGCTCTTAAATACGATTCGGTAAAGTCATAAGCTTTCATAAATCCTTCTGTATATACACCACCACTCGAAATTGCCAGGTAAACCTTCTTTCCATTAACCAACCCTTCCGGTCCATTTCCCGAATAGTTAAAGGTTTGGCCTTTGCGGGCAATATGGTCTATCCATGCTTTTAATGAGGAGTGCAGGCTAAAGTTATACATCGGCGCGCCGATAACTATAACGTCAGCACCCTTTAATTCAGCGATCGCTTCGTCCGAATGTTTAACGGCCTCAACCAGTTCAGGCGATCTGCCTTCTGCTGGTGTAAAGAATGAGTTGATGTGTACTTCCTCCAAATGCGGAAAGCCATTTTTGACAAGGTCGTGTACTATAACGGTACTATCCGGATTAGCTTCCTGTAGCTTTTCAACTATGGCATCGCTTAATTTAATGCTGACCGATGCCGCGCCGCGCGGACTTGAATTCAATTGTAATATTTTCATTTTGCTTCTTTTTTCGATTATGAAAGCAAACTTACATACTATCGGTATCAAAAAGATACTACTATCCTAAAGGATACCGGTATCGTTTTGGATAGTGTTAATGGTTTGTAATTAAATGGGACCACAAGTTGGATTAAATGATTATCTACTGAAAATACCACATCAATATTTTCTCAAAATGAGTGACGCCCAATGAAAAGCGGATCAAATTGAGAGGTTCATATTACCCTTCTTTCAAACCCTAAAAAATAAATTTATTCATTTATACAGCATTACATAGCATTTCGTTCCGCTGCATATAACGGGCATTCTTTTGGCATACCTGCCAGTACAGTTACAGAACAGAACGTGTTCTTCAACTGAAATAATTTATACAAATGGAAGATGAACGAATTATTGTAAGGTCGGCAGTTGCGGCTGATGTGGTCTTTGCCGACGAGATTATTCACGAAATGGAAAGTTCAGCTATAGCGAGGGGCTCAGGGATATCAAAACGCTCCGCAGCCGCTATTATTGAAAAGATTGACAACGGTAAAGCAATTGTAGCCGTAACCGAAAACGGCGAATGGGTAGGCTTCTCCTACATAGAAGCATGGGATAACGACCAACTGGTATCCAACAGCGGGCTTATCGTTTCGCCAAAACACCGTAACCAGGGTGTAGCAGCACAAATCAAAACACAAATTTTTGAACTATCGCGCAGCAAGTACCCTGATGCAAAAATATTCAGCATCACATCGGGCCTGGCGATCATGAAAATGAACACCCGCCTGGGCTTTGAACCGGTTACCTATGCCGAAATAGCGCACGACCAAACCTTTTGGGATGGCTGTAAAAGCTGTGTAAACTACAATGTGCTGCAAAGCAAAAACAAGTGCAACTGCCTTTGCACCGCCATGTTATTTGATCCTATATTAAACTAAAACAGAATGATGATGGAAAATATAAATGCAATGCCCGAAATTTCTTATGTACACCAAAGCCTGCCGGTAAACCCAATGCTGTTTAGTAAATCTGTTACACTTTTACAGCAATTAATAGCAACACCATCCTATAGCGGCGAGGAAACCAAAGCTGCCGATCTTGTACAACATTACCTGGAAAGTTACGGCATTAAAACCAACAGGCTGGGCAATAACATCTGGTGCTATAACAAGTATTTTGATGCCGCCAAGCCTACCATCCTCTTAAACTCGCACCTTGATACGGTAAAACCGAACGAAACCTACACCAATAACCCATTTTGCCCCGAGATAACAAATGGCCGTTTGTATGGCCTCGGCAGTAATGACGCGGGCGGGTGTTTGGTTTCGCTCGTAGCCGCTTTCTGGCACTTTTACCATTACCGGGGCTTAGGCTTTAACCTTTGCCTTGCTGCTACTGCCGAAGAAGAGAACTCCGGCAAAAATGGCATCAGTTCCATTCTGCCTTTATTGGGTAAATTGGAGCTGGGCATAGTTGGCGAACCAACCCTGTTGCAAATGGCTGTAGCCGAGCGGGGAAACCTGGTGATTGATTGCATGAGCACCGGCAAACCCGGTCACGCCGCTCGCGAGGAGGGTGACAATGCCATTTATAAATGCCTGCAGGATATCGAGTGGTTCAAAACCTTTAAGTTTCCGCAGCGGTTAGCCGGGCTGCCTGCCGTAAAAATGACCGTTACCGAAATTAAGGCAGGGATACAGCATAATATAGTACCGGCTAAATGTGAGTTTACGGTTGATATCAGGAATGATGATACCTATTCGCACCAGCAGATCATGGATACCATCAGGGCGAATACCTCCGTACAATTTACCGCCCGCTCAAGTGCTTTAAGTGCTTCATCGGTACCAATGGATCACCCAATCGTTAAAACAGGTATAGCTATCGGCTGCAAAACTTATAGTTCGCCTACCTCGTCCGACCAGGCCTGGCTAAATATCCCATCAGTAAAAATAGGCCCCGGAGATTCCGCCCGCTCCCACTCTGCCAATGAATTTATCTTTTTAGAAGAGATAAAAAAGGGCATCAATCTGTACATTAAACTACTGGATACTTTGCCCTTAATGCTGATAAATAATCCGTCGGGGTATAAAAATGAGGCAAAATTTATTGATAATTGATTATAAAACGAGCACCAATGACCCGGTGCTCGTTATCTTTTTTAAATTAATCTATCAGAAAAACAGCAACTTACAAGCAATATTAAAATATATTCTATAAAATCTATCTATTTAGTAGAATATAAAAATAATTTATATATTTGCATTGTAAAACAAGGCAATGAACACGATTTCACAACTTCAAAAAAGCACAATATTCTACCTCCCGCTTAGCGATATGAGCGTGTATTGTTGTTGCTGATCCATACTTCCATCCTCATTAATCAAATAGCTGCTTTATCAGTAACTATTGTTTATAAAAAATAATTCACCGGGACATCCAACAAAACTCAGCTAAATACTGGGTGATCATAAATATTATATTTTAACTACCTATGTCAAAAACTCAGATCCATCAGCAGGTGCTTGGAGCCAATGCTGAGTATGTTAAGCATTTCGGCAATAAATCAGAGCTGGCTTTACCACCGGCCCGGCAGTTTGCCATACTTACCTGCATGGATGCGCGGCTTGATCCGGCTAAATATGCGGGCCTCGCCGAAGGCGATGCGCATGTTATCCGCAATGCGGGCGGCCGTGCCAGCGATGATGCCATACGTTCACTCGTTATCTCACATAAACTACTGGGCACTAAGGAATGGTTTGTGATCCATCACACCGATTGCGGTATGGCGTTATTCACAAATGAAATTATACAGGATCTGCTGGCGAAAAGCCTGGCAACTGCTACCGTTGATGAAAAGGGCTGGCGCAATGTGCAGGAAGAAGGCGGATCGGACGAAGCCCGGTTTGTTAACTTTTTAACCTTTAAAAATTTGGAAGCCAGTGTAAGCGAGGATGTACAAAGGATCAAAAACCATCCTTTGGTAGCTAAGGATATCCCTGTTTATGGTTATATCTACGATGTTAAATCAGGTAAATTAATTGAAGTCCCTCAAACAAATTAGTTATCCCAATAGGTCAGGTGGCCGAGTGGCTAGGCACAGGTCTGCAAAACCTGATACAGCGGTTCAAATCCGCTTCTGACCTCCTTTTGATTTAGTTTTTTTTTAGTTTTTTTTAGTTTAGTTTTCACTTATTTGAAAAGTCAGCGGGTAGTGTCGCTGGCTTTCAAATAAGTATTTACGGCGGAGTGGCCGAGTGGTTAGGCGGGAGTCTGCAAAACTCTTTACAGCGGTTCGAACCCGCTCTCACGCCTCTGTTAAGCGGCAACCGTGTGGACACATCTTTTTGAATAAATTGGTTTGCAAATCCACTCCGTTAGGAGTGAAATATTGGTAGAAATTATAAACGAAGGACACTTTTCGCCCCGTTAGGTGCGATATTATTGGATCATTTATACTAAACAGGCATGACTGGACTAAAAGCGGCCTATGTTATGTACCTACGGCACATATAAATATTTCACCCCTATTTTTCTACCAATATATAACCCCTACAGGGTTTAAGCCACAACTTGTGTCCATACAGTGGGCTAAGCGGCAACCGAACGGTAAACCGCGGCAAGCGCGGCAACAGTAAAATCGATCTCTTCGGCAGTATTGAATTTGCTGAATGAAAAGCGGATGGTATAACCCGATGCATCTGCATTTATAGCCTGCAACACGTGCGATGCGAAGCCTGTTGAACAAGCGCTTCCGCCTGAAACAGATACGCCGTGCTGATCGAGATAAGCTAATAGATTAACGTTAGTAAACGGCAAGTTTACACTTAGGACAGTGTAAAGGCTCTTATCAGCAATGGCTGAATTACCGTTGAACGAAATCCCGCTGATTTGTTCTGTTAGTTTGGCTATAAGCCTGTCTTTAAGGTTTTGTATGTAGGTTTGATGTTCATCAATATCCTGGTAAGCTATCTCAAGCGCTTTAGCCAGGCCAATGATGCCGTGTATGTTTTCTGTGCCTGCACGCAGTTGCCTCTCCTGCGAGCCGCCGTGCAATAGTTTAGTTAAGCCGGTGCCTTTACGACAATACAAGAACCCCACACCCTTAGGCCCATGAAATTTATGTGCCGATGATGCTATAAAATGTGCCTTCAGCTTTTGCAGATCATGGCGGTAATGGCCGATGGTTTGTACCGTATCCGTATGAAAAACTGCATTGTAGCGCTCGCAAATCTCTCCTATCGCGTCAATATCATTCAGGTTGCCTATCTCGTTATTGGCATGCATTACTGATATTAGTGACCGCTCGTTATTTTGAAGCAATTGCTCCAGCTCGTTCAAATCAATCTCACCCTTTCTATTTATGGTTAGATAATTAAGTTTGATCTCGCCATGCTTTTCCAAATTTTCCAGCAAATGCAACACCGCATGATGCTCTAACGGCGTAGTGATCACACTTTTTATTTGCTGTACGCGAATGGTTGATAGTATAGCTGTATTATCGGCCTCGGTGCCACCGCTGGTAAACACAATTTCTTCCGGAGATGCATTGATAAGACGAGCTATTGTCGCCCTTGCATTTTCAATGGCCAGCTTAGCCTCGCGCCCATGCGCATGATGCGATGATGGGTTGCCATAATGCTCCAATAAATATGGGGTCATGGCATTAAATACTTCAGTATCAAGTTGAGTAGTGGCGGCGTTGTCGAGATAGATTTTCATTTTTACTTTCGTTAATATTTTTTACCTGTTTCGTAAATACTTATCGCAGAAAAGCAATAGAAAATCCCGCTGAGAGGATGTTAAATTCTGTTGTCATTTTTATCTTTCCCCATTTAAAATGGAGCAGGAATTAGCACCTTTTACTCAACTATTTTTATAGCAGGTCAGGTTGCTAAGACGTCGTAGGGCCTTTCCCTCTGTCTTTCTGGATAAGTATTAAAGAACAATTATGATGCAAATATATCATTAATTCTATAAAATCTATATATTTAGTAGAATTTAATAAATATTTTTATCTTTGCATTGTAAAACAACCGCAATGAAAGCTTTTTTACATTTCAGTAAATACCCATCAACCCATCCGGGTGTGATTGCTTTGCAGCCCAAAAGCTGTTATTGTTGTTGCTAATCCTTTATAATTCCTACTGATCTTTCTATTGGTTAAATATGGTTTGTGCATAGCGAACAGTGTACACGAGACTTGTTCAACTACATCTCAATATTTAATCAAATTATAAACTAATAAATCTAAAAATAGCTATATGACATTATCAGATGTATCTCTTATCGGTAAAAAGATCCTGGTTGGTATTATTATCACCCTGGTGCCTTTTATCATTATCGTGGGAGGGCTTTCCCTCACGCAAAAGTTATTACAGGGCGATAACAGCAAACCACAACAAACTACAGTTAAAGCAATAAAAGCGAGCAAATCATGAAAATATACCCGGCAACCAAAAAACAGATAACCAGGAACATAGCCCTTAGCCTGTTTATTTACGTGCTGCCCATAGCGCTCATGTTCATCACATTTAGTATAAACGGACAACGGCCATGGATAAAGAAACCAATTAAAAAAGAAAACATAAAATTAATAACCAACAAAAGCAATTTTACCAATGGGAGCAACGATTGAATTCATCAGAAAAATAATAGAAAATCTTAACGGTTACGGTTTTCCGGTTTTATTACTCTTTATTGGCGTGCTTGAATTTTCATTCGGCCTGTACAGAGGTAAATGGCCCAAAAACGAACGTTGGGTTGATATAGCCTGCTTTATTGTAGTGCCGCTTATAGTAAGGCCCGCATTTGGTTTATTTGGTTTAAAGGTGCTGCCTGCCCTATTCCCCGCTTATAAAAATTTATTCGGCTGGGTGCCTGTACTTTGGGGTGTTGCCATTATAGCTGTTGCCGATGATCTTACTCAATACTGGTACCACCGCCTGCACCACCAGATCCCATGGTTATGGAGATTTCACCGTACACACCATTCAGCATCATACATGGGTATGGCTATGGCCAACAGGCAAAATTTGATTTATACCATCTTCTTTTCGCAGGTGTATTTAACTACTGCCCTTGTTTATTTGGGTCTGGGTGTACCTGCCATAATTGTGGGTGTAATTAAGGGTGCTATTACCACTTTGGCGCATTCAAGTATTCCGTGGGATAAACCTTTCTACAAATACAAAGTACTGCACCCTATTGCCTGGGTATTGGAGCGTACTATATCAACCCCAGCTACGCACCACGCTCATCATGCTTCCAGTACAGATGATGGCATAGGTTATTATAAAGGCAACTTCGGTAATATGTTTTTCCTGTGGGATATCATTTTCGGTACGGCGCTTATTACTCGCCAGTATCCAAAAGCCTACGGCATATCGCATTACCGGGGCGACCAATGGTATGCGCAATTATTATGGCCGATATTTAAATCGAAGGTTGAAGGCAGCGAACTGGCCGCCGCAGGGCCAATGGTTCGCATCGATATTAATAAAGAAGACAAAGAACAAAACCACGGGCAGGTTAATGAAAGTAAGCCTGCGCTGGTGGCGGCATCTTAAACGGGATAATTTGACTCACCCTGTCTTTCCTTCGCTCGACATCCCTCTCTATGCTGCGCATAAAGAGGGATTTTTTTTCTTTAACCTCAGAGAGAGGTCGACAAGCGCAGCGGTGTCGGGTGAGTCGACATATAAAACATGCATTTCAGTCTATTAAAGGTTTTGACATTCATTTCATATCAAAACTTTTAATATTCCTTATCGTTGTAAACAATAAGCTGTGTTAAATTTCAAAAAACAGTTAACATAATGATAATATTGAATTAACTTGCAAATAACATACTTTTGCACAGATACTTATCAAATAATATGAAGAACAATAAACAGAAATCGTTAGTAAAATCTGCACGTAAACAAGCGATTACCGATATTAAATTACGCCTGGTAACCGACCTTAATGAAGTGACCGGCAAAATAGGCGAAGGCTCTAAAAAATTAGCTAAAGAGATTAAAAAAGGTTCTAAAAAATTAGCCAGGAAAATTGCAAGCGAAATTAAATTTGAAGTTGCCACTGTAACAGAGAAAGTTAAAACTGAAAAAGCTCCTAAAGCTGAAAAGGCACCCAAAGCGGATAAAGCTGACAAAACAGCTGCTCCCAAAAAAGATACTGCTAAAGCGCCTGCACTGGTAACACCAAAACCGGCAGCTAAAGTAGTTGCTGCCAAAACTAAAGCGGCAGCAGCAGCAAAAAAACCAAAAGCACAGCCAGCCGCATCAGACGCAGCAGATGGCAGAACATTGCCAGACTAGTTTCACCCTCATTATTATACTACAATACTGTAAATCCAGGCCAGGCATTTAACTTTGGTTAGCTGCTTGCTTGGTTTTCTATTTTATTAGAAGTTCAGTTCTCCGAAGTATTGGGGCAAGTGAAAGTTTGGTTCTATTGCTATAATATTACTCCAGCTAAAAAAATGCGGCTCGGGTAATTCATCACCACACTTATAAAAATTCCCCCGGGCTTTAATGCCTTGTAAGGTTGTAATTGAGTGATTGTAGAATGCCGTAAAAGGAATAACAACGGTTAATTCCCACTGGTAAGGCAACTCATCATTTTCAACTATCTTAATTATCCCTGCCCTTTTTATGGTGGTCACCAGCAATGGATCAGTCCAGATCCTTTCTTTCCCTTTGCCATAGCCTGCTAATGGTGTGCCCAGGGCATTAAACTCGAAGTTATAGTATGCCTCGCCTTCTTCAAAGCCGATAAAAAACTCTACGCAGGTGTCTTCATACACTGTATCGTTTATTTCCTTATGAACAGCCCTAAAATATTTCTCTTTTACATCAAACTTTAAAAACAGTGCGTCATCGCCATAAGCTATCCTAAATGTCACCTCAGGTTTAACCACCCCGTTAAACCAGGGTTCGTTTTCTAGCTTATTGGGTTCAATAAATGAAAATATACCGGACAGGTCATCTGTTGAAGTATTGTATAAAGCTGTTGAAATATAAGGTACGTTGAGTGTATTCATATCATATTAGCTAAAAGACTCAGTTTCTGCTTGCGCTATCAGCTTTTTGAATTTCCCTTCGTTCCTTATATATTCATTCAGCAGCTTAAACTGATTTTTTGCTCGGTTTAAGTTATGCCCCAGATATTTGGCTCCGTAATAAATATCGTTATTCAAATAATCTGTTAAAAACCGGACGGCCTGCATATAGATCATAAACTCGCCCGAAAACACAAAGTACTGCTTTTCTTTTCCGGTAAATATACTGCCCATTTCTGATAAATACCCCTTGCAGATCGCACTAAAAACAGCCTCGCGAATGTGGATCTTTGAAAAGTCTGTTTCCTCCTCATTAGCAGGCGAAAGATAGGTACGCATCATATCGCCTACATCGCTGAAAAAATAGCCGGGCATTACAGTATCCAGGTCAATAACACATAAGCCATTCTGCTGCTCATCAAACAACACGTTGCTGATCTTGGTATCATGATGGATAACCCTTACTGGTACTTCCTTATTAGTAAGGATAGTTCTATAGGTTTGCAGGATACTATTATGCTTATAAACTTCTTTTATTTCTGCAGATGCCTCTTCGGTCCTTTCGATGCTTGCACCTTTAGCCGCTGCTTCAAACTGCTGAAACCGGAGTTCAAGGTTATGAAAATCGGTTAAAGTATATTTAAGCAGGCCCGGATCAAAGTCCTTAAGCAAATAAGTAAATTTACCGAACTGCTTTGCCGCCTCAAAAGCCTGCTTCTCGTTACTGATAAAGTTGATAGTTTGCGATCCCTTTATAAAAGGGAACAACCGGTAATATTTCCCGCCATCCGATTCAACTAAAAATTCATCTGTTAAAGTTGGCATTGGCCCTACGAACAGGTAATCAGGATATAGCTTATTCAAGTACTCTTGTATCAGCGTTAAATTATTAACTATATCCTGCGGCGATTTAAAAACATCGCTATTGATCTGCTGCAAAATATACACCTCGCCCCTGCCCGATACCTTAAATGTATGGTTGATCAATCCCGACCCAAAAAACTGCACCTGGTAATCAGATCCATTCAAACCAAAGCTTTGTAATATTTTTTCAAGCATGCTTTCCGGGTATCAGTTGGTAATTTTTATAAGCTGGTCTTTATCTGTTTTTAACCAGCTTGTTTTTATATGGATAATTCCTTTTTTATCATTGGGGTTAAAATAACAGCCTGTTTTAGCCTTATTGAATTCCTCTGCCGAGGCATACACCTTCACCATTTCACCGTTAACAGCAACCGCTTTTGGTGTCGCAGCCTGGTGCACATCCAACAGGTAAACCCTTTGCAGATATTTGCCGATGTAAGTACCCACAGCAGCGTGTATGCTTACCTGTATATCATTCGCGGCAGCAACCTCTATCAAAGTTTTGGCATAAGCGCCCATGCGGTAATCGCGGGTAAGGCCATCATCTTCGTATAAATTAAAAGATGATGTTTTGTATGGATAGATCTCCAGCGTTAAGCTGTCGGCTTTCTTTTCACCATCGTAATTCATGGCAGGATACATCGGGATAATGGCACCTTGTTTTACAAACAGGGGCAGTTTATCCAGCGGTGCAGGGTAATTGTTTAGCCAGGTATTACCGGTGTAAGCCTTGCCGTCCCAGTAATCGTACCAGGTACCTTTTGGCAGGTAGATGCTGTCACGTTTAGCCTGGCTCTTGTAAACCGGGGCCACTAAAAACGATTCGCCGTTCATGAACTGGTATTGGGTTTGTTTGCCCCAGGTAACAGGGTCATGAGGAAATTCCAGCACCATTGCCCTTGAAGTAGGCACGCCGGTTTCATGTGCCTGGGCGCAATAAGTATACATATAAGGCGTAAGGCGCATTTTCAGATCGAGGTACTTGCGGTTGATACTTGTGTAAGGTTCGCCGTAAATATAAGGTTGTTTATCCTTTTTTGCCCAGCCGCTCATCACCATAAATACAGGTGTAAAGCACTTCCATTGCAGATCGCGCACATAAGTGGAATCACTGCCCCTGAAGATCCCGTCAACATCACCAGTAGCCGCGTTAAATGCCGATAAACCGGAGCCGATCACCGTTGGGATGTGGAACCGGATATATTCCCAGTTGCCCGATTGATCCCCGCTCCAAACCGTTGAATATTTTTGCGTACCTGCCCAGCCCATTACGCTCCATATAAAGCCACGCGCGTTACTGTTGTTCTCAATACCATTATAAGCAGCCTTGCAGCCATCCAAAGCAAATTTATATCCCGGACCAACCCATGCCACATCCAGCTTACATAAGCGTGTGCCCGACTGGCCAACCTCCCTTGCTATTTTATCGATGCCGTTCTCCGTCCACAAGCCGGTGTAAAAGCCTCGCTTATGCAGTTCAGCAACGGTTGAATCTAACTTTACATAACCGCAGCCGTAGCCATCGTTAGGCAGTATCCAGCCGCGCGGCATGTTGTTCTGCACATATTTATCAGCCACCAGCTGAATAACATCGGGCGTGGTACCATTTATACCGCTACCGGTGTAGTTCTTGGTATCGTAGCCTTTGGTACCGCGATTATAGCAATTGGCATCGCCCAAACTAAGTGCCCAGCGCGGCATTAAAAACGGCCGGCCCGTGATTTGAGTGTAACCGTTAAGTATTTTCTTTAATGATGGCCCGTAGAAATAAAAAGCATCAAACCTATTCTCATTATGGGTGAACTTCAGATTTTGTTTGAAAGAATATACACCCACATCAAAAGTATTTCTGAAAACACCATATCCGGCTGTCGACATATAAAACGGTGCCGGGTTAGCCCTGCCGCCATCGTCCCAGCCATTGCCTTTTTCAATCAAAATATCCTTATCCCTGTGCGAGAAATAGCCGTTCTGCATACCGCAGCCATAAAAGTATTCGCTTGGCTGCCTGTCCATAGTTTGCGATGTTTTGGCACCAAAGCTTATCGGTTTGGTTTCGGCCCATACCTTATGGGTATCGGTGGCATCGTATAAGGCAAAATGCAAAGGCTGTTTGTAAACACGGAGTACACATTCCTTACTTTTCAACTGGTAGTAAGTCCCTTTATCAATAGCTTTTACCTGCGGATTTTTAACAGCAAAATTTTCTACAATATCATTACCTGCCGGGTTGGTAAACTCCCCATCCGGTGCCAGCCAGATCCTGAATATATCATCCGTATAAAATATAACCTTAGCTTTTGAGATACCTGCCGACAAGTCGAACTCATTTTTATCAGCCTTAAACCCGGTTAAATTACCTACGTATGATTCTTTGGCATATACTTTTTGTTCGAGGTGGTCATTATCCGCATTCTCGTCACCATCCAGCTTAACTGCAAATGATAAGCTATGCAATGGCCTTGTTAACAGGTCGACAGCAGGGAATTTCACGCTGATCTCTTCACCTGGATTGATCGGATGTACGCTCGCAGCAACTGTTGTTGTCAGCGTCTGTTTATTATCTATTAAGCAGGTAACTTTAAAATCCTGTTTGATTGGCTCGATACCTGTATTCTTCAGGCTTAATGCCAATACATCGTTATGGGTAAAAGTATTATCGTTTTCGCTGTTGGAAGTTAGGTTGGTTATGGCGATGTCTTTCTTGTAGCCTTCGGCGAGGGAGATATCGTCGATCATCCAATACCAGCTGTAATACCCTCTCCAGTAAAAGCGGATAAATACTTTAGGCTGATTAGCTGCTACCTTACTGATGTTCACTTCCTGGTTTATGGGGTTGAACATATCGGTAGCAGCGGGCAGATTGTTTTTTACATCAAAATCGGTCCAGTGCAGGCTGTCGGCACTTACACCTATATATAGGCCTGCGCCAGTTGCCGCGTTAAAATCATTATAACGGAAAGTTTGCTGAAAACGCAGTATCACCGATGAATGCGATGAGCAATTGATACTACTGGTTTGAACCCAGGCATCGGGATATTGTTTCTTTTTAACCCAGCTCGGTTGATCCTCATCAACCATATATCCCGGCTGAAATTGCAGGTAAAACCCGCGGCTTTTTGATGCTATCGGCGGTGCCTGTTGTTGATATTGATACGAACCGGGGTAAGGCTGATCTGTCACAATCCACTCTACACCATTGGTATTGCTCATATCCACATTCTTCCAGCCGCCGGGCAGTTTACCCGCGCTTGCGTTAAAATCTTCCTTCCAAAACACTTTGGCATTTTTAGCGCCTACCTGAGCTTTTAAGGTTGTAACCGAAATAATAGAGATAAGAAGCAGTACCAGTTTTTTCATTTGTTGGTATTTACAATTAATTATTGTTGGAACTAAGCGTATTCCTATCAGATACAGGGAGATATGTTTAGGTTCTTAATCCAAACGTAATTAATTAAAACGCCAAAAAAGTGTGCAAACGTTTGTCTAAAATTATACTGACAAAACAAAGAGGATAAATAGCGGTATTAAATTGTGGGTTTCTCGTTAATCACTAATTGTGATTCCACAGTTATATTGTAATACGCCTGTTTGGCATCATCCTTAACAGGGTTATTAAGGAGGTCGATCAGGATATCGGTCGCCTTTTGCCCCTGCAGGTATGGGAATTGCTCCACCGAAGCTACGGGCACGTAATCCATGTAATTAATGAGCGGTAAATTGGCATAGCTTACAAAGGTAAGCTCCTCATTTATAGCGATGTTTTGTGAACGAGCATAACGGATAGCAAACAGCGCCACATAATCATTAAAAGTAACAATGGCGGTTGGCTTTCTTTTGTTGCTGAGCAGCTCTTTCATAGCGCCGATGGTTCCGGCTTCAGTCAGGTCGCAGTTTACCAGTAATGAAGGATCAAACTTCAACCTGTTTTTAATAAGCGCCTGTATATAACCTTCGCGGCGTTCGCCGGTGGCATATAAAGTGGTTGGGCCGTTTATCATACCTATTACACGGTGACCACGTTTTAACAGGAAACTTACGGCCTCAAAGGTGCCGGTTTCCATGTTACAGGCTACGCTGTGGATGTTTTGTAAGGATGGGATCCTGTCAAAAAATACTACCGGGATATTGGATTTTCTGAAAACCTCAAAATGATCGTAACTTGATGTGTTTTTTGTGACAGAAATTAGCATGCCATCAACCCGCTGGTTTTTCATTTTCGCCACCAGCTTGCGTTCTGTTTCCTCACTATCATGTGATTGTGCCAGCAGAACGGTATAATTTCTTTTATTTGCGGTATCTTCAATACCACTTACCGCTGTCGAAAAAAATGCTTCTGAAAGTTCAGGCAGGATTACACCAATATTATATGATTTTCCTTTTTGGAAAAATATAGCGGTTTGATTTGGTTCATAGTTTAGCTCCTTTGCCAGCTGCTTGATGCGCATTTTGGTAACCAGGCCAATGCTTGGGTGATCATGCAGCGCGCGGGAAACGGTAGAAACTGAGATGTTTAACGCTTTAGCAATCTCCTTTATAGTTGTCGGTTTCTTTACCATGATTTACTAAAGTAATTTAAATATTAAATTAATGAAAATTTATGCGAACAATCAATCAAAAGTTCGGCTTCATCATTCATTGCAAATATATTTTTTGCAATATTATTGATGATGATGCAAACGTTTGATTTGTACTGAAAACTTTGATTAATAATGTTCATTTTTATATAAAGCTTTACTATATTTCTCCATCTAAAACCAATCGGCCCGGGCATGAAAATAAAATACTTAACCTTACTTTTATTGCTGTTAGCTTTTAACGTACAGGCACAAAAAAAAATAAAATGGCCCGATCATAAAAAGGCGGTAATTGTGCTTACTTATGATGATGCGCTGGATTCGCAACTGAATACTGCGGTACCGCAGCTGGATTCGGCAGGTTTAAAAGCGACCTTTTTTTTAACAGGGGACATTAACCGCCTAACCATACCCAAATGGCGGGCATTGAGCAAAAGAGGCTTTGAACTGGGCAACCATACCATTTATCATCCCTGCTCCAGCAGCGATGATAACCCCGTTGCATCTGAAACCTATACACTTGGTGGCATAGTGCGTGAGGTTGAGATCATGAACAATTATCTGTTTGCGATAGATGGCAAGTCTACCCATACCTTTGCCTACCCCTGTACCGAAACAACTGTAGATAACGGCAAGGATTATTCAGACTCGTTACGCAAATACGGCCTGGTAAAATACGCGCGAATTGGTGGTGATGTGGATGATGGTGTGATCACAGATTTTAAACACCTCAACCTGATGAAGATCCCATCATATGGATTGGAGGATAATACCCCGGGAGAAAAACTGGTAGACTTTGTGAAACGCGTGGAAAAAAGCGGTGGCATGGGTATTTTCATGATCCATGGTGTAGGCGGCGATTATATTACCACATCTACCAAAGCTCATCGGGAATTGATCAATTATCTGAAGAAAAATAAAAAGGAAATCTGGATAACCACATTTCAAAAAGCGATGGATTACGCGGTAGCTGCCAGCAAAGCCAATTAACGTTAGTTAGTGATAAGCACTGTGTCAGGCTCACGCCATTTAATAAAATATTCAGTATCAACTGTTTTATATAGTTTAATTATTTAAATTAGATACATGAAAAAAGTAACCGGTATAGGCGGCATCTTCTTTAAATGCGATGATCCGCAGAAAATGCAAGACTGGTATGCCCAAAACCTGGGCCTGCCAGTTGAAAAATACGGAACCAT
>JAMFSA010000214.1 GCA_026225055.1 Mucilaginibacter xinganensis | reverse complement strand
GGCAGAGTCCGTGCCAAAGGCAGAATCCTAAAGCTTGTTGTCGAATAGGTCAAACGGGTCATGTGTCACGCCTCCTGTTGATTTGATCGAAATAATCCAGTAATCCAATCTTCAACTCATTCCTTGGGGCATTGAACGTGGCCTTTAAGGCCATTTCTGTGAATGGCAATATGAGTCCTTGGATACATGTAGGTCCCTATGTTTCAATGGCTTTCCTTTGTCCACACATGGACCCTATTAGTATGTCGATAACAGATAAATTAGGGTTGTTCACAGTTCCCTTTTTCCAGCCCTTTTTGGCTCTCTTTTTGGCTCCTTTTTTCTGTTCCTCACACCGGCTAAAGTGTACATCAATATAAATGAATGAGACCTGTTTGATTTCTCTCAAGGTGCCCAGTAGGTGTTAGAATTCATTGGCAGGGCCAGGTAAGTTCCACTGGCAAGAAAAAGGGCAGAAAAAAGGAGTGCCTGGAAGGGGGTTTCACAGTTACCCTTTTTTCTGCCCTTTTTTGCTCCCTTTTTTGCGGTGCTCACCTGATATTGCACCTGGGAAGTTGGTTTTTCCCTTTTATACCCTTTTCATACCTCTAAATTGAAAAGGGAAAAAACCCCGGGAAAAAAGCAAGCGAACACAAAAAGGGAGAAAAAAGGGAGTGAAAAAGGGCAACTGTGAACAACCCTATTGCGACCTGGACAAAAATACTTGCCTGAGTCTGTACTAGTTACTTAATGATGGTCAGTGGGCATGGCACCGATATTCTGGATTAATCCTTCCACAACTTGCCAGTTGGCATCTTCACCCATCCCCCCCTGGTACAGATTAATGGGTGTCTGACGAATGTTTGGAATTACTTCCGAGGCTCGGAACCCTTGCCTGACCGCATTCCTCGGTTGGCTCGAGTCCCTTGCCACTTTACCTCTTTGCTCATCCCAGGCCTAGGAAAGTTCATGGCAATAGACTGAGGACACCAATTGCCTGATCAAGCCTGATCAACCTGTCACGGTCCGTGCCCTCGGACCCCGTCGGACCCCGAGAATCTCCGAATATCACCGACTCTGGACTCCGTCGGAATTCCTTTCCATCCAACTCGTGCCTTTCCATTGGTTCCTATTGTCTCGTACGCTTTATTGTTCTCCCCATACGCTTCATAACAATTCTGCACTCACATGACTCCTCGGAGGCATCGGTCCTCCGACTTCTTAACAATTACTTTATTGTTCTTGCTAAATTCTCCCTCCCCATACGTACTACAATTAGCTTATTGTTTTAATGGTTTCGCTCAGAAATACTTCGGACTCCGATATTAGTATAAAATAGCACTATATACTTTACGCTTAGTTCAGTTTGAATCACCCTCTTTATAAAATTACGGGTGTCTGTCCGTCTGAAGCTTTTTAAACTCCGCTGCTCATCTGACCTTTGCTTCGATCCGACATTACCCCTTTATTCATGTCTTCTCATGACGTATGTATCACCCTCTTTATCACCCTCTTTTCAAACTCCG
>JAMFSA010000213.1 GCA_026225055.1 Mucilaginibacter xinganensis | reverse complement strand
TGCCAGTGAAGAAGCCCGTTCAATCAATAGTTTGCTTGACACTTTACAAGTTAAAGCTCATGAGGCAAAAAGAATGTTGATTGACGCTAACCAAGAGGTTTCTGCCCAGGCAATCAAAAATCTAATGCTTGGCATTGATGACCGCAAAATGATCCTCGAAGTTTTTCAGGACCATAAC
Organism: Mucilaginibacter xinganensis; assembly: GCA_026225055.1. Taxonomy (GTDB): domain Bacteria; phylum Bacteroidota; class Bacteroidia; order Sphingobacteriales; family Sphingobacteriaceae; genus Mucilaginibacter; species Mucilaginibacter xinganensis_A. The sequence goes on along the minus strand of JAMFSA010000213.1, from coordinate 93,761 downwards.
GATCAAGTTTCCACTCTTGTTCCACAGGAGTATTCGCCGGGAACGCTGGACCTTTTTAAAAGAACGCTCAATCATACACGTTCGTTTATTCAATGGAAATACCGGTTAGATGATATGGACATCAGGAAACTTAATTATGAGTTTATCAGCCAATATGCCTTTTGGCTCAAAAGTGTGCGAAAATGCCAGCATAATTCGGCCATGAAATACCTCACTTACTTTAAGAAGACGGTATTGCTATGCGTTAAATACGGCTGGCTGAAAAGTGATCCTTTTGCAGGTTATAACCTTAATCGTAAAGAGGTCGAAAAACCATATTTGACAGAAGATGAATTAGAACGAGTTATCACAAAAGACTTATCGGCCAGGCTCAGCAATGTGCGTGATATATTTATTTTTTGCTGTTATACGGGATTAGCATATATAGACGCCAAACAACTGAAGCGGTCAGAGCTGGTAAAAGGTTTTGACGGTGAACAATGGATCATAAAAAAAAGGCAGAAAACGGAATCTGCATCCCGGATACCGTTATTGCCGGCAGCGCTGCAGATCCTGGCAAAATATGCGGACGATCCGCAATGTCAGATCAAAGATGTTGTGCTGCCTGTACTGACGAACCAAAAAATGAATGAGTATTTAAAAGAGATCGCCGAAAGGTGCGGCATTGAAAAATTGTTAACCTTTCATGTGGCCCGCCATACCTTTGCAACTACCGTTACTTTAAGTAATGGTGTACCGATGGAAACCGTTTCCAAAATGCTCGGACATAAAAATCTTCGGCAGACCCAACATTATGCGAAAATTGTGGATGCAAAAATAGCTTATGATATGAAGCAACTCAAAGAAAAGCTCAGTCTTAAATAATCACGAAAATTAAGGTGTCGCAAATTGCGATACCTTAATTTTCGCTCGGTAACGAAGCACGTTCAAAAGGCTCGTAAAACGATCCTAAGAACTGGTTGAAATTGATAATAAATGTTTTTCAAGCTACACTGACCGGGTAGGCTGTTTTGCAGTGAAACGGAGAAAGTGGCTGTTCGGCGCGGAAGGTGCGACACACTGGATGGTTCGTAGACCTCGATTGTCATACTAAGCCCGCCGAGATTGGCTTCGATCATTGATCTTACAATAAGCCAATCCATGCCCCCATTCCCGCAACCTAATGCGGGCAACGCCAAACTTTTAACGGGATTGTCGTTGTGATAAGCCAATAATGCAATCAGGCGACTTTGAGGCAGGACTGTTTGTAGACAATAAAAATTATGGGGAATGCCTTTTTGAACTACAGGGCGATACCTTTCCCCATCACCCCCACAGTATTAACGGTGGTGACCAATGCTTCCGCATTTGAACACATAATATTTCCTGTAGTAAACCATATCATATCCTGTCATTATTTTCCTTTATTTCCATGTCCAGCAATAGAAGTTTTTGATAGAAATCTTCCCAATAATCAATTAAATACAAATGGTATTCGGCAGGGGATTTTACTTCATGACTTCAATATCCTTGCCGTCCAAATCAATAATTTCCATAACGGAATGTTAAGCCACTTAGCGTTGGCTCGTTTTTAAGATTCTTCTTCTGCTAAATTTTCTATGCGGGTTGCGATTTTACCATCTACGGTAAAATTGTATTCGTTGGCTTCAATGGTTTCTATGATGGCCTTTTCGGTGGTTTGATACTCATACTCTTCCCGGAGGTTTTTGTATAAAAAGCGGTTGAGCGTTTCTGCCGTTTCCTCCAGCCATGTTTCGAGTTTATCCAGTTCATTAATGATATTCGTGTAGTCGTGATTGTTGGGGAAATAAGTGGTCAGGTAAGATTTTATATAATAGCCCCTCGACGGCTGGTTAATTTCACCGGAGCAATCTAAAGCCGTGTTTTGAATGAGGTTCAGCACACGTTTATCTACATCGGGTGCGGATAGCGATAGTTCCAATAAGGGGGCATATTCTTTCCAAAGCTGATTGGTGATGCCGTTAATCAAGTCTGCAATATGGACGGCTGCCTTGAATGCGCTACCATCGCCCTGCGAATAGAAGCCAGTAAAGCATAGCTGCTTTTTGTCCACTGCTATGCCGATGGCCTGCACGATGCTGATAAAATCATCGTAGATAAATTCATACCAATCGTCGAATACATTTACATCATAGAGTGCGCTAAGCGCTTTCTCCTTTGCCTCGTCGTCCAGTTCGGAAAACTCGAACAGTTTTATTTTAATGGTTTTCATATCCCTGTCTTTAAAAAAGGGGGGATCGCTCCCCCAGGTTGAATTAATTAAGTGTTAGGGCATCAGCGCCGTAAAGCGCAAAGTTTTGGCAAAGGTAAAAGCGACCTGCGCACGTTGCTTGCCTGTGCCGTCCATGATGGATTTGAATTTGGCTTCTTCGTCCTTATATTTGCGGATGTTCTGAAAGTAGCCTGTTATAGCATTGTATGCGCCGAATATCGTCCAGGCTGTGGTGTGCATTTGCTGTGTCGGGCTGGACTGACTGTATTCAAAAACACTTTCTACCATGTTCTTATAGGTCGTTGAAAGGTTATCGTTTGCGCCCTTTTTTAGGTTCTTTAAAACTTCCTTGTTCGGACACATCGCAAGCTTTACCAATTGCTTCACCTCTTTGTCGGTGATACGCACATTCGCCCAATGGTTAAAAATGCTTTCAAGTTCTGCACCAAGCGAGCCGGTGATACCCATTAAAGTATGCGCCTGTTTGAGCCTGTCGTTTGCATTGGCGGTATGTCGTATTTTAAAGCTGTTGGTATGATTTCTTAAAGCTGCGTTTAAGGGTTAGGGTGAGGTCAAGGGTCGCCCCTCCACCTTCCCCACAGATCTGGACGTGCCCCTTTCAGGGCATCCAGCTCCCAGACTTAACTTATCCGCATAATGTTGTTTGCGGTGACAACGCTTGTGAACTAATTGAATATTTGATAGCTTATTGTCCATCCGATTTTTGTTCTTGTGGTGTCGTTCCCATGATTCATACCAGTGTAGGCTATTCAGACACATAGCGCAATTGCCCTTTTGTATCTTATATAGCTTTTCTGATACCGTACCTGTTAATATGGCGTTTCTGCAACTCCAATATTCAGTATCTCCATCAAAAGGACTTCTTGCCGTTTGAACTTTCTTCCATGATACTTCTGTGCTAACATCAAATATCCCAAATGCTACATTACCCAATATGTAGCGGTCTACCAGTCTCCCTCTTCGTTCAACTTTCCCTACGTACCGCGTCATAAAGTCAAATCTACTGCTACGGTGTTTGTGTACGTCTTCATAAGCTTTGTAAAGGATTGTATCCAATTCTCGCCTTAGCTTCATAAATCCGTGTGAAGCATCAATAGCCCATTTGTAATAGTTCAGCCACCCGTTGACCATTCTTCTCAAATAGTCTGCCTTTTTAGTAAGTTCTATTTTGTTACTGTACTCAAATAGCCGAACCATTTTCGTCCATTCTCTGATTTTCTTAGCAAAGGCGTACACTTTATCAGGGTCGGGGTAGAACGTGACTTTATGTAATTTGTCATGCTTACCACTTTTCCATTTATCGAACACAAAGCCGAGGAACTTAAAGCTTTCACCTTTATGGAATACTACTTGGCGAGTTTTGGATGGACTTAGCTTCAAGCCTCGTTTCTCCAATATCTGCGGCAGTACTTCCATCACCTTATCTAAGTAGCCTTTATTTTCGCATACGATAACAAAGTCATCAGCATACTGCATAAAACCCACCGATGGGGCATGCTCCCTACATCTTTTCTTGATGTTGCTAACAAAACCTACAAAAGGTTTAAGATTTCTGTCCTTTGGTGTTCTTGTTGTTATCAGGTGGTTATAGATTTCAAAATCGATACCCCATAATCCAATATTGCATAATAATGGGCTAATCACACCGCCTTGCGGTGTACCTGCTTCCGTATCATGTAATATCCCGTCATCGACGTAACCACATTTGAACCATTGATTTACTGCTCTTAGAATATTACTACTTGTCCCTTTCATTGCATCCAGTATGTACTGGTGATTAAGATTATCGAAACATCCCTCGATGTCAGCATCCAGCACAACAACTTCACCTTTACGGTTCTTTAAGTTGTGCCATACTGCCATGCAGGCATCCGCGGTGCATCTTCCAGGTCTGAAACCATAGGTATTCTCGCTGAATTTTGCTTCCCATTCAGGTTCTAAGGCTATTTTGACCAATGCCTGATAGGCTCTGTCTTCAATCGTTGGAATTCCCAGCGGTCTTAATTTGCCGTTTGATTTTGGTAGTAGACCCTTTTCAATGGCTTGGCCTTGTAATCTTTATCAAGGTTCATCCTTTGAGCCAGTAGCAATCTATCCGAATTCTTTAGGATGATTGCCCCGTCTACACCCGGTGTGTACTTTCCTGTGTTTTCAGACGTAACTCTTTTAACACTTAATAATCTGGCATACGGGTCTTTCAATAAATCACGTTGTAATCTTCTTACTTCGGTGATATTACTGGCAAGCGTTGCCCGATACATTTGATTTTGCTTTCGGAAGATATTTTGCTCAACTGTTTTCCAGTCGATGTCTTCCCATCTGTTTACTTTCAGCATTTTAGTTACTTTCATTTGTATCTTTCGTTAAATCCACAACGAATTTGGCGTATCTGGTCAACCGTAGCTAACCAGCTTTTGCTTGGTCGTTGTTCCTACCCGATATATCACATTCGTTCAAGAGTACTTATTGCTTCACAGCAAAGTGATATTCGGTTTCCTCGTTCCTTTAACCAATGTTTACCTAAACTTAGACCCCTCTCTATACCGCCAGTCTTATACAAGCTTATGGATGACCCTCGAACAGACTGGGCTCCTGTTGACTGGAAGACTGTACCATGCGATGTGGGTACAGCGTACGTGCTCACGATACCTTAACGAGGTTATCATATTTAGTTCGTCCCATCTCTCTCATGCGGCATCGCTCCGCCGGATTGACTTTTCTCCGAGCTTCCCATTCCCTGTTCTCTTGGCAGGTTAAGGGTCGGATGGACTTTGTTGAATAAGCCGCCAACATCAGCATTACACTGAATTAGTTAAAAGTTAAATCCACCCTTACGGGTGAGACCCGTACAGCTTATTAGGCTGCACAACGAGTCGCACTGTTATTGCAAACGATACGGATAGGCGTAAAGGCTGTGGTGATACTTCCAAAACCATCGTGCGAAGTGGTCAGGAAGTAGGCTCGAGACCTGGCGCCTTTCACTACATTACTGTAGTAGGTTTCCCTGAATCTGCCCCCGAACCGTACGTACCCGTCTCCGAGTATACGGCTCTCCATCAATTCATTCAGTCTAACTTTCCTGCGTGTAATTTGTCGTGACATGTTGAACATACTGCTAAGGTTTTTCTTCTTCTTGCAATCATTTTCTTTTCCCATTCCGTTTTACCCTTAAGGTCTTTCAGTTTCCTTACATGGTGCATTTCTATATCATCCGTGGTTTCGCAATACTCACAAATGCATGCTTTTAGCCTGTCCGATAAGCTGTTTCTGCCCCCTGTGTAGGTTACTGTTTTGGCAATGGTGTCTACTTCGCTGTCGCACGTAGGTGTCTTTCGTTTGAAACCCCGATTGTAAAGAGGACGATACTTTGTCTGGCCCTTTTTATTAGTGTAGGGTATAGAGAAAGTTTTATTTACTCTGTATTTGTACATCAACTTCGATATTGTGGAGCGGTATTTACTTGCATAAGTACTGTACATACTGTATCGCATGATGTAATAAAAAGAGTTGATAATGTGGCTGTTATTGGCAATTGAATAGTAATTATAGAAGCCTAATATCTCGGCATTGTATCGGGTGATTATTTCCAGTGCATCAAACCCTATCATATTTCCACGGGACTTGCCTCTCCAAACTTCTTTCCTATTGGGCGTTGTTATTTTCAAAGCCTTATATTCCAGTAGTTTATTTCTCATTACCTCTGTGGTGACATACAGTACCACCTTACTATTGAAGCATCTGATAGGATTACCAGTTTTATCCGTTAACGTATTGTTTGATTTACGTACGAATACATCGTAGCCCAAGAACGTTGCATGACTATTCGCATTGGTTATCAGGGTCTTTTCATCTGAAAGTTCCAATTTAAGTGTGTCATTAAGGAAAGCCTTAATGTCTTCTTTTACTTTTCTGCAATCATCTTTGCTACCTATGATACCTATGAGAAAATCGTCTGCATACCTGACATATTTTAGTTTCCTGAAACCTTTATCCATATCATCCATAGGAGGATATTTCTGTCGTTCCTTAACTATTCCCTTAATTTGTTCAATTAACTGCTTTCTAACATTCTCGTCCTTTTCAATTTTGAGTTTCTTAACTAAGCTGTGTTTCTTTAGTACCAGTTGGCGGAGTACGGGGTTAAGCTTTCTTGATGTTCCAATATCAAACTGGCTAATGTAATTTTTTATATACTTGTCCAGTTTGTCAAGGTATATGTTAGCCAGTATTGGACTAATGATACCACCTTGAGGTGTACCACTATATGATCTGTGATATACCCAATCTTCAACGTAACCTGCATTGAGGAATTTTCTTACTAATCGAATGAACCTTTCATCTGCGATACGTTCACCTAAAACATGGATGAGAACGTCATGGTTAATATTATCGAAGAAACCTTTTATATCTCCCTCGATAAACCATTTTGCTCCTGTAAATGTCTTTTGAACTTTGGTCAGTGCTGTGTGACAACTTCTTTCAGGTCTGAAACCGTGAGAAGTGTTTTCAAAACTACCGTCATATATCGCATTGAGTATCATCCGGATGACTTCCTGTAGCAGTTTGTCGATGAATGATGGAATGCCTAAAGGACGTCTCTTGCCATTTTTCTTGGCAATGTATATCCTTTTGGATGGTGCTGGTTGATAAGTTTCGTCTTGCAACGTAGCTATCAACCGTTTAATTCGGGATATACTCATGCCATCGATGGTTGTGCCATCGGTGCCTGCCGTCATATTACCTACTTTGCTGTAGATATTCTGATAAGCAGTGTAATACATCTCTTCGTTAAACAGTACCCTGTACAGCCGTTCAAACTTGTAGTTTAAGTCACTGCTGTGTTCGGTTAGACTGTTTAATACTTTTTCGGGACTTCTCATGTCTCTCACAATTTCCTTTAATCATATTAAACTGAATCAACTGCATCCCTTCGCCATGTACAAGGCTTTCCCTTGCTCGGACTACTACGGGAGCTCCGTTACCATGTAGAATATTCAGGGGCTATCCCCATAGCCACGCCAGTGGCATTCCGATTTAGGTAATCCCCATTTAGATATATAGTGACCTGGCTTTGTAGATTGTCGGATGCGATTTAACCTGTTTCTACTTATTGTAGCTGCGATTGTGATACGTTATGCTACATCCGCTATCTGTTTACGTTGTAGTATCACAATACCGACGTTTATAACTGTCTTCCGTCCGTGCTTAGACAACTAACCGCTAAGGCTCTCGTTCAATCAGAATAGATTTCATCCTCATATCTACTTTTCAACTTGCCATTCAGTCGCAACACGACAATTAGTTGACTTATGGCTTTTCCGACATGCTACACTCCCTGTCCAGTTTCCCTTTCAGATAAGTCGGCTGTTGATAGGCGATATAAACACTTGCCTAATAGCTTGCCAAAGCTACATTCACTATATACCCTTATGGGCGCACCAGATATTTTTCTATCAGGTCGGAATTACCCACCCGGATATAACCCGGCAATTTTGCGGTAATAAATATGCGCTCACCTTTGCCCAAAGCGCCTGCGGTCTCGTATTGAATACCGTCGCCTCCGCCAACGATAGCATCGAAAAAGGTAAAGGCGTCCACGTTCTGCACCACTTCATAATCCTTACCCGCTACGCCCAATACGGCGTTGTTGTCATTTCGTACCGTAGCGAAATAGTTAGGTACAACTATTTTCGGAATGGTAATACCTGTGTCAATATCCGCCAGATCATTGTTTAAACTGTTCGTAAATAAGGGACGTTTTTCAACTTCATAGTCAAGTCCCGCATACTGTATTGCCTCCGCGCTGTTAGGGTATTGTTCTACAATTTGCCCCAAACCGTGCCACGCTTTTTCCTTTACGCTAAAAAAGCTCTGCTTTCCTGTTTCCTCGTTATAATTAAGATGGTGTGCCATGTTGATTTTTTTTGATGCCGGTACCTGGAGCAGATGCCGTCTGTTAATAATGCGATTAATAAAAAATGCAGGTTTAAGGCTTAGCCTGCGTGCCAATCGTCGATTACTTTGCAGCTAACCGAAGTTCCTTTTTAGAGGGTGTGACGGCGGGTGCCTTGGCAAGCAGTTTAATAGTCGCGACATTGCAGATTAAACTTGCCATAGCTTCCGCATCGCGACTGATCCATGGTTTCGCTTCGACCCGACCCGCAATTTCGACAACTGTACCTTTTGTAAGATACTCGGCTAAACCTGGGTTGACCCAATAGGAACATTCCACATAGGTCGTGATTTCCCTTTTTTCACCGTCCTTTGTTTTAAAACGGTCATTGATCGCAACTGTAAAACCAGTTACTTTTCTTTCGCCTTTGACATTCCTGATCGCTGCATCAGCGGTCAATCTTCCTGAGAATAACATAAAATTTATTTTTTTTAATACTTGAACTTTGCTCGCCGATCCTTATTAGGTACTACCTCTTTTGGTCTTTGATTATGGGCAACCACATGCGCGACGAAGGACAAGGCTGCCGGAAAAAATACTACCCGCAGGGATGGAGGTTTTTTCAACGGCACTTGCATGGCCTTGTAGAGGGAAGCGCGATTTTCGTCCTTAATCAAAGACCAAAAGAGGTAGTTCCCACGAATACACCATCCGTACAGGACAAAAGAGGCTGTCAACCCGGTTACCGTTACCGGGCGGGGCAGTCTACTTTTGCCGTAATATTGGGTAAATCCCAAAGGGTTTACTGCATCATTATGCTTATTTCCGTTAGGGGATTGCGGTGGCATCCTGCGCAGCAGATACAGCGGAAAGCCCGGCCCGCTGAAAGCGAGAAACGGCCCGAATATTAAAGTCGAAAACTTATTTATCCTTATTTGCATTTATGACCAACAAACCACGCATTTTAATCTTCAGCATACTTGCTGCCGCATCTAATTGAATAATAAAGGCCTGCTCCTGGTTACAAAAACGGGACGGCAATTGAATATCATTGCGGCATAGCACGATTTCGGCAGCACCTGCCTCGAGTGACAACTTCATTATGGTTTTTAGATCTGGCAATTTCCCTATTTCTGTTTCCAGTTCGCTTGTCGCCAGTAATTCGCTTCGGTTGTTTAGGAGCACTAAATGATATTGCGGCATGGGCTCATTTTTAAGATAAGCCGAGATCAATTTTTCAACAGCTGAATCCTCTTTTAAATTTAAGGGAGCCGCCTGCCTAAGGCTTCGTTTTCCCAATTCGATAGCAGCCAGCAGGCTCACTGCTTTCACCTCTCCAACACCTTTGATTTTAACAATTTGCTCACACTCAAGGCATCCAGGTTTGAAATATTGTTGTCTATAGCATCGACCAATGATCTGCAGATCGATGCAAGTGGTGTTGATCTGTTTCCCATGCGCAGTATGATAGCGATCAAGTCGGTATTACTTAATGCCTGTGCGCCAAGATAGATCAGCTTTTCTCTCGGACGGTCAGCTACTGACAGCTCCTTGATGTTCTTCAGTGCCGTTTCCATTTGCTAACAGCTAATCCCCAGGTTGCCGGTGGCATGCCTGCCAAGCAGCATCATTATTGCTTCGACAAAAAATGCCAGATCTTCCTCAAAGAGAATGATCTGGGTGCGTTTATAGGTCTCATCAGATTCCTGCCGGCGATTGGTGATGCGCAGGTAGAGTTTTTGATTTTTCGCTTTTTTGATGTCGAGATAGTATTGTTCCCGGTCGTCGCCAAACATCTCTGTATCAAGAATGTTGGTGAATTTTGTTTTTTTATTTTCCATGTTCGTATATTTTGTTTTGGCAAAGTTGCAGACCCGTAATCGCACATTTGGGAATAAAAACGGATAGAAACGTTTGTAATCGTTTAATTATCTACCACCAAAAAGATTATCCCAACTTATATTCGAGTTAAGGAGGAAAAACCAATGGAAACAGACACATTAATGGTCGCGGAACGGAAGTGTAAAGACTGTGGCAAAATACTCGGTCCCGGCCGGGAAGACCGGCAATATTGTGATAGCGCCTGCAGGACAAACTACAATAATCGCAGGCGGAAGGAGAGTCAAAATTCAATTGAAGAAGTTAATGAACCAGCGCAACTAAGTGTCCCAGATTACATAACACGTATCCAAGAAATCCAGCTCAATAACCGGCGGATTTTGGAAGGGTTGTGCAGCGAGGAAAAGGCCGGGCGGATTCGGACGCGCGATTTGATTGGGAAGGGCTTTAATATTAAATTCATGACCAGTGAAGCTGAACCTACCGAGTCTGGCAAGATCTACCGGTTTTGTTTTGAATACGGTTATCATTTGGAGGATAATGGGTTTGCATTGATCATCTGCCGTAAACGCGAAGTGGTTTAGAGGTTGAAGTATTCGCCGTCAAAGCATCGGTAAGCAATTGCTTCTGATAAATGGATCAGCGAGATGACCTGCGAATTTTCAAGGTCCGCGATTGTACGAGCGACTTTGAGGATACGGTCATAGGATCTTGCGGAAAGCCTTTGTTTTTTCATGGCCTGGATCAACAATTCTTGTTCGAGTGGGCCTAATCGGCAATGCTTTTTCGTCTGCTCGGGTGTCATTTGTGCGTTGATATTATTTGAACGCAAAAGTTGCCTATCTCTGGCTGCGATGACGCGCTGCCGTATCTCCAAGCTGGAACTTTCGGAGATGGTTGAACCTAAGTCGCCATATTTTACCCGCGCAACGTTCACATGCAGATCGATACGGTCAAGCAACGGGCCCGAAAGGCGACGTACATATTTACGTATCATTTCTCTTGTACAACTGCATTTTCGGAATGGGTTATTGTAAAAGCCGCAAGGGCAGGGGTTCATAGCGGCCACGAATAAAAAGCCTGCGGGATAAGTATTGTTAAAGCTGGCTCGGGAAATGGTTATCGCCCGTTCCTTTAGTGGCTGGCGTAATACCTCCAATACTTTCCGCTCAAATTCCGGCAGCTCGTCCAAAAATAATACACCGTTGTGGGTTAGTGAGATCTCGCCGGGTTGCGCGTTGGTTCCTCCACCGACCAAAGCGATGTCGATAACCGTATGGTGGGGCGCCCTGAACAGCCGTTTAGTTGACAATTCGGTGCCGTCGAGTTTGCCTGATATGGAATATAGCCGGGTGATTTCCAGTGATTCCTGTAAGGTTAGTGGTGGAAGTATTGTTGGTAAACGCCTTGCGATCATGGTTTTGCCGGATCCTGGAGGGCCGATTATCAACAGGTTGTGGCCACCGGCTGCCGCAATTTCCATCGCGCGTTTCATGGCAGGCTGACCTTTGATATCGGAAAAATCAATAGGAAATGATGTGTCCTCAGTAACTAGCAGGTAATGCGATCTTTGTTCCGCTACACAAGATTTTTCACCGGAAAGAAATTCAAATACGAATTGCAGGTCGGGCAGCCCAAACACTTCGAGACTGCTGGCCAATGCGGCTTCGGCAGCGTTTTCGCAGGGTACAATCATGCGGCTAAAACCTGCTGTTTGGGCTTGGATGGCCATTGAGAGGATGCCCTTGACCGGGCGTAATTTTCCATTTAGGGACAGTTCACTGACGGAAACCAGCCTATCCAGTGATTTTTCATCGATTTGCCCGGATTCGGCAAGTATGCTTAAAGCGATGGGTAGATCAAACAAGGCGCCCTGCTCGCGGATGCCGGCAGGGGCCATGCTGATCACGATCTTCTGTCGGGGCATATTTAAATCGGCTGCAGCGATAGCACTTTCTATCCGTAGGAGGCTTTCTTTGATGGATTCATCGGGCAGACCAACGATAAAATATTGGACGCCGGGGGTGATGCGCGTTTCAATTTGGATGATCAGCGCATCGATGCCGTCGAGCGCGGCGCTGTTGATGCAAACCGCCATGTTTAATTTTGAGTGGTTTTGCTGCCAAAGTCAATCTCATTTACGATCACCTCGGTTACATACCGCTTGATACCGTCTTTGTCGGTGTAATAGCGGTTTGACAGTCTGCCTTCGATGGAAATCTTGCTTCCTTTGTCCAGAAATTTTTCGGCGAGTTCGGCTTGCTTTTCCCATAAGACGATCTGGTGCCAGGTGGTTTCAGTAGTACGCTCACCTTCGGCGTTTTTACGGTAGCTGTTGGTAGCGAGGTTGAGTTTGGCGAACTTTTTTTTATTGTCTGTTACTTTAACTTCTGGGGCGCTGCCTAAGAATCCGGTCAGGCGAACGCTGTTGTTTAATGTATTCATTTGCATATTGTATTTGGCCGGTGAATTCCGGTAGGACAAAATTGGGCAAGCGGATCCCGAAAAGGCGTGTATTAAACGGATAGAAACGTTTATAAACGGGTAATGCTCAACCTGTAGTGTTATTGTTCAAAACTTCTATTGGCACGGGCGGACCAAAAGCCATATGTTTAAATTATTAATTTTATTTTTTTTATGAAAGTGATCATTGCGGAGAAGCCATCGGTGGGACGGGAAATCGCCAGGGTGTTTGGCGCGACGACGAAGCATGATGGCTATATCGAGGGTAAGGGTTATACGTTTACCTGGGCTTTTGGGCACTTGTTGCAACTGGCTGCCCCGCAGGACTATGGTTATCGTGGCTGGAGCGTGCAGCATCTGCCGATGTTGCCGGCGAAATTTAAATTGACGTCACGGAAGTCGAACGGGAAAGAGGATGCGGGTGCTAAAAAGCAGTTGGGCATTATTAAGAAACTGTTCGATGAAGCGAGCGAGATCATCGTTGCGACGGATGCCGGGCGGGAGGGAGAACTGATCTTCCGCTATATTTATTATTATTTGAAGTGCAAGAAGCCTTTTAAAAGACTTTGGATCTCTTCCCAGACGGATGCGGCTATCAAGGAGGGCTTCCGGAATTTAAAACCGGGCAGTGATTATGATACGTTGTTTAATTCGGCGCATTGCCGTTCGCAATCCGACTGGCTGGTGGGCATGAACGCTACGCAGGCTTTGAGCCTGGCATCTGGTAATAAGGGAGTGTTGTCTTTGGGCCGGGTGCAAACGCCAACATTGGCGATGATCTGCGCGCGTTACCTGGAAAATAAGAACTTCGTGCCGCAGCTGTACTACCAGGTCGTTATCCAGCCGAAAAAGGACGAGCAGGTTTTTAAAGCTATTTCGGAAAAGAACTATAAAACCAGGGAGGAGGCGGAAGCTATATTGGCACTGGTGGAAGCAACCGCGAATGTTACTTCGGTGGAAGCCAAACCTCGTAAGGAACCGCCGCCGCTGTTACATGACCTGAGTAGTTTGCAGCAGGAAGCGAATAAGCGTAAGGGTTTTACGGCTGACCAGACATTGGGCCTTTTACAGAATTTATATGAGAGTAAGCTGGTAACCTACCCACGTACAGGTAGCCGATATATTGGCGATGATGTGTTCGCGGAAGTTCCCGCGTTAATCGATAAATTTACGGCACACCTTGATTTTGGCAAGCAGGCCACCTTGTTAACGACTGCCAAATTGAATAAGCGCAGTGTCAATGCTAAAAAGGTGACGGATCACCATGCCATCCTGCCTACGGGCGAGAAATCTTACCAACTTGGGCCTGACCACCAGGCGATATACGATATGGTGGCAGGGCGAATGCTCGAAGCTTTTCATACAGATTGTATCAAGGAGGTGACGCGAATCATCCTGCAATCGGGTTCCAAATTCATGGCCAGTGGTACGGTGATCCAAACGCCGGGCTGGCGCGCGGTTTTTAATGAGAAAGATGAGGAGAAAAAGGATGAGGAGAATGCTACGTTGCCTAAGGTTTTGCAGGGAGAGGATCTGCCGGTGACGGCTAGCGGTGTGCTGGAGAAGCAGACCAAACCGAAACCGCTTTATAACGAAGCTACTTTGTTGAAGGCGTTAGAAACTGCGGGCAAGGAAATAGAGGACGAGGAACTGCGCGAGGCAATGAAGGAGGGCGGGCTGGGTACCCCTGCGACCCGTGCGAATATCATTGAGACCTTGCTGACACGTAAATATATCCTGCGGGAAAAGAAGAATTTGGTGCCTACGGAAACGGGACTTTCGGTCTACGGCATCGTCCGGCACCAGCAGATCGCGCAGGCCGAGCTGACGGGTAACTGGGAAAAGCGCCTGGAGCAGATCCGTACGGGCGCTTCGGTCGCCGAGTTCCAGGAGGAGATTAAGACCTATACACGAGCGATCACCAAGGAACTTTTGGAATCGGGTAAGGGCATGAAGGTCACGGTGCCGGCTTAACTCAATTGAATTTAATGAAAATTCCGGCCTTTGTGGAAAGCGCCTTCGGCCGGAACTGTTGAACGGCCATCGTAATCATAGGGTTTGGTGGTTTCGTCGCCGCGGGCGAGGGTTTGGGGCATGGTATCGGTGCCGGTTTGTGCCAGGTTTTGGAGCAGGGCGCTGAGATTGAAGCATCTGCGGACGACGAGGTGGGTCACACCTTCGGCGACTTGTAGTTTGCCGGTGACCATGAGTAATTTGGATTGGACGATTTCTTTGCGGTAACGGTCAAACAGCTTTTGCCAGACGACCAGGTTAGCGGAGCCGGTTTCGTCTTCGAGGGTCATAAAAAGGACGCCTTTCGCGGTGCCGGGGCGCTGGCGTACGGTGATGAGCCCGGCGAGGCGGACTTCGTCGCCGTCTTTATGGTTTGTAAGTTCGCTGACCCGGACGTTTCGCAGCCGCGCGAGTTGCGGGCGAACCAGCCCAATGGGATGGTCTTTGAGCGAGAGGCCGGTGGATATATAGTCCTGGAGGACGTGTTCACCGCATGTCATTAATGGCAACGGGACCTGCATTTCCAACGCGGTTTCGGAGAGCTGGCCATCAAAAAGGCCGATGGGCCGGTCGGCGAGTGCGGAGACTTCCCATAGGGCTTTCCGGCGGTCGGCATTAAGAGAACGGAAGGCATCAGCATCGGCGAGTTTTTCGAGGGCGGCATCGGGCACACCCACTGCTCTTAATTGATCGATGTGGTGGTAGCCGTTGTCGCGCATGGTGACCAGTACGAGCATGTCTTCTTCTTTAAGTCCTTTGACTTGCCTGAAACCTAACCTGACAGATAAATATTTACTGTTCTTATTTTCCAGCATATTGTCCCATTCGGAGTAATTGACATCTACGGGTAATACTTGTACCTGATGGTTGCGGGCGTCTTGTACGATCTGGGCTGGCTGGTAGAAACCCATAGGTTGACTGTTAAGGAGGGCGGCGCAGAAGACATTGGGGTAATGGCATTTCAGCCAGGAAGAAACGTAAACCAACAGGGCAAAGGATGCGGCATGGCTTTCGGGGAAGCCATAGCCTTCGAAACCTTGCAATTGTTTGAATACGCGGCGGGAGAAATCTTCTTCATAACCACACGCGACCATACCCTCCACCATTTTCTTTTCGTAGAGATGCAGTTTGCCATTGGCTTTGAAGGAGGCCATGCTCCGCCTTAACTGGTCGGCTTCGGCGGGGGTAAATCCGGCTGCCACTATGGCGATTTCCATGGCCTGTTCCTGGAAAAGGGGAACACCAAGGGTCCGCCCTAATATCTCTTCCAGCTCTTTCGATGGGTAAACTACAGGCTCTTCGAAATTGCGTCGCCGCAGGTAGGGGTGTACCATGTCCCCCTGGATCGGGCCCGGACGGACAATAGCCACCTCGATTACCAGGTCATAAAAACAGCGGGGCTTCAGTCGCGGCAGCATCGACATTTGCGCCCGGCTTTCGATCTGGAACACGCCGATGGTATCGGCCCGGCAGATCATGTCGTAGACGAGCGGGTCGTCCTGCGGGACGTTGGCTAAGGTTAATTGGATGCCGTGATGTTTTAAAACCAAGTCAAAGGCCTTACGGATCATGGTCAGCATCCCCAAACCGAGCACGTCTATTTTGAGGATGCCGAGGTCTTCGAGGTCGTCCTTGTTCCATTCGACCTGCGTGCGGTTTTCCATCCGCGCGTTAAGCAACGGGCAGAAATCGGATAATTTACCTTCGGTAATGACAAACCCGCCGGTATGCTGGCCAAGCTGGCGCGGGAAACCGATCAGCTCGGAGGTCAGTTCCAGTACTTTTAAGATTAGCGGGTCTTTGGGATTTAGCCCTTGGTCGCGCAAGCGTTTTTCATCAAAACCTTCTTCGTAGAAATCCCAGATCGTCGCACCGATCCGTTTGATCGTATCTTCCGACAGGCCCATCGCTTTGCCCACATCACGGATCGCGCCTTTATGCCGTTCCTGCGTTACAGTCGCGACAATAGCCGCCCGGTCACGGCCGTAATCATTGTAGATAAACTGGATGATCTCTTCGCGGCGCTCATGTTCATAATCCACGTCGATGTCGGGCCATTCATCGCGCGCATCCGACATGAAACGGGAAAAGAGCATGCGTGACTTGGCCGGGTTTACTGCGGTAATGCCTAAACAAAAACAAACAGTGGAGTTGGCTGCGGAGCCGCGTCCCTGGTGCAGGATGCCCAAATCTTCGGCTTTTTGTGTTTTTTTGTAGACCCGCAGGAAATACCAGGCTAAATTGCGTCGCTGTATAAAGGCCAGTTCAAATTCGATCTGATGGCGGTGTTTTTCGGGTATGGGGTCGCCTAAACAGGCTTTGGCGCGTTTCCAGGTCAGTTTCTCCAAACGCTGCTGGCGGGTGTGTCCGTCGACCAGTACTTCTTCCGGTTCTATATATTTAAGTTCGTCCAGCGAAAAATGGCAGGCGTCTGCAACGAGATTTGCATTAGACAAGGCGTTCGGATAGGATCGAAACAAGCGTTCAATTTCCGTCGGATCTTTTAAATAGCGTTCAGCATTGGGATGTAGTTTAAAGCCCGCAGTATGGATGGTATGTTTTTCACGTGTGCAGGTCAAAACGTCCTGTAATTCGCGCCGCCCGGTAACGTGGTAATGCACATCCCCGGTTGCCACTAAGGGGATACCTGTTTCAGCTAATCTAAATAGTCGTTTGGCATCCTGTCCCTGGTAATTGAATGAGGTGGCAAGATATAATGCTCTTCCAAAATGTTTACGGTATTCGGCCAGGTCATTTTTGAAATTTTCGTCAAATTCAAAACGGCTATTTAACCTGTCCGGCGGCACAGCGATAACAATAATGCCTTCGCAATATTTATAAATGTCCGCTTTGTATAATTCACATTTGCCTTTCTCTGTTCGCAAATTGCCTAAGGTCAGCAAGGCGGATAACCTACCATAAGCAGTAATATCCGTTGGATACGCCAATAGGCTAATGCCGTCCATTAAATCCAGCCTGCAAGCCGGGATAAAACGGATGCCTGCGGCTTTGGCTGCCATGTGCGCCCGGACAATGCCTGCCATTGAATTACGGTCCGTCACTGCAATAGCAGAATAGCCTAATGCTGCTGCTTGTTCTATTAGTTCATGGGGATGCGAGCCACCGCGCAGGAAGCTGAAGTTTGAGGTGATTTGTAATTCGGCATAATTCACCTTACATAATTACTAAAAATATTAGTAATTATGATATGTTTTAGACTTTAAACTGATTTATTGTCTGGGACAACTGGGTTCGAGCCCAGTCAGTGCCAAAGAAATTTTTTAAGAATATCTTTTTTGTTACGCGATATCGGTATTTGCTTATTATCAACCATTAAAATGTAACCGCCCATTTCCTTTACCCAGCTTTTTATATGTATTCTATTAATAATATGTGATTGCTGGCAACGGATAAAACCATAATCAGCAAGCATTTCTTCGCATTCATATATTGGCTTACTGACTAATATATGCTCGCCGTTTATCAGGAAAAAAGTAGTATAGTTATTGGATGATTCACATCTTATTATTTCGTTTGTTTTTACAAAACGTGTTTCTTTAAGTGTAGTCAATCCTATGCGGTGTTCATTTTTATTTTCCTGTTTTTGTAGCAGGCTTATTAAATTTTCGAGGCGTATGTTATGCTGCTTTAATTGCAGACGTTTGGTGGCACGCTCTACTGCTGAATAAAGTTCGTTCGGGTTGATGGGTTTAAGCAAATAATCAACCGCAGAAAACTTCATGGCGTTTATAGCATATTGATGATAAGCAGTCACAAATATGATTTCGAGGTCAAAATCATTCAACTCGCTAAGCATATCAAAACCGCTTTTGCCGGGCATTTGTATATCAAGAAAAATTAAATCAGGTTTTTGATTTCTAATTATAGTTTTTCCAGTTTCAGCGTCATTTGCCGTAGCAACGATATTAATTTCGGGAAAAGTGCTTTTTATTAGCAGGGAAAGGTTATCAATGTTATTGGACTCGTCGTCAATAATAACGCTCTTAATGTTCATGCGAACCAATTTACAAAAGTTACGATGATTTCGGTTAATGAGTTTTTATCTGAATTGATACTGAACTTAATATCGTTTTTCAACACGTCATTTAAAAGTTCGATCCGTTTGTGCACAAGCTTAAGGCCATGACCAGCGCTTACAGTATTCGCATTAAAACCTTTTCCGTTATCGCTCACCGTGACAATCATATCAAGTCCTTTCCGATTAAATCTTACTAATATTTTTCCGGTATCTTTCAGGATTGATACGCCATGCTTCACAGCATTCTCCAATATTGGCTGCAATAACAATGACGGAATCTCTGTTTCATATCTGTTAATGTCACTTTCTACCTCTATCTGATAATCAAAGTCAAAACGCAATTGCTCCAGATTGAGGTAAGTTTCTAAAATTCTTATCTCTTTATCCAACGGTAGTTGTTCTTGTTCAGAATTGTTAAGTGTATTGCGAAGCAAATCTGAAAATTCAGTAAGGTAATTATTGGCTCCGGCGATATCCTGCTTATTTATAAGACCTTGGATTGAACTGAGCGAATTGAAAATAAAGTGAGGGTTAAGTTGCGATCTTATGACCTGCAATTCCGTTTGCAGCCGCTTTTGTTTTTCCGCTTCTAAAGCAGCGTTCCTTTTCTGCACCAGTAGAACGGCCACCGTGGCTATTAAGGCAAAAAAGACAGCCAAAAGGCTGCCTGAAATCAGTTTAATGGCCGTAGTTTGATACCAAGCGGGTTTTATTATAAAATTACAGCTACCGATATGTTCAGGTTGTGCATTGTATCTGACTCGGAGCTGATAATTACCATGTGGTAGGTTTTTTAGCCAAATGAAGTTGTTGTCAAAATCGTTTTTCCGCCACCCAAGATACACTTTGCCATCTTTTAAAAGTTGATAATCCATCTGGGATTTATCTGTTATAGTACCCTCAAGGAGAAAAATTAAACTATTTTGGGTTGATTTAAGTTTTGTGAGATCGGGTTTTGAGGCATTTCTTTCTATCCAGTTATGTGTAAGGAGATTGAAAAAATCGTTCATCTGATCATTAGTAAAAACCCGCCCGAACTTGGGCTGAACAGATACCCATTCCGCTATAGCAGTAGAAATTATTTCATTGCTTTTTTTCAGTCGCAGGTTAACAACTATTCGTTGACCGTAATTAGCCGTATAACTACCAAGTGCACCCATCATTCCTGTACTACCAGGTCCGACAAAATAATATGGTTTTTCAAATTTCTTAATGTCAGACCAGGGAACGATGATTTTTCCACCCGTTTCTGTAACCTGATATTCATAATCATTAGCATTTGAACTATTTATGTTCTTAACAAAAAAATAAGCAGGTGTTTTTCTGAAATTATAGACAAAAATATTATTACCAGACCGTTCACGATCATGCTCCGCCTTAGCTGCTTTATTAATCTCATAATTGGGAGAGGTGTAATTTTCCTCGACCATTCCTTTGAGGCTCTCGTCGCGTTTTTCAATACATGTAACAATGCCAACTTGAGTACTGTCGTTATTGAAAGTATCCGGGTAGGTTTCAGCATATTCTCTCCAATCTATCTGGCCGAAAGCATGCAACCCGAGACATAAAAGAACAATAAATAAAAGGCTTAATTTTTTCATTTTTTTTCATTTTTCTTAAAATTAGCTTTCTCAACGATAAAAAAAACGGCTAATGTGAATATTGGCGGTATGAATGTGAATCTGGCATGTTCTGCTAAGAAACAAATATATTGGTAATCCAAAAGTTTGCAGTGGTAGCGAACATTCAGCCCGTAGGGGAAACTTTTCGAACCCCTTTTTAGCAGATTTACGCCTGTTAGCAGGCTCTTAATCTTCACTAAAATATTGATTTATAGTATATTGTCAAAGCTGGATTAATTATTCAATTCTAACTTTACTTAACATAACATCATGGTCGAATGTTATTACTCAAAAGATCACGAACAGGTTTAGCAGCTATTTAATTTCCTAACCGATCTAATGGCGGTAGATTATTTCAATATTTGACAATTGCTATAGATCTAAAACAATTCGATTTGCAGCTTCGATTTTTGCCTTATCCATAACCCTTGTGTATCGCTGTGTAGTTTTTAAATGTCGATGACCAAGCATCTTAGATATGGTGTAAATATCAGTTCCGTGATCTAATTGCAAAGTAGCATATGTATGTCGGAGGCAGCTAAAAGTTAAATGCTTATGAATACCTGCGTTTAACGGCCAGTCTACCAGAAAGTCCCTGACCTGATTGTAATAGATTTTAGCGAAAACACGTGCTTCTGGTTGTTGTCGGGTACCTAAAAGATCAAACGCCTGATCAGAGATATAGACATGCTGCGGTTTGTAAGTTTTCCGCTGGCGGAATTGCAGGTAATAACGATGGGATTCTCCTCTAACCTGGTCCCAAGTCAGGTAATGGATATCGCAAAACCTAAGACCAGTTAAGATCGCGAATAATACCAACTTTCTATTCATTTCATTGGAAGCTGGCGTTTTAATCAACTGTTGTATTTCGGGCATGGTTAAGAATTCAACCTCCGCTTCGATTTCCTTTAGCCCAGGACAAAGGGCATGTAGATCGTCGTCTATTAATTTCTCACGCCAGGCGTGTTTCAAAGCAGCCCGGAACTTATTAAAATAACTTAGTGCGCTATTATGGCCGATACCCCTTCGGGATTCCCTTATTTTCGGTCCCTGTAACAAGAATGCCTTAAAATCTTCACAAAGGGAAAGGTTAATATCTGCAAACCTTATATGTTCATTTGCGAACAATTGAAAATATCGTACACTACTATCCCAATTATGCATGTTCATGCCACGTTGTCTATCAGCCAAGTGTCGAAAATATTCAATAAAACTGCGTTGCTTATGGTGATAAGGTATTAATCCGTGCAACTGCACCTGAATATCGAGCTGACGTTTTGCGCGAATATTTTCGGCAAGATCCAGCGTTTCCAAGTTGTGTTTTTTTTCTGTCTGAGTTATCGGGTTATCAAATATATATAACTTTATATTCTCAAATCGCGATTTTTTATTTGTTTTCGGATTGAGCAAAGCTGGATAATAATCAAGAAAGAGTCGATGACGATTTCTTTTAAGTGGCTTTTTTCTTAACGTGACTTTCATATTATTGGTTTTATACTATAAAAAAACACTTATCGAAAATGTTTAACCTTTAATTTTGTTTCAGGCTCCGCCCAGGAAAAAGCCCAGCGTGAAGCAAAAAAGCAAGTAGAGGGACAAAACCAGGGAAAGAAAAAATCAAGGGGTGTTCACCATCAAGTTTTTGAAGCAATAAATATGTATTTTGCGTGTTGATTGCATTCTTATGACAAATAATATTCAATATTACTGTGTAGGTTTTACGTGGCGAGGAAGTGACCCCGAAAATCAATTATCCCGTTTCATTGAAAATGGGATTTGGGAGAACGGTTTCGATGATAAATATGCACAAAGGGTTAATGCCGTTGTAAAAGGGTCGCGGATAGCTGCGAAAACCACCTACACACGGAAGGAAGAAAGGGAAACCATTTCTATTTTGGAAATTTATGCTACCGGTACCGTAACAGAAAATCCTAACGATGGGCAGACTCTTCAGGTTAACTGGGACGAAAATTTTGAGCCATTTATCATAAAAAATAAAGGTGCTTACAGGTCTACTATTTCCAGGATCAAAAATTTGGAGACAGTTCAGGAGATATTTAAGGATGATAAAAATATAATTGAAGATAACGGTTTAAAGTTTTACTCGGGTACTGAGTTTCGGGAAAATCATCATTTATACCCATGTTTTGTTTTCAGAAAGGATGATTGGGATGATTTTGGCTATAAGACTCAATATGAAATTGAATATTATACTGCCGATAAAGAATCTGTGGTTATAGGAAAAGCAAAGTTTTTTAATAAAACAGATAGCAGCGGAGATCTTCCACGTTACTTTTCATCGTTAGGAAACAACTACTGTTCGCTAGGACAATCTAATTCCTATTATTCAAATCTTGCAAAGCGCCTAGATAAAGATACGGCAGAGCTCTATCTTGATGCAGTAAATGACCTGGCTATTAATAAAGGGTTAATTGATGAGTTTGAAAACGAGTATGGATTTAAAAATTCAATATTAAGAAGCAGTGAGGCACAAAAGGCATTAAGAGAAGGCTTACGCACCTATAAAGGCCAAACGATTGACAATACAATTAAATTTACTTTTTCTACTCAGATAGGTTCAGCGACCAGTCCGCATTCGATAAAGTTTGATTTCTCAGAAAAGCCCAATATACCTTACAGAGTTAAGGTATTAATAGGTAAAAATGGCACCGGTAAAACTCAATATATCGCAAAATTGGCTGCAACATTAAGCGGTTACGAGGAACAAGGCGAATTCTCTACAAAATATCTGCCTCAGTTCAGCAGGGTTATTGCCGTTTCCTACAGCTTATTCGACCGGTTTCCAAGACCAAAACAAACCAAGACCTATAGTTACTACTATTGTGGCTTTCAGGGCGGGAAGGGGTTTTTAACAGACAATCAAATAAACAGCCGATTAAAAAAAGCGTTCGCCATTTTAGAAAAATCAGATCGGATTCCATTTTTCAGCAGATACCTTTCAATGGTTCTTTCTGATGATATAGTTCAGGATATTTTAGGAGAAGATGATATCAGTCTATCTGCAAAAGAATTCACACTATATGATGAAAACGAATTTTCTAGATATAGTTCTGGCCAGGTTGTGATGATACTTATGCTTGCAGAAGTCCTCGCATATATAACCAATGAGTCCTTACTAATCTTTGACGAGCCGGAAACGCACTTACACCCAAACAGCATTTCACAATTTATTAGCGTTATCAATAAGATATTAACTAATTATAATTCATTTGCTATTGTTTCTACACATTCCCCTCAGATAGTTCAGGAAGTTCCCGCCAAAGACATCGTCATTATTGACAGGATACAAAACACACCGAGTGCCAGAGGGATCAGTATAGAAACCTTTGGAGAAAACTTGAACACTATAACGGAAAGGATATTTCAGACCGCGAGCCATGATGAATACTACAGGGAATTCTTAGCCAAACTTTCAGAAAAACTGGACTACGATAAGATCGTTGCACTTTTCGCGAAAAATAGTTTACCTCTTGGCTTGAACGCAAAAATTTATCTACAATCCCTGGATGAATCATGATAAACCTAAGGCCTTTAACAAGGAAAATCTTCTACTGGGACAATATCGTAAATAACAAACACCTGGTTTCGAGAGCAGCCCTCCAAGCCATACGCACTCATGTCGTACAACGATTTGTGGCTTACGGCCAGCGTATTAATCCCAACACACTTGAATTGATCCCGGCATCCCCCTTCCTGGCTCCTCTTGATGGACTATTAGAGGATTGCTATTCAAATTCATCGCAACTTTCTGTTTTAAAAACGAGGATACTTGAAAAGCAAAGTGATTTCTCAGGGGTGAATGCCAATACTGCAATATTGGCGAACCTGATACGTTCGATCATTATTTACCACAAAATTATTTCCCGGAGTATTCCGCATTATCTATTAATCTATTTCCATGCTGTTCGAGATGTAATACCGAAAAAGGCAGGGAATGGCTACTATTGGGTGTAAGAAAGGTTATTAATTTCTACTACGACCCACTGCCAACAGTTTCATTTTTAAACTGCCAAATAGTTTATAGAAAGGGTGTACCCCGTGCTGTTTTCTCGATTGATGAAATGGCCATACCAATAGGTTTCAGGCAATTGGTTGTCAACCACTTTGATACCCTCGATTTGTTCACAAGATACAAGAAGCGAAGCAACAGCGAAATTACTGACGTTCTGGATTCAATTATATCGCAGGCAGGATTAATGACTAGAATACAAATTCAAAACAATTTACGTGTAGAGGCTGCGAATACGAAACTAAGCAAGGGGCAAAATTATTGGCGTGCAGTATTAAAAATTGCATTGTCTAATTCAGTGCCTTTTTTAGTTAGTGCAGGCTTTTGAAAAATTTAAATTCATTTAACCGATCAAAAGCATAATTACTGAACTATAACTTCCCAAGTTCGTCGTTCACTAAATCCTGTATATCTTCCTTGATTTGCATACTATAAAATTGGAAATTTATTTTTGCTTGTTATTCACTTAACATAATGTTGAGTGGATGTTCGAGTATTCGGACTTCTTCTCTTGCAAGAAAAGAAGCAAAAGAACCAGCCAGTCTATAATTACAAATATTTATTAATTATTAAAATTTAAGTCTATAGAAACCTTTCAATTAGAACATAAAAACGGCTCGGATGAACGCAAGTTAATTGCAATTCAGATAGATGAACAGGAGATGATATTATCCAATGCACGTAAAAGGTTCATGACTGAAGATATAGATGCAGAAGACTTTAAAGCAATTAAATCTGAATGCACGGAAACATTAAGAATACTGGAGGCAAAGCTTGCTGATACACCTAATAAAGCCGATAGCTTAAAAACGATAGAGGGGCTACTTGATATAGTAATAAATAAGTATTCTAACATACAATTACATTATAAATCAGCAAGTATCATTGAAAAACGAAAGTTGATCGGTTCGATGTACCCTAAAAACCTATGTTTTGACGGAATATCACATCGAACCCCTTATTTGAACACCGCGCTTGAAGTTATATTGCAGATTAACAGGCAATTAGGTGTAAAAAATAAAGGGGAAAGATACACTAACTTGCATCTTTCCCCTTTGGTAGCCCCTAAGGGAATCGAACCCCTTATACAAATGGTTCGAATTTCGCACAGTAAGGGATCAGGAAAACTACCTTAATTCACTCAGAACGCGGATTTCTTCTAAAAAGTGGTTCGAAAAACGCACAGTCTGGGGACCCCCAATGTAGCTGGCTATTTTATAGCCAGCTACATTATAATATATAGGCATATCTTCTCATAGTTTTATTTTCATTCAATACGACAGGCTTGGCAATAGTTCAATCAGTTCCGGATTCTTCGATTAATCCTTCCTGTTCGTTATGGCCTTACGCACATTAGCAATATCTTTAGGAAGCCTGTTACAACAATAAGTCATCTCATGTGATACTGATCTTAGCTGGGTATTTAACTAGCGCAACTACCTGTTAATCTTTCGGTAATGCAAATGGTAGCGCCCAGTATTAACATTTTCTTTGACATGATAGTGGCCCTCCATATCCGTTCCGGAAAAAATATTTGCCGGTATTAGCCATTTAAGTTTTGCACGAAAGGACTTCCGCGCGCAGGTACCGGATTGGGTACCCCTTAAAAAAGACGATACAGTAGTTTATTCCGGCATCGCGGAAATCGCCTTAGGCAGCACCATCTTGCTGGCGCCCAAAAAGCAACGCGAAACCCTTGGTAATATCGCTTCTTTATTCTTCGCTGCAGTATTTCCCGGCAACGTGTCGCAATTCACGCACCGCCGCTCCGCCTTCGGCCTGAATACAGATGAAAAACGGCTTGCCAGGCTGCTTTTTCAGCCGGTGCTCGTTTGGTGGGCGTGGAAGAGTACGAGGAAGGGTGAAACACCCGGATACAACATTGCCGGGCGCTTTTCAACCTAATGTACTATTATTTCCTGGCGATCCGGTATAACTTCCCGCCGTCAGTGGCTGCGTAAATCGCCCCATCTTTTCCGGTAGCAATGCATCGCCAGCGTTCGTTCTTATCAGCAAGCAGGCGTTCTTCGCCTACAACCTTATTATTTTTAATAACCAACCGTGCAATGTGTTGTCCGCTCAGGCCACCTATAAACATGTTGTTTTTCCATTCGGCTATATTCCCCGTATAAAACATCATGCAGCCGGGAGAGATCACCGGGTCCCAATAGTAAACGGGCTGTATCGTTCCCTCTTTTTGTTGTATCCCATCATAAACTTTCGCGCCGCTGTATTCTATGCCATAAGTAACAAAAGGCCAGCCGTAGTTACCACCTGGCCTGATCAAATTGACCTCATCGCCACCACGAGGCCCAAATTCAATCTCCCAAAGCCCGCCGGTAACCGGATTAATTGCAAGGCCATCGGGGTTACGGAAGCCGTATGCATAGATTTCAGGCTTGGCACCAGCTTTGCCAATAAATGGATTACCTGCAACTGGCTTGCCTTCTTTAGTAATATGGATGATCTTGCCGGTAGTCGCCTCCAAATCCTGCGCCTTTACGCGGATATCGTCTGCTTGTCGGTCGCCCGAAGTGACGAAAAGATTCCCTTGTTTATCAAATATCAAACGCGAGCCAAACTGGCCCGCACCCTTATAACGCGGAGAGGCTTCCCAAATCACCCTGACATTTTCCAACTTGGTTTCATCGGCGGATAATTTACCTTTAGCTACAGCAAGCGTAGCTCCGTCGCCCGGTTGAGCAAAAGTCCAGTAAACCATCCTGTTGCTGGTAAAATCAGGATCTATGTTGATGTCGAGCAAACCACCCTGGCCTTCATATTGTACGGTAGGAAAACCGGTGATGGTTTTAACAATTTTACCATCTGTAGTTAGTATCTGCATAGTGCCCGGCTTGCTACTGATCAGTAAACGGCCATCAGGCAGTACATGTATACCCCATGGGCCTTTCAGTTCGGAGTTGATGACGCTAACCGTATATGGGGTTTTAGTTTTAACACTGCCGATGCGGGTCTGCCCTGCAAAAGCGGGTTTATAATCACTATTGGCTTTTTTTGTTTCAACAGGCGGTCCGGTTTGCGCTTTTACGTTTGCAGTTACCGCTAAAAGGACGGTGCCCAGTATAAATGATGTATATAGTTTTGAGAACATAGCAATGATTTTCAATTGATTTATAAATAGCATACAATGGTAATGGTTATATGTTTGATTATAACCTGTAATATATGAGCATGCTGTTTAATGCTGCCCGGCATGGTCATACTTTTGAAAGGGATAGTTTAATTTTTGAACGCGTAATATTTCCTGATGCAGCTATTGCACCGGTATCGTTTGAGCGGCAGCCAGAACAGGAGTACCCTGATGAGGGCGGGCCTTGGTATTCTTTTGATCTTTTCGGATTTGCACCTGCCGCAGCAATTCATCTTTATGGTTGTTGAGGGTACAAGGTAAAGGATAACCGCGGTATTGTCTTCAGGTTTAGCCTGCATGGTCTTTTAATTAGGGGCAGATGATTATACGAAATACACCTTAAATAGGTTATAACCTGTTTGCCGTAACCTTAATATTATCCTGCTTTCTGTTGTGTTAAGCGGAGAAGCCCTGCCGGCTGTTGAAACATGAGGATGGCTTTATAGCAATGCTCAAACAAATGATGTTCCCGGCTGTTGATCCATGTATTTTTGTTTAATTTTATAAATGATGACTATGTCGCAGCGTGAAGCGAACTCAGATAATCTAACTTTAGCCGCAAATGAAGACCGTTTCCGCGCGCTGGTAGCGGCTACTTCCGATATAATTTATAGTTTGAGCGCAGACTGGCGGGTGATGCGTGAATTGGATGGGCGTGGGTTCCTGAAAGATACCCATGAGCCCACAACCGATTGGCGGTTCAGAAATGTCCATCCGGACGATCTGGAACTTGTTAATAAAACGATCGATGCGGCGATTAAAGGCAAAAGAATATTTCAATTAGAACACCGGGTATTACGGGCAGATGATTCCACCGGATGGACATTTTCGCGGGCAGTTCCCATTCTTGATGACAAAGGCGAAATCATCGAGTGGTTCGGAACCGCCAGCGATATCACAGACCGCAAGCTGGCAGAGGCTGCCTTACTGGAAGCGAAAGCACAATCCGAGCGACAAAGGAGATTCTATGAAACGATTACCGCGGGTACGCCCGACCTGATCTACGTATTTGATTTGAATTACCAGTTCACCTACGCGAATAGCGCATTACTGTCCATGTGGGGCAAAACATGGGAAACTGCTGTCGGAAAGGGCCTGTTGGAAAATGGCTATGAGCCATGGCATGCTGAAATGCATGAGCGGGAGATCGATCAGGTCAGGCTAACGAAAAAACCGATCCGGGGAGAGGTATCCTTTCCACACGCGGAACTGGGCACAAGGGTATACGACTACATTTTTACGCCTGTATTCAATGCCGCAGGCGAAGTGGAAGCAGTAGCGGGCACAACACGTGATATTACGGAACGGAAGCAGTGGGAAGAGGCGCTCGCGCAAAGTTCGGAAGAACTACAGGCAATTAACGAGGAAATGGCGGCCACCAATGAAGAACAGGCTGCTTCGAACAAGGAACTGAGCGCCGCTAATGAGGAGCTGGCATTAGTCAATCATCAACTCCAGGAGGCGCAAAAGAAGATTGAAGAAGGGGAGGTGGCGCTCCGACTGGCTATCAGTGCGGCAAATTTTGGTACATGGTATTTACATTCCGTTACGCGGGAATTTATAACGGACGCCCGCCTGAAAGAATTATTCGGCTACTATCCGGAAGAAGCGCTCTCTATTGAACAGGCGTTGACCCAGATCGCCGACGAATACCGGGGCTTCGTGGCGGGCAAACTGGAAAACGCGATTTATAACAACGGCGATTATGATGTCATCTATCCGGTCACTGGCTTACATGACGGGCGTTTGCGCTGGCTGCGTGCCATCGGCAACCTTAAGGCCGACCCTTCAGGTTCTTTTTCCGCCTTTACAGGGGTAGTTATGGATATTACCGACCAGTACCTCGCCGCGCAAAAAATAGAACAGGCTGAAGAAAATTTGCGTATGGCCATAGAATCCGGCGAACTGGCCGTGTGGCACCTGGATGAAAAGCTTGACCGGATAATCGCCTCGCCGCGTTTCTATGAACTGTTTGATATCCCGCCGGGTGATGAAGTACTTTATGCCAGCGCGCTGGAACAGATCCTGCCTGAATACCGGGAAATGGTTAGCGATGCAGTGACTGCTTCGTTCACCAATGGCGCGCATTTCAATGTGGAATACCCCATACTGGGCGTCCGGGACGGTAAACAACGCTGGGTACGCTCGGTGGGTAAATTTGTTGCTGATGAAAAGAGCGGAAGTTACATTACCGGGGTAATGGCGGATATTACCGAACAGAAAATGGATGACATCCGCAAGAGCGATTTCATCGGGATGGTTAGCCACGAATTAAAAACACCGCTGACTTCCCTGAACGCAATT
The DNA here is from genome assembly GCA_026225055.1 of Mucilaginibacter xinganensis. Classification (GTDB taxonomy): domain Bacteria; phylum Bacteroidota; class Bacteroidia; order Sphingobacteriales; family Sphingobacteriaceae; genus Mucilaginibacter; species Mucilaginibacter xinganensis_A. Next base: position 64,153 of record JAMFSA010000213.1, on the reverse strand, counting down.
TTACAGATGCTTATCTTAAAGCTAAGGAAAAGTGATGACCCGTTCGTTCCCGGCGCATTAGAAAAGGCCAATACCCAGATCAAAAAGATGACCGGCATGATCAACGGTTTTTTAAATATTTCCAGGTTAGAATCCGGTAAAATAACGATCGATAAACAACGGTTCATCATGGGCGACCTGGTAAAAGAAATTATAGAAGAGGTGAACCTGACGGGTGTCACGCATGTCATTAACCTGCAGACCTCTGATAAACTGGTCATGGATGCCGACAGGGATAAAATAGGTTCCGTTCTTTCTAACCTGCTGAGCAATGCCGTAAAATATTCGCCGAAAGGCTCCGTAATCGCAGTTAACTGCAGGCAGCTGAACGGCCAGGCGCTGATCAGTGTCGCTGACGAGGGATTGGGTATCAGACCGGAAGACCAGCAAAATATATTTGATCGGTATTACCGTGTTCAATCCAGCCATACCAACCATATTTCCGGATTTGGTATTGGTCTTTATCTAAGCGCAGAAATCATTCACCGTCATCACGGTCAAATCTGGGTGGAAAGTAATCCCGGCCAGGGCTCAGCCTTTTATTTTAGTTTGCCCCTCTAAATATCAGTTGCTGATTTGACGCTGGTGCCGGACACATTGTAGCAGGCTGTTTCTGTTATTGATAATAGCCCTAAATATCGGAGTAGCATAATATTTCAAAAAAGCCATCGCCAAAAGAGCTTAGATTATAAGTAAATGTAACACCGTATTGCAATGTTAGGAATTTAGCTGTTAAAGACTTCAATCCCTAATAGTTACGTAGTTATTTTTAAGTATCAAAATATGATGGTTATTTGAGTATAAATGGACGGGACTTTTTAACTATGATCATGCATATAAATAGCTATTCAGTTTTAAGCTTAGCGGCCAGTTTTTCTTGTTTCTTTTCTTCTACACCAAGGATAATGCCCCATGGCTGAAGGCTTTCTACCCGGTCGAAGATGATCTTGAGTACTGCTATGACTGGAATGGAAAGAAACATACCGGAAATACCCCAGAACATTTCGCCTATGACAACACCGAGAACGGTGACCAACGCATTAATCCGGACTTTGGAACCGACCACCAGGGGGAGAATGATGTTGCTATCGACCACATGGGTCACTACAAATGTGATCAGGACGTAGATGACGGTATTGCTGTCCGGCGATGTCCCTAACGTAATCGTCGAACTGATGATGAGGGCGGAAAAAATCCCAAAGTAAGGGATCAGGTTAAAAATGCCGGTTATGAGACCCAACAGTATGGCATATTGAACGCCGAGGATGGAAAGTATTACGCTGACTGCCGTAGCTACAATGGTCATTTCTATCAGCAGGCCGGTAATATACTGGCGAATGATCATCTGTACCTGTTCTATCACTTCGTGTACTTTTGCTTTATTTTCTTCCAGGAACACGGACTCGAGGAACTTTAAGATCAGACGCCGGTATAACAAAAAGAAGAAGGTATAGATAAAAGTAAAAACCAGGAACAGCAGAATAGATGATAAGGACAGTAATGTTGTTCCCACAAACGCGGCATCGGGCGAAGTGACCTTGCTGGCCGCGGTATTGACGACATTCAGTTGTTTGCGGCGGGTAATGCCAAAATTCGCGGACACCCAACCCCGGAAGTTCCAGAGCGAACGGCTGATCTGTGCTTGAAAAGCGGGCCAGTCTTTTGCAAGGTCCGCAAGCTGCGAACCGATCACATACATAACCAGCGTGATTAGTGAGAGGAATAAAATCACCGCGATCATGGAGGCCGCGCCCCGCGGCAGCCTGATGCGGCGCTCAAAGAACCTGGCTAACGGCATAAGCAAGATCGCAAATAAACACGAAAAAATTAAAGGAGATAATATATCCTTAGCCAAAATAACCAGAGCGCCCAGCGCGAAAAGGCTGAAAAGCACGCAGGCGAGTTTGATATAAAAGGGAAGACGGGTAAAATTTTTCAGGTCCATACATGTATTTAATTGTTACGGTAATTTGACATTGTTGATCCGTAAATCTCGTAACTTAATTTCATGAAAAATAATCGTATTTTTTGGCTCATCGCGGTGCTATTCGCTTTGCTGATCACTATCTTCCGGTTAAAAATAAGCTAACTGTTTAATTGTCCCCAATATTGTTTGCCGGAGTTTATGCCCAGGAAAACCCAACCCATACCTGCTGTCAATCAGTTCGGTGATGAATCCGGTACCGGTGACCTGTACATGAAGTTTTTTCGTTTATTAAGCTGAGCGCTGTTGTTCCTTTAATGCTGCTATGATGTTTTCCACCAATTCGGTTATACGCATTGGTTTTTTGATCACCGCGAAAATGCCGATCCTGGCAGCCAATTGATCTATCCCCGGTAGGTCAGAAAGAACAACTACCGGCAAATTATGCAGATCAGGATCGGAGGTTACCTGGTGACAAACAGCCGCCGCGTTGGCATCGCCCAAAATAAAATCAATAAGCAAAATATTTGGTTTTTCCGCTTTTATCCTGTTTAGCATTTCTTCCTGCGCTTCCATGGTATCCATAGTAAAGCCAAGCGCTGTTAACTGGTTGTCGAGCGTTTGCAGTAATGCCAGATCATTAGAAACAATTAATATCTTTTTCATCTTGCTTAGTATCTATCTTGAACAGGGCAGTACAGCTTTTGTTTAACTGCATTCCTTTAAAATTATAATTTTTTAATTAGAAAAACATTTTAGGTGAATTTTGATTTTTAGGGATATGGATCAAAAAATATACCCTGGCAAGCCTTATCCCCTTGGCGCCACATGGGACGGAGAAGGGGTTAACTTTGCACTTTTTGCCGACAGCGCTACTGGTGTTGAACTATGTTTGTTTAAAAACCAGGACGACGAGGTAGAGTCGCAAAAAATAAAAGTAAATGAAAGAACCCACCAGATATGGCATGTTTACCTGCCTGATGTTAAACCCGGCCAACTGTACGGCTACCGGGTAGATGGGCCCTATGAGCCACAGAATGGAAATCGCTTTAATAAAAATAAATTATTAATTGATCCGTACGCCAAGGCAATTTCGGGGGTAATAGACTGGCACGATGCGCTTTATGGTTATGAAATAGGCAGTCCAGATGAAGACCTAAGCTTCAGCCAGATGGATAGCGCTCCGTTTATGCCAAAATCTGTAGTGATAGATCCGGCATTTGATTGGGAGAATGATAAACAGTTGGGTACACCTTACCACCAGTCAATCATTTACGAAACCCATGTAAAAGGCTTCACCAAAATGCACCCCGATATTCCGGAAAATATACGTGGAACTTACGCGGCAATAGCTCACCCGGTAACTATTGAGTATTTAAAACAGCTGGGTATTACCGCTATTGAACTGATGCCAATACATCAATTTGTAAGTGACCGGCACCTGGCCGAAAAAGGCTTAACTAATTATTGGGGATACAATACCATTGGCTTTTTCGCGCCCGATGTTCGCTATTCGGGGAGTGGTTCAACCGGTGGACAGGTTACCGAGTTTAAACAAATGGTAAAAGAACTGCATAAGGCAGGCATTGAAGTGATACTGGATGTGGTTTATAACCATACGGGTGAGGGGAACCAAATGGGGCCAACGCTGTCTTTAAAAGGGATCGATAATACTTGTTATTATCGCTTGGTTGATGATGACAAACGGTTTTATATGGATTATACAGGCACAGGCAACACCCTAAACGCCATGCTGCCAAACGTATTGCGTTATATTATGGATAGCCTGCGTTACTGGATCACGGAAATGCACGTGGATGGGTTCAGGTTCGACCTGGCTGCTACGCTGGCAAGGGAGCTGCATGAAGTGAACCGGCTGAGCGCATTTTTTGATATTATTCACCAGGATCCCATCATATCGCAGGTAAAACTGATAGCTGAGCCCTGGGATATTGGTGATGGCGGATATCAGGTCGGCAAATTTCCACCGGGATGGGCTGAGTGGAACGGCAAGTACCGTGATTGTATGCGCGATTACTGGCGTGGAGCCGATAGCATGCTGGGCGAGTTTGCTATGCGGTTAACAGGTAGCCCCGATCTTTACCAGGACGATTACCGCAAACCTACTGCCAGCATTAACTTTTTAACGGCTCATGATGGGTTTACGTTGAATGACCTCGTGTCCTATAATGATAAACATAACGAAGCGAATGGAGAGGATAATAATGATGGTGAAAGCAATAATCGCTCATGGAACTGTGGTGCTGAAGGGCCAACCGATGATGAGGTGGTGCTTGAACTTCGCAAACGTCAAAAGCGTAACTTATTAACCACCTTGTTTTTATCTCAGGGTGTACCAATGCTGGTAGCGGGCGACGAAGTTGGGCGTACGCAGGGGGGGAATAACAATGCCTATTGCCAGGATAATGAGATCTCGTGGCTCAACTGGGCGGCAAATGATAATGAGTTATTGGAGTTTACCAAGAAGCTCATCAGCATACGTCAGGAGCACCCGGCTTTCCGCAGGCGTAAATGGTTCAAAGGACAGCCTATAAAAGGGAAAGGTTTGGAGGATGTTGCCTGGTTTCTACCCGATGGTTCAGAGATGAGCGACGATAATTGGAATAATGATTTTGCAAAATCGCTGGGGATATTCATGAATGGCAAAGGTTTGCATTATGTGGATCCAAAAGGCGAAGAAGTTTACGACGATAACTTTTACCTCATCTTCAACGCGCATGATGAGCCGCTTGATTATAAACTGCCCGAAAAAATTTATAGTAAAGAATGGGGGAAGCTTTTAGATACCAGCGAAGATAAAACAGAAGAACAAGTATTTGGCGATAGTGATACCATAAAGGTAAACGGACGGTCAATCGTATTGCTAAAGCATCCTATTATAAAGTAATGATCGCGGATAGGGGCATAGGAGTTAATTTTGATGAGCAGGGAGCTGCAAAGGTAAAGGTATGGGCTCCCGAAGCCGAAAGCGTTTCATTGCGTTTAAGAGGTAGAAAGGCCGACTTTGAATTACGTAAAGCTGATTTGGGTTATTGGGACTTGCTTACCACACAAATAAAGCCGCGTGATATATACCAGTTTGTTGTTGATGATAAAGAATTACCTGATCCTGCATCACTGTCGCAGCCGGAAGGTGTGCATGGCTCGTCTGAAGCTGTTAACTTAAATGATTTTGAATGGACAGATGAGGAATGGAAAAATCCATCACAACAAGATTATATTATCTACGAGTTACACGCCGGAACTTTTACGGATGTGGGAACTTTTGATGGCATAGCCAGTAAACTCGATCACCTGATACAATTAGGTATTACTGCTATTGAAATTATGCCCGTCGCGCAATTCCCGGGGGAAAGGAACTGGGGTTATGATGGCGTATTCCCTTACGCGGTTCAAAACTCTTACGGCGGAGCCAAAGGCTTAATGCAACTGGTAAATGACTGCCATCAAAAAGGCCTGGCGGTTATACTGGATGTGGTGTATAATCACATTGGCCCCGAGGGTAATTATTTTAATGAATTCGGCGCTTATTTTACAGATAAGTATAAGACCCCTTGGGGTAATGCCATCAATTTTGATGATGCCGGGTGCGATGCAGTGCGGAATTATTTTATAGAAAACGCGCTGATGTGGTACAGGGATTTTCATATAGACGCTTTGCGATTGGATGCCGTACACGCCATAAAAGATTTTAGTCCGAAGCATATTCTGCAGGAAATGAAGGAGAATACCGATCTACTGATGACTCAAACAGGAAAATCGCATTACCTGATAGTTGAACTCGACCTAAACGATCATCGCTTTATTAATCCGATTGTTAAGTGCGGTTATGGCATGAATGCGCAATGGGTTGATGAGTTTCATCATGCCTTGCGGGTAACAGCAGGCGGTGAAACAGATGGTTATTATTCTGATTTTAACGGGATAAAGGACTTGGTCAAATCATACCGGGATGCTTATGTGTATGATGGTGTTTACTCGCCGCATCGTTTAAAAACGTTTGGTAATAAGGTGACTGATAATCCCGGTGATCAGTTCATTGTGTTTTCCCAAAACCACGACCAGGTGGGGAACCGTATGCTTGGTGAACGAAGCAGTCAGCTGTTCAGCTTTGAAATGCAAAAGTTAATGGCTGGTGCAGTGCTGGTGAGCCCTTATTTACCCATGCTGTTTATGGGCGAGGAGTGGAGCGCGCAAAGCCCTTTCCAATATTTTGTGAGCCATGGTGATCCTGAGTTAGTTGAAGCAGTAAGAAAAGGGCGCAAAGAGGAGTTTGCCTCGTTTCATGCCAAAGGCGAAGCGCCCGATCCACAAGCAGAAGAAACCTTTGATCGCTCAAAATTAAACTGGGGAGAAATGAATAATGTAATGCTTGATTATTATAAGACCCTTATAGCAGTGCGAAAATTACTGCCAGCGCTTAGCAACTTAAACCGGAAAAATTTAACGGTCACTTGCAACGAAGATCAGCAAACACTAACGCTTATGCGTTGGCACGATCAGCATAAAATATGCTGCCTGATGAATTTTGCGAAAGACGAACAGCCAATTGATTTGCCACCAAATGAAAACTGGAAAAAGACACTGGACTCCGCCGATACAAAATGGAATGGCCCGGGAGCTAAAGCAAACTATATATCGCCTCAATCACTTATCATTTATACCAATTGATCATGTATAACCCGGTCAGCACCTATCGCATCCAGTTTCACAAAGGGTTTAACTTTGCTGATTTTGAGCAGATTATTCCATATCTTGAAAAATTAGGTGTGAAAACTATTTATGCTTCGCCCATCTTCAGTTCGGTGCCGGGAAGTGTTCATGGTTACGATGGTATCGATCCTTTAAAAATTAATCCGGAGATAGGTAATGTTGAACAACTGAGAGCTATCAGCAAAAAATTAAAAACTAAAAATATTGGCTGGCTACAGGACATTGTACCTAACCACATGGCTTATCATCATGATAATACCTGGATGATGGATGTGCTGGAAAATGGCCCGGCATCACCCTACAAAACCTTCTTTGATGATAGCCTTACTGATAAGTTATTGTTTAAAGGGCCGATAATGGTGCCCTTTTTAGGCTCGGACCTAACTGATGCTATTGATAACGGCGAATTGACGATAGGATTGATTAACAACAAACCGGTACTTAAATATGCTGACCAATTATGGCCGCTTAAATCTTCATCTTATCAATATATTGCGGATGTCAATTCGATAAGTAAAAAACAACTATTGCAAATTGCCAATGATCAACATTATCGGCTTTGCAGTTATAAGGAAACAGATCACCTGATAAATTTCCGCCGTTTCTTTACGGTGAATAGTCTGATCTGTTTGAATATTCAGCGGGATGAGGTATTTAATAAATTTCACCAGCTCATTATTGAACTGGTTCGGGAAGATATTTTCCAGGGATTAAGGATAGATCATATTGATGGTTTGTATGATCCGGCTAAATATCTCAAGCAGTTAAGGAAAGCGTTGGGCGATGAAACCTATATAGTAGTTGAAAAGATACTTGAAAAAGGCGAGGAGATGCCTGCATGGCCTATACAGGGTAATACCGGCTATGATTTTCTGGCACTGGTCAATAACCTGCTTACAGGCAAAGGAAACAGGCATAAATTTACTGCTTTTTATAAAAGCCTAACTCAAGATACCACACCGGTTGTGCAACAGGTAAATAATAAAAAAGCCTATATTCTGCATAACCAAATGGCAGGTGAGCTGGATAATTTAACCGATCTTTTTTTACGGTCGAACATTGTAAAACCTAAAGAGGTAGTAAGGGATGAGATCAAACAGGCTATCGCGCAGTTTTTAATCAATTGCCCTGATTATCGTTTTTATGGCAACAGTTTTCCTTTGCATAAGGATGAGGAGATACTGATAAAAAAGATTTTATCAGCTATAAAAAATGCAGATAAAACATTATTGCGGGCCGTCGGCTTGTTAGAAACAGCATTCCTTCACTCTAAGGGCAACGATAAAGCGCTGCATTTTTATATGCGTTGTATGCAGTTTAGCGGCCCGCTAATGGCTAAAGGGGTTGAGGATACATTGATGTACACTTATAACCGTCTCATTAGTCATAATGAAGTAGGGGACGCCCCGGATGCCTTTAGTATGAATCAGGCAGATTTTCATAAAAAGATGAAGCAACGCCAAAAGCAATGGCCCCTGAGTATGAATGCAACCGCAACACATGACACCAAGCGCGGTGAAGATGTACGGGCCAGGCTAAACGTATTGCCGAATCTGGCAGATGAATGGCTGGAGGCGGTAAGAAGCTGGCAGCAAATGAATCGGGATATTAAACAAATAGGCGCGCCAGATGCCAATGACGAATATTTTATTTATCAAACATTGATGGGCGCCTACCCCATGCCGGGCGAAGATGAAGACGATTTCAGCGAACGTTTACAGGAATACCTGCAAAAAACAATGCGCGAGGCCAAGCTGCATTCCAACTGGGCAGAACCGGACGAAAAGTATGAGAAAGCCGTTCAGCAGTTTGCAAAAGCGTTGCTGGATAAACGAAGACCATTTTGGAAGAGTTTTAGAACACTACATGAAAAGGTTGCCGGGTATGGAGTTATAAATTCTTTAACTCAGGTAATGCTGAAGTTTACCTGCCCGGGCATGCCCGATGTTTATCAGGGTTGCGAGCATTGGGATCTCAGTTTGGTTGACCCGGATAACCGCCGCTCGGTTGATTATAAGCATCATCAAGCCTTATTAGCTAAAAGATCATCGCTGAAAACTCTTTGGGATAATAGATTCAACGGGCAAATAAAGATTTGGCTTACACAGTTATTATTACAGGAAAGAAAAGCCAATTCGCAGCTTTTTGCTGAAGGGAAATTCAAACCGCTAAAGATAAAAGGGAAATATGCCGATAACGTATTCGCTTTTGTGCGCTACCATAAACCTACATGGTACATTACAGTTGTGCCGTTGAACCTAACGGGAATATCAATTACAGATTGGGAGGATACCCGCATAATTATTCCCGAAGATGCCCCTGAAAAATTTGAAAATTTGGTATTAAAAACAAACGGCAAGCATCAGCAGGAGATATTAGTTAAAGACTTATTTACAACCATACCTTTCGCATTTTTAAAGCTTGAGCTGCCTGACAGTGGTCGTTGTTCAGGTATATTAATGCATATTACATCATTACCCTCAAAATTTGGTATAGGTGATTTTGGTGCGGGTGCAAAGATATTTGCTGATTTGCTGCATCATAGCTATCAAAAATATTGGCAGTTATTGCCCTTGAGTCCGGTAGATAAGAACAGTCAATATTCACCTTACAGTTCTTATTCGAGCATGGGAGGGAACGTGTTACTGTTAAGTCCCGAATTGTTGGCTAATGAAGGTTTATTAAATGTGGATGAATATAATTTGCCTCATTCGGATAAAGTGGATTATAAACAGACATCAACAATTAAGCAATTAATATTTAATAAGGCATGGGCAAATTTCAAAAACAAGAACAGCGAATTCTTTCATGCCGAGTTCGATGTTTTTTGTAAAAAGGAAGCAGCATGGCTTGATAATCATGCCTTATACGTAGCATTGAAACAACAACACAAGAACAAACCTTGGTACCAATGGCCGAATGGATTTAAGTCGCGGAATAAAACAACACTGGCTGACTTTGTAAATACTAACACCGATGCCATTGATAAAGAGAAATGGTTGCAATACCAGTTTGCCAAACAGTGGAAAAGCCTTAAAAGCTATTGTAATCAATTAGATATTCAATTATTTGGCGACCTGCCATTTTATGTTAGCTATGATTCAGTTGATGTATGGGCGCATCCGGAACTTTTTAGCTTAGATGAGCAAGGCAATATGGCACAGGTTGCAGGTGTGCCGCCAGATTATTTTTCGGCAGAAGGCCAGCTTTGGGGTATGCCTGTTTTTTGCTGGGACAAATTAAAAGAACAGAAATATAATTGGTGGGTACAACGTATCCGGAAAAACCTGGAAAGATTTGACCTGTTAAGGTTAGATCATTTCCGCGCCTTCTCCAATTATTGGGCTGTGCCTGCAAAAGAAAAAACAGCAGTTAATGGTAAATGGGAGCAAGGCCCGGCTGCTGATCTGTTTAATATCCTAAAAAAAGAATTTGGCAAATTGCCATTTGTAGCCGAAGACCTGGGCAATATTGATCAGGCTGTTTATCAACTGCGTGATCAATTCGAACTGCCGGGCATGCGGGTTTTACAATTCGCATTTGGTAGCGATATTGCTCTTTCTCCACACATACCACACAATTATACGCTTAACAGCGTAGCTTATACCGGCACGCATGATAACAATACGATAAAAGGCTGGTTTAGTAAAGAAGCGGATGAAAATGTTTTAAAGAGGTTGAAAAATTATACAGGATTGTCGGTAAAGGAAACAAAAGTAAACCAGGTATTTATCCATATGGCAATGGCTTCAGTTGCAAAAATAGTGATCATACCTATGCAGGATGTATTGGGTTTAGACGAAAGCTCGCGAATGAACATACCTGCCGCAACTGAAGGCAATTGGTTGTGGAAGTGTGACACATTTTCATTAAAACCAAAATATTTGAAGTGGTTAAGAAGATGGGCTTCAATTTATAATAGACTTTAATTACGCTAACAATATGAACTTGATAGGATGCCATTTAAATTACTCGTCTTTTTGCGAATTTGAATAACAGCCATTTTCATGTTTAATCATCGATGAACGTTGACCGCAATTAGGATTCAAACTGGTGCAAAAATGGGTGTAAGGTGATTGTTGATGACTTATCTAACACCCGCAAATGACGACAACTTTTGGTTGGAAATCATTCAAGGTCCGATAACCAATCCCTATCAGGATCCTACTCTTCCATTAGTTTCCGGGTACCATCACTTTAGCTTAACCGTTGAAAGCGTAGATGAAACAATTGCGGTCTTACGCAAAAGAGGTATTACCATCACTAGGGAGCCATTTGATTTACCGGTTATTGGGAAACGGTTAGCTTTTATAGCAGACCTCCATGGAAATGCAATAGAATTCACCGAAAATATTTAGTAAGGACATTTCTATTAATAAGTCAATATGTTTAATAAAAAATCCGCATCACTTTCGTAATGCGGATTTGTAGCCCATACTAAGCAAAATAACCATGTAGGTACCAGCGCGCATCACCACCATCGTAATAACCTGAACGGAAGAGCCAGTAACGGCCGCCATCGCTGTCTTCGACGATATAATAATCCCGGTGTTCGCCGCTGTCCTGCCACCATTCGCGTCCTATGCGTTCCGGCCCGTCGGCTTTAGCGATGCTATGCCGCTTGCCTTTATGTACAAAGAGCCTGGGCGGGTGATCCGGTACCAGCGCCATTACGTCGATGGGTTCGGGCGGTTGGACCAAGCGGATCGGGCGCTGCAACACGGGCCAGGCGGTTCCGGGTTGTTCTGTCAGCGAGGTGGCGAGTTTCATGGATCTTTCCGGCCAGTGGTTCTCGGTGGGCAAAAAGCGCTGGATGGCATTAATTCCTACCTTACCTGCGATCCGGTCAAGCAGTTCGGCCAGCGCGTTGTCAGCCAATCCTTTGGCTTCTGCCCATAGTTTTTCCTGCATCGTTCCCATGTCTTCTACCCGTGGGGCTTCCAGTATGAACAGTTCGATGCCCAAAGCGGGTTCAATCTTGCCAATCTGTAACTGGAAAAGCCGCATTAAGTGCGATACGCTGTGCGAGCCTTTGGTCGTCGTGATGGCTACCTGTACTTTGCGGCCATCGATACGGTGGCATTTCAGGATCGCTTTGCGCAGGCCTTTGCCTTCATTCTTGAGTTGCCGACAGAGAATTTCGAGCAGTTTTTCAATGGCAATGCCGATACCGGCTGCGGTACAGATTGGTTCCAGGCAGGGTAGCCGCGCGGTGTAGGCAACCGGCGGCACGACAGGTTCCCAATATTCCTCTATGATGCCTAAAGCCTGTCCGATACGGGTTAATAAGCCCTGTCCAAAACGACGGCGCAAGGCTTGCGGCAGTATTTCCAGCAGCGGCCCGATCGTGCAGAATCCTAATTTCTGCATTCGTTCCAGTATTTCCGGTTCTAATCTAAGTGCTGCGGGAGGCAGAGAAGTAATAGCTGCAGCTTGCATACTTGATGGTATGATGGGCCTTTTTTGTGCAAAACGGGCGACCGCCCAGGCCGCGCCCGGTGTGTCGGCGATGGCCGCCCGCGCGTCGAAACCGGCGGCACGTAATTTCAGTACGATCTCTTTGAGGTATTCGCGTTCACCGCCCCATAAGTGCGCGCAGCCGGAAATATCAAGCATCAGGCCCTCGGGTAAATCAATACTGACAATGGGGGTGTAGCGGATACAACCCAGGCCAATGAGCCGCAACAGTTTGGCGGCTTGTCCGGGTAGCTCATCGATTACGACCAATTCTGCCAGCGCCGCCTTCGCGTCTGCTACTGCCATGCCGGTAAAGGCGCCCTCCTGTTCTGCCAAAAGGCTGGAGGCGGTGATGATGATCCGATTTTTAACCGGGGTGGCGATTACAAAGGGCAAGGTTTTCAGTTCGGGCCGGCGCCGCGTCAGCCCGTCCGTCAGCAAGTGCCGGAACCATATGGACATAAAGCGTTTTTGCATGTTTCAACCAACCTGCCTTTCTTCACTAATGGCCAGTTTATCAACTGTTACAAAATTGCCGCCCTGCCATTCTAATTCCCAACTGCCTGTATGTCCGTTGCGCACCTTGAGCAGGTCGGCCTTCCAGCGCAGAAAACCCAAACCGGGCAGGCCGTTAAGGTCTGTACTGGGTAAGGGGCTGACCTGCCAGCGAGCGGCACAGGCGGTCGCGGATAATTTATTTGCTGCATTACGTAAGACAAACCCGGTGACCCGGCTTTGTTCGACGGCCCGCTGGAAGCGCTGGGATTGCTTGAAATCTATCTCACGAAGTTCACAAACTACGGCGGTAAGGCCGGGGCATTTCAGGGCTTCTTCCATGACCCATAGCGCATCTTTGTCTTTTGTTAAGCTGATAAAAATGATATTGTCCGCCTGAACCCCAAAACCGGCGAAGGCCGGCGCAAACAATCGTTCTTTACGGCCGATCCAAACGCCAATACAGCCTTGCTTCATGAGCACAGAGAGTATAGCGCTGACGAACCCACCAGATGCCGCGGCCTGTTCGCTGCTGGCGCAAACCATTTCGTGTATGCTGCCTAATGGAAATATGCCATTGGGAAAGGCGCTTTCTAAAGGACCAAGGCCCAATGAACCGCGTTCACCGGCCACCGGCGGCTTATAGCCTTCCCATAACAGGATGTCCTGCCGGAGTTTGCTGACGATGGCGGTTTTATCGGTTTCCATAAGCTACGTGTTTAGCGATCTCGCCGGCGATCTTTCTTAGTTCTGCATTGGTAAAAGTATTGTTGTTACTAAAAAATGGCCGCTGGGTTGGGTAATGGATCTTTTCGTAATAATCTTCAGCCTCTTCCGGCGTGACCAGGTAAGGTCTGGTCCAATAATCCGCATCCAAACTGATCACTGAACATCCGTCCCGCATTGTTAATTCATAACGCTCATAGCCTTTATTGTCCGGCCACGGATCCAGTTTTTGTGCGACAATGATCAAAGAATCTTGTGCCTGTTTGATCTCAATTGTAAATGCTGCCATGTCGTTCGCGTTTGGGATAGCAAAGTTATGCTAATATTTTTAGTATTTTATTATGCTTTTTTTACTTTTTTTCTTCACATTTGTTTTTATGAAAAGCAAATTGTTTTCGGAAAAGGCGGAACGGACGCAGATCAGCACCGGGCGCTGGGTGCGTATTTTGCCGGATAAGGGCGAGGGTTACCAGATGTATGATGCTTTGGGGGAATATTATATCGGGCGCATTTTATTTGATGCTAATGGCTTTTGGATTTATGATGGTGGTGTATTAAGCGTGAACGAGCAGGAGGATGTGGCGGGATATATTAACAGCTATTATCCGGAGATGGATAATTTGTTAAAGAGTTTGGAGGATTCAATGGAACAGTTGTATTTTTTCCCGGAGGCGGGGATGAGTAAGGACTTACCGAAAGAGATGCTGGAGTACCGGCCGGATTTCATCGGTAAGCAAGCCGGTGATGAATTATTGGAGCAATTCATAAGGGATACGCCGTGGCGGCAGTCCACGCAAAAGATGTGGGAGAAGGAATACCTGACGCCGCGGCTGACGGCTTGGTATGGAGACACCGACCGTATATCAGGTACGTTGCCCTGGACGCCTGAATTGCAGGCGATCCGTGAAACAGTGGAATCGCTTGCAGGCATCAGGTTTAATAGTGTTTTATTGAATTATTACAGAGACGGCAATGATTCGGTGGCCTGGCATAGTGATAAGGAAAGTATCATGGGCAGCCAGCCCATTATTGCGTCCGTGAGTTTTGGGCAGGTAAGGGGCTTTGATATCCGGAATAAGGCCGATCATAAACAACACTATTCGGTAAAACTGGAACACAGTTCCCTGCTATTGATGAAAGCAAGATTGCAGGAAGCGTTTGAGCATCGGGTCGCGAAATCAGTAAAGCCGATGACAGCGAGGATCAATTTAACTTTCCGGTTGGTGATATAAAAATACACTAAAGTCTTCCGGTGCATAGTTATCGCTCCAAATGACTTTAGGTGCTAATATTTTGGCGAAGGCAACAATTTCGTTGAGATCATGAGCTTGCAATAAGCCCTCGTTTACTTCACGCAGTAAGTTAAAACCCAGGCCAATCGTACATGCACTATACAATTTCCTGATGGCGGGAAAATATCCTGTCCGTAATTGAGCGAACCGCTGGCCAGCACGTAATCACAGACCTGTAGTTTCTCTCGTATAAAGTCCCCTTGCTGCAAATTAATACCGGGGAAACGTTCGCTTGCGCGGGCGATCATTTCTGGTACTTGATCAATGCCATGATAAGAACTGATTTGCGGGTAACGGCTTTTTAGGAAAGGGTAGAGGTCGGCATAACCGCAGCCGGCGTCAAGTACCGTGTACCCGTTCATATCGCCGATTTGTGCGAGCACCTCGAAACGGAGCAATTGATCGGCCCGCTCTCGCCAGCCTAATGCCAGGCTGCTTTCCGCACCATGGCTCGCGATCATGGCACGGTGGTATTCTTGTATTTCGTTATTGGATCTAAACCACATGTAATTGGGTGCCGGGTTTAACTTCATAAGGTTGTTTGCCTTGTTCAAATATCATGGAATCAAACGCACCCTCAACAGTAATGTTTTCGCCTGCTACCCTGATCCAGCTGCCTTCACGCAGGCCCACCACAGACGTAGCGTTTTGTGTATGAAATTCTTTGATGCGGATTTCCCTGGTTTCGCCGTTATGCTTGGAGTTTGGATCCGGGTCAAGATAATGCGGGTTAAGGTTGAATGGCACGAGGCTCATGGTGTCAAAACTTGGCGGATAGACGATCGGCATATCATTAGTGGTCTTCATATTCACACCTGCGATGTTGCTGCCTGCGCTGGTGCCCAGGTAGGGCGCGCCTTGTTCTACTGCGTCTTTCAACACAGACATCAGACCTTGTTCCTGCAGTTGCTTAACCAATAAAAAAGTATTACCGCCACCCGTGAAAAAACCTTTCGCTTCCATGATCGCTGTTTTTGGATCGTTAAAAGTATGCAGGCCCTTTACAGCTATGCCAAAAGATGCAAAAGCTAACGCTACCTTTTGCACGTAATCATCGTGTGAAATACCGCCAGGGCGTGCAAAAGGAAGAAAGATTATTTCATTGACACCTGTAAATAATTCAGAGATAGCTGGTTTGAGATAAGCAAGGTACTCTTCGCCGAACAAAAAGGAGGTGCTGGCGAGCAGGATATTTTTCATGTGCGAAATTAATAATTTATGTTTTATTCTGCAGACTAAGTGGTGCTAACATCTGCCAGTGAAAGCGATAATAAGTTTCGGGTTTTAAAATAAGTGACGGTTACGACCGTCAGCGTCACGCAGCCGCCAAAAAGAACCGCTGGTACCAATCCAAGAACACTTGCTGCCGTACCTGATTCAAAATCACCCAGTTCATTTGATGAGCCGATAAACATGGAACTTACTGCCGATATTCGGCCGCGCATTTGACCCGGGGTAAGCAATTGCATAATACTGCCACGGATAATAACGCTTACACTGTCGAAGGCGCCCTGGGCAAATAGGAAAAATAAAGTAAGATAAAAATTCCGCGAAAGGCCAAAGCCAATAATGGAGATGCCAAACCCGGCAACAGCGATCAATAGATTTCGCCAAGGCCTGTTCATGGGTGAATATTTTGACATGACCAGCATCGTCAATACTGACCCTATAGAAAATATGGCGCGCATGATCCCCAGTCCTTGGGGACCCACTTTTAACAGGGTATAGGCAAAAGCGGGTAATAAAGCGACCACGCCGCCAAAAAATACCGAGAATAAGTCAAGGCTCATCGCCCCCAGCAGCATCCTGGTTTTAAATACAAAGCCGATGCCTTCCCGAAGACTAAACCAAATGTTTTCCACTGGTTTATAAACGGCAGGATATTTCTTCATCAAATAAACGAGGATCAACGCCAGCAATATGAAAAGCAGTATGATGTAAAACGCTGCCGTTATTCCGGCAAATCCGTATACCAGGCCGCCGGTTGCCGGGCCCAGTATATAGGCTAAGCGTTTGGTAGAGCTGGTCCAGGTGGTACCGTTAGGATAAAGTTCTTTTGGGATGCTGTGGGTGTAAACGGTAAAGGTGGCCGGGCCAAAAAAGGCGCGTGCTACGCCATTACAAAATGTCATACTATTTATGACCGGGACGATCCAGCCGGCAGGTAAATAGGGGGGCGTGCTTTTTAGCGTAACTATATACATTACGGCCGATGAGAAAAAAACACCGGTATAGATCCACAACAGCATGGTTCTTTTTTCGGATTTATCAGCGATATAACCGCCATATAAAGCGATACCTACCGCGGGAATGGCTTCGCTGAGACCAAGCATGCCCAGGGCAAAAACACTTTTGGTGAGCTGGTATATATAAAAACCCACAACAATGGTTTGCATTTGGTAGGCGAACGTAAAAAAGAAGTTCATGGCGATGTATGCGCGGAAGTCTTTGAAACGCAGGGCCGCAAAAGGGTCTTGTTTAGTGTTTTCTATCGTATTCATGGCCCAAACTTACATAGGGGGCGAGGGGTTCCAAAACGAAAAAAGGTTATTCAGGGTGCCAAAATTTCTTCCTGGAAAGCGATGCTGCGCACATGTTTTTTTAATTTTAGAAAGGGAAAGTTCTTCCTGGAAATAAAATAAACCGAAATAGGGATATGAATTTCCGGGCATTGGACCTTCACATATTCTTTGTGCCAGGTGCTGTGCCGGTAATAAAAGTCGGATATGAACTGTAAGGCATCCTGGGTTTTGCACAAATGATCCGTTAGTTCGTCGTTTTTCCCGGTTTGCTTGACATTTTGAAGCCGGATATCTTTTTCCGCTAAAAATTCTTCTACATACAGCCTGGTGGAGGAACCTTTTTCCCGGAGGCAGACCGGGTAGCCGAATCCCTTCAGCGATACGATAGAGAATGCCAGCGGATGCCGGCGACAGGCGTATAAGGAAATATTGTCCTGGTAGATCAGTTCCTGATCCACATTTTCAGGCACTATCCCTGATACGATGCCGCAGTCCAGTTCACCTCGTTCTACAGCTCTCAATATTTCAGCTGAGTTGTTGGTGATGACCTCGTATTCCAGTTTTGGAAATGACTGCAAGAACGAGGTGAGCAGCCCGTTCATAATGATTTTGGAGTGCGAACCTCCCGATCCTATCTGTAAAGTTGCCGTACTGTTGCGCCCATTTAAAACAGCTAGCTGACTGGTGAAATCGTCGTTGCCCTGCAGGAGCGCTGCTGCAAAGCCGGCCAGTTGTTCCGCCTGGGCGGTGACTTTTATGCTGTTTCCGGTGGACCGGACCAATTGAAGGTTCCATTCGATTTCCAGGCTTTTGATAATCTTGCTAACTGCCGAAGGGGTAATATAAAGATTCTTGGATGCAACGCGGTAACTGTTTGTTTTGCAAACTTCTGAGAGTACTTTGATCTTGAATAAGTTGAGGATTTTAGCTTGCATTTTCGTTTGATCAAGTTATTATTTTGTCAGCGATGCGGCCAGTTGAGGTAGTACGCCGGCAATCTGCGCATAGCCTATGCTGTTGGGGAAATCTTTGTAATGCTTCACTTTTCCCTGGTAACAGCGGATAATAGCGATAGAAGAAGGCATGTCAAACGACTTACCTGTTAAGACAGACCTACCCTGTATGCGGAATTCAACGGTTACCGTATCAGGATCTTGCCCCGGGTGTTGTGTAGCGGTAACTTTATGCAGCTCCAAAAGTTTAGTGGAAGGGTTCTGCGCGATGCTATCAAAATGGTCGCTGATCGGTCCGATCCCTTTCAGTCGTTTTTGGTTTTCTTGCAGCCCGAATGGGACTTCAAATAGCGCGTCAGCTGCAAAAAGGTCAACAAACGCTTTGAAATTCCTTGCTTCCAGGGCCTGGCGCAGCTGTTCAACTATTTCAGAGGTATGAAGTTTGATCATGGGGCAAAAATACGGTGTAATTACTACAAATTATCTTACGGACATTTTAAACCAGTAAATTCAAAAAAATATTCGGAATGAGGCCCACCGAACCCGCAAAGTAAAAAGAGGGTCGATTAGCTAATTTGCTGCTGCTCTTTGAAACAAAATATTTCATCTACGGCTTTCGGATAACCACCTGCGGCGCGGAAAGAATCCGCGATCCTGGCGATTGACAGTGTGTAAGCTGGTTCAGCTAATACTTTGTTTACTGCTTTTTTTAGTTCATCGGATTCCAGCTGATGAATATCCAGCACGATAGTAGCGCCAAGTTCCGCCGCCCTGGCGGCTAATAACGGCTGATCGGCACCCATGGGTAGACTAACGAAAGGTACTTCATTACCGATCAGGTCACTCATGCTGTTCATGCCCGCGTGCGTAATTGCTGCATGGGTATATTTAAGCAATGCATTCTGAGGAACATAGTTGCGTATGATAAAGTGTTCCGGAAACCGATGATCAGTAAGATCAACGCCATGCGCGGCCATAACCACTATACCGTCCCAATCCGCAAATGCTGCGCTGAACACATCGTAAACATGGGTATCAAAGTTGCCGAAAACCGTACCCAGCGAGATATATAATACTTTTTTATTTTCCAATCTTTCAAAGGGAAAATCCAAATCTTCCTGCCGTTCATATATGGGCGGCCCCACAAACCGGCAGGTCTCGTCCAGGTAGGCTGATGCTGGCGCGAAATAACGCGAAGTATAAACCAATTTCAGCGGGCTGGGATATAACATCAGCTCCATTGTGTTTGGCGGCAGTGTGAACCCGTAAGTGTTTTGAATAGTTTTAGTTACTGATTCGTAATTATGCCGAATTGTATCAGGCAACATAAAGTTTACCATTTGTTTAAAGCGGTCAAGCCCGGCAAAAACTGCAAGTGATGAAACGGAAGGAATGTTCAGTATCTGTACCATGGCTCCGGTAAAAGAAAACGCGGCAGAATGGATAAGGTAATCGAATTTGATGCCGGCTGTTTGTGCAAGAATATTTGCTATCACCGAAGGGGCCTTACTGGTCAGGCTTAGCAAGCCGCCGCCTTGTCCCAGTTTATTACCGGATTTAAAAATGTTAAGATCCTCGTTGTAACTGTAAAATGCTGCACCCGCAGCCTCGATTTTTGTCCGGAAAGGTTCCGAAGCGAAATAAAAGATCTGCTCACCTCGGCGGTTGAGCTCATCTACTAACCCCAACGTGGGCTTCACATGCCCATGCGAGGGCATTCCTAAAAATAATACGTTTGACATATCAGTTAGGACGATCGTGGCGGAAAAATATTTTTAATTATTTGCGGTCGTTCTGCGAAAATATGCGGATAACCCGGAGAAACCTGGCTTCATAATAAGCGGTATGAAAGTCAGTTTCTACTACTTCCTTTTCCCTGCCGGAGGTGGCGTGCATGAAGCGCAGGGGTTCCCCGGGGAGGGAGGAGATAATGCCCATGTGGCCAGCTAAGCGCTTTGTGCTGTCGTTCCTTGTAAACAGTACCAGGTCGCCTAACTTTGCTTTCGCCAGTGGGATTGATTTTTGCACAGGTGTAAAATCTAAAGAGGTACGAGGTACCATGATATCGAAGTGATTAAAAACATAGGTTACAAAGCCCGAACAGTCAAATCCTTGTTTGGGATCACTTGATCCGTATTTATAGGGTGTTCCCGCCAGTGAGCAGGCGTAATTAACCAGTTCCTCAGGTGTCGTTTTGCCGGTTTCGATATGGGTGATGTGTTCGGCCTGGTAGGAGGTTAACGGCTTCTTATACTGACAGGCGCAACATAGGCAAATGAAAAATAAATAGATACCCGGCCGGTTCTTCATGATATACTGTATCTTACAAACCGGCAGGAAAACTGTTTTGAATACTTATGGATGAACTGGTATTGCCTTTGAATTTTAAAGGACGGGAGATGGACCTGCCACTGAAGATATACCCGTATGGTTATACGTACCGTGTAGAGGTTATGGTTGATGAGGTGATGGTGATCTTTGAGCCTGATGAGGAGGGGAGTTACCGCGCGATCGGGGTTCCGGGCCAGGTTGAGCCGGGCTTATTGGGTGCGATTGCGGATCTGCTGGAAAAATTGCGTTAGCGCAGAAATTCTGTTATTTTAGAGTTATGCTTACTTTATATGATTTTAATTTGATGGATGATAATGCGAAAGCTGACGCGGTTTGGGGTGGAAATTTTCTGGGCGACAGAAAGGAGAATGGGCTTCGGGTGCAGTTGTATTCTATCCATACTTTTTATGTAGAAGTTTTTTATGATGAGGCAGCTAATAAAATATTACGGTTCCGGGCCTTTAGAACCACTGACACCTTACCTGGCGCATATCAAATTTAACTATCGTTAATTGACGGCTATTTATCGCAATCTTCAAGTTTAATTGCGATAATAAAGGCCATCATAGCTGTACAATAAAAAGCTGCCGTCTTGCCTGATATAATAGGAAGTAATCGTCTTGGTGAACCCGAGATTTAAGATACTCCAATTATTATTGACGCTGTAGATTCCTGGCTGTGGATTAGCGTTCAGTAAGAAGTAAACGTCACCATTGTAAAAATTGATGTTATTGGTGGGTTGGGTAGAGGCATTATATTGGTAAAAACTCCGGAAGGTGCCCTGACCGGTAAGCGGTGAAATAATTGCCAGCGTTGCGGCATCCGAACCGAGGTATAGATTGCCGTCCGGACCGATCTCCAGGTCGTAGGCCGAATAATTCAGCAATTGTCCGTTTAAGGGGATCAATTGCCATGTTTTTGCCGTGTCTTTGGAAACGAGCAGGTCGTTCCAGTCATTAAACATGTAAATATTTCCGTTTGGATGGCGGCGGATGAGGTAGCACCGCTGTGAGCCGTAACCAACAAGAAATTTTTGCCAGAAGGCACCGTTATTGCTGGTCATATAAGGGCCATCGAAATAAAAACTTACGAACATCAGGTTGCCGGCCACGGTGAAAGCCGTGGGCGTACGCATATCGAGGATCCCATTATTGATCGCTTGCCAGGTTTTAATATCCTGACTGAAATAAATGCCGTTATTTGCGGTCAGCACATACATCCAGCCCTTGTCGTTAAATTGTACATCCGTCACAGATGACCAGTAAGGCACCCCTTTAACCGCGTACCAGTTGGTGCCGCCATCGACGGAGGAATACAGCCCATTGCTGGCCAGGTATAAGGTATGGTGGTCAAAAGAGGAAATTTTTGCATTGTACGCCGGTGTGCCACAGCCACAGGACCTTCCCCAGCCGGATGGTTTCGATCCGGAAGCGTTTATGGTCAGCGAATCATCAGGCACCCCGCTAGCTGCGTTGTTATTATAGATAAGGCTATCCGCATATAAATAGACACGGACTTTTTGTGCCGGGTTATCACAACCAAGACGCCATTTGAGTGTAATAACGCCATTATTCAAGGTCGCGCTAAGGAACTCATTGGGTACGATCCCTTCGATCAGCCCGTTACCCTGCGCCATGTTAACCTGTATGGAATATTTGCTGCTGCTTGATCCCGAGGGCGCCACTATCTTCACCACCAGGCTGTCAGCCAGGTCTTGTCCATAGGTGCCGGATTGATTGTTGCCTGTAATCAGCGTCAAATGGCCTTTGGGACCTGCGCCAGCCGGGGCGTGGTTTTCTTTTTTACAAGCCAACTGCAGCCAGGTTAGTAACAGGATAAGAAAATACAGGGGTTTATTGCTGCGTAAGGTCATAGGTATAAATTGATGGTCCTTCTAATCCAAAAATGATGGTCTGGTCTTTAATTACTGCTTTATTGAGACTGCCAACGCCGTAATTGTTTACATTCCGCACGGTCCAGGTTAAGCCCCCGTCCTTGCTTTCGGCGATCTCGCCGCCGCTGGTTACGATGTAGCCGTGTGTACTCCCGAAAAACCGGATTGCGATGACGGGAAAACTTAGACCGGTTTTGATGCTGCTCCAGTTTGCGCCGCCATCTGTTGTTCGGATCAGCACGCCATCCTGGCCTCCTGCGAAGCCAAAGTTGTTCGTGATAAAATAAACGCTGCTCAAATAATTATTTAACTGTATAAGCTCCCGTTTCCAGGTTTGGCCTGCATCCGTGCTCTTTACGATAAGCCCGACATCGCCGACCGCATAGAGCGTATCTTTGCCGACAACGCTGAGCGCATCGAACCCGTTAAGGATATTAAAATTGAAAGTGCTCCAGGTGTTGCCGCCATCTGCTGTCTTGGCCAGTTGGCCCTGATGGCCCACGGAATATATTGTTTTGCTGCTGGCCATATAATAGGCTGCGGAGCTATGATCGCCCTCAAAGGGGGGGGTCCAAGCTTGTTGATTAAATGTTTTGCCGCCATCGTAAGTGAACTGCGCATAATTGTTGACCAATATGACCAGACCGGTATCCGGCCCTGAGAAGGCCAATAGCTCCGCATCGTTATCTGTACGGATAGGCGGTCCAGTAGTCCATGTCTTACCGCCATCCGCAGTACGTACCACACCCGACCCTTCACCTATGGCCAATCCGTTATCCGGACTTGTAAAACAAAGGTCATAAAGCGCATCAAAGCCTCCCGTATTTTGATTATAGATGCTGATCCACGGTTTCCTGACATCAGCGGACAGCTTTACAGAGTCCAGCAGCTTACAGCCGCCTGCCTGGTTCTGTTGTCCTGTGCAATGATTATAAGCGTAGAAAGTCGCTGCCGGCGAAGTAGCGTTTGATGCCAGCTGCCATAAAACTTTTACATAAATTGAACCACCGCTATAGGTGTGTCCTAAAATATAAAATGCATCCTGATAATTACCAAGATAATAACCATAGCTATAAGCGGAGGTGTCGGCCGGAGAAGCCGGCGTGACTTTGATCACGATCGTATCCAGGGGTTTGCCGGAATAACCAAATTGGTTGTTACCGCTGACAACAACTATCGCTTTTGGCGGAAGATAAGTTGGGTCGGCAGGAGGGTTTACTGTCTGGCTTTTCTTGCAGCCCAGGCTATAAAATAATAACAGTAAAAAGCTAAAGTTTCTTAGTTGTAAGGTCATTAGGTTATTTTCGGGCGTAAATATATTATTTTTGATGTTCATTCATTAGACTCGTAAAAATAATTTCTTTGTCATCGTTGCCGACCGACTGCAAGATAAATAATTAGTGGTAGTACCGAAACCTTCCTGGTCTTGCCTTGTCCTTTAAAGACCATCCTCAATTCATCCTCATGACAGCACCACTGGAAAAGGCTAAATTTAATGTGTTACGCCGGGAATATATAAAGGGGCATTTTAATCACGCCTGGATGGAGGGGCAACTCCATATCTCCAAAAATACCGTCACCAAGTATGTAAAGGAATGTCGCGAGATTGAACAACGTTACCCCAACAGGCTCAAGGATTTTAGTTTCAGGTTACCAAAAGCGCCGGTGATACGGCCGCGGACTAACCAATATCTTGACCTGATTAATTTGTTCCCTGTTTTAATTGAGGCGGTCACGGAGCACAGAGTGATTGCGGAGCATTTGTGGTTGGATTATAAGCGGATACGTCTAACAGGTTATTGCTTACATTATTTTGAGGTGTATTTTCTGGAATGGCGGCGAAAAACCAATAGTTGTTGTTATGCGCACCGAAAAGTTAAATGGATCAGCTTGGAAGACAGGGCGATGCTGGTCAAATGGACGAATTCATTCGATCACAAAAACTGGGAACGCGCGACAGTCATTCTTGGTTCTTTTGATGGGCGTACCGTCAAAGAAATGGCCAGGCATTTGGGTAGGACGGTCAAAAGCGTGCTGCGCTGGATCGATAATTATAAGGAAAAGGGAATAGCCGGCCTGATCGATGCGCCTTATACCGTTAATGCTGATCTGTTGGCAAAAGTTAAGGTAAAACAGGACCGGGTCATACAGCTCATCCACCAGACCCCGCAGCTCCATGGTTTGAACCGGGCCTCCTGGAAGCTGGAGGACCTGGCTAAAGTCTATACCAAAATATACGGCGAATATATCAGCCACAGTACGGTATGGACGCTGTTGGATAAAGCCGGTTATGGTTTCAGGAGATCGAGGGAGCGGCTAACCAGCCCTGATCCTGATTTTAAAGTAAAGCTCGACCACATCAAAAATATTCTCTCCAACCTCTCGGGAACCGAAAAATTCTTCTCTGTCGATGAATTCGGCCATTTTTCGGTGAATGTAAAAGGCGGCCGGAGCTATACCAAAAATCAATTTCCAAGGATTGTTGAAACCTCCCAAAAGAGCCAGGGCTGGCTGATCATTACGGCAGCGCTGGAATTGTCAACGAACCAGGTCACGCATTTCTATTCCCTGTTTAAAAATACGGATGAAATGATCAAACTGCTGGATGTTTTGCTTACACAATATCAAAGCGCTACAAAATTGTATTTCTCCTGGGATTGTGCCAGCTGGCACGCCTCGAAAAAATTATACAAGCGAATCGAAGAAATAAACACAGTCGAGTATAGAAGGGTTCACCAAACCCCTTTAGTCGAGCTGGCTCCTTTGCCCGCGACCGCCCAATTCTTAAACATCATCGAATCCGTATTTAGTGGATTGGCAAAATCGGTTATCCATAATAGTAATTATGCTTCACTGGACGAATGCAAGTCAGCGATTGACCGCCATTTCCTCGACAGGAACCAGCATTTTCTGGATAATCCAAAAAGGGCCGGCCATAAAATATGGGGTAATGAGGTGGTCCAGCCTGTTTTTAATGAAGCCAATAATTGTAAAAAGCCACCGTGTAAGGTTACCCCACTCAGTTGATCGGTCTTAATATTCTACTCCAGCGGATTTTGTCGAACAGGCCTTTGTTCGGATCTGTGCTGAACCAGGTGATCATGGCTTTGCCGACAATATGGTCTTCAGGTACATAACCCCAGAAGCGGGAGTCTAGGGAGTCATGGCGGTTGTCACCCATCATCCAGTAGTAGTTCTGCTGAAAGGTATAGGTGCCGGCCGCTTTACCATTTACGGTGTACCCTTTACCGGAACGGCCCAGGCGGTTATGTTCGTAGTTTTCTATGGCTGCTTTATAAAGTGCAACGGTGGAATCATTCAATAGAATGGTCATGCCGGTTTTTGGCAAAACGAGCGGTCCGAAATTGTCCTCGTTCCATTTGAATTTGGGGTTGTTAGGAAATACTTCAGGGTCATATACACCCGCCGGCGCGACCTCAGGCGTAATGCTTTTGATATTGGAATAACCTTTTAAGGTCACCAGGTTATCGGTCGGAATGATCATTTCCCAGCTGTTAGCTGCATTTTGATTCATGACCGTGATATTCAGATCCGTGAAGATCTGGGGGTTGAGGTCTTTGCCGTCAGTGATGACCGTATAAGAGGTTTGCGCCTTCGGCGCGTTTGGCGCGGCTTTGCCGTCGATATAAACCTGCGCGTTGACGATGGTTAGCGTGTCACCGGCAGTGGCCTGGCAGCGTTTGATGAGCGTGGTCTGCTGGTCTATCGGTGTGCCTGTTTCGCTGGGTTTGTTAAAAACTACGATATCGCCTTTTTTTACCGAGGTGGTACCTGGCAAACGGAAATAGGGGAGCTGTACGCCGCCCCAATAGGTCTTGACGCCATACATCATTGGTTCGGTAAAAGGAATGGAAAACAAGGTAATGGGCATGCGCGCTCCATAGCTGAACTTGCTGACAAAAAGATAGTCCCCGGTAAGCTCAGTACCTTCCATAGAGCCGGAAGGAATAGCATAAGCGGAAAAGAGTAAACCACGAATGATCGTAGCCGCCACGATCGCAAAAACAAATGCGTCGAGCCACTCACGGCCCTTTGATTTTTTGGTCTTCGTAGGGGCAGCGGTCTTCTTTTTTGACAGGAATTTCCAGTTCATGGTAAACGAATTTACCACTTAGATGTGGAAGATGTTTCGTTGTTACAAAAAATAAAATTTATTTCTTACCTGCTAATAAATTTAGTAATTTAGCTGAATGATGGTGTACTTGTCCCCCTTAATCAATATCCTGCTGATCGTCGCTTTTATCGCTGACCGGCTTTTCCGGCTGCGTTCGATCAAAGAATATAAGGACGCAAAGGAGGCTCAGATCGAGAACCTGAAGCAGCAGCTGGATTCGGAGCGGCATAACAATGATGTCGAGATCACCGAGATGCACAAAAAGCGCTACGAGAACCTGAAGCTGATCTTGGACGAAAAAGAACTGGAGGTCAATAACAGTCACATCGCATTGCTCGAACTACAGACTGCCCTGCATGACAATGAAAAGAAGGGCGACTTGATTGATAAATTATTGGAGGAGCTCAACCGCCTGGAACGGAAAAAACAGGAGATGGAAAGGGAGCGGGAATTCCTGCTGCGGGATTATCACCCTAGCCCACGGCTGCGCGACCGGGCGAAGCCTTAGCTAAGAAAACAAACTGCCTTGTTCGTTTTCCGGATTTTGAAGGTACGGATCATTTGAATGAGTTCAGCGCCATATGGATCGTTTTATGAAGGTCAAGGTAAGCAATACCCATTTTCCCGGATGATGGAGCTGAGCTGTGACACTTCACCAATATATGCATTATGCATTTTAAGCAGGGGAATAACCTTTGTGCCGATCAGCTCGATGGACTTCATGAGTTGGGTATGCGTTAATCCCGCATTATCCATCTGGAAAGTGAAGCGGGATATCCCGCCCAGAGCTTCGCTGTGCCGCAATAGCTTTTCTGCTACCTGTTCCGGCCCGCCAACTACCAGCACGCCACGAGGCGCGATAAGAGTATCAAAGTGCCTTTGGTTACCGGCGGCCAGCCCCGTTCCCGGCCCAGCTTTGTCCAGAATTCGGCATAACCCGGGTAATAATCCCCCACTGCCCGCTCATTCGTCAGCCCCACATAACCCGGTGAATGCAAATCAACTTTCAGTTGATCGGGCGTAAAACCGGCTTGTAGACCGGCCTCGCGGTACAGGCTGACCAGCGGCAGGAAACGGTGTGTTTCACCACCGATCACGGCCACCATGAGCGGCAGACCTAAAGTGCCCGCCCTTGCAAATGATTCCGGCGTACCACCTACGCCAAGCCAGACAGGTAACTTTTCCTGTAGCGGCCTCGGGTAAACGGGTAAGTTGTTTAAGGGCGCGCGATACTTGCCTTGCCAGGTAATGAATTCGTTATCGCGTATTTTCAATAACAGGTCAAGTTTCTCCTTAAAAAGCGCATCGTAATCATTGAGGTTAAAGCCAAACAGCGGGTAAGCTTCTATGGAGGAGCCGCGGCCCACTACTAATTCGGCCCGGCCTTTGGAGACCAGGTCCAGCGTAGCAAAGCTTTGAAAAACCCGTACGGGGTCGGCCGCGCTCGTCAGCCGTATCCGCTTTGTCCTGGCCGCCGCGGCCGCCAGGATCACTGCCGTCGACGAATCCAAAAACTCTTCTTATGGTGTTCGCCGATGCCAACCACGTCCAAACCCACTTCGTCGGCCAGCGCGATGCGTTGTAACAATTGTTCCATCGCGTCCACGTTGCTAAGCGTGTTGCCCATGCCGTACATGGCCGAGGCAAAAGTGTCTATTCTATTTCCATAGCTCAAAAATCAACAGATAAAATGAATTATGGTCAATGTCTCTTCCTTATTTTTTCTTATTGTTGGGATAACTAACACCAGGACCAAAGAAGCATACATTCTCCTTTATTTTACCTGCCGTAAATTTAAAATACTCTGTGTTCCGGAATACCCTGCCGTCGTTGGTCCAGCCATTATAGGTTACAAAGGCCTGGTCCCCGTCGATCATCAGCTTGTCAATCTCAAAACGTTTGATATTGTAGGCATTCGGCCAGCACCTTTCCTTATAGGTCTTTAGGTCAATATGGTCATCATTCGGGCTGGTAAACTTAAACCCCGCGGCAAGCAGGGAATTCAGCCCGTTCCAATCTTTTTTCTCATAAGCGGCGTAATAGGCTTTGATCAGTTGCTGATCCGCTGACCGGTTGCACCGCCGGGTACAGCCGCTATTGAGCAATAGCAGTGAGAGTGCCAATAAGATGCTGTTTTTCATATCTTATGATTTGATATAAAAATAAATTTATTCCCGGATGATTGCTAAAATTTATTTGTGAAGGGTAACATTCAATAAAAATGGTGATTTCTACCAAGAGCGGGTGGTGAAAGACTTTGCAAAAAAGAAGCTGCCGGAAGCGCTGATCAATCACCCAGAGAAGCCGCGAACTTAATTATTTTATTCTTCGGTATCCTTAAAGGGCTTTATGTCCTCGCCCTTAAGCAGGTGTCGGTTATGATGCTTGACTTCCGTGTTTTCTGTATCGATATTATCATCAGCATTGGTTTCCTAAATAGCTTCGTCCAATGTTTCATTTTCGCGGCCGTTCCCGGCTGGCTTTCCTTTTCGGTGTATCGTTGATACGTTCTCGTTCTTGGCCATGGTATTCTTTTATAATATAAGCTGATCCAACGAAAAATGTTTAATTATTTTTAGTTTTTGGGAGTTATCTACCACTTGGTAATACATTGGTGCTTAACTTTATTGGTAAAAGCAATTTTTAGATATTTACCAATTATGCCAGGAAAGCGGAACCCGGATGATAAAAGGCGCAAACTGATTGAAGCGGTCGGCGATACCTTGAAGGAACATGGTTATCATGGCCTAACCCTCAATAAAGTTACCTTGCGGGCAGGGGTTAGCAAACCGATGGTCTATGAATACTTCGCCAACTTCAATGGCTTGCTGAAGGCTTATATCGCGGGTAAAGATTCCTGGGTTACTTATTTTCAATCGCTGGAATTGCCGGACAACCCGACGACGGAGGAATTAAAGAATTGTTTAAAAAAAATGCTCCAGGACCAGTTTCGTTATTTTCACCAGGATACCGAGATGCAAAAGCTGGTGCACTGGCAGGTGAGTGAATATAACCCGCTGATGCGGGCCACTTGTGAAAACCGGGAAAGGGAAGGTGCGCGGCTGCTCGAACTGGCAGAGGGACATTTTAGGAGTAGCGGTGTCAGTCTGAAAGCCGTGATGGCGATGCTGGTCGGTGGTATTTATTTTAATGTGCTGCATGACGGTGCCGGCGTGGGCACGATGGCCGGGGTAAATATCAGGAACCAAAAAGACTTCGGCCTGATGCTCAAAACCATTGGGCAGGTCATTGAATGGGCGTTCCTGGCCGCGGAAGTGGCCAATTCTCATTAACTTTACTTCATGAAAAGATTTTTAGCCGGCATCGCGGCCGTTTGTATAGCAATTGGATTGATTTCATGGGGCCGTACCGGGCATAATGTGATCGGGCGGATCGCGGCGAACCATCTGACGAATAAGGCAAAGGCGGGCGTGGCGGCATTGCTGGGAGAGGAGACTTTAGCGGATGTGGCGAGCTGGGCGGATGATACCCGTAACCGTACGACAGGATCCTGGCATTTTATCAATGTGGAGCCGGGTTTGTCGTTTGATGAATTTAAACATCAGGTGGAGGGCAAGGTGGATGTGTATACTGCCCTGGTAAAAGCAGAGGGGATATTGTCTGATGTGCAGGCGGGTAGGGAGGAGCGGGTGGACGCGCTGAAATATATCGTCCACTTTGTAGGGGATATCCATCAGCCGATGCATGTGAGCAGGGAAGAGGATAAGGGCGGCAATACGATCCAGGTGCAATATGATAACCGGAATTCGAACCTGCATGGTCTTTGGGATTCCGGTTTGCTGGAACACGCCGGTTTGAACGAGGAACAGTTGGCCCGACAGTTCGACAAGGCTACTGAGCAACAGATCGCGAAATGGCAAAGCGACCCTCAGATCATGTGGGCCTGGGAAAGCTACCAGATCAGTGCACAACTTTATGGTGAAATAGAGAAGAACGGCACGGAGATTGATGAGATTTATTATAAGGCGCATATGCCTATTGTTGAAAACAGAATTGAAAAGGCAGGGATCAGGCTGGCCGGTGTGTTGAACGTGATATTTGATAAGACCGCTGTAGCTGCTGCGCCGGATCAGCAAGCGCAGCCGGCAGCGGCTTTGGCGACGGTACTGGAAGGGGATGTGGCGAACCATACCGGCGAAGCGGTAAAAGTCCGCTCGAAGGTATACGGGCACAAGGATTTTGGCAGTATGGTGCTGGTGAATTTGGGCGGGGCTTATCCAAATTCCTTGTTTACGGTCGTCTTAAGGGGGGATGCCAGGGGTTTGGCGGACAGCTTGGAGGGGAAATCGATCCGTGTGAGTGGGAAGGTGGTGGATTATAAAGGGAAGCCGGAGATCGTGGTGGACGATCCAAAACAAATTGAGCAATAGTTATTTACCGGAAAGGACATTTATCGTTTGCCGCTTACAGGTATGGCTATTTAAATGGATATAATGTCCCGTCATCTTTGATTCCGTACATTTTCTGCATGCCGTTGCCCATGGTCGTTATAGCCCTTTTTCGTGAAAACAGGTATTGCATTAAAAACGCGACCAGCTTATTGCCGGTACCGCTCACAAAGGATGGCGACGTAGCGATCCTGTTTAAGCATTCCTCTGCCACCAGTTCCGGCAACTGAGGTTTTGGTTCCAGCAGGCTGGCCTTACCTGGCTTGGTTTGCAGATAATTAGGCGTCGCCGTTGCACCGGCGCAGCAGGCAATGACATCCACGCCCAGGGGACCCCACTCATACCATAACCCTTCGGCCAGCACCCGGCTGAATGCCTTGGTCGCTGCATAAGTAGCCAGGTATCCGGAACCCTGGAAGCTGGCTATGGAGCTCATCAATACTATCCCGCCCCTGCGCCGCTCCACCATTTTGCCGCCAAAGTAATGCAGTATGCTCAGCGGTGTCAGCATGTTCACCGTGGCGATTCCCTGGTGGGTGGCCAGACCTGTTGCCAGGTAGGGCCCGATATAGGAGGACGCGGCATTGTATACCAGGAAATCTACAGGCAGGTCGCCGATAGCATCATTGATCTGCTTTACAACATCAGCATCGGAAAGGTCACAGCACACGGGCAACACTTTAACTCCAAATTGTTCTGTTATTTGGTTAGCGGTTCTTTCCAGCAATTGATTGCGGCGACCGATCAACACGAGGTCGAGGCCGCGTGCGGCAAGGGCAAAGGCATAAGCAGCCCCCATTCCTTCGGAGGCACCTGCCACCAGCGCCGTAGGGCCATATTTATCTTTGAATGTCATCTGTTCATTGTTTTTTAGAAGGTGATGCCGAAAACGGGTAAACTGAACGCCACATGCGGTACATAACAATGATTGGAAAAATCACCCAGGCAGCGTTGGACAGGAATACACGGGCCAGCTGCGGTGAAGCGTGTTCCCCGTTTACTTCTTCAAACAGAATGATAAAAACGTTGGTCAGCATCACCGAGGCCCATACAATACTGCCAAAACGGATCCAGTTCTTTCCTTTGGCATAGGCGTAGATTGCAACCGCGTAAAAAGGGCCGAATAACAGGGCGTCTATCCATATCGTCGCCCGCCACCAAGCCGGTCTGGCGATCAGCACCGGGTCAAAGCGGTGCCCGTACCAATGTACCAGGTCTACCATCTTTGCCGGCGGCCAGGCGGGATATTGGAAATGATCCGCATTGGGGATGACCAACTGCTCGAGGTCAACGATATATGTGATGAAAAACAGGTTGACACAAAAGAATATGATCAGGGCAATGTCTAACGGACGTTTGGATAATGGCAAGGGCTGCATAGGATGAATTATTATTTTGCAATGAAAATAGGTAAAAAACAATTCAGTCTGACCAGCTTTTTTGAAAATAGGACAGGCACAAAACTTACATAACTCATAAAATTTATATATTGCCTATACCTGCTTAGGTATAAGTTTATCCTGTCAGCTATGAAAAAATTATTCTTTCTTTTTATTACAGCCACGTTCGGCCTATGCCATGCAAAGGCGCAAACTGACCCAAAGGTGCGTGCCGATTCCATCCTGCGTATTTGGGAAACCGAAGAAAAAGGTGGCCGGATGCAACTGTTAAAAGCCGGAGACACATATTACGCCAAGATGCTGTATGGCAGGCAGTTGCTGGAAGCCGATGGCAAAACCTATAAGAAAGACATCCATAATCCTGATCCCGCGCTGCGTTCAAGACCATTGAAAGATTATACGCTCATCAGCGGCTTAGTGTATAAAGATGGCAAATGGGTGAATGGTAAGATCTATAATTTCAATGATGGGAACAGCTACGATGTCAACCTGGAGCTAAAGGATGGATTGCTTTATATGAGGGTATTTAAAGGTGTACCTTTGTTTGGTAAGACGCTTAAATGGCATCCCTTGCCATAATACAAAAGGCCCGGTTGCTTTTTAATCATCCATTTTTGAGCGCATGTATTCCCTAAACGCCTCTTCCCGGGAGGAGCAATTGGATTTCCTTCTATTTCCAAAGAACGCCCGCCAGGCAAATAATGTCCAGACAACAATCATAACCGTGAAGTAAGGGTAGGGATTAGCCGCTTTGGTGGCGCCTAATAATGCGCCGGTGGAGATGAAGCAGGTGAGTAGAAAATGAATCGTGTATTTCATATCAATTGATTTCAATAATCTGGTTGTGTTTCCGTGTTTCAAGGACGCGTTCTCGGATGATGTCGATAATGTCGGATTGGGGGATGCCGCGCAGCCAAAGGATAGGATTTCCCGGATCTGTGGTTTTGAGGTGAAGATCCATCAGTTTGAATACTTGCATTAAGAAAGGTTCGGTGATGATATAATCCTTCACCCGGAATAACTCGACGGTATCGATCTGTTTGAAGAAGATGCCTTTGGTTATACGGATATATTGCGGTGTAACGAGATATATAACCCGCCGGATAAATATATAGCGGTATATCGCGAAAGTCGTGCTGAACACACTTAGCCATATCGGCATGGGAAAATAGCGGTTAGCTAACCAGATAAAGACGATGGCGCAAATAATGAAAGGGATGATCTTGAAAAAGGCAAAGATAGGCGAGGGCCTAAGTTGGATGTCGGTTTCGGAGTTGTTCATAAAAGGTGCTGGCGTTTTTGGCTTTATGGGTGCGGAACAGGAAATTGTATCCACTAGCTTTTTCGAGGGTGTTGAGGCTAAGCTGCTCAAAAACATAAAATTTGTTTTCAAAAATAACCTCGAATTTGTGGTCGTTGTAGCTGATCTTTAAGGATTTGTTGCGGATGTAAGAAGCGAATTTGAGATCACAGATGGTGCCCAATGGGTCGTTGCTAAAGATGAAATGGAGCTTTTTTTGCTTATATTTTTGGATGATTTCTGCATGGGATTTAAAGGGCACTGCGCCGATGCTGATAAAACATAGGTTATCGAGCTGGCGGTAGCGTTGATGGTGCACGCTGAGCCAAGCGAGGGCATCGATAGCGGAGCCGGAGATAAAAACATTTGTCGCAAATTTGATGTCACCAGCCATCCATTGGCTTTCTGTTATGGGGATACGGTGAAAATCGCGGTTTACGTGCTCGAAGTACTCACCTTGCTTAAAACTCAGGGTTCCGCCCGAAAAAGTTATATGAGTTTGGAAGAAGTGCTGGACGCGATGATGAACGTCCAGCATTTCCAAGTAGTTCATCAGCGGGATGGTGCGTTTTGGCCGGACATGCGGTTTTTGACCTGGCGGATCTTCATGTCTTCGAGCGCATGATAATACCCCCGGCTGTAATCCTCGCTTACTTTATCCTCTTTTTTATTGCTCAGAGTTTTCAGTCCTTTGTAAAGAATATAGCTCAAACCGCCGTCAATGAGGAGCGAGGCGATCAGGTGCAGCCGGTTGGAACGCATGCCTTCGGAGGCCGTGGCGGAATAGCGGAACCTGGTGCCATCCTGCAATTCAACTTCCTGGCCTTTTTTGAAACGTCGTTTTTGTTCGGGCGTGAGTTCTTCGTTATTGACAAAGTCCGGTGCCAGGATCCGCTCGGTGTCCGTGGTCACAAACTCTTGTGTATCCTTATCAAATTCGATCAGAACCTCTCGTTTGCGGCCTTCAATGTCGATCGTTTTGTTGAGGGTCGATAGTTCGCCGCCGGACAGTTTTAAGGCTTCTTCATCGGTCACATAAGCAGGCGTCATGGCTCTTCTGTATACGGGGTGGATCATCAGGTCAAGCCCGTCTTGCTCATTTCTTTTCAGCGAGAGTTTGGCATCCAGGCTGAAAATCTTGACATCGTCATCCTCCATGTTATGCAAATGGAGCAGTTCGGTACGCCCGCCGGTAAGTAAAGCCTTAAGGTCATGCTCACCGAGATTGATCCGGCCGTCTTTGGAAAGGCCGAGGTTTTCAAATTCGGCAATAGGGATATCTTCCTCTTCAAATACTTCCTTTCTCATCGGGCAATCGCATAATTGTTTTCAATTTCCTTTTCAGCCGCTGGCGCCATTTCACGTACTACGGCTGTTTCTTGTTGATTATTTTTGGCAGCCACCAAAGCGGTGTATAAGCCGTCATTCGGACCCACCTTGAATTTAGCGCCGTCGCCATTTTCGACCTGGGCGGTCTTGCCTTTCAGGATAGCCAGCACTTTGATGGTATCGCCTTTGTAAGCGATCACATCGCCTTTATTCAGCGTCGCTGTCGCCTGTTGTTCGTTGGCTCTTTTTTTTTCAAAGCCGAGCACTTTATCCGCTAAGTATTGCGCATCGTTGGCAGCTTTAAATAACTCGGCCGGTTCTTCTTTGATCAGCTGCGACCAGGACTGGACATAGCCGGCATGATCGCCCAGTTTGAACGGTAGGTTTAATTCTGCACTTATGAACAGCGCCGCAATATTGGCTTTCAATGCATCTTTAGTAGAAGACTCGTTCGGCTTTTTGGCAATGATATTTTCAGTAATAGCTCTTAGCGCGGCTTGTGGGCTATCGCCTGACTTATCTGTACTGAGGCCGCTATTGGTAATTATGTTTTTTATTCTTTCATCTGTTGGCGCGCCGACGCGTTCCGCAAGGACTGGTGCAAGTTCTGGCATGTCTTTTAGCTGTTTCGCATTGAAGACAAAAGCAGTCGTTAACACCGGCTCATCTAATTTCACTGATACCATTTTGGGTTTACCATTTTCTTTGAGGACCGGTTGGCCCTCTTTCATTTCGGGCTGCATCTCTCGCGTCTTGTAAAAGCTGATCAGGGTACCCTTTTCGTCTTTCAGGACGTTGTTCTTTTTAAAATTGCCTTGTTCCAGGGTCATCCAGCGCGGGTCGGGTTCCTGTTTCAACAACAGGACCAATGCCGGCGCGCCGCGGTAGTTCTTCCCGGTGCTGGCGTTAAAGGGCATGATGAGCGGTTGGGCATCATTTTTTTGGAAGATCGAATTGCCTTCTTTGAGTTGTTCGATAAGTCGGCCTGCGATTTGTTCGCTGAGGGGTTTGAAGTTGTTACTCATGATTATTGGATTTGATCGTTAATTGATAAAGAAATTTTAAAGGGTCGAGAGACTCGCCGTCATAGCTGATACTAAAGTGAAGGTGTTCGCCGGTTACTCTTCCTGTAGCGCCGGTAATGGCTATCGGATCGCCGCAAGCTACCGGCCCGGCCCCAATTAATATAGCCGATAAATGGCCGTAAGTGCATATCAAATGACCGTCGCTTAACTTGATATAGATGCCTAAAAATTGATCGTAACTGATCGTGGCGCTTCCGTCCATAATGGCGAAAACAGTGTCTTGCCCGGCCAATAGATCGATGCCATTATGAAATCGGAACTGCCTGGTAACGGGATGGACGCGATAGCCGTAAGCGGAGTTTAAGTGCAAATGTTTAAGCGGCAGGCAGCAGCAAAATGCGAGGATTAGCCTGGTCATCGCTCCATGGATTGGTGCCGGCTGAGGCCAAGCGCATCCTCTATGGAACGCATACTGAAATTGCGCACCGTTTCGCTTTGTAGCGCCAGCGACATCGCTGTTTTAATATTAGCGGTTGTCGGGCGGAACTCTTTGAGTAGCGCGATCTGGAACAGCGCTTTATGATCTTCAAAACTTAAGCTGGATTTATGTTCTTGTAAAGTTTGCTTAAGTTGTTCGGCGCCGCGTAAGATAAGGAGGGCATCGGTGCCGTAAAGCCCTTGCCCTTGTTTTCCAAAACCGACATAAATGTTATCGTTTTCGAGTTCGGTGCCGGTAATGATACCGACCTGCCCGGACTTCCCGGCAGGGTCGCTGGTCAGCTGCGGATGTACCAGTACCTGCTGACCGATCAATTCTTCTGATGGATTTATCATATTCAGGTTTTAAAGGTGGCTTTGGAGGGGTTAGTAATGACCGGCTTTTTAAAAGCATGGATCAGGTCATCGATCTCTTTGTTGATGCGCAGGAAATTGTGGCGCAGCACTTCGTCTTTTTTGCCATGGAAGTCATAATAGGCGGGAAGCGGCTTATAGCCGGCTTCTTCAACTTGCAATGCTTTCTGATCCAGGTTAATCCGGCAATTAATGGCTGAAGTTTCAAACTTACCGGTATAGGTTTCCTGCACGTCGGCGGCGATGAGCCCAACCATTTCGCCTGTGTTAAGCGAGGCCATTTTACCGGCGGGTATCAACGCCTCCAGCTTTTCATTGAGCGAAGTTGAAGTTTTGTTCCGGTCGATGGAAAGGCCCTCGCCAATTTGCTTGGATTTGCCAAAAAGGCGTTCGAGCCAGTCTAAAGTCTCTTTATTTCTAACGGAGCCGGCAAGGACATTACCGACTACCGCTGTGATCGTTGCGGCCGTGTCTTTACCGTATTGCTGCTGGAACTGCGGGATCTCCTGCAGTCCCAGCAAAACGGCCACTTTGTTACTGCGCGCAGTGGCAATCAGGTTTTCGACCTTGTGGACAAACAGGGTGGGTACTTCATCGATAATTAATGCCGAGGGAAGGTTGCCTTTGCTATTGATCAGTTTAGTTAGCCGGTTTAAGATGATCGAATAACAAGCGCTGTTAATGTTCTGGGTATTCGGGTCGTTCGCCAAAACCAATGTTGACGGAGAATTAATATCAGATATTTTTAGATTGAAATCGTCGCCGGAAAACACCCAGAAGGTTTCCTTGGTCGCCAGCCTGCTGATAAAGATCTTCAGCGTACCAACCTGCCCCTCCAGTTGCGGAAATGCTTTTTCCAAATAAGCGCTTCTAAATGGTGATAGCAGCGAAACGAGTTCCGGTTCGGTGAAAAGCGTATCGAAAATCTCGCCGTAGCTCCGGTTCAAAAAGGAGAGGACATGCGGCAGGCTGGAATACTTGCCGCCTTCGTATTTGGAGAAAAAGAAGATACAAGCAGCTAGGAAATTTATAGCTGATTGCGTAAAGAACTGGTCGCTGCCGCCGGATTTATCGCCTTTCTTTAGTGCCTCAACCAGTGCTTCGGCGCTTTCCGAAGCGTCCGCCAGCGTGTTCAAGTAATCACTGCGCCAGGGATTAGTGCGGCAGCTTTTTTCGACATCGTTCAGGTTGATGACATAGAAATTATGGTTTGAACATTTCCCCGATTGTTTTGCCAGCAAATAATGATAATAGGCGATCTTCCCTAAGTCGGGATATTTGAAATCATAAACGCAGCAACAGAATTCTTTGGCGATCAGTTGCCTAATGAAGGGGTTGACAATGCCAAAACTCTTACCCGAGCCTGGTGTGCCGATCAGGATCGTGCCGCGAAAGGGATTAACCAAATTGATCCAGCCGTTCCAGATCTTATTCTTAAAATAAAACTGTGTCGGGATGTTAACCGAGTAGGGTGTAACGATCGGCTTCACGGCCTGCATGAAACTCTCACCCTCCACGTTCCATTTATCCTTGCCCAAACCGGAGCGAATGATCTTGGAAATGTTATCCATCGCCACGCTGGTCAGCAAGGCGCCTATAAATGAGCAGATCAGATACAGTAAGTCGAACCAGGTTGTCCACGTAAATGCAAGTGTCGACGCCCGGTGCAAATAAAAAATGCTGCCAAAAAACAGGAGCAAGCCCAGGGCCAAAGGATAGGCGATATGCTTTTTGTGATCCAGGTCGACCTGCTTTTTAGCGACCGTTCCGATACTGACCAGGCAGATCAAAAAGAATGTAGCCAGCTTGCTATAAATCGGCTGGTGATAGATCAATATATGACTAAACTTTTCGAGCGGTACATAAAAAAAGCCCCAGATAGGGGCTTGCTTGTAAATGAATACACAGGCTTCCAGCGCGATGGAGATATAGATCCCACATTGCAGGAAGCCATGGATCTTCTGCTGGTCACGGGTTTCTTCCATAAGTATTGATGTAATTGTCCATAATGGCGATAATGGACCGCTTAAGCGCCTTATTATTTGGTCTCCGGGGAAAGCCAAAGTCATTCATTACCGGCGTTGAAAGGCTAATCAGATTGATGATCTCATAATGCAACCTGCCGGAGGCAAAGAGTTTGCTGTAAACATCCTCGAAGGCTTCTTCGAGTAATTCTGCTATGTAATCATACCTTGCGCCCAACAGATCCCGGCCTTCTGCCTCGAGCATAATCTCGAACGGATCGGACATAAGACTGAGGTCAGGCTCGGGGGTGGACCGGCCGGGATTGAAACGAATATCCATGATATGTTGAAATGAAAAAGGCAGCCGGAAAGGGCAGCCCTTGTATAAATGTGTTGTGTTAGCTCTCTGTCAAATCGATGAAATGGAACCGTTGGCGAATTGCGATATCATAATTCCATCTTTTTCGTAAACTAGAGGCTGTCCGATAGAGAATAAATACACCCCTGCTTCTTTTTGCATAGTTCTTTCCCAAGCTTTTATCTCTTCGATGGTCATATTCTCGAAATTGGCTGGAAGTTTACCGCGTTTGATGGGTAATGTGATATAATTTACTTGTTCCATAAATGTTTGCAAACTCTTTGAACGTACCGGAACTCGATCAAATACTAACGTTGCATGGCGGCTGGCATTGGTCACATAGCGTTTTTACCCATCGGGTGCCGCATAATCTTACTTGATCAGTACTTCCACAAATCTCACAAATCGTAAATGAGCGCCTTTCGTATTTCCCAACGATTTCAATTCCGCTATGGGGCAATCCGTCCGCATAAAAACGCAGGCCGCCAAACTTTTCCTTGATCTGCCGGATCTCGCGTGTCCATCCCGCGTCGACAAGTTCCTGGATAAGTTCAGCGATCAATTCAAGCCAACCATCACTGCATTCGCAGCCATAATTGCATAGCGGGCCATCCATTTTTCGACGTATATTGATCAAACCGCCGATCTCCTTTAGAAAATTGAAGAATTCTTCCTTTGACATCATATTGCAAAGTTGAGCAGTTTTACATTACGTGGTGGTAGATAACTCAAAAATTTGTGGTGTCGTCTTTAAGAGTGCTTAAATGAATTAATCAAGCGCTAAGGTATTAACGGCTAATATGTAAATCGTCTCCGGGCTCCTGTGAGTTGTCGTTTTTGCTTTTGATTGCAGCTTCCGGATCCCTTATGGCAGTTCTTAAGTGTTCAACGAATGTTTCTCTGTTTGATCTGTCTAACCTTTCATCGAAGTCGATATTCAGGCGATATTTAGTACTTCTTCCTCCGCCAGTCCCCAGGTTTTCAATCGCCCCTTTTGCTAGCAAATCCTGTAAATCTCTTGTCGCGGTGGCTTTGGGTGATTTTGTGATGGACACATATTTTGAGGTGTTAATTCCCCCTTCAAAACCCTTGGGGCCTTCATCAAATACTTTTCTTACCAGTTTGAGTTGACGCTCGTTTAATTTACCGTTGAACTTGTCAAAGAATTTGGTTTTGCTCAGTGTATAATCTATTTGTTCTTCTGCAAACAATTGAGCCTGAAGCGTCAGGTCGACAAAATAATCCATCCAAGGAGTTATGTTCAAGGTCGATTGTGCAGTTTTTAGCGCATCGTAGTAAGCGCTCCGTTTTAACTCAATAGTTTTTGAAAGGCTTAATAGTGCCGGCCTTCCCATTCCTTGAGATAGGGCTTTTTCTGCAATAAGTCTACCGATCCTGCCATTACCATCCTCGAAAGGATGGACCGATTCGAAATAAAGGTGTGCGATTGCGCTTCTTACAGGTGCCTTTTTAATTTCACGTTTTCCACCAGGGCCAGAATCATTAAACCAATCGATAAATCGTTCCATTTCATAAGGAACACGAGCGGATGGAGGCGCTTCAAAATGAACTTTCTCCTTTCCATAGGGACCAGAGATAACCTGCATTGGTTCAGCGTGGTCGCGCCATGCGCCTACAATTACCCCTTTACTATCTGGAAGTAACATTTTGTGCCAATAGAAGAGTTGTTCTTTTGTTAAAGCAGCTTTATAGGTTTCTCGGACATCAATCATCAACTCGCCTATACCAACTGATCGTTTGTCGCTTATTTTTTCATTTTTACTAATCAATCCAAGTGCTCTTCTGATCGAAGACATTACATCTTTTCGGTTGAGAAATTCCCCTTCAATTTCTGACGTTTTTATAGCTTCAGCAACCATTATTTCTATAATCGCTTCAATTCTGGCATTTTCGGGCAGCGTTTTTATTATACCCGAAACAAGTCCGGTTTTTTCCGAAAATAAGTAGAGTTTATCTTCAATTATGGATTGATCAAATGTAAATTTTGGCCAATCATCCATTTGCCAATTGTAAGCCATGTTATCAGGATTTGATTATTCGGCTCAAATATAGTGATTTTATGAGCCGAATGATTTATTTTAATCGGCTCATAATAATATTTATTTTGAGCCGATTAAAATGTTTAATTGGCTCAAAATTGCTAATATTTTGAGCCGATTATTTAACAGCGATTTTTCACACATATGATACTGCCGGAATAGCGCGAATAGTAGTAGGACAACGCTAATTTGGTATGGTGTCCGCTTGGAGCAGATCTTTGTAAGAGATGGATAACGTAATGACCCTTCCAGATAACTGCTTTTCGTTAAGTTCGATGTTGAGTACTTTGTTGCCGGGGAAACTCATTTTTTTGAGGACGAAAATATTGCGGTAGTATTTGCTGAAGGATGGCACATCAAAGAGCGCGAGTTCGGGTTTGAGTTCTACGGACTGCACATTGGTCGCTTTGGTTACCTTCTTATCATCGATCTTGAAGTTGAATTCATCGATGTCATATTTGAGGTTGGTTTTGTTTCGATACGACAGATCCAAAAAGATATAGTCGCCGGCGGTATAGATATGGTTGAGCTGCGCCTTAATACCAAATGCTTTGGTTCGGCCTAGTTTTTTGGAGCTACCGCAAAAGATATTATAAGCTAATTTTTTAAGTTGCGAGTGGGAGAGGCCTATTCCGGATATATCTAATGGCCGGGTATCGATGGGCTGTATCTCCACTGTTTCGCTTTCGGTAGATTCAACCGGCCATAAGTGATACTGGGCGATGAATTTCTCACCGGCGATGGTGACAATGGCATCTGAAAAGCAACTGTCTTTGAAACGAAGGCGAAGCACATTGGGCAAGGCGATATTGCCTTCAATGGACTTGTTGGAGATGTCCACGTATTGAATCGGTTCGGGCGAAATGAAATGCAGGTCGCCTTTGACTGGCAGGTGGACTTCGGGTAATTTGTCCTGCGCATTTACTCTTGTAAAAATCAAGAGAAATAAAAAAATTATGTATTTCATGGTAAAGAAGTTTCTTTAGTGGTTTTATTGTTTATTGTCAATCAGGTAGATGTAGCTATTGTAATTAAGCTTTGCTTTATCTTTACGGATCATGCCGGCAATGGCCGAGGAGGTCGATTCGAACATCTTACTGGCAGTGCTCATGACGAAAGATGAGCTGCCATCCAGCGTTACGCCTTCGATGGTATTTGTCCCGAGGTCTTTGGTAAAGTCGTGGAATGCCGATTCCGGCACATATAAACCGGGCAGACCATCTGTGTCATAGAGATCCAATTTAACCGGTAATATTTTACCCTCGTAAAAAATGGACTTGACCTGGAGCGTGACCCTTTGTTCGGAAAAGCCGTTGATGAGTGCATAGAGATAAGTACCCTTAGCGATGGTCGTGCCGCCGGCCTCAATATCTTCCAGCAGGCGCAAGCGGATACGGGAACCTGCATAGCCGGTCACGTTTTCATCAATGACGGCCATAATGAGGTTGTTGTGGAATTCAGGCTTTAATGTGTTGAAGTCCGTGCTGTTATCATTGGACTTAGTGACTTGCAATACCTTTTCATTGGCTTTAGCTTGGGCCAGTTTAGCTTCTGCGGCTTTCTTTTTGGCTTCGGCTTTGGCTTCGGGGTCATTTGCCTTTTGGAGGCTGTCCATCATGGCCATTTGTTGGCGGAACAGGTCCA
The DNA here is from genome assembly GCA_026225055.1 of Mucilaginibacter xinganensis. Lineage (GTDB taxonomy): Bacteria > Bacteroidota > Bacteroidia > Sphingobacteriales > Sphingobacteriaceae > Mucilaginibacter > Mucilaginibacter xinganensis_A. Next base: position 21,310 of record JAMFSA010000213.1, on the reverse strand, counting down.
TGGGGTCTTTTTCCTTCGATACTGTGGGTTCTTCCGTCTTTTTTTGGCGTACATGGTTGAGTGCCGCGATCATGGCCTGGTTTTCACCGAATGGTTTGCCTGGCAGTCCGCTGCTGAATTTTTGCCGCATGGCGTTATTGATCGAGTCCAGCATTTTCTTTTGTTGCGCGGAATAATTATCGGCTGCTTGCGGCACTGAGGCTTTATCGACCGGTACTGGGCTGACAGCGGTATAACCATCGGCATCTTTGTAGGTATTCCGGTAGGCATCCAGCTTGTCATCGAGGTCCTTCTTTTTGATATTGTCGGAGACTTCGCCTACGGCGCTGTTCATGCCAGCATGTTGTTTTCCGACTGCGATTTTGGGTTTGTTGCTGCTTTGGTAGACGTAGAAGAAGAGCATTAAGAAGGGCAAAGCCAGGAGGGGTATGATGTATTTGGGTTGTTTGAGATTAATGGTCATGGCTTGGAGGGTTGGTTTAAATGGCGAAGCTGATCTAACTCATTTTCAAGGTTATCGCTGTCTTGTTTGCTGAGTGTTTTTTTGGCGCTGAGGCTGTCAATCTGCTTTTTGAGTTGAATAGTTTGCTGAATGGCGTTTGCGGTAGCGCCTATTTGGTTGAAGGCATCACTAATGACGTTAACGCTTTTTTCCTTAGCATGCTTAGCGCCTTTTCCAGTTTCGGCCGGCTCCTTATTCCGGAAAACAGTAAACGATAATCCGGCCGATAGAACGATAGCAGTTATCATGACAGCAAGAATGAACCGGGGACGCTTTTGGAGTTTTTGAGTAAGGGCTACCGATGATTTTTCGAAATAGGGAGCGAACTCGGTTTTGAGTTGGGATAGGATCGTGTCCTGCGGGTCGCGGTTAGAATGTATTTTTCTGAACATCTTCCAAATCTTTATTTTCCAAGGTCTTCCAACCCGTGATCAGCACGCCATGGGGATTGTTGTCACTGCGGGGGATGTCTTTGAGGTAACCTTCAGTGATCAGCGAACGCACTACGGTCGAGCTGCGGCGGTCTATTTTCAGCTTGCCGTAGTATTTAAAATAATGCCTTGGCATATCCAGCGAGATGCTGTCCGTTTGCAGGGTCAGTACTGAACTGGAGGATAAGATAGAATTGAAATAACCATTCTCCTTCAAGTTGTTATACTGCTGTACGCCGGACTCGTCCACGAGGTACATGGCCTTCTTTAACTGGTACTCGATGTATTTATCATCCGGCGTCAGCGAAAAGAACAGCGAATGGAACAGGTCAATATGCGCGCGGTACTCCGCTGGACGGTTCATTTGCATATCGGTTTGAGAGGCCTGCAAGGGCACATTATTGTTGAGAATATAAATGCTTTTACGCGCATCGGCGACCATCTTGTAGGCCATAACAAATGCGGCAATGCTCAGCAGCACTGCGCATAAAAAGCTGAGCGCAGAAAGCCAGGTCGCCAGGCGTACCTTGGCTTCGATATTTTTAATGATCATAGGCATAAGAGGGGTTTAAAAGAAACTGCCGGTCGCTGCCCGGCGCGCCATACTTATCGCCGCGCCACCATGCCTGCCAAAAGTCGAACTGGCCGAACTGATGCCGGAAGTCGAGATGATCCAGGTGGAGATGCTCGGAACGGTCAGCATGCAGATCGCGCCGATAAGAAATACGATGATGACGGTACCAAACGATAAAATACCATTTGAAGCGAACCAGGCCATCTTCTCGATATTAGCCGCCGTACCGTCCTTACCCACCAGCTCCTGGTATTTACTGATCTCGGATTCAAGGGCGTATTCCTGCATTAATCCACAGAGGTACATGATCAAATAGCCAATGCCAGAATAAAGGTTGACACTGACAAAACGCGCGACCCAGGTACTAAAACTGTCCCGGAAGGCGGGCAAAATACTAACCGCGACTGCAAACGGGCCGAGGATGATCAGGATGCTCGAATAGATGATCTGGATCATAAAGATAATGTAGACCGCGATCCTTAAAATCCAGATGCCAGCCAATTCAAGTAATTGTGTTAAAAGTAATTGCATACCAACAGTCAAGCGGTTCTTTAATTCCAAAAGTGGTGATACCACATCGGAAATTCCTTGCTTAACCGTGCTGGTCACCGTGTTCCACGCTTGCCCATACCAGGTGTCGCTTTCCTTTTCGGCCACTTCGGTCTGCGCCTCATACGTATAAAGCGAATTGGCGACAGCCAGCATCAGGTTAGCCCTTTGCACCCGCAGGTTATCGACCGTGCCCTGCTCGCTTTCATACATCTGCATGGTTTGATTTTCTATCAGGTCGGTTGGAAAGGCCACTACTTTAGCAAAGGCACCCCACCAGAGGATCACCATCGCCAGTCCAAAAGGCCGCAATAGCGGCATAACCTCGAGCTCCTTGTCACCCGAGATCATCTCGTAGGATTTGATCGCAAAAAAGATGATCATGAATATCGCGGCCAGCGCCTTGGCATCTTCGATGAACAGTTCGAAGTGCGTCCAGATGGATGTCTTCAGGCCAGTCAGGAAAGCCATGACACCTTCCTCGTAAACGCCGTTACCTTGCAGGAACTCGAGCGATTTATGATAAGAGGCGGTGTCGATGGGTGTGGTTTGCGCAAATGTGGCTGTGGTACAGCAGAGTATAAGTAATAGGGTCAATGATTTCTTCATCTCAATATTGGCGATTTAAGAGTACTTTTTGAGCGATACCTACATCGGTCTGCGGCGTCCAGTCGGGTATGTTGACCTTCCCTTGCTGCACTTGTTTTTGCTGCGCGGTCATGTTCAAGGTATATTGCGCCGAGGCAGTACGGATTGCCCATACGCTGGATAGATTTTGATATTCTTTAAGTAAACGGTAATAGGAAATGATCCTTGAACCCCGGTCCTGGTTGGTCGTCCGTGAACCATTGAGCCTTTCTTTCAAACTGGCCATTTCGCCGGTGTACCAGGTGTATAAGCCATCTTTGACCAATTCAGCGCTGACCTTTGGTGGTAACGGGCCAAGAATCGTCGTTGCGGAATAATTAAGTAGTAGATTGAACTGGCTTTTGTAGTATAGTAGCCATAAAGGGTCGGCGTCCGATAACAGGCCGGACTGGCTGGCGATCTGCGATAAGGCCGTGGTTTTTACGGTGTCCGAATGTAACTTGTACTTGTTGTCTTGGCTGCTTTGTGTACCAACCAAAGCCAGTCGCTGGGTTTGCGGGCCACTAGCGGATAGGGGCCGCAGATCGGTTTTATGATAATTGGGATAAAATAAACCCCAAACCAGCCAGTAATAAGGGTTCAGGCTAAGAAAGCCGGCTTTTGGGTCAAACTTATTTTGATCCCAGTTATTGAAGACCATCCGCTGTTCCTGGTGGGTAACGGCTTTGTCTTGTATTTCGTCCTGCGCGAACAAGCGGGCGGGTAAGAGTAAAATGATGATGAGCAATTTTTTCATTGTATTTGAAATCTTAAGAAATAAAAAAAGCGACCGGGTTGGGTCGCTTTTGAATGCTTTGCAAAGGTTGGTCAGTATGAAAATCCTTATTGAGGATGATCGCGGCCCGGGTCGGCCTGATAGTTTTGATTAGCCTTTATAATGGCATGAGCATCAGTGTTAGAACGGTCGCCCTGAAACGCATAATCTGCAAATTTTTGAGGATAATCCAAATCGCTGGCTGTAAAGTTTACCAGTTCACTTTTACGAAAACTCATAATTAGTGAATTCTGGTCAGCATTCCCTGTATAGATAAAGTCGGTCTTATCGAAATAGAAAAAATACTTAGCGATGTTTTTAAAGCTTTCGTTAAAATTCAGTTTGATGTTATTTCCACTGATATGTAAGCCATTACTTTCCAAAGATCTATTCGCGACGCGAGCTATTGAATGTTGGGTGAATCTAAAAACAGGACAATTAGCGAACAATAATACCCGTTGTTTCGAGCATTGTCTACCAGATCCTTAAATGAGGCATCATTGAACACGGTTTCCAGGATAATATCTTTTTTTTTTGACGTTGCTTGATTGAAAACTTCTTTTGAACGGCCTTTATACACATCGGTCATGATCATTTCAAAACCTTGCAACTGGTTAATACGTGTTCTTATAAAACTGGATTTACCGGCTGCGTTGCAACCGGCCACAAAAATACAATGAGGCGTTTTCATCAACGACCAATCTGTTTACTATACGTATCCTTTATTTCGAGCGGCATGTCATTATCGTCCATTACGACTTCGATCTTAACAAGGAACTGTTCACCGGTCGGGAGCTCCTTACGATAAAATTCTCCGTCTCCCTTGTATTTGGCATAAAAAGGATTACCAAGCTCAAATGCACGTTGACGTCCCAATTCATGGAGATTATTGATATTCTCAAGCAATTGATCGACAAATTCAGCGTTTCCCATATGGCAAGTTACTTATTTTAATGCAAAGCTAATTAGTTTAATTTAATAGCACAACAGGTGTTATTTAAGATATTTTGCGTTGAGGATGATTTGATTGACGTAGTTCTTGTCCTGGTTAATGTAATTTTGGAAAAGGTTGAGGCTGGCGATGGTGCCTCGTTCTTTGGCCCAGTACATGGCGCGCCAGGCGCCATACGCCAGCCCGTCGATGATCTGTAATTGGATAAGAACCTTTTTCAGCAATTCGTCGCGGGCATTGTAGTCCGCCAGCACATTGTCGCCGGATTTGAGCACGAAATTGGAAACGTCTGTAACCAGCAGGAGCGTCCGGTTTTTACATTCTTTTTCCAAGCTGGTGGTAACCAGTAACAGCGCCGGATCACCTTTGGCCAAAGTCAACGCCTGATCTAAATAGCTGAGAATATCCGCGCTAATCACGGCCATGTTTTTAACCGCTATGCCATCCTTCAAAGCCGAATTGACCTGTGATAAACCTTCATAAATGATCTCTTGCGCCAAGACAACCGATGAGGCGTTGGTATTGATATCGTTGACCTTGGTCTTAATATTGCCGAGGTACTGATCATGGGTACCTTCCGCCTCGCTCCGCACTGCTTCGTTTTCCTCGACCGCTGCTAACCGCTGCGGATCGGTCACATACTCCTGAGCGAACGTCTTTACACCTATAAGGCAGAAAGACATCATCAAAATGTGCCATCTCATTGCTTCAAGTATTTAGCATTTGAAATAATGTCCTCCACGATGGTTTTGTCCTTATCGACGTAATCCTGGAAAGGATTAATGGAACGTAAGATCGTGTTGAGATTGCTGGTTTGTAAGGTCGATACCAAATTACCTGATAGCTCCTGGATCGTGCTCAGCTGCTCAAGTACATAATCAAACAACAGTTTCCGGTCCGAAGCATTCATTTGGTTAACATCGCCGATAGACAAGCTTAAACCGGTAACATAACCAACCAGGCCCTTCGCTTTTTCAGCAAACTCGATCTCGGTTTGCAAACCCAAAGGCAAAAGAATGGGGTTGGCGCTGGTCAGTGATATGATCTGTTTCTGGTAGCTAACGATCTGCTCCACCATCGGCGTGGCATAAATGCCAATGTCGGCGATATTGATGGCCGTACCCAAAGTGTTGTAGCGGTTTTGTAATGTGCGATAAAGATTTTTCAACTTGGCGAGAAGCGTCAGGTTGGCTTCTTCGTTCGCGGTATTGACGGCCTGCTGGTTCTTCGCCTTGACCTGCGCCTTATTTTCGTCGATACTTTCCGGAATGAGCTGGTGCATGGCCGCGATGTCGAGCGTACTTTGCTGCGCATAAACATCTTCCGTTTTTATGCAGAAGGCCATCAAAAGAAATAAGCCCAAAAAGGCGTTTAAAGTGATTTTCATTCCTTTAAGTATTTAGCATTGTTCAATACATCGTTTGCGATCCTTACATCTTCATTCTGCCATTCGGCCCAGGGGTTTAATGACCGCCAAATGCCATTTAGCTTTGCCCAATACATCGCCCGGTTCATCCCGTAGGCAATACCTCGCAGGATCTGCATCTCGGATAGGATATGATTCAGCAGCTTACCCCGCTCACCCGAGTCCATCAGGTTGTTCTTACCACCTTGCAGCACAAAAGCGCTTACATCGGTTGCCAGCGTAACCGCTCGCTTCTCGAAATCACGCGCACCTTGCTCGGCAAATAATAACAGCACAGGATCAGATTTAGCAAGCGTTACCGATTGCCCGACATCGGTGACGATATCGCTGCCGCATTCGGCGATATCCTTGATGCTGGTCAGGTTATTAATGACTGACGCGACCTGGCTTAAACCGGTTAAGATGTCATTTTGCAATTTATTGACGATGACCAACTGGCTGCTGACCGCCAGCTGGCCGCGGTTAATGGCGCTTAAATTATTGTTGGTGGTATTGAGTTGGCTGTTGATGATGCCGCTATTGACGAGGATGGCCCCGGAGGTGACCGGGTCAACGACGACCTCCTGGGCTTTCACCATATTTTGCAGAAAAATAATCATCAGAAATACGCACAAAATTTTCATGGATTTTGGTTTACATGGTTTATAAATTGAGGCAGCGATAGCCCGCTTTTTTTGAAATCGAGTATAAATGCGTCTAGGCCTTTGGCATAGGAATCATAACGGTTAGTGTACTTTTCAACGGCGGATTTTTCGGGCTTCTCAGTGGTATAGGTCAGGTATTGCTCCAGGGCCACCTCGACGCCGTAAACCTCGCCGGTCGAACCACGGCGGATATAGACTTCCTTGAAACGGCCACGGTTCGCCTGATTATCTAGTTGGTTGATGGTGAAGATCTTTCGTCGCTCGGTTTCGTTGATAGAAAGCAATGCGGCGATGTCATTGTAATTATCCTTGAACTTCGTCTGGTCAAGCAGGCAAATGGTATCGGAATTGTTAATAATACTGTCTTTAACCACCGCGTTGCCGATGATGTCGCCTAATTCCTGCGTCACCACGATCGCTTCACCCCAAAATTTTCGCACGGTTTTATAGAGGTAAAGCAGGTACCCCGCCATTAAAGGACTGGCTATAGCTTTCCAGGCTTCCTCAACGATCAGACATTTACGCTGATTTTGCCTGTAGCGCATTTTCTGGATGAAAACATCCATGATGATGAGCGTGACCAGTGGAAAGAGGATCTTATGCTCTTTGATGCTGTCGATCTCGAAGACGATAAAGCGTTCGCTGAATAAGGACTTATCGGCTTCCTTGTTGAGGATGGTTTCAAACTCGCCGCCTTTGAAGAACTTTTTCAGGACGTAGCGGAATTCATCGAAGTCAAAAACGATGCGTTCTTCGGTTTTTATTTCTGGTACTCTTTGGATCGCATATTCATAAAACGAGTTGAAACTCAGATCACCTTTGTTGCAGAAAGCATCAGCGAAGTATGCAGATAAGACATTGGCTATTACATCACGCTCTACCGGGCTAAAAACACCTTCTGGGCCTTTCCAGGCGACGCCGATCAGCGTAACCAGGAAATCCTTCTTCTCGATATTATATTCTTCCTCCGTGATGCGGAAGGGGTTCATCGTGATCGGTTGCTTGTCAGTGTAGGTGATGTACTTGCCCTTGTAATAAGCACACAGGCCCGAATAGGAGTGACCGGTATCCACTATCACCATGTCCATGTTAAAAAGCATGTACTGCTCGATCAGCGCATTCATGAAAAAGCTCTTTCCGGAACCGCTCGGGCCCAGCACAAACTTATTGCGGTTGTTGATGCGGTTGGTACGCATCGGGAGGTCGGCGGGATCGATACCCACCGGTATGCCTTGCCGGTCAGTGAATCGGATCAGGAAATCAGAAGGCTCGTCCTGCGGCATGGCCTCCTTTAGAAAGAAACAGAGTGCCGCATCGCAAGTCGTCAGGAACCAATCATATTCTTTAAGTTCAATCGCATTACCCGGTAGTGCGCAGCGAAACAGTTCCAATTGGTTATAGGCATTCTTGCTCGGGACTATACCCAAGGAGAAGAGCGAGCTTTCAATAAAATTGGCCGACTTCTGTAGTTGTTCTTTTTCGCAAACCATCAATATATTGAAATGGCAATTGACCAGTAACTGATTCTCCCGCGCCACATCATTGAGCAATAGATCGATATCCTCGACGCAAAGCTGATTCGCAGGGTCGGGAATGCCCGAATGCCGTTTCTTTTTCAGCTCAAGTTTTTTGAGTGTCATGGACTGGTTAGGGATCTCGATCACCTGGTTGAATACCAGCACCTCGAAATCCGGCAATTTGAATAAAAATGACAGGAAGTCTATCGGGAAACCACGGAGCGTGTCTTTTTCATTCAGCTCGATATGCGTGCCGACTTCCTGCGGCAGGTCGATGGCATCGGTATTGACCAGACTGATGCTGCGAATGGCGCGACTACCCATATTGATCTCGGTGTCAGTAGGCTGGTAATTATCGAGCGAAATACTTTCGCTTTTAAAATCCATCGCCAGCAGGCGCATAACCAGTTCATTGATCTCTTTCTCTTTAAGGATCACCGGTCCCGTGCCGGAGGCATCTAATATGTCGGTCACCTTGGCTATGGCCTGACGGAATGCCACCAAGGTTTTATGATCGTAAACATAGAACGCGCCTTTTTTAACCGGCCGGGTAATGGTGAGATAAGTTTGTATAGCCAGGAAATCACGCCCGGCGAAATGCGCATTATACTTTTCCTGCAGGTATTCGCCTGAGGGTTTCAGCGGGTAAGTGTTTTGGCTAATGATGTCCTGCTTTTGCAGGATATATCCGTCACCTAAAACCTTGACGACACCAGTCATCAATTGGTGAAACTCCTCATAAGCTACCGGTGACGCCGAATAGCGGATCACCGGGTTATGGAGCCGGATGAGGATTGACAGGCTGCCGTCGCTGCCAATGAGCAATTCATGTGGTCCGCTTTTATCGACGCCGACATAAGGCAGGTCAAATGTCTTTTTGGAAGGCATAGCGTTTGAGATGTTTGAATTTCGGGGAATGAATATGAATGGACGCGCTGCGCGTCTTGACATATAGGCCTTTTTTCTGGCGCCCGGCGATGTAGAAAAGCCCGCCGGTGATGCAGCCGGCCAGCACTAAGGCGCCCAGCCAGCCATTAACCAAAGTCATGGTGAGTGCGCCAAAGACCAAACCGGCGAGTAAGCAACCTATGCCCCAATAGATGAATTTGCCTTTGAAGCCTTTAAACATAAGGGGCTTCTGTAGCCCCTTATAGACAGCGAAACGCTTTGCCATTAGGTCAGGCCAAAGAAAGCTTTGATGACTAAGGCTGATACGACCAAAAAGACGCAGGAGCCACCCCAGCCCATCAGTTCTTTATTGATATCCTGGTCACCGCTGTTCCATTTAGAATAGACGCGGATCGCGCCGACAATGCCGACGATCCCGCCAATGACGAGGGTGATATTGGTTACGGGATCCACATAGGTTTTCAGGGTGGTGGTCGCGGTGTTCAGGCCATTGACGCCGTTTTGGGCGAAGGCCGTAATGGTTCCAAAGACGAACAGCATAGCTGTCGCCCATATTTTTTTCAGAAAGTTCATTTTAATAGGGGTTGTGGTATTAAATGGTTTGGTTAAAGGCCGAAGACGGCCCGGAGAAATATGCCGGCCAGCACCATAAAGAGCGCGGCGAAGAACCATGCGGAAACTTCATAAGTGATCTCCTTTTCGCCCATTTGCCAGTTGTAATAGATGCGGAGGCTCCCGACAATGCCGAAAATTGCGGCGATCACGAGGGCGACATCAAGGGCGGAGAAAAAGGAGGAGTGGAGCTGGTCCTCGGCTTGCTGGAGCTCGTCAAGGCCGGGTGCTTGTAATAAGATCATCGAGTTAAAAGCTGACCGGTCGGGTGTAAATAATGGCTTCCTCGCGGCAAAGGCTAAAGAGATTTTTAAGGGAAACACCGCCGGAACCGATGATGGCTGATTCAGTTTTTGGTGCTTGTTTTGGCGGGCTTTCGGTTTTATCCGGCAGGTGCTCGATCTTTTTGGGTGAAATGTCTTCGGTGAAAGTAAGCTCGCCGGAAAAGCTGGCGTGCGGCCGCCTGTTACGCGAGTAGTCGAAAAGGATGTGGGCAAGGTAATAAATCAAATAAAGCCCTGCCACCCAGTTTAAGAAATGCAACCAGTTCATAGTTCAAGCTGTTGGATAAATTGTTTGATGATGCATTTAAGCTCGGGGTGTTGTTCGAGCAGGTGATGTACGGAAAAGGCGACCAGCTTGGTGACATCGACGCCGGTAGCCATTTTGAATTGGTTAAGCATTTTGATGGTATCCGTATCAAAGCGGATGTGCATCAGGCTTTTGTGGTCGCGGTTATCGTATTTGCGGATACGTTCGAGGATTTCCGGAACCGGCGGTGCCTTGTTTTTTTCCTTAGGCGACCCCTGCTTATTGATATTGCTGCGGAGCTGGTCAGCCAATGATTTGATCTCACTCATGGAAATATTGTTTGTAAATGGTGTCAAAGGCGTTAAGCACGACCGGCAGGATAGCAAGGGGAGTTTGGAAGGTGCTGACCCGCTGAAAATCAACACGGTCAGGCAGGGCGCCGGTCACGTACCCTAATTTGGCCAGTTGTTCATCGACGTCGACACGGGTTTCATATTTGACATTGGCTTTTACCCGGTTGGGAACATAAACCAGCGGTACTTTTTCGTTGATCTTGCGCAGCACAACTGAAAACAATATCGTCGATTCAAAGCTGAACTCGTCATAAGAAAAAGGGCAGATCACCAAATCGGCGGACTCGAAAACAGCTATCAAACCATCGTCATCCAGCTTGCCCGGGAGGTCGATCAAGACGATCTGCGCATCATCGGTGCACATGATGTTTTTCATGCCGGGAAAATGCTCCAGGCTGGCGGCCACCACCGTATAGGGCTCGGTATTCTCCAGCAATTTCGCACGCTCGTATTTCTGCGCGATAGACTGTTGATAATCCATATCTATCACCGTAACCGGCTTCATTTTCGCCTGGGTGAGGTAGTTCGCGAGCAAAAGCGTGACGGTGCTTTTGCCCGCGCCGCCCTTTTGGTTGCCGATAAGAATGATCATGTTAGTTGCAATGACAGCTATAAGCAGGCCGCGCTTCCTGAAGATCGAAGGGCTTTGACTGCTTTTTAGCGATGGTAAGTAGTTGTTCGTAAGAAACGTCCGGGAAAAAGGTGTTGCCCGAACGATGTTCATCGGCAATCCATTTATCGGCTAATTCCGGGTATTGCGCCATAATCTTAATGATGCTGTTCTTTCCCTTCAGGAAACACAAATCACAGTTACCAAGTATGGGCGGTATCTCCAAAGTGTATGGTTTAGAAAGCCAAAAGGCATCGACCATTGCTTTGGTGATGCCTTTTTCATAAAGCGGGAACTTGGTTATCGTCCCTTTGTAGGTACTTCGATAGTTTTTGACCCGTCGTTCGTTCCTCGTCTGCCCGAAAACCGATATATTGCTCAAACCGCAGACCGACAAGTGGCCGCAGGTAACGCCGGGCTACCATGATTTTCAGCTCAACCGTGCAAATCCGTTTAACCCGGTTGGGCAGGTACCGCTTCCAATTAGTCAGCGCATCAAAGCCGGTTTGACCAGGGCTTCTCCGGTGCGTATAGGCCGCGCGATGGACCTTAAAGCCCTCGTTCTTTTCTATCTCGTCCAGGAACTTATAAGTAGCCGGATGTTCGCGGCCGGTATCGGTAAATAATACAATATCGTCGGGTGTCGGCTGGGATAAAATGGTCATATAGGCGGAGCACTTGCCGCCGGAGAGGTTGAAAACACGCGTCATGAAAAATAGGGGTATTAAATATTAGCGGTGGTTAGTGCGGGCCTTTTTCTTCCGGTTCCGGCGCGGCCCGTGAATAGCTTCGTCGTCGATGTCGCTGGAGATACTGATACGTAGCGATGTATCTTGTTCCTTTTGGCTTATTTGTTGGAATTGCTGCGAGGGTATATTTGAATTAACTTTACTTTCATGACTTGTTTGTCGTAGCTGCTGCAAAGGATGTTTAGTTTCTTTTGAGGCCAGCAATTCTTTTAGTGGCATGATCTGGCTGCCTTTGTAAACGTTCTTTTGAGCATGATCTATAACTGTGTAGCCATAAGCTGGTTTACCGTCTTTTGAGTGAAAGACCAGTTCGATACCCATTTTGGTTTTCAAATATTCCGCAAAGCCGGCTACATCCTGTTGGTTGGCATACTTTTTAAAAATGGCTTTCAGTTGAGTAGCACGACGCGGATCAGGGTCGCGGAATTGAATCTTTCCAAAGTCCAGTTCCGTCTGTTTTATTCCAAATTTGATCAGGTCATTATCTTTGATCGTATAGCCTTGCTTTTCGAGGATCAGCTTAAATTGAGCAACGTTGGAAAAGCAATAGGACATTGCTTTCTCTAAATCCTTTTGCACAGCTTTATCCTCATCCAGGCCCATGATTTGGTTCATTGCTTTAACGGCCCGAACACGCTCAAAAGCGCTACTTATCTTTCTGCCCTCATGGTCGATCCGGGTACTGACGATATGCACATGGTTATGCTCCGTATCCTTATGAAAGAAAATAAGGTAGGGTTGCCCGGCATAACCCATTTTTTCCAGCCACGCCATAGCTATTGCGGTAAGTTCGTGCTTATCGTGACTATGGCCCTCAGTCGAAATAGCGACATGTAGCTGTGGCTGACGGACACCTTTGTTAAGCGCTGAGACCGCTTTTAGGTGGTTACGGTAATCAGCCGGACGTATTTCGTCAAGGCCATTCAGCGCGTCAAAATTTCCAGCGACCATAAGCTCGGCCTTGTTCAAGCTGACTTTGTCCGTGTTATAAAAAACACCTCCAAAAGTGGCGGAAGGTTTCAGAAATTTAACGACCATGTAACCGTGTAGCTGGATATAGAACTGAATATCGGGCTATGTATATGGTTATAGTGGTAGATAACCTTATATCAATGACCCAGGCTACGGATAATCTTCCGTAATGATGTATCCAGCTCCGTCCGCGATTTTAAATGGCTTTCCAGCAGCAGGCTAAATCTTTCCACGACCACAGGGGACAGGATGTTTTTTTGATTTAATATATTGGCATAATGGGCCAATTGGTTCAGGTTATTACCGGAACGCCCAAGTTCAGCGCCGATCTCATTTAGCTGCCGGATAAGGTCTTTAGCATTAATGAGAGTGCCGGCTCCATTATGCAGCACCCGTGCCCTGACCAATTGCGTCTTACTAATACCCAGCGTCAGCTTCATTGCAGTGATGAGTTTATATTCTTCTTCCGTAAACCTGACATCGACTTTAAAAGTCCGTTTACCCTCCTTTTTTGGCGGACGCCCTTTTCGTTTTGGATCTTCAGGCATAGGGAAAACGAGTTGCGAGGTTTTACAGCTACCCTTTAGGGCAAGAGTCCTTTTGGCGGCGCAAATCCGTTTCCGTCCGACAAAAGGACATCTTGCTCCGTAAAAAAATAAAATGTAGCTGTGTAGCTGTGGTCGGTATTTTTCGCTTAAAGTTCCCGGATGAATGTTTCTTTTTGGGTTTCGGGGTCAATCTCGACGAGCACGCGTCTTCCGCCGGGATATTCGAGGATGAATTGTCCGGGGTTATCGGTCGGATGGGTGATGTAGGCCTGTTCTATGGTTTCCATTGGTGTCCCAAATTTAATGTTTTTAGGGTATCGGCAAAGAGGTGTTGAAAAATGTCCGGGTTTTGTTGAAGCTTTTGGCTTTGGCTAATCCGACTTGTAATAAGCATGGACTATTTAAGATGATGATGTGTGCTGTTGTACTTGATATGTCGGGATGGCGCAGGTAATCAAAATAGGTTTCAAAAAGCAAGGCATAGTCTTCTTTGCCCGGAATGTTCGTCAAAGCTGGGTGACCAAGACAACCTGTATAATTAGGCGCAGCGACTTGCCAGTGGCCAAGTTCATTCTGCCAACCGGCCGCATAAAAATTTTTGCGGCGGCCGCTTTCGTCCTGTATATAATAGTAAATCTCTTGCAGCTTGTTTTTTGCTTGGCTCCAGACTTCACAGGACCGAAGATAAGCCTCGATCTCGTGGCTATGGCCAAGTGCTTTAATTTCTGCGACCTGGTAATGCGGTAGTTTGACCGCATGCCGGCGTTTGCGTTTGTAGTCCATATAAAACAAAAGGGAGCCTTTTGGGGCTCCCCTTGAATATCTTGGTTTGGGAATACTCACGTCATATCCTACGATATGGGCATTTCAGCCTGCCCCGGCGCTTTCGGGTATTGCGGTTTTACGCTCACTTTCGCCGGATTCCCTGGGTTTAGCAGAGTAATGTTTCTTCCCTGGATGTCAAACAACTTTCCGTCGCAGGGCTTACATGGTGGTTGCCGGCGACAGGACAAAATTGCCTGGATCGGGGTGGGGCTTTGGGTAGCAAAGAGGTTGGAGACCTAAGATTTATGGGAATAAAAAATCCTGTAGCTGAGGCTCAACGATTTGCCATTCATTATTGTTAAAATTGGCTTTGAAAATGCAGGTGTTGGGTACCTCAAGCAGGCCCATATGGTGGTGGAAATGGTGCATGCGTTCATATTCGGATGGGAATTTGTGTCCGAGCAGAATCTGCCAGATGGCACGGAGGACATATCCATGGGTAAAAACATACATGTTTTGCGCTTTGTCTGTTTGTAGAATGGCAAGGCATTCTTCTATTCTCGTCATAAATTGATCGAAGGATTCGGCGCCAACGCCATGAACAAAACTGGGATTGCAGCTTTCCCAATAGTCAAAGACCCAGTTTTGCCTGCGGTGAGCGGTTGTACCGGCGCAAATGGTTGGGGATAGATAAGTGAATTCATGGAGCGGTAGTATATCGACCGGAGTATTTGGGAGTTTGGCGATCACGGGAACAGCGGTTAATTGTGTACGGATATATTTTGAGCAGATGATCAGGTCTGGTGTTCCGGTCAGCGTTTGTGCGAGTTGTCGTGCTTGCTGTTCGCCGGTTTCGGTAAGTCCTATGGTTTCATTGTCAAAGGTGGCTTGGCCGGCGTTGGCCTGGCTTTGGGCATGGCGGATGAAGTAAATGGTTTTCATTAGCAATGGATTTCGTGGAAATATATTTGTTTATGAAGTATGTCGAGGTAGGTAATGGATTTTCCGCGGGAAACGGACGCGATGGGCTGACCCTGCGGAGTGTGGCCGACAAATTGATGGTAGCCATTCAGTGAATCGGTCCAGGTCTCGACCATATCGGCCCAAAGCGGGCCTCCATCGCTGTCGTGGCCGGTGCGATAGCGGCTGTAAGCAAAAATACTGGAGTTTTGGGTCTCGCGTTCAATGCGGTTAATCGTGTCTGCTATGGTGTCGCCTGTATGGCAAAGAATATGGTAAGTAAAGGAACAGCGAAGTGCCCGCCACCATTGGTTGGAAATGCCGGCATGGGTAAAAATAAAATTTCTACGCTGGTAGGCAATTTGGAAGAGGTCGCGGTTTTCGGTAAAGAGTTTTGTCAGTTCCGGCTGTATGGAGGCTCTAAAGCCTGGGCAATAGTATTTCGGGAAATGGAGATATTGTACATCATGATTTCCTAAGAGCAAAACAATCTTTTCCGGGTAAGACTTTTTCAGCGTGATGATCGCCTGCAGGTTGTCCAGGATAACATCATCGGAGCGCTTGAAACTATCGACGTAATCTCCAAGGAAAACCACGCGGCCTGCGCCGGCCATATTCGCCCATTTCCAGCTATCGCGGCCGTGCAGGTCGCCGATAATGATATGTTTCATGTTATATAGCTATATATCGAGTTCATAGAATTTGGTTTGGTCATTCAGCACATCTATAAACGTGACTGACTTATTGCTGTAACTGATCGTGTGGATGTCGGGGACTTGTGTATGGCCGACCACCTGGTGGTAATCGTTGAGCATATCTACCGAGGTTTCTTTATAGTCGGCCCATAGAAAGCTGCCGTTGCTATAGCCGCCGCGGTAAATGCTGGTGGCATAGAGCAAGTAGCGGTGGGTAGTGTTTTCGACTTTGTTGATCAGATCGGAGATCGTATCGTTTTCTGTTTGCAGGGTCTTCAATATAGGCAGTAAAAGGAACTCATTGTGCCAGGAATTCGTGATGCCAGCATGAGTGAAAATATGGTCACCACGCTGATATGCCATTTGAAAAAGCCCGCGATTTTTATTGAACAAAGTGGTCAGCTGCGGCTGCATTGAAGGTCGGAAACCTGAACATTGATAGCGCGGAAAGTGCATGTACTGCACATCATGATTTCCTAATAATAAAACTACTTTTTCCGGGTGGCGCTTTTTCAAACTAATGATCTTTTTAAAGTTTTCAAGGATCGCATGGTCAGATAAGGTATGACTGTCGACATAGTCGCCAATAAAGATGATCTTATGGTAATTCTTTATATTGATTTCTTGCCAATTGTCGCGCCCATGAATGTCGCCTATCACGATATGTTTCATGTTACAAAGTTATATAACAGTGTAGCTGGTGGTGGTAGATAACTGTTAACAATAGCGGCTGTTTTTGCGGATATAGGCGCGCATGTATTCGTCCTGGAGTTTTCTGCGGTTATACCAGTATTGTCTGCGTCTGCGGCCTGGCAGGGTAACGAGGTAATAGACGAACCAAAGGATGATAACTGCTCCAAAGTTTGGGAATGGATTGTTTACCGGGGCGCCTAACAGGCAGCCGACAGTAACGAAGAGTGCGATAAAAAATAAGGTGAATCTCATGTGTTTGCATTTTTTGTTGAGGCAAACGTGGGGAGTGGAAGTAGAAAAAGGGTGTTTTAAACGAATAGAAACGGTTATAAACGGATAAGTGCAGAATACATGAGGCCGCCGAAGCGGGATGGCAGTTCGGCTAATTTGGTAAGGGAGCTATAGCCGAGTTCAGTAAATAGTTTTTGGAGTTTTTGGTAGTTGAGGGGATAGGGCACCCAGGGGCTGAAGCGGGTGATGTCGTATTCGACGATGAGGAAGGTGGGCTTAGCTGAGAAATAGCTTTCGAGCTTTTTGATAAGTTTGGTTTTGTCGCGGATAAAATGGATGGAATTGGCCATGAGGATGCCGTCGAGGCCGGATAGGGGCAGGTCGTCTTTTTCAAAATTGGCCTTAAAGAAATTGGGGAGGTTTTGGGTTTGTTTGTCGATGGGGGTCAGCTGGCTGCAGGCTGGGAGAATGCTGTTGAGCGCCAAGGTGAATGTGCCGGCGCCGCAGCCGAGGTCGGCCCACTGCTGGGGTTGATCGCTGGTGATCGCGTTTTGGATAAGGCTTACGGCTTGGGTTTGATCCATAGCTGCAAAGTTATTTAAAAATAAAGTCCCCTTGCATCGCGCGCGGGGACTTTAAACCTAAACCTTATCACAATCGCAACTAAGACGCCGCGTTGAATGATATAAAGGTAAATGCGATTATTTTACTTGGTGGTAGATAACTCAAAAAAATATTTTCAACAATCTGTGCTGCTGCTGGTTGCTAAGGTATGGCGGTTAAAAAATCAAAGTTTCAAGCGGCAAAAACTTATTTGAGTAAACTAAAACTGGTTTATATTATTATCGTGCTGTTGGTGCTGGCTGTTGTGGTGCTGCGCTTGGCTTTGCCGGGTATGGTCAAAAATTATGTGAACAAAAAGTTGAATGAGCTGCCGGGGTATACCGGGCATGTGGATGATATTGATATCCATTTGATCCGGGGAGCTTACGCGATCGATGGCCTGGTGCTGAAAAAGAAAACCGACCCGGCTAAGTACCCATTTTTAACGATTGCACATACAGACTTGTCGCTGGAATGGGGCGCGATCTTTAAGGGCCGTTTGGTGGGCGTTGTGGAACTGGACCAGCCGGTGATCGATATCCTGGCGACGGAGGATATTTCCAAGGAACCTTCTAAAGACAGCTGGACCAGGACGGTTAAGGCGCTGATGCCGATCAATATAAATAAACTGCAGATTAATGACGGCCGGTTCGCTTACCTGGACTTCCAAAAAAAGCCTAATACCGACCTGCACATCGACCATATGCAATTGACGGCGCTGAACCTGGAGAATGTCGAGAAAAAAGGCGATCCTTTGCCGTCGACGTTGACGGTGAGCGGTACGTCTATCGGCGGCGGACATTTGAAAATAAACGCGAAGGTGAATGTGTTAAAAGATGTACCGGATTTTGATGCCGGGCTGCAACTCACCAAGATGAATTTACTGGCGCTGAATGGCTTTTTGGAAGCAAATGTCAAATTTGATATTGAAAGGGGCGACATTGACATTTTCAGCAAGCTCAGGCTGACCAATAGCGAAATGAACGGTTATATCAAACCGTTTATCAGTAACCTGAAGGTGCTGGATGTTAAAAAGGATATTAAAAAGAAAGGCGGGATACTCCGTGTCGCCAAAAAAGCGGTGATCGGCCTGTTCGCCAAAGTGGTCAAAAACCCGAAGACCAAAAAGATCGCCACGATCATCCCGCTGAAAGGCAATATCAAGGATCCCAAGACCAGTGGCTGGCAGACTTTCGTGGGCATTTTAAAGAACGCTTTCGTGCAGGCCTTTCATGAAAGCATCAGTAATGAATTGAAGGGTAAGGCTGGCGCTGAAAAATAATTATTTATCTGGGTAACTGCCTCGGCCGTTTGGGTTTATCGTGCGAAAGTAACTCCCCGGTTAGTTCGGCGACTTTGTTGACTTTTAAGACCCGGCCATCCATTTTCAAGCCATCCAACGCGTCCATGGCGTTGTCCGCGCCGGCTATATCGGCGATTTCGAGGAAGGCATAGCCTTTGGATTTTTTGCTGATCTTATCCCTGACAATTTTGATGGTGACCACAGTAGCGTAAGGGCTGACCAGCTGCACAATCTCCAGTTCCGTAAAAGTTGAGGGGTATCCGCCGACGAATAGTTTTACCATGATTTCAATAAGTATGGGAAGACGATTTTGTTTTAAATTTATGAATGGGTTTAAAGAGCGGAAATGAAAAAAAAATTATGACACTCATCCTGACGTTGCGGCTTGACGCGGAAAGCCAGGCATTTTTTGATCGGATGCGGTTAGCGCACTCCTCGCCGGAACGCAATTTTTTAAAGGCGCACCTGACGTTATTCCACCAGTTGCCGGATAACGAAAGTACAATAGTTGGTTTAACAGGTTTGAATATCGCGCCCTGTGATTTACAAGTCACCGGTTTGATAAATTTGGGCGGGAGAGTGGACTACCGGGTTGAAAGTCAGTCCCTTATTTATTTTCACCGGCGTTTAAGCGCCTATTTCGCTGATGTGCTGATCCCGCAGGACAGGCAAGGATTCTGGCCGCATATCGTGGTGCAGAATAAAGTCCTTCCAGCCGGGCCAAAGCGTTGATGAAAGAGCTGACGGCTGGATTTTAGCCATTTGAGATCAGCGCTGCGGTTTAGATCTTTGGCGGTATTTGGGCGGCCCTTGGGAACATGCCGGATTTTTTAAACTAAATCCCTTATCGAACGTTTAACAGCATCATGCAAGAGAAGATCAAAACAAAATATACGGATACTGAACTAAAGGAGTTTAAGGAACTTATCATCTATAAAATTAAGGCCGCCCGCGAAGAACTGGCGGATCTCGCCGGCTCACTTAGCGCCGCTAACTCTAATGGCGACGAAGCGGCAATAGCAGGTAAAACGCTGGAAGACGGTTCGGCGACAATGGAGAAGGAACAAACCAATCAACTGGCCGCGCGTCAGAAGAAGTTCATTGAGCAACTGGAAGGCGCGCTTACGCGGATCGAAAATAAGACTTACGGGATTTGCCGCACGACGGGCAAACTGATCCCTAAAGAACGCCTGCGAGCAGTGCCGCATACCACCCAAAGTATGGAAGCTAAACTTAAGCAATAATAGCGTTAAATCACCTTTCGCTCGATGGGCGTTTCAGGTAAATGCTCTTCCGGCGGAAATTCGTCAGGTATGACTTGCGGATCTTCTTGCGGCACTTCGGGATTTCCCGGATCGGAAGGCTGGTTAATTTCCGGTGTTGGTTTTGGTGCCGGGATTTCCGGCTGTTCGTTTGGAAAAGTATCGTGTTGCTTGCCCATAGTTTTTAATTTTGACAACAGGAGAACAGCCGCCTTGTTTTATTATAACAAATGGCAACATTATGCGTTGCTATTAAAACATTAACCATGAGCAAAGATAAAGGCAGTAAGAATGTCAAGAAAGCCCCGGCGGAAAACCAAACCAAAAAAACTTCCGATTACCAGACCGGAAAAAAATCATCATCTGGCGATCTGACCGCTACGCCGAAAAAGAAATAAGATGAGCGACCAGCAATCTGCGGACAGGCTCGCTAAAGAATACCTTTATAATTTACAGAACCAGGCAAAAGAGAGCGGATTTAAACCTGCGGAGAAATGGACGCTGGGTCTAATGACTACCAAGGAAAAATTGTTGATCCAGAAGAATTATCATGCTGTAGTCAGTATGAAAGCGGGCCCTGAGCACTTACTGGGGATGCTTGATATCGTACAAGTTCGTCTTCAACAAACCAATCCAGTACCAGATCTAAAAGAAATCAAATTGAATGGCTGGGAATACCTGGTCGCTTATAACCTGGAACGGGACCGGCGCTAAGCTTTAGCTGATCTTTGCGCCGATCTGTTTTAAAATGCCCAGCTCATCGGAACTGCCCCAGCGTTCGGTCATCATAATACGCAAAAGCCGGAAGTCACCCGGACCACGACCTTTTACCGCGACCGGCACATTACCATCAATTATAACCAAACGCACCGGAGGCTGGATGTCGACTGGACCGGTTTTCATGATGAAGCATCTGTCAAACAGGGTTGCCTGATCATGTTGGATTATCTGCGGCAGAAAAAAAGTGACCGGATCGTGAATGATAATACGCATGTCCTGGGCAATTGGTCGGAAGCTGCCGAATGGGTAGGCAATACCTGGTTCCCTATGATGGAAAAGGCCGGGTTAAAGTATTTAGCGCATGTATTTTCTCCCGGCACCTTCAGCGAACTCGCCGCCCGGAAAAGCATCGATATTATGGCCGGGATCATTACTACGCAGTTCTTCAGCGAGGTTAGCCTCGCCGAGCAATGGATAAATGAGCAGGCTTAAAGCGAATTGGAAAAAGGCGCTGTATTTTTTCTGAAATCATGAAATTATTTAAATATATTCTTCCAGTTTGCTCCAAACTAAATCAGGGTAGCGATTATTGTCCAGCACCTCATTATGCGCGCTGAACATGCTGTGCATGTACATACTTTGCTGCCATTTGGCATAAAGTTCGTTCTCGCCTTCGGGATGGGCGGCGCGTTCGCGTTTGTTGTAGGCATCGAGATCGGCCAACGTGCCTAAATTCTTCAATTCGTAACCGGTCAATAAAGCCAGGTCATTCGCGCTGATCTGGAAACTGGCGATCC
>JAMFSA010000212.1 GCA_026225055.1 Mucilaginibacter xinganensis | reverse complement strand
TTGTATCTGTCCGTCTAATTTCAGCAACGAAACATCCGGAACATATAGCCAGAGCTGTAGTTGCCCTGTTGCGATGGTTTCAGTTGTATTAACAGGGGCTGCCAGTGTTTTAATAAACTGCTCAAAGCTTTGCCCGGTAGCCAGTGTTGCCTGCAAAAAGCCTTTCCCTTCTTTTTGGCCGGTTATTACTTCAACCGGTGTGCCTACAACTTGCCAGCCATCAATCGCATCACAATTATCGATCTCCACAGGTGGAGGTGGGGGTATCGCTGCAACCCTTATATCGTCGAGACCATAGTTTTGAGCTGTAGCTACATTGCCTGTGGTATTAAAAAATATCTTTATAAAATTCATGGCCGTCAGGTCCGGGCCTCCATCTGCCGTAATTTGTGCCCCAGGATCGCTAAATTTCAGCTCTAAAAAGTTCCAGCCATTTTTTAATGTAGGGATAAGTGTAGCCAGAGGCCAGCCAATACGATTTTTATCCGGATCGCCTGCACTACTAAACTGTATCTGTCCATCTTTTAACAGGGAAACATCCTGAACGTAAAACCAGAATTTTAATTCGCCGGTACTTAGGGTTACCTTAGTTTTAACAGGAGCTGGCAGCGTTTTAATAAATTGCTCAAAGCTTTGTCCGGCAGCTAATGTTGCCTGCAAAAAGCCTTTCCCTTCCTTTTGCCCGGTTGTTACTTCACTCGGTGAGCCCACTACCTGCCAGCCATCAACTACATCGCAATTGTCTATTACAACCGAGGTATCAATTACCACTGGTGTTGTATCCTTAGGCGGTGGTTTCAGGTACGAGGTATCTCTGGATTTATATTGCACTTTTTGACAGCTAATAACTGTAAATGCTATTACGACGATGGAACATACCATCAATATTTTAGTGAATTTCATTTCCTTTTACTTAAGATTATTGTTTAGGAACATCTACCTGTATTATGTTAGAAAAATTGGAGCTGTTATAACTATCGCTTAAACGCACCCCAACACGTACAAAAAATGTACGGCCCGGTATAAGATTAGGCACCGTTAAGGTCATCGATTTATCGGCTGCGGTCATATCAACAAAGTCTTTATTGATGGTTACGGCATTCGCGTCAGAGAAAACCTGTATTGAAGCTCCTGTACCTACCAGGGCAGTTGTATTAACATAAGGCTGGGTGTCCTTAATAGTTGGCAAACCAGCTACTATCGGCGCATCAATATCATACGTGAGGGTTAGTGTTGTACCGTTTAAAGTGGCGGTAAAATTTTTGATCACCAGGTAAGGCGTAACGGTAAAGTTATGCGTTGTGCCCTTAGTAAGATTGACGGTTACAGTGTCATAAACAGGCCAAAAGGCACCACCGGTAGGCACAACCTTATAGCCCCCGCTAAACAGTTGAGTGTCCTCAAAGGTCCCATCAAATTTACTGGGGATAGTTTGCGGAGCGGTCCAGCCTATTTGCTGAAGCCAAATTTGGGTACTGCCGCCTGAGGTAGGGAAATTGCCACCTGTTGATGATATTAAAGTACCCTGAAATGAAGCGTTGGGGCCAGGGTAATTATCTATTTTTGTGCACGCAGAACTCGCAAGTATCGCCACGCCCATCAAAATTATATTAATCAGTTTTTTCATGTCTTTTATTTATTAATTTTTTAATAACCAGGATTATTAGGGAGTAAGTTCGGGTTCTTTGCAATTTCTCCACCCGGAATTGGTTCATAATAATCTTGTTTCGGGAAGGTATATTCACGGTTAAACAATTCGGGTTCGGCAAGGAAAATGTATTTATTTTCATCAAACACATAGTATGGCATCAGGCCTTTAAAATGCGCTTTGTCCAACACCACATCAGCGGTGCGCCATCTTTTCAGGTCCCAGTAATACTGGTTTTCAAAGGCAAGCTCCATGCATCTTTCATTACGTACTTTAGTCAGGTCGATAGACGAATAAAGTGCCGCACCGGCCCTGTCCCTTATCAGGTTGATATCAGCTAATGCATCACTGGTATTGCCTAATTCAACAGCAGCTTCGGCACGGTTCAACAATACTTCCGCATAACGAAGGTCTATCCATGGCTGTACACTCGTGTTCAGATTAACCGTTGCTTGTGGCCTGGTGTAATCAATATATTTACGTACATAAAAACCTGTGCGCGTTAATTCGTCATCGCCTGTCCATGGCCCTGTAAAGCCAATAACCTGCACACCCTGGTACAGTGTTGATGTAGAACTTGCAAGTATGTATGAGCGTGAGTTTGCCGGTTTTGCAACTTCTGCAGCCGCTGTTCCGCTAAAAGATGGATAAATACCTCTTTGCATATCAAACGTAAGCCCTCTTAAGGTTGCTCCCGGGAAATAAATGGTAGCCTGTAGCCTTGGTTCAAGCTGCTGCATTAGTTGTGCACGGTTATCGTAACGCGTAGGTGTGCCGTCGGAGTTGATTATAGGCAAAGCGCCCCAAAGCTGTACCAAATCTAATGTTGGGTATGAGCGGGAAAGTGCATTAGCTGTAAAATAGCGCGGCGACATTGTATCATCCCAGCTATGAGCTGTATTGTTAGCTATAGAATACTGTTTTATAAATATATTTTCAGGGCTGTTGGGTTTCAGGAACAGATCAACATAATTCTGTACCTTATCCCCCGGGGTTGCATTATAAAGCGAGTACACACCATCGAGTAATTTTGCGGCATCATAAGCTGCCTGAAAATATCCGGTAGCTGCCGAGGCAGGGATGCCTGCTAAACCTGATGCACGTGCCTCTCCGTCAACGTAATTTACTGAGCCATATTTGGCAACACACGCGGCGTATAACATTGCCCGCGATTTTAACGCTGCTGCAACATATTTGTTAGCCCTGCCTGCATCGCTGGTTGCGGGCATCATTTTGTAACCCAGATCAAGTTCGGAGGCGATAAAATCCCAAACGGCTTGTTCCTTATCACGATGTACCTGCAATGTTGCCAATGGTGCACCCGGATCTTGCGCAACTGTTATAATTGGTACGCCGCCATAACGTTTAGCCAAACCAAAGTAATAGTAAGCCCTTAAAAAGTGGGCTTCGCCTAAAAGCTGATCTACACCCGTTTGGGTTAAGTCAGCAACATGCTTAGGCAGCTCAGTTATCATGATGTTAACATTCCTGATATCGCCGTATGGCCAGAAGCCAAAGCCTGTGCCAATATCCATACCGCTCCAGGGGCCAACCTCTTCGCCTGTACATGCGGCTTCGTTATAAAATTCCTGCCAGTCATTACCTCCGTGTTCAAAGCCTGCAGGACTTTCAGCACCATCATTTGTGCTGGGCACGTATTTAAAATCCTCAATAGGTAAATCCTGGTATATAGTTGCTAAAAACGATGTAATGCCTGCCTGACTGTTAAATATAACATCAGATGTGAAGATATTTGTTGGCGCAATATCCAGCTTTTGGCAGGAAGTTACCAAAGCCCCTACTGTGAGCGATATTGCTATAACTAATTTATGTATACTTTTCATATGTCAATAGTTTAAAAGGAAACGTTAGCTCCCAGGTTAAAAGTCCTGTTCTCTGGATATGTATATCCTCCCAATGATACATCGGCACCGTTATTGTTATTTATGTTAGTTGGATTAGGCCCCTGATGTTCCGGGTCGTAATTCTTTAACCCGGTGAATGTTAGCAGGTTGTAGCTGTTTATGTAAAACCTTAATTTTTTAACTCCTATGTGTTTCAAAACTAAAGGGGATATGGAATAACCAAATTCAAGTGTTTTTACACGCAGGTAACTGGCATTTTGTATTGCTTTTGTGCCTTGCGCAATTGGCGAGCCCATTGCCGGGTAATACCCTGGTACCCATTGTGTGTTGGGGTCAAACACATTTGCATTGGGATCTACTGTATGCCAGCTGTCAAGAAAGCGGGTTAACGCACTTCCCTGATACATCAGTGGCTGCGCAAATTGCTCGCCGTATTGCACGTAAACACCGGCGGCGCCTTGTAAAAGCATGTTCATGTCAAATCCTTTATAACTTAAGGAAATGTTGAAGCCATAATTATATAATGGAATATCGGTAGTAGCAATAGGCGTGTTATCCTTTGAATCTATCACCCCATCATGGTTCGTATCCTGATAATAATAATCACCAGGGATCACACTATTATTACCTCCACCCGTGTTCACGCCATAATTCTGTATTTGCTTGTAACTGGTAAACTGCCCGGCATAAGTAGGGCCCCACCATATGTTCTGGTATCTGCCTGATTGGCTTGCCTGCCATTGTTGAAATTCGTTGCCAAAAGTACCTTGTAGAACATTCATATCTTTTAAGCGGGTTGTGCCTATGTTACCGGTAAGGTTTACGCCCAGTTTGCCAAAGGTGTTCCTGTAAGATATGCTAAAGTCCAAACCTTGTACCCTGTCGCTGTTGTAGTTGATCTGTGGCGTAGGAGCACCCACGGTGCCGGGTAAAACTGTGGAAGGTGTGGCTACCAACCCTGTCCTGTCGTTTCTGAAAACTTCGATAGTTCCGTCAACTTTTCCATTAAACAGGCCGAAATCAAGCCCTATATTCTTTATGGTACTTACCGGCCATGTTAAACCCGGGTTGCCAAGTTTTGGCGCTGAGCCGTTAACGGGAGTGGAGCCAAAAATATAAGAGTTTACAGGGTAAGTATAGCCGGTTACATAATTGTATGCATTACCAGCCTCATCGCCAACTTTACCATAAGAAGCCCTGAGCTTTAGGTTGGAGAGGATTTTATCAGAAACCAGGTTACGAATAAAGCTTTCTTTAGTTAAAACCCAACCTACTGATGCGCCTGGAAAGAAACCCCATTGATCGGGCCCCGGCTGATACAAACTGGTGCCATCACGGCGAAAGCTGAATTCAGCAAGATACTTTCCTTTATAATCGTAGTTAAACCTTCCTATATAGCTTCTGTGCGAATTATCCTGTAAAGCACCGGCATCCTGACCACCACTCATATTTGAATTTGCCAAGCCTCCAAATAAATAGTCGATAGGTATATTAGTGTCCCGGTAAGCATTAAAATTATCAGCGGTGTTATGGCTCTGCTCATAGGTAATCATGGCAGTTATGTTATGATCCTGGAAAAAAGTATGCGCATAATTTAATGTTACCTGGCTTAGGGTATTAAAATGCGTGTAATATTGGCGGGTTATACCAGACGGTGAATTTATTGCTTGTGGTAAATAAACATCATTAACAGCATCGTAAGTGTATAAATTAAATGTGTTTCTTATTTGATTATTGTCAAAAACCCCGTAATCAACATTAAACATAGCCTTGGCAGTTAGTCCGGATACGCCGGGTATGTTATACGTTAAGTTTAACTGGCTTGTAAAGTCTTTGTTCTTGGCCACAATTGAACCTACCTCAGCGTCATTAGTTATGACAGCAGGGTTCTGGTTATCCTTCATTACAGCAGGATATAAAGGATTATCATTAACGTAGATCTGGTTTATAGGGATTTGGTTCCAGGTGTACTTATAAACTTCCCACTCAGGCGTGTAAGGCGAGTTTTTCTGATCCATCCAGCCCGATGTTAATATCTGCGCTTTTAACCCTTTGGCTACGTTAATGGTAACGTTTGAGCGGAAATTATACTTGTTGTAGTTTAAATCCCCGGTTTTATAAACGCCGTCCTGTTGCTGGTAACCAAAGTTGAAGAAGTAGCTTATCTTGTCAGTTCCGCCATCAATATTTAAATTATGGCTGATTTGGTTGGCTGTTTTGTTGAAAACAAGATCTGACCAATCGGCAGATTTTTTAGTGCCGTTGAGATAGGGTAGAAAATCTGCATAAGAATATACCGGAGCTATGTTGCTAACAAAATTATTTTGGAAATCGCGTTTATTAGCCTCATTAGTCAGCAGCATAAAATCTACAGCGCCTACGCCCTGGGGCATTCCCAAAAATGTTTGCACTGCATCATTAACTGAATAATTGATGTTAACTTGTCCGTTTGTTGATCCCTTTTTGGTCGTTATCAAAATGGCGCCACCAGCAGCCCTTACACCGTATATAGACGCCGCGGCATCTTTCAGTACAGAGATACTTTCAATTTCATTTGGATCCATCCTGCCTAATGTTGACTGGTCTCCGCCAATTACACCATCAATTACAATTAATGGAGCGGTTTGAAAACCTCTGACATTCAAATCATTGGCATAAGACCCCGGTTCGGCAGTTGTTTGAACAATACGTACACCCGGAATTTTACCGGTTAGCATGTTTACAACGCTTTCATTTTTTGTTGTTACAATGTCTTTATTCTGAATTGTTGCTATAGAGCCGGTTACCGTTGCTCTTTTTTGCACGCCATAGCCTACAACTACTACCTCATCAAGGCTTTTATTAGTAGCCGTTAAAGCTATTACACCAGCTTTTATGTTTTTCACTACAATTTCCCGGGTTTCATAACCTGTATAGGATAGCAGCAAAATAACATTGGGGTTGGCTACGGTAAGGTGAAATGTGCCGGTTAAGTCAGTAACTGTGCCGGAAGGAGTGCCTTTAATTTTTACACTTACCCCCGGAAGTATTGACCCATCTGTTAAGTCTGTTACTTTACCGCTGATTTGGGTTTGCTGGGCTAACAAACTAAGCGGGAAAAGCAAGAAAAGAATAAGTAAGTATTTTAATTTTTTCATATTGTCTCTCTGTTAATGATTAAGTTTAATTGGGTTGGTCGCCTGGTTAGGGCTTAAAATTTGCATCGCAAAGATTTTGATCACGGGGGAGCTGGGGCATAATTGTTCATGGTTTTAATAGTTTGGTTAAGTTATCACCCGCTGCCGATTAAAGGTTAACCGGCACGGTAACTGGTTCATAATATGATGACAAAAGAAGAGCAGAGAATTAATAAAAGATAAATAATAGATTAATTTTGACTGTAAAAACCATTAAAAATCACTTATTAAAAATATTCGGCAATCGATTGTATTTATTTTTCGGTTTAATAATATTTATACCTGTTTCGTTAATATCCTGAAACGAAAAAAATATATTGGTGATAAGAAGGGCATCGGTAAGGTGGTTGATATTTCTTCTGCCATCTTATTTAACAATGTATAAGCTTCCGTTTTGCCTTATATCATCCGAAGCGCTTCCAACCATAATTTTAAATTCACCGGGTTCAACCACATGCTTCATCTGCCTGTTCCAAACGGCCAGTTCAGCAGCATTTAGTTTAAAGGTTACCGTTTTACTTTCGCCGGGTTTGAGATCTACCCGGTTAAAGCCTTTTAAGGATAGCACTGGTGTGGTTACGCTTGATACTACATCTCTTACATATAATTGGGCCACCTCACTACCCTCCGTATTCCCGGTATTTTTAACCGTTACCATAATGGTTGCAACACCATTGGCTGGCATTTTTAACGGGCTGATATGCAAACCGGAATAAGCGAAAGTACTGTAGCTTAACCCATGCCCGAAAGCATATAGAGCGGTACTGTCCTCATCAACATAAATATGCCTTGATGATGGTTTATGGTTATAATAATAGGGGATCTGTCCGGTTGAGCGTGGGAAGGTGATGGGTAATTTACCTGATGGATTATAATTGCCCAGCAATACATCGGCTACAGCCAATCCGCCCTTTTCGCCGCCAAACCAGGCTTCTACAACTGCCGGGATGTTTTTTGCCACCCAGTTAATGCATAATGGCCTGCCATTGGATAATACAACTACTGTTGGCTTGCCTGTTTTATAAATGTTCTCTACCAGGTTTTGCTGTAATTTATTCAGGTCGAGGTTGGCGCGGTCCTTACCCTCGCCCACTTCCTTTATATCCTCACCTAAAACCACAATGGCTACATCTGATTGGTTAACCAGCGCAATGGCTTTATCCAGATAATCTTTTTGCAACTTAGCGGCTGAATCGGGTTCATAACCGGTTTCATAGTCAACCTTAAAAGAGTCGCCAACGCGTTGTTTTATACCATCTAGTATAGAGATAGCTTTATCCTCGGTATTAGAATATCCGCCTAAATAAGTGCTTTTTGCCAGCGGGCCTACAACAGCAACCGAATGAACGTTATTTTTTAAAGGAAGGATCTGCTGATCGTTTTTCAGCAGGCAAATACTTTCTTTAGCAGCCTGCAATGCCAGTTCCTGGTGTTGTGCGGAGTGAAATACTTTAGCAGTAAGGTTTTGGTCGATATATGGATTATCGAACAAACCTAATTTAAACTTGATCTTTAATACATCGGCTACAGCACGGTTAAGATCGGTTATGCTGAGGCTTTTATTCTTTATAGCCTCCTTCATCGATGCCATAAAAACATCATGCGGAAAATCATAGAACTGCATGCTCATGCCCGCGGTAAAGGTTTGTGCAAGGGCATCGGCAGGGTTAGCGGCTACATGATGGCTATTGTACGACATCCGTATGGCACCCAGATCCGACAAAACAAAGCCTTTAAAGCCCCATTCCTTGCGCAGTACCTGATTTAACAGCCATTGATTATCCACACATGGGATGCCGTCAATTTCGCTATAAGCCGCCATTATGCCTAATGCGCCGCCTTGTTTTACCGCTTTTTCAAATACATATAAAAATGACGACCGTGCTTCGCGTTCACCAATATTTACAGCGGCTATATTACTGCCTGCCTCAGGTATGCCATGCACAGCAAAATGTTTTGGTTCGGCAATAACGGCATCGGGGCTGCTTAATTTTGGTCCCTGCAACCCTTTAACCATGGCTATTCCGTTCATGGCATCCAGGTACGGGTCTTCGCCATAAGTTTCCTCTGTTCTACCCCAGCGGGCATCGCGTGGCAGGCATAACACCGGGCCGAGGATCATATCAATACCATGCGCGCGTGTTTCTGTAGCTATGGCGTGGCCTATTTTATTTACCAGTACAGTATCCCACGCAGTGGATAATGCCAAAGGGATAGGAAATGAAGTGCTCCCCAGGCCTGAATAGCCGTGCAAGCCTTCTTCAATAAATAGCACCGGAATGCCCAGGCGTGTGTGTTCAACGGCGTATTGCTGTATCTGGTTACTAAGTGCCGAACTCAGTGGATAAAAATCATGAATAGAGCCAATGCCGGTTGATCCTATGGTTTGTTTGATCTTTTCATCCGAAATAGAACCTGCATCATGCCCCTGCATGTCTGATACTGTTTTGCCTTCAAACATATCCAGCTGACGTATCTTTTCTGTCAGGGTCATTCGGCTTACCAAATCGGCCACACGAGCTTCAACGGGTAAAGCGGGGTTTTGATAAGGGTAAGTAGTCCGCCTGCCCTTCCCGGTAAACGAGCAGCAGGTTGTTAATACAATAAGAGTGATAAGGGTGTTCTTTAAGTTCATGCGGTAAAACTATTCCGCGGTAAATAATAAGTGATTAATAAATAATTAATAACCCGCAAGTTTCAAAAAAATAATAAAGCGGGATGTAATTAGCATAATTGTATGGTGCAATTAATATTTACAGCTTAGTTTTATGCCTTTGCGTAATTGTCGTTAATAATATATAAGCGGGTGGGTTGTTAATGGGATATTAAGTATTTATTAATGACTATCAATTTATTTGCACACTGAAACCAATTATAAAAGAATATGCAGGCATTGATGGATATATGCTTTGCGTATAATTATATTTACTTAATACAACCGTTAAACTATGTTTAAAAGAATACAGCAGTTTGTTTTAATCACAACCACTTTAGCTATTTTTTCGCTTACCGCGAAGAGCCAGTCTGTTAAACCTTACTTAAACCCGGCTTTACCAATGGATAAGCGGGTCAACAATTTGCTGGGGCAGCTTACCTTACAGGAAAAGATCGGTTTGCTGGGTTATCAAAACCAGGCAGTACCGCGCCTGGGCATCCCGGCTTACAACTGGTGGAACGAGGCTCTGCATGGAGTGGCCCGTGCGGGATCGGCAACTGTTTATCCGCAGGCTATAGGTATGGCGGCTACTTTTAACGATGATTTGCTGAAACAGGTGGCTACGGCTATATCAACCGAAGCACGGGCTAAATATAATCTGGCCATTGCCCGGGATAAGCATTTGCAATATATGGGCTTAACATTTTGGTCGCCCAATATTAATATTTTCCGCGACCCAAGGTGGGGCCGTGGACAGGAAACCTATGGAGAAGATCCTTATTTAACCGGCCGAATGGGAAAGGCATTTGTGCAGGGTATGCAGGGGGATGATCCCAATTATTTAAAAACCGCTGCCTGCGCCAAACACTTCGCGGTCCACAGCGGGCCAGAAAACGGGCGAGGCTCTTTTAATGCCATTGTTGATGAAAAGGATTTGCAGGAAACTTATCTGCCTGCTTTTCATCAGCTGGTTAATGCAGGGGTAGCATCGGTAATGGGTGCTTATAACCGGGTAAACGGCGAGCCCTGCAATATCAGCAAAACACTACAGGGCATATTAAGGAACGACTGGGGATTTAAGGGTTATTTAGTAACGGATTGTGGCGCGTTGGATGATATTTGGGCCAACCACAAAGTATTAAACAACCGGGTGCAAGTGGCTGCCGCCGCCATAAAAGCGGGCGTCGACCTGGATTGCTCAACCCTGCTGCAAAGCGACGTAATGGAAGCAGTAAAAGAAAATCTGGTAACGGAGAGCGAGATAGATGCATCGGTAAGAATATTGCTAAAAACAGAGTTTAAATTAGGATTTTATGATAACCCCGCAACATCGGCTTATGCCGCTTATGGCGCGGATAGTGTTCGCAGCGCCGGTCATATACAGCTTG
Organism: Mucilaginibacter xinganensis; assembly: GCA_026225055.1. Lineage (GTDB taxonomy): Bacteria > Bacteroidota > Bacteroidia > Sphingobacteriales > Sphingobacteriaceae > Mucilaginibacter > Mucilaginibacter xinganensis_A. The sequence continues at coordinate 60,293 of JAMFSA010000212.1, read as the reverse complement.
CCCGTAAAATAGCCGAACAGGGAATGGTGCTGTTAAAAAATAACAATAACCTGCTGCCAATAAATAAGGATAAAACGCAGGATATACTGGTGATAGGGCCAAATGCTTTCAGCGCAGATGTGTTGCTGGGCAATTATAGGGGTATATCGCCCGAGTTGGTAACTTTTACCGAAGGCATTACCAAAGCAGCCGGATTGGGAACAACTGTACAATACGAACTGGGCAGCGATATGATTGATTCTACCCGCTTTGGTGGGGTATGGAGCGCGGCATCCAGTGATGTAACTTTCGCCGTTATAGGTCTGTCGCCATCAATGGAGGGTGAAGAAGGGGATGCGTTCCTGTCAAAAAACGGGGCCGACAAAGTCGATTTAGGTATCCCGGCAGCGCAGATAGCTTTTTTAAAACAGTTAAAAAAAGCAAGTAATAATAAGCCTATTGTAGCTGTAATCACATCAGGCAGCGCTGTGGATATTGCCGCCATTGAACCTTATGCTGATGCCATAATCCTGACCTGGTACCCCGGCGAGCAGGGCGGCAACGCGTTGGCAGATATTGTGTTCGGGAAAGTTTCGCCATCAGGCCATTTACCGGTAACCTTTTATAAGTCGGTTAATGATCTGCCTGATTATAAGGATTATTCCATGAAAGGCCGTACCTATCGTTATTTTAAAGGCGATGTGGAATACCCTTTTGGCTATGGATTAAGCTATACCACGTTTAGTTACAATTGGGCAATTCATCCGCAGAATAGCTATGCCGCGGGCCAGCAGCTTACCTGCAGCATCAAACTAAAAAATACCGGCAACTGGGATGCTGATGATGTGGTGCAGGTCTACATTTCCTATCCCGATGGTGAAAGAATGCCTGTAAAAGAGCTTAAACAATTTAAACGGGTAAGCCTGGGCAAAGGTGAAGAACAGCAGGTACAATTAGCTATCCCGGTAGATGCCCTGAAAAAATGGGACCTGAAACAGCATAAATGGAAACTATATAAAGGCAATTACCAGCTATGCATCGGCGAAAACTCTGCCGATAAGAAATTGCTGGCCTCGTTCTCCATAAAATAAACAATTTTTAAAAAGTATTAAATAATTGTATTAATGATCCTTTATTAATGCGCTCATTAATCTTTTATTAACCCGCCGGGGCTTAATTAGCAACATAATTACTACCGGTAAATATTGCGGGAAAGTTTGCCTTCTATCACATTACTATTTTTTAAAAACGATATATAAACCTGATGATGAATAAATACAAATCAAGGCTATTAATAGCCGCTTGCTTAAATTTTGCGCTTGTTTGCTGTTATAATGGTACAGCTAATGCCCAGGCCAATGAAGATGAAAACGCCGGTAAGGGTAATTTAAAATATGTAGACCCGCGCATTGGCAATGTGGGCCAGCTACTGGAACCTACCAGGCCAACCGCGCAACTGCCTCATCAACTTATCAGGATGTACCCGCAGCGCCATGATTATATCGATGATCAGATCACCAGTTTCCCTTTAACCATAGTTTCGCACCGCTTAGGGCAGGTTTTCGCGCTTAAGCCATCAATCAAACCGCTTACTGCAGCAGCCTGGGATCAAAAGCTCACCTATGACCATGACCTTGAAGTAACCCGGCCCTGGTACTACTCCACCTACCTGGTTGATGATGATGTTACGGTAGAATTTACCCCCGGCAAAAAAGCGGGCATCTTCCGCTTTAGCTTCCCAAAAAACGCGGCTAATAAAACATTGCTGTTTGATCTGTATAATGATGGCGACGGTGCCTTGAAATTTAGAGGCGGTAATGAAATTGAAGGTGTTGAAACTTATAACGGTGATATAAAAGTTTATATGTACGGTGTATTTAGCACTACCGGGAAAACAGGTACAGTAAAAGCAGGTGAGCTAAGTACGGCAGATGCGGCAGAAGGGAAGGGTGTTAAAGCATATATCTCCTTTGCCCAAAACTCACCGGACGTAGTAGAATTTAAATATGCTATATCCTATATCAGCCCCGAGCAGGCTAAACAAAATTTTAATGAAGAAATAAAAGACAGCTCATTTGCGGATGTTAAAGCCAATGCCGAAGGGGAATGGGCAAAGGTAATTGACCAGATTAAGGTTACCGGCGGTACTGAAGCACAAAAACGTTCTTTTTATACAGCGCTGTACCGCTGCAATGAGCGTATGGTTGATATATCTGAAGATGGTAAATATTATAGCGGATTTGATAAAAAGATCCATACCAGTAACCGTAAATTTTATGTGGACGATTGGGTTTGGGATACTTACCTGGCCTTGCACCCGCTGCGGGCTATATTAAACCCGGATATGGAAGGCGATATGGTGAACTCCTATGTAACCCAGTATGAGCAGGGGGGATGGATGCCAACATTCCCGGTGTTGTTTGGCGACCATGCCTGTATGAATGGCTTTCATTCGTCGGTTATGATATTGGATGATTACCGTAAAGGGGTCAAGGGTTTTGAGGCCGCAAAAGCTTATGAAGGTATGCTGAAAAATGCCACTGAAGCAACCATGCTTCCCTGGAGAAACGGCCCTAAAACAGTATTAGATGATTTTTATTATAAGAACGGCTATTACCCTGCTTTAAGGCCCGGCGAAAAGGAGACGGTACCAGAGGTTAACGCTTTTGAAAAGCGCCAGGCCGTAGCCGTAACACTCGGCGGCAGTTATGATGATTGGGCTGTAGCGCAAATGGCCAAGGAATTGGGGAAAACCGATGACTACAAAAAATTCAGTTTACGCGGCCTTAACTATAAAAACCTGTGGAATAACGATACCAAAATGTTCATCCCTAAAGATGCTGATGGCAAATGGATCAACATCGACCCTAAATTTGATGGTGGTATGGGAGGGCGTGATTATTACGATGAAAATAATGGCTGGACCTATTTATGGCAGGTACAATATGACGTTAAAGGGCTGATTAGCCTGATGGGCGGCAGTGATGAATTTGAAAACAAGCTTGATCAACTGTATCGTGAGCCATTGGATCGCAGTAAGTACGAGTTTTGGAGCAAATTTCCGGATGCAACGGGCCTGGTGGGGCAGTTCTCAATGGGTAATGAGCCCAGCTTTATGATCCCTTACCTGTATAATTTTACAGGTTCGCCCTGGAAAACGCAAAACCGGGTAAGGTTTCTGTTAGATGTTTGGTATAAGGACAGCATTTTTGGTATCCCCGGCGATGAGGATGGCGGCGGCATGTCGGCGTTTGTAGTGTTTTCGGCAATGGGCTTCTTCCCGGTTACGCCCGGCATACCCATATATACAATCGGTAGCCCTGAGTTTAAAAACGTAACTATTGATCTGCCGGGAGGCAAGCAATTTACCATGATAGCCAATAATTGCTCGGTGATAAATAAATACATTCAAAGCGCTAAATTTAATGGGGTAGTTTTAAACACGCCCTGGTTTACACATGAACAATTAGTATCAGGCGGAAAGCTTGAACTGGAGATGGGGCCTAAGCCTAATAAAAGCTGGGGTGTGCAATAATTAACCATCCCGGTATTGGTTGAAAATATAACTTTTATATTTGATTTTAAGAGTAAAACCGGTGTTCTTTTAACTTATTTCATCCCATCGCTCATCGCATTTATGGATGAAACTATCAACAGGTTGCGCATAAAGCAAATTAAATAATAAGCGATTAAAAACAGGATGGAAAAAGAATCAACAAAGATGATTAAAATATCAAAAAGAAAAAGGCAGCCAGAAGCTATAAACAAACTGTGAACCATATATGAAACCATTACTTAACGCCTTATTATTTTGTTTCTTTTTGCTGAATACAACCTATGGCCATGCCCAGGACAGCCTGAAATTCCCTGTCCCCCGCGGAAACCCTAAACAATTGTTTTTTCTGCAGCGCAGCCAAAACACCAATACGGTTGTGTACGAGTTAAACATAAAAAACGGCGTATTGGATTCCATAGCGCCTGTGCATATTTTTTGGATCTGTTATGCCGAAAAATCGCAGAAAGAGGAATTAACCTCTCTGCAACGGCAGCACGCTTACGGACTAATGACCACCTATATTTCAAAAGATCAATACGAACTTCGCTTTGTTGCCAATAAAAAACATGTAATGCAACTGATGAAAGGGCCTGATCATCTTTTCCATGTATACGACCAGATTAATGGGAAACAAGCGATTCTTTCAAGTATTTACCTGCAAATAAATGGCGGGTCGTTATTTTCCCCGCATATCGATTATATACTCACTAAGGGATTTGATGAGGAAACGAGTGCCACTGTGGCGGGGAAAACCAAGCCTTAGCAAATATTCCTGATTGTGATAAATTGTTTTTTTCTAAACTTAATCAAACTATATTTATGACAAGCAGCAAGCGTATGTCCGATAACCCCAATAATATTGCTAACAACGATGATGCCATAGTTCTGGAGAAATACCGGCAGGTGTACCGGAAATATCTGGATGATAAGATCATCGATATGGACAAGCGCATGAAGCATCCTTTCGATTTCCAGATCTATCCGCTGGAAACCGCCATTCCTTATGTAAACTATCTACAATTGATTAAGCTGAAGGTTGCTGATCCGGTTGGATTAGCCGCCATCTGCAAACTAAATTTCCGTTTTCTTTTAAAGGTTTGATTTTATTAGTTTTGCGGCATGGCCGTCGATGTGTTAGCTGAAATTCCCGGGGTAAATATGGAAGACCTGAGGCTGAAAGGTTTTAAGGTCCACGAACTGCCAGCTTCAGTTGATACCCAAGCCTCCCGTGGCAGACGTGATTTTTATAAAATGGGCCTGGTAACCGGCGACATGACTGTTTATTATGGCGATAAGATTTTAGAAATAAATGATACTGTTCTCTTTTTTGTCAACCCCAACGTACTTCATTCTGTTGTTCGTCGCTCTAAAAAGACAACCGGCTATGCCTGTCTTTTTACCGAAACTTTTATTACAGGCAGCGAACGGACCGGGATCTTGAAAAACTCCCCATTATTCCAGATTGGCGACACACCCGTAATTGCACTCAACAGCGAACAGGCCACGTTTATGACAGGCATTTTTCAAAAGATGCTGGCTGTGCACAACGGAGATTATCACTACAAGGGCGAACTGATCAGGAGCTGCATAGAACTGATCATTCACGAAGCATTGCGGATCCAGCCGTCGCGAAACGTATCGCCATTCAAAAACGCAGCTACCAGGGTTACCCATTTATTTATGGATCTGCTGGAAAGACAATTCCCTATAGAGCGCAGCGCTGAACCCCTCAGGCTACGCACCGCGCAGAACTTTGCCACGGGCCTTGCTGTACATGTAAATTACCTTAACCGTTCCGTAAAGGAAGTTACCGGCAAACCTACATCTGTGCACATTGCAGAGCGTATAACTGCTGAAGCAAAAGCCCTATTGCAGCACACAGACTGGAGCGTGGCAGACATCGCCTATGCCCTCGGCTTCGAATATCCCACCTACTTCAATAACTATTTTAAGCGAGTTGCAGGCGTTACTCCCAAAGCTATTAGAAAATAGAAGGTTTGAAAATCATACTTATTGGTTTGATTATCGTTAGCAGGTACACTGTTTTAACCGGAGCTTTGCTTCATCAATTTAATTAATAACAGTATGAAAATTTTAGTTACAGGTGCTACAGGAAAGGTAGGTAGCAGATTTGTTCCACGCCTATTAGCAAAGGGCCATGAGGTAAGTATCCTTGTGCGTGATGCTGCGAAGGCATCGGCATTGGTTGAACTCGGCGCCAGGTTGGTTATCGGGGATTTATATAGTACAGATACTTTGCCGCCCGCAGTAGAAGGTATAGATGCAGTGATACACCTGGCTGCACTTTTCCGAACTTTTACTGATAATGAAGGAATTATAAAGACAAATCATGCGGGAACTGTCGCGCTTGCAAATGCAGCAATGGCAGCAGGTGTAAAAAGATTTATTTTTGCGAGCACCAGCAATGTATATGGATCAGGCTATAAACACCCCGCAAAGGAAGATGATATAGTTAACATTAATGACCCCAGAGCATATTCGTCCAGCAAAATTGCGGCCGAACAGGAACTCATTTCGCTTCAGAAAAACAACGGTTTTGATGTACGTGTACTGCGTTTAGGTTTTGTTTATGGCGATAAAGACCCTCATATAGAAGAGATCATACCGCTGCTGAAAAAAATAAAACGTCATTCCGGGTCAAGAATGCACATGGTGCATCACCTGGATGTTGCCCAGGCATTAATTTTACTACTCAATACCAACGGACTGAACGGAGAGATATTCAATGTGGTAGACGATGCACCCATAACATTATACGAACTTGCCGATTCTGTAGGGAAGGCGGCTGATACCTTTGACCCGGCAGAAGGACCATTAGCTGATCCGTTTGAAGGAATACTGGATGTTTCAAAACTCAGGAGCAGGACGGGCTTCAGGCCATTGGTGCCAAGTTATTATGTGGCGCGTGATTTGGATATTTTGTAAAATTAGCAAGCTATTCAAGAGCAAGACACGTTTTTGCCTTTGGAATTCAGGTAATCGTTTAATTATGGCTAACTATTAATGAAAAATGATAGCTGAGAATCACTTCAAAAACTTACTTCTTCTGTATACTGCGGGAGTCTGCCCCGTTTTTGATTTAAAGATCCGGTTAAAAGCCGCTTCCGACTGATAACCGACATTTGCTGCAATTTCGGATATATTGCTGTTATCCGTTATTAATAGCTTTTGTGCTTGTCTGATACGCCAGTTAGTAAGGTAGCCTAACGGTGTTTCATGCACCAATTTTTTAAACTGATTAAAGAAAACAGAGCGTGACATGCCAACCTCTGATGCAAGAGCTTCCAGCGTCCAATCGTTTTGAGGTGAATCCTGCATCAGTTTTAACGCCTTACTGATCCTCGGGTCGTTTAATGCGGAAAGAAAACCACTATCGGGAATATCCTGTTCTAAATATGCCCTGATGATATTGACGAACATAATTTCCGACAAGCATTTTAGCATTACACTGCTTCCCGGTCTTTCGTTATTAAGTTCTTCCAGCATTAATTGCGTAACCTGCTTTAGTAATAACTGGTTTTCTGTCACATATTGCCTGATATGAATAATTGGCGGCAGATCCTTTAAAAAAGGATGTAACGATTGATAATTAAATTCAAAATGGCCCGCTACGAGGATAGTTCTGTTATCGCCATTATTAAAAACAGGTATACCCTCCCTTCGGGCCTTGACAAATTCGGGCGAGGGCATGCGTAAGCTCGTAGCACTGTCGGCTATCCAATGGGCGCAGCCATGCGGCACAAATACAAGGTCGCCTTCCGCCATTTCAATAACACGGCCATCGGGCGAACCAACCGTACAGCTGCCGCTTACCAATCGCCAAAATTGCGAATTCTCGTCCTTAACAATATCTAATCCCCATGGAGTTGCAAGCGGGAATTTGCTGTAAACAACACTCCTCAATCCTACTGCCTCCAATATAGTACTTAATGCATCCATATTTTAATTGATACGATTGAACAAATATATAGCACTTTAAGATACTTTTAGTATCAATAGGTAGAATATCTTTGTTCTATAAATAAATCAAAAAAATATGACGACCCAGGAATTAGCAAATCGCTACAATGAACTTTTTCAAAAAAGACAAGTAGCAGAGATCTATCAACAATTATACAGCGCCGATATTGTTTGCACCGAACCTGAACATGCTTTGGCAGTGGGCGTACCTACCGTAACCAAAGGTATTGGAGCAGTTTTGGCAAAATCAAAATCAAGGTTGGAACTTATTGCCGAAGTGCACAGCTTCTTTTGCAGCGAACCTGTTGTTGGGGGCGACTATTTTAGCGTAGCCATGGGCCGGGACATGACCTTTAAAAATGGACAACGGGTACAGTTAGCAGAAATTGCGGTTTTTGGCGTAAAGGATGATAAGATCATATCTGAAACCTTTTTTTATTGATGTTGCTTAATTGAAAGACTTCCTAAATTCCAAAGGAGAAAGGCTGGTCTTTGTCTTAAACAAAGTACTGAAGGATTGGGGATGTTCAAACCCCAATTCATAGGCCACTTCGCTGATGGATAAATTAGTGGTGGATAGCTTTTCTTTCGCTTTGTCAATGAGTTTCAGGTGGATGTGCTGCTGAGCATTTAAGCCTGTCAGGAAACGAAGCATATCGCTTAAATAGTGCGGTGAAAGATTGAGCTCGCCGGCCAGGTATTGTACGGTCGGGATGCCCTGATCCACTGCTTGGTGATCGAAATAGGCGTTCAATATTTCTTCCAGTTTCTGTAAAAGGTCATGATTGACCGCTTTGCGGGTAAGGAATTGGCGCTGGTAGAAACGGTCGGCGTAGTTTAAAAAGAGTTCGAGCTGGGAAATAAGGACTTCCTGGCTGAGCCTGTCGATCCGGCTATTGAGTTCCTCATCGATCAGTTTGGCCATGGCTAAAACGGTTTCCTTTTCCTGGTCAGATAAATGCAAGACTTCCGTAGCCGAATAGGAAAAGAAATTATACTGAGGGATCTTCTTGGCTAAGGGGTAGTTCAGCAAGAGGTCGGGATGAACGAACAGGGTAAAGCCGCTAAAATCCAAGTTCTGATCGCTCGTTCCGGTCAATTGGTTTGGTGCCAGGAAGAACAGACCACCCTCGTCAAAATCATAATAATGCTGTCCGTACCTGAATTTGCCTTTCAGGTTGGGTTTATAGGAGATCTTGTAAAAGGCCAGCATGAACTGTTTACAGGTGCTATCCTGCATCCTTATTTTGCCATCGGTGTTATACACCAGGCTGATCAGCGGGTGCACAGGCTTCGGCAAGCCCAGCACCCGGTGAAATTCCGACAGCGATTCAAATTTATAAGTAGCCTCTGTTTCCTTTTTCATTTTATTGCTTACCAGGGTATTTCAGTGTTTTCCCAGCGTGTAAAGGTACCACTCGGATCATTAGGCCCATAAAGGCAGACCCTTACCACTTCGCGTGAACCATCTTCAATGGATTCGGTGCCTTCGAAGCCATTCAGGGCGGTGCTGGTGAAAGCAGGCGATACTAAGTTAAGCTTTATGCCGGTGCCTTCCAACTCGATCATCATGGCCAGTGACATCGCGTTTAGCGCGGTTTTGGATGCAGAATAAACTGGGCCGAAGAAAGCACGGTACGGAAAAGCCGGGTCGGCATTTGATGCCAGCGAGCCCACACCACTTGAAACGTTAACGATACGGGCATCGGATGATTTTTGTAGCAGCGGTAACATGGCCTGGTAAATAGCCAGAACACCAAAAACATTGGTTTCCCATACGGTACGCACTTCATCAAGCGAGACATTGCTGGCTTTGGAGATCTGTGCATACTCCTGTAGAGAGAGGTTGCCTTTGCGCGTATTCGAGATAGCGGCGTTATTGACCAGCAGATCCAAACGGCCAAATTCTTTTTCTATGCGTTCCGCCGCAGCGGTAATGGATGCCTGGTCGGTTACGTCGATCTGGATGGCGATGGCTCCCGGCCCGATCTCTTTAGCTGCTGTTTCGCCTCGTCCGAAATTACGTGAGCCAACCAATACAGTGATCCCGTTTGCTACCAATTCTTTAGCGACCTGAAGGCCGACTCCCTGATTAGCCCCGGTGACCAGGGCAATGCGTTTGTGTTGATTTTCCATAGCACAAAGGTCAGACACCGCTACCGGTGATTTATAAGCTAATTGCGGATTTTCGTAGGCTAATTGAAGGAATGCCTGAACTCCATTGGCGAAATGCTGGTCTTGGTTTTGAAGAGTTTGCTGAAGGATTGCAAGTGCTCAAATCCGAGTTCGTAAGCGATCTCGCTTACGCTAAGATTCGTTGTTGACAGCTTTTCCTTAGCCAGTTCAATTAACTTGTTATGCAAATGCTGCTGGGTATTTTGTCCGGTTAGAGATTTGAGCAGACCACTCAGGTAACCTGGTGAGATATTTAAGTTTTCGGCAATATAAGTAACGCTGGGTAATCCTTTTTGAGCGAGAGCACCGCTGTTAAAGTAAGCGGTAAGCAAGTCTTCAAGCCTGGTAAGCAATTCATGGCTGGCGATCTTACGGGTGATGAACTGTCGCTGGTAGAACCTCTCGGAATAGGTCAGTAAAAGTTCCAATTGGGCGATGATCACGCTTTGGCTAAACCGGTCGATATTGGCATGGTACTCCTGCTCGATATTTTGCGCAATGGTGGTAAGCATGGTTTCTTCCTTGTCAGACAGGTGTAGCGCCTCATAAACCGAGTAATTGAAGTATTCGTATTGTTTAATGGTTTTAGCCAGCGAGGTGTTCCACAAAAAATCCGGGTGGATCAGAATTATCCAGCCTTCCGGCCGGTGCATTACGCTACCCTTGTCGATGTCCATACCAAAGACCTGGCCGGGTGACATAAAGAAAAGCACACCTTCATCAAAATCGCTGGCCTGCTGGCCATATTTAAATTTGGCGTTCTTCATCCTTTTCAGTGAGATCGAATAAAAATCATAGGTTAAACTAAATGAGCTTTCTGCCAGGGGCCTGTTCAGGTCATCCATATGAACCAGGCTGATCAGCGGGTGTGCCGGTTTAGGCAAGCCCGCTGCGCGGTGATATTCGGTGATCGTATGGAAACGGAATAGCTGGTGGTTATTCATAACACAAGATACTTATTTTTGATGATAGACTGCTGCAAACTCCTTAGCGAAATCAGACAGTTTAACTTTGCCCATTTTGGGTTTATTTTGATGAAAGTTCTCCAGCGTTTTACCGCTGTGCATCGCCGCCTGCATTTCTACTAATGTCTCCGCCAGTTTTTCCGGCAATTTGGCCATCTTCAATCCCTGCAACATTTCCTTATCCGAAAGCAGCACCCATTTTAACCAGGGCTTACCCACCGCGTCGCCAATTATCTTTGCTGCTTCGTTACAGGTGATTTCCTCGCTACCCACGTAACGGACGGTTTTCTCTTTAGGTAGTAATAGCAGTTCCTCGGCTACCGCAGCAGCGATGTCTTTCGGCGACACGAAAACGATCCGATCATCTCCGCCATAGTTCCCCATCAGCAGGCCGGTCTTGCCGGTCAGCAAAGCCCGGAGGCCGGAGTAGCGCAGGGTGAGGAATTTGCCGATGAAGCCCTTTCCTTTGATCAGGTCCATTGACTGGTAAAAATTGGTGTAAAACGAACCGGGCCGCATGATAGTAATGGAAGCATCCAAATCGTTGAAGACATGCTCTACGTTTTCCCCTTTGACCAGATCGGCCGCCCAGCCGCTCATGACCACGATCCGTTTGATACCAGCCTCCTTTAAGGCCTCCGCATAGTTCTGCGCCATCCGGTGCATATAGGCTCCCAGATCCGGCTCTGTAAAACTCAACGGGATCATCGCATAAACCGCGTCTGCGCCTTTGAAAGTATTCGTCAAAAAATTGACATCGGCTATGGACCCAATAGCTGCTGCCGCGCCCAAAGCTTCAATAGCAGTTTGTTTTTTAGAATCGCTGCTAATCACAGTTACTTGATGTCCCTGAGCTATCAATGTTGCTGTCAGTGGTTGGCTGATGTTCCCTAAAGAACCTGTTACAATCATCTTCATATTATTGGGTGTAAATGCCGTTTTCAATATCCGTAAGTAAGGTCGAATGCGTAGGGTGCCAGTTCAAAGTTTCCTGTGTCCATTTGCTCGAAGACGGACAGTCGATCGCGGCCATGTGTGCAAACCAGCCAAAATGTTCAGCGGCAGCTTCAGGCGCAATTGACTTTACAGGTAAGTTAAGTTGCTGACCAATTGCTTCGGCAATAGACTTGACCGTGATCGCTTCTTCAGCAGAAGCATGATAACGGGCACCAGATGTGGCATTTTCTAAAGCCAAACGGAATAGATGCGCAGCATCCAAACGATGTACCGCGTTCCAGCGATTCAGTCCCTCGCCGATATAAGCCGAAAAACCTTTTTCTTTTGCGATATTGACCAGTATCGGCACAAAGCCATGCTTATCGTCATCTCCATGCACCGAAGGCGACAAACGCACTGACGCGGCACCTACCGAATCTCCTGTTTGCTCCGAAGCCCGCGGCCATACCGGGTTAACCGGTGGCTTAATATCTTCGGTGGCCAGCTTTCCCGGGCTAACCAATGCTGTGCCCGAGGTAACAATAAAGGGGCGATCGGAACCGGTAAGTACTTCGCCAATGGTTTCGATAGCGATTTTATCAACCTGACAAACTTCCGCAAAGCGGGTAAAATCATGGATAAATCCTGCATGGATCACGCCGTCTGATTGGGTAGCGCCGCTACGCAGGCTGTCGAGATCTTCCAGGTCACCCCGGTGAACTTCTGCCCCCGCATCTATTAGTTTTTGGGCTGATGCATCTGAACGGGCCAGTCCCAGTACCTGGTGGCCGGCATTTATTAATTCCTGCACAATGGCAGTACCAATGAAGCCTGTGGCTCCGGTGACAAATACGCGCATAATTGATTTTCTTTTGTTTTTACAAAGATGGGCTGCTTTGGCTGTCCGGATTTATCCAAATCTGCGTTTGGTTTAGCCGAATCCGCAAAAACATGCAATATCCAGAGTTCGTTTTATCTGCAAGCGACTTAAATTGTATTTTACTATCAAACAAAACCGTCTACTACTAACGAACATCAGGGCCTAAAAAGAGACACATGGCGAACCATAATTTATAACTATTTTTCACATCATAAAGTAATGGAACTAGCTAACCTGATAAAAAGTATAATGATCTTCGAATAAGCGAAGTGATCGATCACGACCGGTTTAACCTGATTGCTATTGATCATCATTCTACACGGATCGAGGGCTCAACATTGACTGAGGTGGAAACACAGGTTTTGATCAATGAGGCACGAACTCCCAATCAGTAACCATTAGAAGAAAGCTTAATGGTTACTGATCATCATGCAGCGTTGCTTTTTACGATTGAAAACGCAAAAGCAAAAAGAGCATTAAGCATATCTCTTTTACAAGAGGTTAACGCTTTAGTTATGAAAACATAGGTAAGGCATATAATACTATGTTAGGTACTGTGGATTCCCGAACCGGAGCATTTAGAAATGGCAATGTCACTGCAGGTGTTTCGTATTTCCCCAATTTTGACAAAGTGGAACGCCTGACTTAGGATTTGATAAAGAAACCTAATGAGGCTATTAATTCTCCTTAATTCTATTTTTTTATTTTTTTTAAATAGAAACTTATATATTTGAAGTGTACTACCATATTAATACACTAAAATATGATTCAGATTTCAGCTCTAAGCTTTGGTTATAAAGGTAAGTCGCTTCTTTTTGAAAATCTTAACCTAAGCCTTAATGAGGGCCATATTTATGGCTTACTTGGCAAAAATGGTGCGGGTAAATCAACTCTACTTAAAAATATGGCAGGGCTGGCTTTCCCGGCAAAGGGAAAATGCCTATATAAGGGAGTTAATGTATCGTCAAGGCCTGTATCCGTATTACAGGATATTTATTTTATAGCAGAAGAGCTTTTTGTTCCATCATTAACACCATTGCAATTTGCTGCAAGTACAGGTGGGTTTTACCCGCAGTTTTCCAAAACTGATTTTGACAATTATTTAAAAGTGCTGGATGTTGATCCTGTTGCTATAATGGATAAATTGTCTTTTGGCCAGCAGAAAAAAGTAATGATTGCATTTGGCCTGGCAACGAATACCAGTTTATTAATAATGGATGAGCCCACCAATGGCCTCGATATTCCCTCAAAAGTTCAGTTCAGAAAGCTAATGGCTTCCGTATTAACCGACGAAAGATGCGTCATTATTTCAACTCACCAGGTTAGGGATCTGGATAGTTTGATTGATACTTTGCTGGTTTTAGATAACCGCGAAATAGTTGTAAACCAACTAATGGATGAAGTTGCAGAAAAGCTAACATTCGGTTTTTATAGCGATACTACCGACATGCGTGTATTATATGAAGAAGAAAACATCCGCGGCAAAAATGCCATTTTACAAAATACCGGGCAATATGGCAAAGTTGATCTGGAACTGCTTTTCAATGCCATTATTAGTAACAATATACCGGTTATAGAACTATTGAAGAATCATGAATAATACATTTAATCCAGCCAGGTTCGCCAGGTTATTCGTTAAGCATACAACTGAACATTATAAGAACTATTTAATGTCACTAACAGTACTATTTGGTGTGATGCTTTTGGGTGCTAGTTTTTTAGTTTATCTTATAAATGCACCGATAGATCTGGGTTTGCAAACCGCACTGTTTGTTAGCATAATGTTATTGGCCGGAACCATTTTTACCAGCAACATATTCAGTGATTTTGGCGATCGTAAAAAGGCAGGATCAGCATTAATGTTGCCAGCCTCGCATTTTGAAAAATACCTGGTTGCATGGGTTTATTCATTCATCGGTTTTCTGATATGTTACCTGGCCTGCTTTTATTTGGTCGACTGGCTGGCCATTAATGCAAAACATTATCCGGGCCAGCAAATTGTGATGCTAAACGTATTCAACAGATATATCACAATGTGCTTTTTGATGTTTGCATTTATGCATGCCGTTGTACTTTGGGGCGCAATTTTTTATAATAAACTGCATTTTGTTAAAACAGCTTTTGCTTTTTTTATTGGCATAGCCTTGCTTATGATTATTAATAAAGTTGCGCTGGGATGCCTTTTAAACAAGAATGTACTCATGACCCCGCCCTTTGGGGCATTGAGAATTATGGAGCACAGCAGGGAAATAACTGTTTTTATTGCTGGGGATGACGGCGGCTTTGTGTTATGGGTATTAGCCGCCCTGGCATTTATTTTTTGGGCAGCAGCCTATTATCGTTTAAAAGAAAAACAGGTATAGCTATGGAATTTAGAAATAACGAAGCCATATACCTGCAAATAGCCGCTTATGTGAGTGAGAATATTTTGCTGGGTAAGTGGCAGGCCGAACAAAAAATACCATCAGTACGGGATATGGCCATAGAGCTGGAGGTAAACCCCAATACTGTGATGCGCGCTTATGAACTTTTACAAACAATGGAAGTGATTTATAACAAAAGAGGATTAGGTGTATTTGTATCGCCCGATGCCCATAAAAAAGTAAAAGCTTACCGTAAAGAACGCTTCATGGAACAGGAATTACCCGGTTTATTTAAAGAGATCTTTTTGCTGGATATCAGCATGGAAGATTTGCAGCAGCAGTATGAAAAGTTTAAAAAGAAAAATTATAATGAAGACAAGCAATAAACTCATAGTTGCCGCATTATTACTCACAATTATTGCGCTTTTCATTTATGATGAAATGCTGAAGACTGAATATGTTACAGGGCGATATAGAGATCCTTACAGGAACTATGTTTCATTGAATTTTAAGGATTTCGATGCGGTTGACATTAATTCATCAACAATAGCCAATGCTAAAATAGTGCAGGGCCCATTCAGTGTGAGAATTGATAAAAATGCTGAAGAGTATGTAAACGTTACAAAAAAAGGGAACAGGCTTATTATTAGTGCCAATTTTAAGTATTCCATGCTATATAACCCCAACCCTTATGTTGTTGTTATATCATGCCCTAAGTTAAACCAATTAAATACAGGTGCCACCTACACATTACATAATTCAGCAGTAACAGATACCATTGTAGGTTGGCAAATGCGTGAGGTTTTGGTTGATGGTTTTAAACAGGATAGCTTACTGGTAAACCAAGATTATGGTAGTACGGTACTTATTAGAAACAGCCATATAAATTATTTGAACGGCACGATTGGTAAAGAAAAAGGAAGCGGTTCAATCATTAGAATTTTCACGACTAATCAGATTGAAAGTGTTAAGCTGGATATTCGAAACCGTAGTCAGTTGGAATTGAATAATATACAGATCCGGAAGCTGGATTACCATTTAGCTGATAGTGCGAAACTAATATTAAATGGAGCTGCCGGAAATTTCTTAAAAAACCTTAAATAACTCAATATGCAACTTGTCATCAACTCTCTTTCCAAAACTTATGCAAATGGTGTGCGGGCATTAAATGATGTTTCGCTAACATTAACCAACGGCATGTTTGGTTTGCTGGGGCCAAACGGTGCCGGTAAATCTTCATTAATGCGAACGATAGCAACCCTGCAGGAGGCCGACCAGGGGAGCATTTTTTTGGATGACCTTGATGTTTTAAAAAATAAAACGGAGGTGAGGCAGTTGTTGGGCTATTTACCACAGGAGTTTGGCGTATACCCCAAAATATCAGCTGAGCGTATGTTGGATCATATTGCCCAACTAAAGGGCATCGGAAACCCTGGTGAGCGTAAGGAATTGGTTGGTTATTTGCTGGAAAATGTAAACCTCACCAAAGAGCGGAAAAAGCATTTGGGCACTTATTCAGGCGGGATGAAACAGCGTTTTGGTATTGCGCAGGCGCTGATAGGTAACCCTAAATTAATTATAGTTGATGAGCCCACAGCCGGACTTGATCCTGCTGAACGGAACCGGTTTTATAATTTATTGAGCCAACTGGGCGAAAATACTATTGTTATTCTTTCAACCCATATAGTTGAGGACGTAAGCACACTCTGCTCCAATTTCGCTATTATTTGCCAGGGTGAGGTACTGTACGCAGGCGAACCGGATGCGGCTGTAAAAAGCATGGATGGAAAAATATTCACCAAAGCTATCAGTAAGCAGGAGTTGACGCATTACCAGGATGATTTTATGGTGATATCGACCCAACTAAAATCTGGTAAGCTGCATATAAGGATATACCAGGATACAACACCCGGCGAGGGCTTTACACCTGTAACGCCAAACCTTGAGGATGTTTATTTTAGCAAAATAGCTGCCAAAATTGATGTAACCACTATATAAATCAATTAATTATGTTCTGGAAAATATTTTTATTCGAGATCCAAAGCAGGATCCGCAGGCCAGCCGTTTATCTTTACTTTGCGGCAGCGCTTATCTTTACTATTGGAACATTTGCCACCGGCTCGCTACCGCTAATGGAAAAGGAGCACATCAATGCACCATTTATACTTGGCATGTGGTGCGCCGGTATTACTATGCTCATGATGGTTGTATCGTCCTCTATTATGGGTAATGCTATATACCGGGATATCGAATACAATACCAAAGATTACTACCTCACTTATCCCATAACGAAGGCAGGCTATTTTTGGGGACGGTATTTTGGCTCATTTGCCATTATGCTTTTTATAGCAAGTGCCATTATTATTGGTGCTTATGCAGGCACATGGCTGGGTCCGGCTATGGGCTGGAGGGATCCGGCGCAATACGGACCAAACAGGTTGATCTATTATCTGCACCCATTTTTAACGATCGCTTTACCCAATCTGATATTTACGTCGTCACTGTTTTTTGGTCTGGTAGCCATTACCCGCAATGTAAAGGTGATTTATAGCGGCGGCATCCTGTTGTTTTTGGGATATTTCCTATCCATGGTTTTTCTTAGCAGAACTAATAATGAAACGGTAATAAACCTGGCAGACCCCTTTGGCTTAAATGGCGTCAGGCTGCAAACAATGAATGCTAACTCCATCCAGCAAAATACCACATTAATATCCATAACCGGTTCATTTTTGCTTAATCGCATCATCTGGACAGGTATAGGATTGATAGTGCTTTTATACACTTATTTCACCTTTAGTTTTGAAAGATTCTTCAGCGGTAAAAGAGATAAGGCAGCAATTGGCGAACGTTCATTAGATAAAGTTAAAAAAGCAAGCCCCAAAGTCAATATTAGTTTCGCCGGTTCGTACAACCGTAACACCTTATGGAAACTGACCCGGATGGAGATCAGCAATATTATCCGTGATAATTATTTTTGGATCATTCTATTAAGCGGCATGACTTTCCTTGCTTTTGTGCTTTGGATGGGAGATGGAAATGATGGAGTAGCTGATTTTCCGCGTACGGTAATGCTTTTGGATACCTATAACGGCAACTTCCTTTTTTTTATCTTTTTTATCATCTTGTTTTATACAGGCGAAACACTGCACCGCGACAGGATAACCCGTTTCGCCTTTATAAATGATTCCCTGCCGCCACCAAACTGGGTGTTAAACGGGTCAAAGTTGGTATCACTACTTGTGCTAGCTTTCTTTTTGGCATTAATTCCTTTAATCTTAGGTGTACCCATCCAAATCATAAAAGGTTTTTATCACTTCCATTTCCCGGTATATTTTGTTTACATATTTACATTGATACTGCCCCGGTTATTGGATATGGTAGTGTTTTGCTACGTAATACATATAACCGTAAATAATAAGTTTGCCGCGCATGCGGTAGGCATCTTCCTTTGGATAATATTCTTTTTTTTAGAAGATACGGGCACCTTCAATTATAACCTTTTCATGTATTCTTATACACCGTGGTACGGTTTTTCTGATATGGACGGGATTGGGCATATGGCAAAAGCGGTTTATTCATTTCATTTGTACTGGTTGCTTTTTGCGGGATTATTGACCATTGTTTCAGCTTTGTATTATTATCGCGGCGTAACCGCCGGTATTAAAGAACGATGGCAATTAGTTACTGAACGTTTTGATAAAAAAACTAAAATATTTACCGCAATATTGGTGTTTGCATTTTTGGCGTTTGGTGCTTACAACTATTACAATGTAAGCTACCTTAATAGTTTTTTAACAAGCGGCGAAGCTGACAACCGGGCAGAAAGGTATGAAAGGCAGTTGAAAAAATATTCATTGCTACCACTACCCAAAGTAACCAGTATGGAGCTGCATACTGATTTGTATCCTGAAAAACTGGAAGAATATACCCATGCGTTCATAACTATAGCTAACAAGACTAACCAGCCTATTGAAAAATTACTGTTGGATGGTGATGAATTATCTGATTATTCAATCAAACAAGATGGTAAATTAGTGTCTTTTACATCGCCATTGCTTTACCCGCGTGGTATGTTCAACTGGTTTAGGCCTAAGAATGATACGGCTGAGTTTCGTTTGTACAGGTTGTCAAAGGCACTGGCCCCGGGTGATTCTACTGTGCTTGAAATTAATTCTGCAATCAGTTATAAAGGTTTTAGTAATGGCCTTTACTCAAAGGACTTGCTTCATAACGGTACATTTTTAGGCCCGGAATTGCCGGGTTTGGGTTATGACGATGACGACGAATTAGACAGTCGTTATGAGCGTAAAAAAAGACATTTGCCGGTGAAGATAGAGGGCGAAATTCCCCAAAATGATCCCGAAGGAATAAGCACATTGAAAGCAGGCAAAGCGGCCGACCTGTTGAAATTTGATATAATCGTGAGTACGTCGGGTGATCAAACCGCTATTGCACCGGGCGAACTGATTAAGCAGTGGAAACAGGGAGGGAGGAACTATTTTCATTACAGGCAAAGTAGCCCAGGCATATATGGGCCTTTCGGTATCTTATCAGCAAGATATGCCATTATGCGTGATAGCGTGTATTTAGATCATAAGGTCATTATCAATCTTTATTATCATCCTGAACATAGTGCCAATCTCGGCAGATTTATGGCTGCATATAAGGATGGGCTTCGTTACATGGATAAAGCTTATGGAAGCTTTCCTTTTAAAAATATAAGCCTTGCTGAAACTTCTATTTACGGCCCCCGCGATGCATCGATGACAACCTTGGATGCCTATGCAGAGCAAAATTCCTGGAATGCCAATTTTAATGACCCAAATCAATTTGATTATTGCTACATCAATACTATAAAGAATTTAGCCCAGCAATGGTGGTGTTTTCAAGTAGCGCCTAATAATACGGTAGGCGCAATGGTGATTCCCGAAGGACTTGCCGGTTACACTGCACTAATAATGGCTGAAAAAAAATATGGTGCTGCAAACATGCGCTACATTGTTTTGGATCAGTTGTGGCGCTATTTGTTTATTAGGCGAAGAATGGAAGAAAAAGAACATCCGCTTATTACAGCTGATCAGTGGTTTGAATACCAGGGGAAAGCAGCTGTGGCGTTATATGGTTTAAGGGATTTAATGGGTGAGGATAGTCTGAACGCAGCCCTGCGCGATTTTAAAAATGCTTACGCTTTTAAAAATAAACCGCCTTTTGCCGGCAGTAACGATCTGTATAAATATCTGCAAAAACATGTACCTGATTCATTACAATATTACCTTGATGATACCTGGAAGAAAATTACGCTGTATGATAACAAGGTGACGGATGTAAAAGCCAAATCGCTTGGAAAAGATAGGTACCAGGTAACTATATCAGTTATTATTAATAAAGTCTGGATTGATGGTAAAGGCAATGATATTGCCGCGAAAAACATGAATGATTATATAGATATAGGGATATTTGCAGCTGACGGCCAAAATAAGGATGGCAGAAGTATTGTTAATCAACTTTATCTTAAAAAATATAAGCTAACAGCAGGTGCACATACTTTTACTATTATAGTAAAAGGCAAGCCCCAGCGAGCAGGTGTTGATCCATACAGTATGCTGATAGATAGAATGCCAAATGATAATATCAAGAGCCTTTAATTAAGATGTGCCTGCGCATATAACTTATTACAAAAAAAGGATAAAATAGGGCAAAATAGAATGAGCATAATAAATATCCGGCGGATAAAATGATTGCGGAAATGTTCGCAGTAGTCAGTAAGAAAACTAAAGATCTGACGAAATATGCAGCTTAGAGCTTATCATCTTAATTCTTAAACAACTCTCCTTTATTTTGGACGGGTTCTGTCAAGAGCAGCAAAGCGCGGAGTTGTGTGGCTGCTGCTGTTCATGTACCCTTGACGGGTTCCGGCAAAAATAAGAACGTTGTGGCGAGATAAGATGAAATAGCTATTGACAAAGTTTTGGAATACGAAGCGCCGTAACAAAACCAACACAATTGCCCACTTGTAAAACAATTACTTTTTATCCCGGCAGTTGCTACCTTCTTCGCTGTACTGTGAATGAGTTACTTTTAGTTTTAGCGTTTGATAGTGGGATATTTTATATACCAACAGAGAGCGGTTAAGCCAATGAAGCCGGCTTAACTTCTGCCTGAATTTAAGTTAATAATCGTAATGAATTACCTGGCAAGCAGCAAAAGATAACCAGTGATTGCTCCGCCTAAAATAACAAATGCGCTATTGACTTTTGTGAATCTAAAAAGTACAACGGCGCTGCAAATCGCTATTAAAATTGCTCTCCATTCAGTCAGGCTATCTCTCCCCAGCTGATAACACACAAAAATAATCAACGCGATAGAGGCTACGTTTACGGCATTTAAGAACGCACCAAATAGTTTTGAACCCCGTATTTTGCGAACCAACGGATTTAAAAATGCAACAAACAGAAACGATGGCAGAAATATGCCAATAGTGGAAATTACCGCACCACTAATCCCATTAATCTGATAGCCGATAAATGTAACCGAAGAAAATACGGGACCAGGGGTGAATTGTCCGATTGCTATAGCATCAATTAGTTGTTGGTGAGAAATAATGCCCTTTGCAACCAGCTCCGAATCTAAAAAGGCAAACAGTACATAACCGCTGCCATACAGTACGGCTCCTACCTTCAAAAAAGACAGGAACAAACTGATATTTACCGGGCTAAAAAATCGATGATCCTGCGTTTCCAGCAGGGCAAGCGGAAGGAATGAATGGACAGTATTCTTTTTTCTGAGACGAATAGCCGCTATACCCATCGACAAAAAGCCGGCACCAAAAAGAATGAATAGTTGGGATATACCAAAGAAACAAAGAGCCAAACAAACTATTCCAATTATGCCCAACCCAATAGTTTGTAAAGATTTTAATGCCAGCGGGTAAATTGCCGTCAATATGACGGCGATGATAGCTGGTTTTATGCCGTAAATAAAGGGTTGAACCTGCGGCAGGTGGCCATAAGATTTGTACAACCAGGCAAAGCAAAGTGTGATCAGAACCGCAGGCATGATAAAACAAATCCCCCCGATAATCAGTCCCCGCCAGCCTGCGCGTTCCTGTCCGATATGGATAGCCATTTCCGTGCTGTTCGGGCCGGGTATTAAATTGGTTGCACCAATGAGGTCAAGGAAGTGCTGCTCGTTCATCCATTTCCGTTTCACCACTGCTTCATTACGCATCATGGCGATATGAACAGCAGGACCGCCAAAGGCAGTAAACCCTAATCGCAGAAAAAACCCGGCGACTTCTTTTAGATACTGTTTGTTATACATAATCAAATAAAGCCATAAAACCAAAGTCCATATGTAACTGCATATGACAATGGAACAAGGTGCGGCCAGGGTTATCGGCTATGAAATCTACCTCTATTTCCTGGAAACCGCCTAACATCACTACATCTTTCATAATACCGGAAGTATGCTTGCCGCCAATTTTGGTGAGCTCAAAATTATGGCGATGAAGGTGCATAGGGTGAATATCATCGGATGCATTATACATTTTTAAACGGTATCTCTTGCCTTCTTTTAAATGGAACATAGGTTTCATCTCCATCATATTAAAGGCAATTCCGTTAATTGTCCAGCGATTAAAGCCGTTCTCTGCCGCATTTTGTTTGGCGAAGACCATTTTGATGATCTCATCAGGTTCAGGAACAGGCTTATTTTTTTTACCAAAAACCGTATAATCCCAAAGGTAAGGCTTGGGTTTTATCCATTGCGGTTTACCTTTTTGCCCTGTATATTGAATTATTGTACCCATGCCGTTGCCCCGGTCATCATCTGCCAGGTCGCCCATTATCCATACACCGGGGTGTTTCATTTCTACAATGGCTGAAATGCGTTCCGCTGTACCGAGCCATAAAACCGGCACCTCTGTCGGGTTTGGCACAGGGAAACCATCAAGAGCAATTACTTTAAAAGTATGGCCCGGCAGTGCAAGGCTGCGGATCTCAGAACCACTCCCGTTAACAATATGAAATAAGATGCGTTCGCCGTATTTAACTTCAATGGGTTTACCGTGACCTAACTGCCTGCCATTAATGGTGAATACTTTATACCCGACCTCATATCCTTTGATTTTAATCGGCGATTCTTTTTCCCTTTTGTCCTGCATTGCTTTGAGTTCAGCAATGACAGGGCCACTTAAAAAGTCGCTCGACATATCACCACCCCGCATAAAATAAGGTTCAAATTCTTTTAGCATTAAGAATTCTTCCCGGTCATAACCGCTTGGTTTTACTTTAGGTTCTATATACACCGGGCCTACCTGACCGGAATATTGCCCGGCACTCAAGTCGGCCCCAGCAAGCATATGGGTATGGTAAAAGCGTAAACCTGATGGTTTGGGAACAAAAATTTCGCGACGCATACCATGAGGCGGAATATACGGTGTTCCTTCTTCAGCGGAGCCGTCTATGCTTACCGGGATAAACTGTCCATGCCAGTGAAACTGTTCAGGGCTATCGGTATCATTATAAATGTCTACAATAGTTTGCCGCCCTTCTTTAAATCGTAGCAAAGGCCCGGGAAATTGATTGTTATAACAAACAGTGGAAATAATATGTTGAGGGCCCACTTCAATTAACCCTATCCCGATACGGATAGTATAATCCGCCTTTTGCTTTAATATATTCCCGTTTCCTGCCTCGGTTTTCAGCTTTACATCCGTCGCTTTAGCCGGATTGAATACACTTGCTGGCAACATTCCTGCAATAGGCAACACTAATCCGGTTGACCAGATAAATTTTCTGCGATCCATACTTTAGCTCCTGTTAGTGAAAAATTTGTTGTCGACAGAATATTTCCCGGCTCCAAAAATCAGCAGAAAAACTATTCCCATCAGCATACTGAAATCAGCCCGTCCATCATGTGCCGCGGCCCAAAAACCTTTATCTATTAATATGGGCATTTTTGTAGTGTAAATAGCGGTGAGAATCACTATCAGTAATGGGGTGGCTGCTACCCTTGTAAATAATCCGATAATCAGCAAGATGCCGCAAACAATTTCCGTATTGCCGACAAAAGGCCCGAAAAATTGGGGATGAGGGATACCGATTTTTGCAAAACGCCCCGAACCATCTGCAATGGGAAACAGAAATTTCTGTATCCCCTCAGATAAAAATATCAGTCCAACCATTAAACGGACGAGGATATTGCCGGGATAATTATTATCTATCACCATACTTTTCACTATGATATTCTATATTGCGATTGATTGACTATTTGTGAGATTTAATAGTTGCTGCTTTATAAACAAATTTATTATAACCGTTCGGCTTTTTTTCCATAAAACCCTCTTCAACTAATTCCTTTAACCGATTATAAAAGGAACTTATGCTCAATTCAACACCTTTGGCTTTCATTGTAAGCCAGACAGTTTCGGCATCTGTATAATCATCAAAAACACCAAAATTCTCTATTATCAACTCATTGATCTGATAATGTAGTTTTTTCCTTTTGCTAAGTGTTGATTTAAAAGACTGGAAAGGATAAGGAGTCGATCTATACATAAAATTTATTGAACATTATTTGAAGCTCAGACTTAAGTAGCCGTAGGTCAATCGTATATTCTAAAGTAATTGAAGATTCTGTAGCAATACTGAAGAATTGCAATCGCCAAAGAATCTTAAAGCCTTGTTGTGAAATTTTAATCCTGCCAAAAAAATCAATCGCTTATCCCTAATTTCCCCAACCATACCCCTAAGAAAAATACAATTCCACCGCCAACAATTACCTGTAAAACAGTAGACCATAGTGGCGACTTCATGAACTTGTATCTAATCATCGCTATTGCTACCAGTTCTACGGCAACTATGGCGTAAGCAAAATGAAGGGCGGTGTCCAAATCTGTAATTAAAAAGGGAAGTGTGTGGAGCATGCCGCCTAACGTTGTAGCAAAACCAGTAATTATCCCTCTGGTTATCGGGCTGCCACGTCCGGTTACTTTTCCATCATCAGATAATGCTTCTGCCAGGCCCATACTTATTCCTGCGCCTAAAGATGCGGCCAAGCCTACAAAAAACGCTTTATGTGCCTGATGGGTTAACCCCGCTGCTGCAAATAAAGGGGCTAATGTTGAAACTGATCCATCCATTAAACCTAATAATGCAGGCTGAACCTTTTGCAAAACATATTGCGCATCACTTTCTTTGGTTGTTCTTTTAATTGATTTCTGTACTGTCATGGCATAATTACATTGAAAATATGTTAATGTTTTAAAGTTAAGTCGTTGATAATTAGATTAAATATTAATAGATTTTAATCTTAAAAGATGTGTTTAAATTCAGATTGTCTACATAATAAGCATTTAGTTTTGTGATTTACTAAAATCGCCGGTTCAGGATTTTTAACAGAAACGGACCATTACTATTCCGAGTTACAGCGAGAGTATAGCGAAGTAGAACGTTTACCTGAACAGGAAAAAGCGGAAGTCAAGGAAGTGTTTGCAGGTTTTGGCCTGTCGGAAGGTTTACAAAAAGAAATTGTCGATGAGATGGCTAAGGATAAAGACAAATGGGTTGATTTTATGATGCGTTATGAACTTGGGCTGGAAAAGCCACAGCCTAATAGTGCTACCAAAAGCGCAATTACCATAGGTATATCTTATATTGTCGGCGGCATTATACCACCGTTTTAAACCCGTTAGTCGTATAATTACTGTGCAGTTCAACCATCGTCCCTCCGGGATCAACCGTTTCGGAACCATATACCTGTATTTCATAATTATCCCGGGCTTTAACGTAAGTAGATAATAATACAGCAACAATTAAGGTAATAGATATTTTGTCATAGCGTTAGATTTGATTATTACCCCCGTTGATCATATCAGAAACGATACCGGCAGATTCTGCCTTTCTTTCAGCCAGGAAAATGCCTGCAACGTGGATGATGATAAATGCTAACACCAGGTACATACAAAACCCATGAACTTCCTTTACACTATGTCTGATGGATTTATAAGCAACCAAGGCATCTTCAAAAGCGAGAAATAAACCAGTTACAACCATAATGATCAGCAGGATATAAAAAAGGCTGTATATAGTCTTTACTATAAGTTCATTTCGGATAGCCTCCCTCTTGGCTTTTGTTGCTTTAAATTGGGCATACGTGGTTTTTATTTTCCGGATAAATTTTTGTTCTGCAAGCTGAAAAAACTCAAGTAACAAACGGAACACAAGCAGCGCAGCTAATGCATAACCAAAATAAACATGGATATCCCATACCTTGTCTCCCAGTGCATGGGCTGCTGAGTGAGCCTGGTCGGTAGTTACGCTGGCGCCCGCTTTTTGAAGTTCCTCTTTAATTAACGTAGCCGTTGGTCGGCTTTTGGTAATAGTTGAGTTGATCAAAACCGTAATGAGTGAGCCGCTGATAACTATCGCATTAGCCCAGTGCCAAAAGCGAAGTGATGCAGGATGTTTTTTGGAATTGCGCTTTGATGCAATATCCTTGCGTATCGGTTCTATAATAGCCATTATAATTATTTTAGGTTGTTTATATGCTAAGTAATTCATCAAAAATAAGGCGTCTTTCTCACTTAAACATACTCGATAATCAATCTCCATCCCAATAATTCAAATTAAAACAAATGGGGTCGGGCTTATTTTCTTTGGTTCAAAAGTAAAAGCCTAAATTGAAGTAATTCTGTAGTAATGGATTTGCCGGGCTAATAATTTTAACAGTCATTTTGTCTTCAGAATCTCTTCAGTTTGGTAGATTATATTTGATTTTAAAAAAGCTGTTGAAACTATTAATAATTGAGGACGAGCAAGGCCTGCGAGAAAATATCACTACCTATTTTAATGAGGATGGTAATATTTGCGAAAATTGCAGTGACCTTACTTCAGCGATGGATAAATTAGCGATGTACGAGTACGATTGTATCTTGTTAGATATCGGTTTACCGGATGGCGAAGGATTTGCCATATTGGAATATCTGAAGGCCAAAATGAAAAGTGAATCGGTGATCATCATTTCCGCACGTAATTCGTTAGATGATAAGATCAGAGGGCTTAATATTGGGGCAGATGATTATTTAACCAAGCCATTTCACCTGGCAGAACTAAAGGCAAGGGTCGTCGCGGTTTTCAGAAGGAAAACGGGGAGTAATAAAGGATTGCTGGTGTTTAATGAAATTAGCATCGATCTGCAGGGAAGGGCCGTAGCTGTTAATGATGTAGCCATCGTTTTAACCAGGAAAGAATATGAAATGCTACTTTATTTCATAGCCAATAAAGGAAAAGTAATTTCTAAGACTGCCCTTGCTGAACATTTATGGGGAGATGAAATAGATATGCACAGTCATTTCGATTTTATTTATACCCACATAAAGAACCTGCGGAGAAAATTATTAGATGCTAATAGTCGCGATTATATCACATCTGTTTATGGTATAGGCTATAAATTTAAGGCTGAATGAAGTTAGCAGTTCTTTACAACAGGACAAATATAATTATAACCGTAACCTATTAAGATTAGCCAATCCCATATTCCATTAAGGAATATCTAAATTTATTCGGCAAATATTATATTGTTGTACTTATATTGTACCTATCAATTAAAAAACCCTCTAATCACTTGATAATTAGAGGGTTTTTCGTTAACTTAGTAGCCCGTAGGGGAATCGAACCCCTGTTTCTAGAATGAAAATCTAACGTCCTAACCCCTAGACGAACGGGCCTTTTTTTGTTGTTGAGCTTCGGCCTTTCAACCAACCGCTTCCCTTATTTTGGGAATGCAAAGATATACGTTTAAAGAGAATTTTAAAATATTATTTAAAATTTTTTTAATGTTTTTTTTAGATGGTTCAAAATTACAATCATCAAACAAAAACAGCTTTGCTGCATTGTAGTTGTATTAATTATACCTTTATATTTATACAATAAACCCTATACGATGAAAGCACTATGGAATAACCAGGTTATTGCTGAAAGCAATAATACTGTTGTTGTTGAAAATAATCATTATTTCCCGAAAGAAAGTGTAAAGCCGGAATTTTTGAAACCCTCTGATACACATAGCACTTGCCCGTGGAAAGGCCTGGCATCATACTATTCGCTTGATGTTGATGGAAAACAAAATAATGACGCGGCATGGTATTACCCTGATCCGAAACCTGCGGCTGCTGAAATTAAAGATCATGTTGCATTCTGGAAAGGCGTTAAAATAACCGATTAAGGCATGAAACAATACGATGCTATAGTTATAGGCTCGGGGCAGGCCGGTGGTCCGCTGGCTAAAAAGCTGGCTAAGGCCGGTAAAAAAACGATTTTAATAGAAAAAAGGTTTGTAGGCGGCACTTGTGTAAATGATGGCTGTACGCCAACCAAAGCTTGGGTGGGGTCGGCAAAAGCGGCTTATATGGCGGCACATAGCGGGCCGCTGGGGATAAAGGTTAAGGGCTATAAGGTTGATATGCGCCAGGTAAAAAAGCGTAAGGACGAGATTGTAATAAGCGCGCGTATGGGAGGGCAGCATGCTATCGAAAAAACCAAGAATCTCGATCTTGTTTTTGGCGAGGCTTCTTTTATCGCGGAGAAAACATTGTCTATCAAATTAAACTCCGGTAGTACGCAAACTGTAAAAGCCGACTGGATATTTATAGACACAGGTGCAAAAACGCGCATTCCGGAGATTGAAGGGGTACATGATATCGAATACCTGACTTCAACAACTATCCTCGACCTGGATACGGTGCCTGATCATTTGTTGATCGTGGGAAGCAATTATATCGGGATGGAGTTTGGGCAGATGTTTGCCCGCTTTGGCAGCAAGGTTACCATGCTGGAGAGATCTCCCCGCATATTGGGTAAGGAGGATGCTGATATTGCTGATGCCCTGCATAAAATAATGGCAAATGAGGGTATTACCATTTATACCGGTGCCGAAACTACCACCTTCAAAAAAACTAAAAAGGGCAATATAAAAGCAACTGTAACCATTGCAGGTAAAGAAGATACCATCACTTGTACCCATGTACTACTGGCGGTTGGCCGTGTGCCGCAATCTGAAGCTTTAAATTTGGATAAAACAGGCGTCGCGGTTGATGAGAAAGGTTATATAAAAGTAAATGATAAGCTGGAAACCAATGTAAAAGGTATTTATGCTTTGGGCGACGTAAAAGGTGGCCCGGCATTTACGCATATTGCTTATAATGATTATACTATAGTTTACCGTAATCTGATTGAAAATACAGACTACAATATAAATGATCGCCCGTTACCATATTGTATGTTTACCGACCCGGAGTTGGGCCGGGTAGGCATTAGTGAGGAAGAAGCTAAAAAGCAGAATCTGAATGTAAAAGTGGTTAAACTGCCAATGGAACACGTAGCCAGGGCGATAGAAAATGGCGATACCCGCGGATTTATGAAGGCCGTAGTTGACGCGGATACCAAAAAGATATTAGGCGCGGCTGTTTTAGGCAGCCAGGGTGGCGAGATCATGACGGTATTGCAAATGGCAATGGAGGGCGGAATTACTTATGACCGCATCCGTTATTGCGTATTTGCGCACCCTACCTATTCCGAAGCGCTGAATAACCTGTTTTTATCACTTGAACCTTAGCCAATTTCTATGATAAAAGTTGAACATCTGGGCAAACACTTCGGCAAAGTAAAGGCGGTAGATGATATTTCTTTCGATGTAGCAGAGCATGAAACTATGGTATTGTTAGGTACCAGTGGCTGTGGTAAAACTACTACGCTGAAGATGCTTAACCGGCTGATTGAGCCTACACACGGCAAGATCTTTATCAACAATAAAAATATTCTTGAACAGCAGCCCGAAGTTTTACGGCGGGGTATAGGCTATGTGCTGCAAAATAACGGTCTGTTTCCGCATTATACCATTGGGGAGAACATTGCCATTGTACCGCAATTGTTAAAATGGGATGATAAGAAAATACAGTATCGCGTTAGCGAATTACTGGAAAAACTGCACCTCTCTAAAGATTATCTCAATGTTTACCCAAATGAATTGAGTGGGGGCCAGCAGCAAAGGGTAGGGCTGGCGCGGGCCTTAGTGGCCAACCCACCGGTGTTATTAATGGATGAGCCATTCGGTGCGCTGGATAATGTAACCAAAGCCAAAATACATGCCGAATTTAAGGCGCTGGATGAGCTGAAAAGGAAAACCATTATCATGGTTACCCATGATGTACAGGAAGCCTTTGAACTGGGCGACAGGATCTGCCTGATGGATAAGGGGAATATAGTGCAGACAGGCACACCCGCTGAATTACTTTTTAAACCGAAAAACAAATTCGTGAGAGAGTTTTTGCAGGAACAACGATTGCAATTGGAATTCAGATCGCTCACGTTAAAAGATGTAAAACAAGAACTGGAAGGATTTCACGCTGACCAATCAGTTTGGTCGGTAATGGAAAATCTTAAAATCGATAGCAATAATTCCGCAAGTTTTGAAAATCTGATGTCGGCATTTTATAATTATAAAAAGGAGCAGCGGCATGAATGATCAGCAACAAACCTTGTGGCAGTTTATGCAGGAGCAAAGCGATAAGCTGGCTGCCCAAACGCTGGAGCACATCGGCTTAACGTTTATCTCCCTGTTTCTGGCCGTACTGGTTGGTTTGCCTTTGGGAATCCTCATCGCCCGGAAAAGAAAATTATCCGGTTCGGTTTTAGGTGTGGCGGGTGTATTGCAAACTATACCAAGCATTGCCTTGTTAGGTTTCATGATCCCGCTGCTGGGTATCGGCCCAAAACCTGCCATTGTAGCGCTTTTATTGTATGCGTTATTGCCCATCATCAGGAATACCTATACCGGCATTACAGGTGTTGATGCAGCGGTTAAAGAAGCGGCCACAGCCATGGGCATGAGCAAATGGCAAATATTAGCAAAGGTTGAGTTGCCGCTGGCTATGCCCGTTATATTGGCTGGTATCCGCACCGCTACAGTGATAACTGTTGGCGTGGCTACTTTGGCATCGTACATTGCCGCGGGTGGCTTAGGGGAGTTTATTTTCGGTGGCATATCGCTTAACAACACCAATATGATATTGGCCGGGGCTATACCTGCCGCGCTGCTGGCTATCATTTTTGATTTTTTACTGTCGAGAGTGCAAAACCTCAACCTAAAAAAAATAAATACGGCCACCAAAGTATTGCCGCTTATATTGATCGTGCTGGCCTCCTTTTACCTTATTCCATCGGCCTATGGCAGCAAACTTACCGCTGGTTTTACGCCCGAGTTTATGGGCAGGCAGGATGGTAACCTCGGCCTGAAAAGTAAATACGGCCTGAAGATCCACACGATAGTGATCAGCGACGCGGTGATGTACAAAGCGGCTTATGAAAAGCAACTGGATGTGATCAGCGGTTATTCAACCGATGGGCGTTTAAAGGCTTATGACCTGGTGGTGTTAAAGGATGATAAAGGTATATTCCCACCTTATTATGCCGCGCCAATTGTTAGGGATGAGTCATTAAAACAGTTCCCTGAACTGGAAAGCACGCTGAATCTACTTTCCGGTAAAATTAATGATACAGTGATGACGGAATTAAATTATCGTACCGACTATCTTCACGAAAGCCCGGAGCGGGTAGCAAAGGATTTTCTGATTTCGCATAATTTATGGAAACCGGAACGTGGGGGTAAAGATGGGGTTGTTCGCATCGGGTCAAAGATTTTTGGCGAACAATATATCCTGGCAAATATGTACAGCATGCTGATAAAGGGTTATACCGATTATGACGTATCAACCAAAACAGGCCTCGGCGGTACAAAAATTTGTTTTGACGCGCTCACCAATAATCAAATAGATTTTTACCCTGAATATACAGGTACAGGCCTGCTGGTAATATTGCAACCATCAATAAAAACAATTAATTTAGTAGAAACCAGTAAGGAAAAGACCTACGATTACGACAAACAGGAGTTTGAAAGCCGTTACCACATTAAATGGTTACAACCCATAGGGTTTAACAACGCCTATGCTTTAATGATGCGGCAAAAACAAGCGAAGGATTTGCATGTTAACACAATAACAGATCTGAAAAATTACCTTGAAAGGAAATAACCATGGAAACAGCTGAGTATACCGAACAACTAACACTTGCTGAACGATATATAAAAGTGCGCAAGCATACCGAAAAGATCTGCGCCCCACTACAGACGGAGGATTACGTGGTGCAACCGGTGGCGGATGTTAGTCCGCCTAAATGGCATATTGGCCATACCACCTGGTTTTTTGAAACCTTTATCCTGAAGCCCTATTTTATGGGTTACCAGGAGTATAACCTAGATTTCAACTATGTATTCAACAGCTATTATGAAACGGTAGGCAACCGCCTTATCCGTACCGACAGGGGTAATTTGAGCCGCCCAACGGTTATTGATATTATGCGTTACCGCGAATATGTGGATGATGCCATGAACAAATTTTTGTGCCAAGAACCATCAGAAGAGGTAAAAGAACTGCTCATCCTCGGTTTTAACCATGAGGAGCAGCACCAGGAATTATTGTATACTGATATTAAATACATTTTAGGGCATAATCCATTATTCCCGGCATATTCGCACGAATATCATTCGCCTAAAATTGAAAAAACGGGTGAGGATTTTATGATGATGGATGAAGGTATTTATGAGATAGGGTATAAAGGTGACGGCTTTTGTTTTGATAATGAATTGAATAGGCATAAAGTGTACCTGAATGACTATGAAATAAGCCCCGATTTGGTTACCAATGCCGAATATTTGGAGTTTATCAACAGCGGCGGCTATCACGATTTTCGCCATTGGCATGCTGAAGGATGGGATTGGGTAAATACAAATAAAATTGAAGCCCCGCTGTACTGGCACCTGATACATGGCGAGTGGTATAACTATACTTATAACGGATTGGAGCCTGTAGAAATGAAGCAGCCGGTTTGCCATATCAGCTATTTTGAGGCTTATGCCTTTGCCGCGTGGAAAGGTATGCGCCTGCCAACAGAGTTTGAGTGGGAAGCAGCATCAGCACAGTTTAGCTGGGGTAAAAGCTGGGAATGGACAGAGAGTTCTTATTTACCTTATCCGGGTTTTGCCAAAGCGCCGGGGGCTATAGGTGAGTATAATGGTAAATTTATGGTGAATCAGAAAGTGCTGCGTGGCGCATCGGAAGTTACATCGCCGGGTCATAGCCGTGCAACATATCGCAATTTTTTTCAAACGCACCTGCGTTGGCAATTTACTGGCATAAGACTTGCAAGGTAATTCGTCTCATCAACCTATTAAAATATGAACACTGCATTTTTACAAAACCTGGTAAAGGAAAAAAAGCCAAGCAAAACCGACCTGTTTTACAAGGATGTGGTTAAAGGCCTTCAGTCAACACCGAAACGCTTAAACTCCATGTATTTTTATGATGCGAACGGAGATAAGCTTTTTCAGGAGCTGATGGCCTGTGAGGAATATTACCCAACCAATTGCGAGCTGGAGATCTTTACCGAACAAACTGCAGGACTTGCCGAAGCCATTATGGCAGGCGGCGATGCCTTTGATCTGATTGAACTAGGTGCAGGCGATGCCATGAAATCGACCTATTTACTTAAACATTTGATGGAGCAAAAGGCTGATTTTACCTATTTGCCGATTGATATATCAGACAACGTGATCACTTATTTAAATGCGACCCTGCCTGCAACACTACCCGGCATTAAAATAACCGGACTAAACGGCGAGTATTTTGATATGCTGAAAAAAGCGGCATCTATATCAAACAGGCGCAAGGTGGTGTTATTCTTAGGATCGAACATTGGGAATATGCCGGTGAGCGATGCGGAGGAATTTTGTAAGGAGCTGCGTAAAAATCTTTCGGCAGGGGATATGGTACTAATGGGCATCGACCTGAAAAAGAACCCTAAAACGGTGCTGGCTGCTTATAATGATAAGGAAGGTATTACCAAACGTTTTAACCTGAACCTACTGGAGCGCATAAACCGTGAGCTGAATGCCGACTTTAATTTAACGCAGTTCGACCATTATCCTATATACGATCCTGAAACCGGTGCCTGCAAAAGCTACCTGATCAGTTTAGCCGACCAACAGGTGAAGATCAATGGAAAAGCAGACATCCACTTTTTTAAGGATGAATACATTTATATGGAGATCTCGCAAAAATTCTCGGTAATGCAAAGCAATCAGATGGCCGCAATGGCAGGCTTTAAACCGCTGAATATATTTTTTGACAGTAAGAAATGGTTTATTGATGCTATTTGGTTAGCGGAGTAAAAGTCAACAAGCGATGCCGACCGTTCAAGCGTCCGCGCTTGAATGTTAGTTAATGTAAGCGTCCACGCTTACGTTTAATAATAATTTTGAAGGACTTTTAGCGTAGACGCTAAAAGTCTTTTTGCATTCAAGCGTGGACGCTTGAACGGGCGGGGTGAGGATTTAGGAAGTGGGAGCCCCGTGCGATTCCCCTCTTGAGAGGGGTGTGTCCTTTCTTCAATAAGCATATACAGAACACACCCCTGCCACCGCACATTCCATTGCGCCCCCTCTCAAGAGGGGAACTTAAAAAGGAGATCGGTATAAACAAAAAAGGAAGCCCTAAAGCCTCCAATTTTTCTCACTCAATCTAACCAAAGATATCTTTATATCAGAGCAGCAGCGGGTTAAGCGCTGAGTCGATCAGATCGCCTATGGGTTTGCCCATGAGCCATTTGTGGTGATCGTTTTTCTGCCATTCATTTTTGTAGGGGGTAACGCGCGCGCCATCGGCAACGTAAATAATGGTCATTACCTCGCGCATTTTATCGGAGTTATTGCCGGGCGCGTTGTGTATGGTAAAACCACGGTGCCAGGTGGCATCGCCGGCCTTCATGGTTTGGGCGCGACTTATCGTAAACTTATTATCCTTCACATAATCATCAAACGCGGTTTCCGATTCATCCGAGATCTCGTGATTAAAGATAGCGCCACTGGTATAGGATCCCGATGCGAAGGTGAGCATGCCCATATCCACATCAATATCAACCAGTGGCATCCACATGGTGATGGTGTTATTGGTATCTATGGGCCAGTAATACTGGTCCTGGTGCCATGGGGTTGGGCCACCGCCGGGTTCCTTAAACAGCGCTTGATCGTGATAGAGGCGTACATTTTCAACCCCCATCAGGTCGGCGGCAATTTTTGCCATGCGTTTTGCCAGCACAAATTGTTTTACCTGTTCATCGGCCTGCCACAGGTTCATGATCTGCAGGAATGCCTTTCCGTAGGTATCCCGGTCCTGTAACTGGCGCTTTTCGGTATTATATCTATCGGCAGCAGCAACTATTATAGAGCGGTATGCATCTATTTCAGCAGGTGAAAGTACCTCTTTAACAAGTGTATGACCCTTTTCACGAAACTCACTGATATTATCAGCAGGCAGCTTCATGAAGCCGTTTAATTGAGGCAAATGTGCGATTGTTGTATCCATTGTTTAACTATTTTCAAATGAACTCAAATTGTGGAGCAAAAAAAATGAAAAAAGTGGTGCAATTATGGTGTATATTATCTCAAAAAAATATAAATTGGCGCACCCTATTAAAATACACAATGATCAAAGCATCTTTTGAAGCCATTCAGCCTAGTGCAAGGCAATCATTTATAGCCCGTAAATTTGATAAATGGGCCTTCGACAGCCCTTACCATTTTCACCCGGAATACGAATTAACGAGCATTATACAAGCAAACGGCAAACGTTATACAGGTAGCCATATGGAAGATTTTTGCCATGGCGACCTGGTGTTACTTGGCCCTAACCTGCCCCATTGCTGGAAGTTGGATATGACCCGGCCACAGCCCGAAGCTGCCGCGATAGTTATACAGTTTAATGAAAATTTTTTGGGCGATGGCTTCTTTTGCCATACGGAGTTGCAGGATATAAAAAAGCTTTTTCAGCAGGCGGCAAATGGTATGAGCTTTAAAGCAGGTACCAGGCAGCGCGTTAACCAACGTTTAATAGCGCTTATTGAAGAGGAGAATAGTTTTAAAAAGATGCTGATGCTGCTAGATATTTTGCAGCAGTTGGCATTATCCAACGAGTTTACATTACTGGATCAAAGTCAAACTATTGCCGAACGTACCATTGCCGAGCAGGAGCGCATAAACCCGGTGTTTGCTTACCTGGTTGAGAATTTCAGACAGCAGGTATCATTGGATAAGGCAGCAAGTATTGCCAATATGACCACCAACGCGTTTTGCAAATACTTTAAAAAGATAACCCGCAAAACCTTTATGGAAACCATTATTGAGTACCGCCTTAACTATGCCACCCAGCAATTGGTGCAAACGGATAAGCCGATATCGGAGATCTCGTTCGAAAGCGGTTTCGGCGATGTGTCGCATTTTTATAAGATGTTTAAGGTGAAGATGAACCTGAGTCCGCTAAATTACAGGAAGAAGTTTATGCGGAATTTGGAGGGTGGGGAAGTGGCATAGGTAAGCTGGAAGCTTACTTCATTTGGGGTCTAAGTTCGCTGCGCTAAACTTAGACCAGGGGACATTTTACTTTCTGTCATCGAACGATAGTGAGAAATCTTCTGTGATTTGCATTTACGTTATGTATGTCCGCCTTGTATATAGCAGAAGATTTCTCCCTCCGTTCGAAAAAAATGAGTTACTTAACGCTCCGCTTCTTCAACTCCTTACTGATCACATCCAAAGCCTTTTTCTTTTTCTGATCTTTTGCTTTTTTAACTTTCAGTGCTTCCTGTTTTTGCAGGTAGGTTTCAGTGTGAGTGCGGGCGTAGTATTTGCAGAACCAGGT
The DNA here is from genome assembly GCA_026225055.1 of Mucilaginibacter xinganensis. GTDB lineage: Bacteria > Bacteroidota > Bacteroidia > Sphingobacteriales > Sphingobacteriaceae > Mucilaginibacter > Mucilaginibacter xinganensis_A. The sequence goes on along the minus strand of JAMFSA010000212.1, from coordinate 23,653 downwards.
TAGCGGGCAAATTTCACATTTAGGGCTGCGGGCAATGCAGATGTAGCGGCCATGCAAAATAAGCCAATGATGTGCTATGCCTAAGGTTTCTACCGGCAGATATTCTACCAGCTGTTTTTCAACGGCTAACGGGGTACGTGCATTTGTGGTTAAGCCAATACGATTAGCTACGCGGAAAACGTGAGTATCAACCGCTATGGCTGGTGCCTCAAATATTACGGATGCAATTACATTGGCAGTTTTGCGGCCAACGCCGGGCATTTGCTGCAGTTCATCAAGTCCTTCAGGCACCTGGCTGTGAAATTTTTCAACCAGCATTTTGGCCATGCCCACCAGGTGTTTGGCTTTATTGTTGGGATAGCTTACACTGCGGATATAGGTAAATACTTCCTCGGGAGTAGATGCCGCTAAGCTTTCAGGTGTTGGGAAACGCTCAAAAAGTGCAGGCGTTACCTGGTTTATGCGCTTATCGGTACATTGTGCCGATAGGATAACCGCTACCAGCAACTGGAACGGGTTACCGTAATGCAGCTCGGTTACGGCATCGGGTTGGTTTTTTGAAAAGTAATCTACAAAATGTTGGTAGCGTTCTTGCTTGAGCATGGGTATGTTTAGAAAGCCTAAAAATATAATATTATTGGCAAAGCTTCTGTTTTTTCTACCCTCTTTGCCGCTTGCGGCAGAGAGGGTAGTCGGGCGAAGCAACGACCGGGTGAGTCGGCTATTGAAGCGATGATCGGGCTATGCAAGTCGTACAATTTAACTCACCCCGACTTCGCTTCGCTGGTCGCCCCTCTCTTTGCTGCGCACAAAGGGGGGGAGCGCAAAAAATACTTAAAAAAAGAAATCCAGGGTGACAAAGTTTAATAACTTGTCGCCCTGGATTGTTTGTCTCTACGGAATCTTCGATTAACGTAAACTCTTTGAATAATCAAGGATGTAGTGAATGGTTTGTAGTTTTGGTTTCTTTGCTAAAAGGTCCAAATCACTACGAAGCGAGTGATAAAATATCACGTCATCTGCTTCCAAATTCTCATGCACATCCGATTCCTTCATCTCAGTTTTGTTAATGACCGCACTAAATGGATTTGTAAAGGTTTCTCCCATAAGCTTGTCTAGTGTTTAATATTAACTAAACGCAAGCCTGAATATAATATTTTATTAACTATAAAAAAAATTTCATGAAAATTTCATGATTTTTTCATCATTAATTTTTTAGGCTCAACTCTTTACTCTGCATCATTTTGCGCAGGTTATTAAGCGCGTAACGCATGCGGCCCAAAGCTGTATTAATGCTCACATCGGTAATGTCGGCAATTTCTTTAAAGCTCAGGTCGCCAAAGTGGCGCATTATCAAAACTTCTTTTTGTTCGGAAGGTAAAAGTTGTATCAAAGATTTAAGGTCCTTGTGCGTCTGGTCGCGAACCATGCGGTCCTCGGTACTTTCATCATAATTGCCCAGTACTTCAAAAATATCAAAGTCGTCGCCATTACTCACCATTGGCGCACGTTTCTCACGCCTGAAATGGTCAATAACCAAATTATGCGCAATACGGGTTACCCATGGTAAAAACTTGCCTTCCTCGTTATATTTCCCAGCCTTTAAAGTGTTAATTACTTTAATAAAAGTATCCTGAAAAATATCCTCAGCAAGGTATTCGTCTTTAACGAGCAGATAAATTGAAGTGTAAATTTTTGATTGATAGCGGCGTATCAGCTCAACAAGCCCCGCCTCATCACCCATGATGTATAGATGGATTAGATCCTGATCACTTTTCAATTGAAAATCCATAGAAAACTGTTACTTTAAACGTAGTTAAAATTATATCTTTTTTTAAAGTAGAGTTTCAATCTATAGGGGTTCTCCTTCTTGTTAAGAAATTGTTACATCAAATAAAACAAATTTCGGGCTAAAAAGCAAATCTTTTTTATTGAATATGTGAATGCTTTAGTCAGTTTGAACGGTTTTTAAGTTCAAAAGGATACATTATTTAACACAATTTAACATTTATAATAAAGCGGTCATAATTAACAACATAATCCTAAACACATTTGGAATCGGCTAATAATTTTAGGATTTTTGCGTTTTGATAAAAGACCATAGACAAGAGCCCATAGACCATAATGAAATGTGGCAACTATGGACCACGGACTATGGACATGGGCCAAAGAATGACTAAAGAAGCAGAAAAAGATCCACAACATCATATTATTATAAAAGGCGCCAGGGTTCATAACTTAAAGAACCTGGATGTTGCCATACCTAAAAACAGGCTGGTAGTAGTTACCGGCATGTCGGGGTCGGGCAAATCATCGCTGGCTTTTGATACTTTGTATGCCGAGGGGCAACGCAGGTATGTAGAAAGCCTTTCATCATACGCGCGCCAGTTTTTGGGCCGTATGAATAAGCCTGATGTTGATTATATTAAGGGCATAGCCCCGGCTATAGCTATTGAACAAAAGGTTATTACATCAAACCCGCGCTCAACAGTAGGTACATCAACCGAGATATATGATTACCTGAAACTACTTTTTTCTCGCATAGGCAAAACTCTATCGCCCATATCAGGCAATTTGGTGAAAAAGGATTCGGTTACTGATGTGATCAACTTCATTATGGCATTGCCCAATGAAACACAGGTAACTATACTTTGCCCGCTATATCCGCATAATAACCGCAGCTTGAAAGAGGAATTGGCGGTACTAATGCAGAAAGGTTTTGTGCGTGTAGAGTACCAGCAAAAACTGGCAAGGATTGAAACCTTGTTGGAAGACATGAGCATAGTTGATGATGGCTCGTGGCTGGAGAAAGAGGTAAAAGCTGAAAGCGTAAAGCCGAAAGCTAAGGGTAAAAAGAAGGCAGCAGTAGCGGAGGAAGAGGAAGCTGAGCTGGAAATCGGCGCTTCGCAATCATCATTAACCGCTCACCACGCAGTGCGCATTGTTATTGACCGTATTATAAAAAATGACGAGGATGAAACCGTAAGTCGCTTAGGCGATTCGATACAAACCGCATTTTTTGAAGGTAAAGGTGATTGCTATGTGCGTTACCAGGAGCCGGACGCCGAAAAGGAAACTGAACGTTTTTTTTGCGATCGGTTTGAACTGGATGGGATAAAGTTTGAAGAGCCTTCACCAAACTTTTTCAGCTTTAATAATCCTTACGGCGCTTGTAAACGCTGCGAGGGCTATGGAAAAGTGATCGGTATTGATGAAGACCTGGTTATCCCCGATAAAAGTAAAAGTATATACGAAGGCGCGATTGCCCCATGGCGTGGCGAAAAAATGCGTGAGTGGAATGATCAGTTGGTGCAACATGCTTTAAAATTTGATTTCCCTATCCATCGCCAATACAACCAGCTTACCGAAAAGGAGCAAAAGCTGTTATGGACGGGTAATAAATTCTTTCGTGGATTGGATGTCTTTTTTAAGGAGCTCGAGGAGCAAACTTATAAGATCCAATACCGTGTTCTGCTATCGCGATACAGGGGTAAAACCACTTGTCCGGAGTGTAAAGGCAGCAGGTTAAGGCAGGATGCATCTTTTGTTAAGATCGACGGTAAATCAATAACCGATGTGGTTTTGATGCCGTTGGATAAGGCATATGAGTTTTTCAACAACATCAAACTAAATGAAACTGATGCCATAGTAGGTAAACGCCTGCTGATGGAGATCAATAACCGTTTGCTGTTTTTGAACGATGTTGGTTTGAGTTATTTAACGCTTAACCGTTTATCAAACACCTTATCGGGTGGTGAATCGCAGCGTATTAACCTGGCAACCTCATTAGGTAGTAGTTTGGTGGGATCGATATATGTGCTGGATGAACCTAGTATTGGCCTTCACCCTCGTGATACCCAGCGACTGATAGGCGTATTGAAATCATTACGTGATGTAGGTAACACCGTGTTGGTTGTTGAGCATGAGGAAGAGATCATGAAAGCAGCCGACCATATCATCGATATCGGCCCCGAAGCAGGCACAAATGGCGGTGAACTTATTTTTACCGGCACTTATGACGAGATTATAAAGGACGATAATAGCCTTACCGGTCGTTATCTGAGCGGTAAGGAAGAAATAGCCATACCAACCCAGCGCCGCAAATGGCACGATTATATTGGCATTAAAGGTGCAAGAGAAAATAACCTGCAGCACGTTAATGCTAAGTTTCCATTGGGTGTGCTTACGGTAGTTACCGGGGTATCGGGCTCGGGTAAAACAAGTTTGGTTAAACGGATATTGGCTCCGGCATTGCAAAAAACACTGGGCAATTACTCTGGTGAGCAAACTGGCTCGTACGATGCTATAGAGGGCGATTATCAGAAGATAGAACAGGTGGAGATGGTGGATCAAAACCCGATAGGCCGTTCATCACGATCAAACCCGGTTACTTATGTTAAGGCCTGGGACGAGATCCGTAACCTGTACGCCGCTCAACCGGCAGCAAAGGCTGCGGGCTTAAAACCATCGGCATTTTCATTTAACGTGGAGGGCGGTCGTTGCGATGTTTGTCAGGGCGAAGGCGAGGTGAAGATAGAGATGCAATTTATGGCTGATATCTTCCTGACCTGCGAAACCTGCGGCGGCAAACGCTTTAAACAGCATGTACTGGATGTTACCTATCTGGATAAAAATGTATCCGAAGTATTGGAAATGACCATTGATGAGGGTTTGGAATTCTTTAGAAAAGAACCGAAGATCATCGCCAAAATAAAACCATTGGTTGATGTGGGTTTGGGTTATGTGCATTTGGGGCAATCATCAAATACCCTGTCGGGTGGCGAGGCGCAGCGTATTAAGCTGGCATCGTTCCTGGTTAAAGGGAATAACACGCATAAAACGCTCTTTATTTTTGATGAGCCTACCACCGGATTGCATTTCGCTGATATTAAAAAGCTGCTGAAATCATTCGATGCGCTGTTAGATCATGGCAATACCATTATTGTAATAGAACACAACATGGATGTGATAAAATGCGCCGACTGGGTAATAGATATCGGCCCTGAAGGTGGTGATAGAGGTGGTAAGGTTGTTTTTGAGGGCTTGCCCGAGGATCTGATAAAAGAGAAAGACTCCTATACCGGTAAATTCTTAAAGGAACGGTTCCATCAATAGTTTAGGAGTTGTTTGTGGGGACACAAACAACGGGAGATGAAATCAGAACATCGATATAATAAAAAAGACCTTGTTTACTCCTAACAAGGTCTTTTTTATTTGTAGAGACGCAATATATTGCGTCTCTACAGAAATATTATTTTAAGGTAACGCTGGTTTTGCCCATGGTGTAACCATCTGAATAAAGCATTACAGTATAAGTTCCTTTTTGGAACGGACCTGGGTTCATCCAATCAACTACATAAGCATTGCCATCATCTTTAAAGTCGACAGATGTTTTGTAGGTGAATTGCAGGCTTTGACCATCAGAATTAAATGATCCTGAATCGCCTTCAGTTATCAGGTTGCCGGTTGGGTCGAGTACACGGATAAATATATCATGCATGCCTTTTGTTGCAACAGCGTTAGCGGCAACAGTAAAGGTGATCTTTAATTTTTTAGCAGGGCTTGATCTGGTTACCTCAACTTCTTTGCCGCTGCCCTTTATTTTGTAGGCCGCAACCCCGAGCTCCGCCACCTTTAAGGCCGATGCTATCTGTACCTTGTTGCTCAGGTCCTGGTTTTGTTTAGACAGCGTATCCACTTTGTGCGATACCGTGGTGAGGTTTGTTTTTAACGTATCCCTTTCGGTAGTTAATGATGCATTCTGTTTTTGGAGTTCGTCAATATCAGCGGTGTATTTGGTTACAAAGTACCGCAGTTGTTTAACATCTTCCTGCGCCTTGGCCAATTCTTCTTTAGTTAATTTGCCTTTTGCAAGCTGGGTTCTTAATACGTGGATCTTGGTTTGTAACGAATCGTTTTTGGCCTGCATTGCTGCAGATAGTTTGGTTTTACTTGAGTTAACCTGCTCAACCTGTGATTCAAGGCTGTCAAGTTCAACTTTCAAACGCGATTTTTCATCGCTTTGATTTACGATGATCACATCTGATTTATTTTTTTGCATATACAGATATACATCAGTCCCCAGCAACGCCACAACAACAATAATAAGGAAATAAATTACGTTTGAATTTTTTTTAGGTGTCTGCTCCGATTGATTTTCCATAAGTTTGTTTTTTTTAGTTTTTAATTAACATTTTAATGTATTTGATAGAAACCTTTAACAATACTTTATGTTTTTTAATTATACATATTGGTATTTGTTTAAGAGCAAGCTATCTACATAAAATATTATCAGTTTAAAGCTTTGATTTAATTGTTTTTACCTGATTAATTGTTTAATAATACGTAAAAAATTGAAAAAATGATAATAATCGCCTGTTTAAATTGAATTAGGAAGCCGCCTAAAATAGGCAGTAAAAGATTAAACACAAAATTTTCATATTTATTATACACTATACTAAAATGGCAGTTACAAGAGTTTTATATCTTTGCCATCGTTAAAAACCGGGTTAATGCAGTTATACAAATACTTTTTTCTTCTTGTTCTTTCGTTATTTATACTAACAAAAACCCAGGCACAAACTGATACGCTTTCACGCAATAAGATCGAACCCAAGCGTGAATTTCGCGCTGTTTGGATAGCCACGGTTGAAAATATCGACTGGCCCAAAAAGCAATCGACCCCCGAGCAGCAAAAACAGCAATTGATAGATATTCTGGATGATCACCAGGAAACGGGCATAAACGCGGTGTTTTTCCAGGTGAGGCCTGCTGCTGATGCTTTTTATGCCAAGGGGTCTGAACCATGGTCGAAATGGCTGATGGGCAGACAAGGCCAATCTCCCGACCCTGTATATGACCCGCTTGAATTTGCTATTAACGAGGCCCACAAACGTGGTATGGAATTGCATGCCTGGTTTAACCCATACCGTGCTACAAATGATAGTAAATATTATGATCTGAGCCCAAACCATATCACCAATTTAAAGCCGGAGTGGTTTTTTACCTATGGTGGGCAAAAACTGTTTAATCCCGGATTACCAGAGGTGCGTGAGTACATTATCCATATTATATTAAATGTGCTGGATAATTACGATGTGGACGGCATACATATGGATGATTATTTTTATCCGTACCTGGTTGCCGGGCAAACCCTGCATGATGAATATGCCTACAGTAAATATGGCGCTGCCCGGTTCAGTAATATTAAAGATTGGCGCCGCAATAATGTGGATACGCTGATACAAATGCTGGGCGATAGCATTCATAAACATAAGCCACGCGTAAAGTTTGGCGTGAGTCCTTTTGGCATATGGGCTAACAAATCACAAAATCCTGAAGGATCGGATACGCATGGTGGATCATCATATTATGAAAATTATGCTGATGCCCGCAAATGGATGAAAGAAGGTTGGGTTGATTACGTAGTGCCACAGCTTTATTGGTATAAAAGTTATCATGCGGCACCGTTTGACACCTTGTTAAATTGGTGGAGCAATAACACTTTTAACAGGCACTTGTACATCGGGCTTGGGGTTTACCGTGTTGCCGAGCATTCCAAAGCATCACTTGCATTTAAAAACCCTACCGAATTAACTAATCAAATGCGCGACCTGCGGAATAACCCGCGGGTAGAGGGAAGTGTAGTTTTTAGTTCCAATTCGCTAACCAGCAATTTTGGGGGCTTTGCCGATTCGCTCAGTACCAATTTTTATAAGAGCCCGGCTTTGCCACCTGTAATGCTCTGGCTTGATTCGATACCGCCTAACGTGCCGCGGAATGTTGTTGCAAGGCAATCAGGCCAGGGTGTGTTGCTGAACTGGGAAACACCGCTTTTAGCAAGAGATAAGGAACCTGTGTATGGTTATGTGATCTATCGTTTTTCAGGTACGGAGAAGATCGACCTGAATAATCCTGATCATATCCTGCATTTGGAGTATGACGCGAGCACCGCCTACCAGGATAACAGTGTGCAAAAAGGAGTGACGTATTTGTATATTGTTACTGCCATTGACCGGCTTAAAAATGAAAGTGACAGGTCGCCTGCCATTGCGGTAAAGGTGCAGTGATGCAGCCTTTCAATAGCGATGAGTTTCAAACCCATCGCTATTGAAAGATCGTAATCGTCATGATAAAGAGTTACTCATTCATCGCGTCACCCAAGCTAATCAGGTAACTTTCATCTATTTTATCGTCAGCATGATCCGAGGCAAAGGTGGTAAACTTAGCACTGTTGTCTGCAAAAGTATCTTTAAGGGCTTTTTTCTTAAGTGCTACCTGCTGAAAACTGCCACTTTTTAAATTGAATACGTAATAAACATTATCATCTGCAAATTCATCATAAGCATTGCCGGTAGAGGATATGCCATTTGTTTGATAATTGGAAGCTATAAATTTAGTGGTTGTGAGCTTATATATTTTATATTTACTACCGGTGCTTATTAACTGACTATACATATCGTTGCTTATGCCTAAAACGCGCTCAAAACTATAAGGCTGGTTATGCGCATCATAAAGAACAAAGGATTTGATCGTGCTTTTGTCTATCAGATTTACATTCTTCATATCTTCAGTTATATACAGGTCGCCTTTAATTTTATCGTAATTAAATAGCATGGGTGGGGTTTGTATAATGTCTCCATTAGTTTTAACCATATAACCGTGCACCCATTGTTTAAATAAAAAGCGATGGCCTACGGTTTCTTTCGTGGTAGTAAAAACAGCTAATCCTCCAATGGTTTTGCCTGTATTAATACCATCACCGGGGTGTTCATTATTAAAGGCGGCTAATAAAAGGCCGGCATCACTTTGAGGGGTTGGAACTTTGTTAAGGACTGCTGAAGGATCCGTCTTTAAAATCACCTGAAGATTTGCCGTAACATCAGCTTGGGTATCGGTATAGCCGTTACAGTTAATTGCTATTTTGGATGATGGGTTAGCCGATAAAGTAAAATGCCCGGCTGAATCGGAATAGGTAGCAACATTATCACTTTTTATAAATGCGTAATGCACCGGGTAACCCTGGTCGCTTTTAACGGTGCCATTAATGGTAATATTTTGTGCCGATGAAATGCCGTAATAGGCGACAAAAAGAAAAATTGATAAAAAGAGGGTTTTCATAGAGAAATGGTTTGGTTCTCTAATTTAAACAATTAAATAACAAAAAGTTATTTTGGTAACGCTCTTTTTACTCACCTGTCATTTCTGAGCGGAGCGAAGAACCTATCCGCATTCAATTGTCCGCTTGTATAGTAGATGCTTCGTACTTCAGCCTTACATTTCGTTATAGCTCTATCAATTCTTTATCTTTCAAATGGTTCAGGTAAATGTCAAGCTCCATATCACCCATGCCGTAAATTTGCTCGGTTTGCCAAAAGGCCTGGTATATCTCTATCCTTACCGTTATGCCGCTGTTGTAGATATCAAACAGCTTTTGTTCAATATAATTCAAACCAGTTTCATTTACCTCAAGCCGTTTAACATGTGCCTGTAATGCTTTTTTTAACGAATGCAGGTTGGCCCAATAATGTGTTTCGTTCAGCCAGGTTTGTAATTGAGCGGCATCGCTGTTTACATAATAACTCCATGCTTCGGCAGCGACAACAAAATCAGGTTCACCAAGCTGTACGCGGATGTTATCGTACAAATATTCTAATTGCGATTCATCCAGCTCACCCATACCACGGAAGTCATCCACACCCGGGTAACTATCGGGGCAAATGAGGTAAATAGCAGGCGCGGAAAGATCTGTTTGTTTACTTAACATCAATATCACGCCAAGCATATTTACCTGGCAATGCAAATCAAATTCAAACCAAAGATTGATCTCCTTGTAAGGTTCGCTAAGCTTACTTAACTGGTTGATCACTTTTTCTTCGTAGACCTCCGGTGTTTCATCAAAGCCCCGGCTTATCCATTCCGAGCGTTTCCGCCAGAAACTGCCTGAAGCTATATTTTCTTCAAGTGGCCCTTCAGATAATACTTCGCGCCAAATCATAATATCGCCCTCGATGCCAGTTTGCTCAAAAGGGGTTAACATAGCGTCGCCGTTTAGGATGTGAAGTGTATTTTCCATTTTTTAATGAAGATTGCTGAAATTATAACAACATAAAGATACACTTTGTATGATGTAGCGGGAATATTACGGGGAAAATGATATGATTTTTTCACCCGCGTCATTGCGAGGTACGAAGCAATCTCTAAACTTTACAGAGCGGCTGCAAAGATTAAGATGCATATTCGATATGCTTACGTAGAGATTGCTTCGTACCTCGCAATGACGTGCGGAGAGAGATTACGCGAAAGCAAATATTATTCTCCCAGCAAAGCCCTTAAACTATCCAGCGTATCAGCTTCCTCTTTAGGCTTATCATGCCGCCATCTTAATATTCTGGGGAAACGTAGCGCGATGCCTGATTTATGGCGGGTTGATTTGTTGATGCCTTCAAAGCCAATCTCAAAAACCAACTCAGGTTTCACCGTGCGTACCGGGCCAAATTTCTCGAGGGTATTGCGTTTAATAAAATAATCAACTTTGTTGATCTCGGCATCTGTAAGGCCTGAATAGGCTTTGGCGAACGGTACCAGCTTATCGCCGTCCCAAACGGCGAAGGTATAATCGGTATACAGATCTGCCCGACGGCCATGGCCTTTTTGTGCGTAGATCATCACCGCGTCGACCGAAAGTGGGTCTATCTTCCATTTCCACCAATCCCCACGACGGCGACCAACCTGGTAGGTGGCGCTTTTACGTTTGAGCATAATGCCCTCGGCAATCATCGCCCTTGACTGCCCACGTATCTCAGCCAGTTCATCCCAGGTAATAAAATTAATCAATGCTGATAAACGGAATGTTTCCGGATAAGGCGTATCAGCCTGCAAGCGTTCCAGTATCTCACGCCTTTCCGATTGTGTTTTTGTGCGGATATCCTCACCCTTAAACTCCAAACAATCATAAGCTATTACCGCGACCGGACTTTCTTCCAGTATTTTTTTGCTGAGATTTTTACGGCCAATGCGGGTTTGCAGCACATTAAATGGCATAGGCAAGCCATTTTGGAAGCTGAGGATCTCGCCATCCAGCACCGTGCCATCGGGCAGCGCATTCAGGAAAGGGTGCAGCTCCGGAAATTTTTCTGTGGCGAGATCTTCGCCGCGGCTCCAGATAAATATTTTGCCTTCGCGTTTGATGAGTTGGGCACGTATGCCGTCCCATTTCCATTCGGCCTGCCATTGGCCGGCATCGCCTAAAGCGCCCTGTATCTCCTCTGCCGACTTTTGTTTTTCCGAAGTCTCCTGTATAGGATAAGCCAAAAAGAAAGGATAGGGGCGCGATATGTCATCAGCAGCGCCCTGTTCCTGTATCAATTGTTCATAACGATAAGTTTCAGGCACCCAGTTACCCATAATACGGTGGGTAAGCGTGGCGGCATCTAAATTGGAAATATCAGCCAAAGCCTTAATTACTAAATTTTGCGATACACCTACCCTGAAACTGCCGGTAAGCAACTTGTTAAATACAAACCGCTCCTGACTATCCAGCATGGCCCATGAATCCAGCAGCCACAACTTGCGTTCCTCTTCAGTTTTATCGCCCAGCGTATTAAGCTCAGCTATCCATTCAGTTAATGTTTTGTTGCTGCTGTGCTCGTTGCCGGGCATCAGCAGGGCCATAGTTTCGGCCAAATCGCCTACCACATGATAGCTTTCCTCAAATAACCAGGGAGGTATGTTTGATGCCTCAACGGCCCATGTACGTATCTGGGTGGAATTGATGATCCTCTTAGGCTTGCGCCCGGTAAACAGGGCCAGCATGTGCATTTTATCGGTATCAGGTACGTTGATAAAATAGTCCTTTAAAACCTTAACCTTTTCATTGGTCTTATTAGTTTCATCGAGGGAGAGGAAGAGTTGGGCGAATGCTTTCATATTTCACCTCCCGAAGCCTCAGCCTCACCTAAATCCTCTCCAAAGGAGAGGACTTTAACTTCATTTGTTTGAGAATTATCAATTGGCTCGTTCTCCCCTGGAGATGATTGGGGCGTGGCCTCATCTTCCTCCTCGCCGCCATATAAAGTATGCACCTCGCGGGCGTTAAAACCTATTTCATTTAAATATCTGGTAAAAGTTGCCGTATAGCCATGGGTAAGGTAAACGCATTCGCAGCCGGTGGCGTCAATAGCGCTGATGAGGCCGTCCCAATCGGCGTGATCGGATAGTACAAAACCACGATCAGCAGCCCGACGGCGTTTGGCGCCGCGGATGGCCATCCACCCAGAGCAATAGCCAAAACTATATGGCCCGAACTTACGCATCCAGGGGGTGCCTACTGACGATGGCGGTGCTAATATAATGCCTTTACGTACTTCTTCTTTTGGCGTGTCAGCGGTGATTCTTTCGGTGGGATTGAGTAATACACCATTCCTGCGCAGGGCTTCGTTTGTATTTTCAATGACACCATGGGTATAAACTTTGCCGTTGGATAGGTCGAGGTTTTGGAGAATGCGCTGCGCCTTGCCTAATGAATAGCCAACCAATACAGTAGCCACGCCGTTATACAGGTTGGTGCGCCACCAGTTATTGATATCATCAAAGATCTGCACTTGTGGTTTCCACTGATAAACAGGCATCCCGAAGGTACATTCGGATATAAAATGATGGCATTTAACCGGCTCAAAGGGAGTGGAGATGCCATCGTCCTCCGTTTTATAATCGCCGGATACTACCCAAACCTCACCCTTGTATTCCAACCGTATTTGTGCCGAACCTATTACATGGCCTGCCGGGAATAAAGATATTTCCACACCATTTTTCATCACCTTTTCACCATACTCAACTGTTTGCAGGTTAATTGGGCCAAGGCGGTATAATAATACCTCGCGCGATAAATGATGGGCTAAATAGTGCTTATGTCCAAAGTAGGCATGATCGGCATGGGCGTGGGTGATCACGGCATCATCCACCGGTTTCCATGGGTCGACATAAAATTTACCCTGGGCACAGTAGATGCCTTTGTCGGTAAACTCAAGCAGCGGTTTTTTAGCCATGTATTATAAACTGAGAATTGGGGAATTGGTTTGAGTTGAGAATTAAGAGGGAAGATTCAGGAGTGGGATGATAGAAGTACTGCTAATAAGATTAATTTAAACGCGCTCCGTTGACTCACCCGACTACGCTTCGCTGGTCGACCTCTATTCGCCTGCGGCGGAAGGAGGTGTGGAATTTATTTTTAACTGTTCTGGCTAGTTTTTTATTAAATTATAAAGCTCATCTGGATCAAACTCCAAATTATCTTCATTTGGAATCATGGTTAATAAATATAATTCAGCGTGTTTTTTAATAAATAGAATTTCTATAGGGACATTGTCTTGTTTAGAAATAGCAACCATGTTTTGAGGCCCATTTATATTGCTTTGAATCGAAAAATTATTAAACTTAGAATAATAGTATACAACGGAATCGTTTTTTATGATTATACGATTTTGAATGCCTGACAATGAAAAATATATTATAGATGGTTTTGGCAATATATTATTATTGTAGTATAAATCTACCAAATATTCTTTATCAGCAGTATACATTATATTATTAACCATGCCAGCATCAGAATGATTCTCAATTATTGCTTTGTTTAGTACAATTTTAGTTAATGTATCTAATTTGAAAATATTTATAACAAATTTATTATCATAACTAATTATAGAAAGGGGACGCCTATACTCAAAGGTTAATGTTTTATTGAACTGAAGCTTCGCATTATTATTAAATATTCTTGAATAATCATTAGGAAACCGATTTGTAGTGCCTCCAAATTTTTGCCAGGCAGCTATTTCGGCATCAGTTCTGGCATTCATATCATCGAAGTATTTTAGAACAAATTTTGGAAAAGGAATAATTCCGAATAATTCTGTGGCGAATATTATAGTAATTGAAAAAATAATAATTTTTAGAACTGATTTTATTGATAGTTTATTTGACACAAGTTTAGGTAAAAATGATATATTGAAAAGCTAAGATAGGAAACTTCATATAAACAACAAATCCCGGTCAAGCCGGGATCTGTTGTTTATATGAAGATATATAATTCTTAGTTCTGCAAAGTAGGCGTAACCTGTGTAACTTTACCATTTATATTAATATAATCGGTTAAGATCTGACCGGCTTCAATTTTCAGGAAGTCGAGGTCCTCGTTCTTAGGTTTAGTCTCGCCTTTTTTCAGGGCTTTTAAGCCTAAGGCTACACGGCGCAGGTTATCGCGCTCAAATGATTTTTGCTCATCATCATCACGTTGTTTTTTCAGCTGCGCCTCGTTTAGCGTTACCGATTTTTCATCATCATGCTTTTTAAAGTCAGCAACATCCTGTAATAGGTATTTATAGCTGTCGCTGCTGTTCATGCGCTGGTCGTGCAGTTTTTTTAGTTGCGGTATAACCGGGTTCAGATCGCCAAATTTGGTATAGTCGCTTTTAGCGATCACATCAAACGGCATGGCTGATGGCTCAGTATCTTCACCGTATTTATCCAAAGGAATAACTGATGGGAACTGGATATCAGGTGTAACACCGTGGCGCTGGGTTGAGTTCCCGCTGATACGGTAGAACTTGGCGATAGTTAAATTAAGCTGGCCGAATTTGCTTTCGCTGCCGCCTGTTGGCGCTGATTTATCGCCGCCGGTTACTTTCGAAACCATGTCGGCAAGGGTTGGGCTGATCACTTTATCAAGTTCTATTTCGCTTTGTACCGAACCTTTACCATAAGTTTGGGTACCTAATATCAATCCACGACCATAATCCTGTATCGCTCCTGCGAAGATCTCAGATGCTGATGCGCTGAAGCGGTCAACCAAGATAGCTAACGGACCTGAATAAGCGATTGACGGATCTTCATCAGCATCAACCTCAACCTCGTTTTTAGTGTCTCTAACCTGTACAACAGGGCCTTGTTTTATAAACAGACCGGTTAACGAAATAGCTTCAGATAATGAACCGCCGCCATCTTCGCGCAGGTCGATCACTATACCGTCAACATTTTCGCGTTTAAGTGAATCCAGTATCAGTTTAACATCGCGGGTGGTGCTGTGGTAATTGGCAGCACCTGATTGCGCGGCTTGATTATCTACATAAAATGCAGGGATATCAATAACGCCGATCTTAACTTGTTTGCCATTATTGTTATAAGTGCGGATCTCTTTTTTAGCCAATGCATCCTCTAAAACAATTTTATCGCGCACTATTTCCACAACTTTAGGCTTGCTGCCTACTGCTGCTTCGCCCGGTAGTATCTGTAATTTTACTGTGGTGCCTTTAGGGCCGCGGATAAGGCCTATGGCGTTGTTAATATTCCAGCCTACAATATTCTGGAATTCGCCTTCCTTACCTTGTGCTACGCCTACAATACGGTCCTTAGCGTTTATCTGGTGGCTTTTATCAGCCGGGCCGCCATGTACCAGTGTTTGGATGGTTACATATTCGTTTACCGACTGTAGTGTTGCACCAATACCTTCTAATGAGCGCGACATTTCCATATTGAACTGTGCCGCATTAAAAGGGTTAAAGTAGTTAGTGTGCGGGTCTATCGCCTCGGTAAAGGCATCCATATAATATTGAAAAACTTCCTGGTTTGATAGTTTGTTTGATTGCGATAACAGGCTCTGGTAGCGTTTTCTTAACGTTTCCCTGTTCTTGGCCATATCAGGCGTAGCCAGTTTCAGGTTAAGCAGGTCATATTTTACGTGCTTTATCCACAGGTCGTCCATATCAGACTGTGAGGCTATCCATGGCAGATTCTCGCGGTCGAAGGTGAAGTTATCATTTGAAGTGAAATCAAATTTATCGTCAATATGAGCGATGGAAAATTTAATACGGTCAAGGTATCTTTTCTGAAAAACGTTGAACATGTAAAATACATCGTTCAGGTTTCCGCTTTTCATATCATCGTCCAGCACATCTTTGTATTTATCAAAATCCTGCACGTCTGATGCCAGCAAGTAATTGTGGTCTTCGTCCAGTTTTTTAAGGTAACGGGTGTAAACTATCTCGGATAGTGAATCGTTCAGATCAACCTTTTTGTAGTTGTAGCGGGATATTAAACCGGCAACTTCCTTTGCAACAATATTTTGACGCAGATCGGGCTGAAGATCATTTGAGCCTACAACCTTCATAGGTTTTGCAGGCGTGGCATGACAGGCCAGTGCGGCACCAAGCACTAAAACAACGCATAATTTCTTTAACATATCTTTTACAGTCTTTAAATCGGGATATAACATCAATACTTGTGCCTAATATAAGTTCGCTAATGTAAATAAAAAGAGACAGTGGTAAAGCTGCCTCGTACTTAAAATAACAATATTACAATAATGTTTGATTTTTTAATAAGTAAGACGGGCATTTTACCTTATTGTTACAATGGCGAAAAAATATTAGTCAGTTTTTTTAGCGTTAGCGGCGGCAGTGGCTAAAATAGCAGCCATAACGGCATCATCATAACGGAGTTCAGTTTTTGAAGCGGTAGTTCTGTTTAATTGTATGTATTTTACTTCTTTATCAATATTAGCCATATCGGCACGCCAACATTGGGCATCGGCCAACTGGTAAGCTTCTGTAAGATCCTGCTGGGCCATAACAATATCGCCCATGTCGGCTTTTATCAGCGCGAGATCCATTAGGTTGGCAATAATATGTTTGTTATCATTTTCCGCACGTGCTATTGAGTTGCTTTGCAGCAGGTACCATTTAGCTTCGGAATAGCGATTTTGTTTGATATACAGTTTTGCCAACGCGCTAAAATTATAGCTGGCCTGGTCGTAGATCCTGAAACGCATGTTGTGCTGCGCGGTTTTAATGAGTGCATCTTCGGCCAGCTCAATACTAAAATCACTTTCTTTTAGGGTGAATGGCCTTATTTTGGTTGCAGCAAGCTTTGGGAGAGGAAAATGCAGGCGCACGGCAGGGTTATCTTTCACCAGTGTAATTGCCGGGTAGCGGTGCCTTAAAATGCTAACTTTCCACCACTGGGCCGAGGCCGAGTAACTTATTGTGGTGAACAGAACAATGATCAGCAAAAATTTCTTCAACGTATTGTTTCTCTTGGATTTAATCGCATTAACCAGAACGCAAATATACTAATTAATATTATGCAAGATAATTATTAAAATACGATTATTCAAAAATCTGGAGTTGTGCATCGTGTAGTGCCCACACCATATAGGGGTGCGTATCAGCATGATAGATATCACCGTTTGCTGCTATGCCGATGATGCCGGCAAAGCCGTCGAAGGGTTTTAGCTCATCCAACGTTTTCTCTGTAGCAAAGAATAATGGCATGCCATCGGTTACCCTGGTGACTATTTTTGCAGCCACCGCGCCGCTTACAATATCCTCGCCCACACCGGTGCAGGAGATACCCGCGAAGCTATTGCAATAATTACCCGCCGCGGTTGCCGAATCGCTTACACGGCCGGGAATTTCAAAGCCTTTACCACCGGTTGATGTTGCCGCTGCCAGGTCGCCATAAACATCAAGCGCCACACAGCCCACCGTACCCAGGCGAATGGAATCACTAAGCTTTTGGTCGTATTCCTTACGGCGCTGGGGGGTTTCTGGGTTATAATAATCGTAGCCATTTTCACGGGCGAAATCTTGCGCGCCTTTTCCGCTCAGTACCCTGTCTTCATAATTCAGTAGTTTTTCGGCCACGCAAATGGGGTTTTTTATATCCTCCACATTTATAACGCCCGAAAACCGTGAAGTTTTACCATCCATCAGCGATGCGCTGAGCCTGATCTTGCCATCACTTTGTATCTGTGAGCCGGTACCGGCGTTAAACAGTTCGCAATCCTCGAGCAATGCCACGGTATAAACAACCGTTTCGAGTGCGGTATGATCCTGCAGGTATTTGTAACCAAGTTCAGCAATCTCCTTCAATGCCTCTTGCTTGGCTTTTTTAACTTCCTGGTTGGTTTGCGATTCGCTGAAGAAGCCGCCGTGGATGATTAGTTTCATGGGGTATATATATTATTTATCTTCTCATTGTCTTTTTATAATAATGAGAAAGATGTGTAATAGTTTATAATATTTTTTTTGGATAAGGATAGGTAGTTAATATTTTATTAGGGCGTTCCCTGCGGTCGGGCTATCCGCTCATACTGCACAGGCCTTAGGCTCATGGCCGGTATCCGCTGCTATCCCTAACGCAAAATTCGGCGCGCTCCGTTTAACTCACCCCGACTACGCTTCGCTGGTCGACCCTCTCTCCGCTGCGCGCAAAGAGGGTAGGATTGAAAAAACTTTTTACCCTCTTTGCCGCTTGCGGTAGAGAGGGTGGTCGAGCGGCTGAGCGATGATCGGGTGAGTCGGCTATGGAAGCGAATTGTTGCTGCAATTACTCTAAAAAAGAGTTTTTCCTTTCGCTTTGTTAACACACCCCTGCCCCTCTCAAGAGGGAACCTGATGCGCTTTTCCTTTCTATCATTTCAAATCACTATCACCAGCCTTTATAAATACGCCGTCTTCTACCTTAACAATTTTTTTGATAATGAGTTTGTTTTGTTTAAGATCGTACTTATCATAAATTGACATTACATGCACTTTCAGGTTCTCGATGGATACCGGCGCGCCCATTTCTACCTCGTATATATTAGTGGCAACCATATTGCGGCCATCAACCAGTATGATCAGTCCGGAGCCAATGGCTTCCATCATGTTACCTTCGGTAATTAACAAGCCTGCATCTTCACCCAGGCCTATTCCTAAAATGCCGGGGTTACTGGCTACGGCGTACATTAACCGGCCTATGCGGCCGCGCTGTACAAAATGGGTATCAACAAAAACGGAATCAATAAAACCTAATCCGGCGGTGATCTGTACATGACCTTTGATGAGCGCTTCGTTACTGCTGCCACGATAGATCATATGTGCCGAAGCTGCCGCCGCGCCCGCTGATGTGCCCGCGATAACAAAGTGTTCGTTCTGATAGCGCTTTTTCAGGATCTGTAAAAATTCGGTGCCGCCAAATATAGCGCTCAGGCGGAGCTGGTCGCCGCCGCTGAACATTACTACATCGGCTTCACGGATGCGATCGAGGTATTCTTTTTTGCTTGCATCCTCACGTGTGCGGATATCCAGCACGTTAATATGCGTAACGTTAAGGTGGTTAAAGGCCTTGATGTATTCATCGCCTACCAGCTCGGGAATTTGCGAGGCGGTAAGGATCACCTCAATTTTTGAACCCTCGTGCTTTGCCGACTCAGTGATGATACGCTTTAGAATGCCTTGCTCAAAAAACTTGATATAATTAGGCTGTAAAATGTTCTCCTGCGCGCTGATATTACTTCCCATATCAACGGCACCTCCTATTATGATCAGTTTTCCTTTGGGCGTCATTGTATTTATTTAGTGAATTAGTGATTTAGTGAATGAGTGATTTAGTAAAATAGTGAATACTTGGTTCATAGTTCATGGCCATGCGTATGGATATGAAAAACTCACTCAATCACTAATCCGCTCATTCACTCATTCCTTCAATACACAAATTAAAATAAAATGACCGACAAAGGCGGCGAATATTAAATATATATTAAGATTTTCCTATCAAAAAATTTATTAGCTTGTTAGAGGATTAGATTTAAGTAAATTTAAGCCCAATAAAATTGCATTGACCTTTATGAAGATCGAAAATATACGAGTACTGCGCGGCCCGAACATCTGGAGTACCAGCCGCAAAAAGTTAATACAAATGCGCCTGAACCTGGAGGAACTGGAGCATAAACCCACCAATAAGATCGACGGGTTTTATGAGCGTCTTAAAGTGCTGATACCTACACTACACGAGCACCGCTGCTCACCGGGTGTGCCGGGGGGATTTTTTCAGCGGATTGTTGCCGGTACCTGGATGGGGCATGTTATTGAGCACATCGCCCTTGAGATACAAACCCTCGCAGGCATGGATACCGGCTTTGGCCGTACCCGCGAAACAAAAGAGCCGGGTGTTTATAACGTAGTATTCACTTACCTGGAAGAAAAAGTAGGCATTTACGCTGCCGAAGCATCGGTACGCATTGCTGAAGCATTAATAACAGGCGAAAATTACGATCTGGAGTATGATATACAGCAAATGCGTGAGATCCGCGAAGCTACCCGCTTAGGCCCAAGCACCGGATCGATAGTAGAGGAAGCCATCGCGCGCGATATCCCATGGATCAGACTGAACAAGCAATCACTGGTACAACTGGGCTATGGTAAAAATCAGGTACGTTTCCGCGCTACCATGACCGAAAAAACCAGCAGCATAGCCGTTGACATTGCCAGTAATAAGGAAGAAACCAAGCGCTTGTTGTTAGAACAAGCTATCCCAGTTGCTAAAGGCACTACCATTTCATCGGTTGATGACGTGGATAATGCTATACGTGAAGTGGGTTTTCCATTGGTGTTTAAACCTTTGGATGGCAATCACGGCAGAGGTATATCGATAAATATCAAAAACCGTGAGGATGCGGTGGAGGCTTATGAGTTTGCCGCCAGGATCTCGCGCAGGGTAATAGTAGAACGTTTTGTAACCGGCTATGACTTTAGGGTATTGGTAATAGATAATAAAATGGTAGCCGCCGCCTTGCGCGATCCTGCGAATGTGAAGGGTGATGGCGTATCAACCATACAACAACTCATCGATATAGAAAATACCGACCCACGCCGTGGTTATGGACATGAAAATGTGCTGACCCTGATAACCGTTGACCGCGATACATTGGACCTGCTGGAAAAGAAAGGTTATACGTTGGAAACGATCCCCGCAAAAGGTGAAAAGGTATTTGTAAAATCGACTGCTAACCTGAGCACCGGCGGAACTTCTGTTGATGTTACCGACCATGTGCACCCGCAGAATATTTTCATCTGCGAACGCATATCAAAGATCATAGGGCTGGATATATGCGGGATTGATATTATGGCCGAGAACCTGACCGAGCCGCTTACCGAAAACGGTGGGGTTGTATTGGAGGTTAACGCCGCACCAGGCTTCCGCATGCATATAGCGCCAAGCGAAGGCATTCCCCGCAATGTAGCCGGCCATGTAATTGATATGCTGTACCCTTATGGTAAATCGGCACGGATACCTATTATAGCGGTAACGGGCACTAACGGTAAAACCACCACCACCCGCCTTATTGCCCATATTGTTAAAAACAACGGCTACCGTGTAGGTTTTACTACCAGTGATGGCATATACGTACAAAATACCATGCTGCTGAAGGGCGATACCACCGGCCCGGTAAGCAGCGAATTTATATTAAAGGACCCAACGGTTGATTTCGCTGTGCTGGAAACTGCCCGCGGTGGTATCCTGCGCTCGGGTCTGGGTTTTGGCTTTTGTGATATTGGGGTTGTTACCAACATTCAGGAAGATCATTTGGGCTTGTCGGATATTCATACGCTGGATGACCTGACCCGTGTAAAAAGTGTGGTGATAAACTCGGTTAAAAAAACCGGTTGGGCTGTTTTAAACGCCGACAATGAATATTGCGTGCGCATAGGTAAAAAGGCAGACTGTAACGTTACCTATTTTAGTCGTGACGAGAAGAACCCGGTGATAAAAGCGCATTGCAAAAAAGGCGGCATAGCCTGTGTATACGAAAATGGTTTTATCACCATATTAAAAGGCGACTGGAAGATCCGCGTACAGCGTACGGTATTAATCCCATTGACCTTTGGTGGTACGGTGCCATTTATGATAGAGAATGTATTGGCTGCCACCTTAGCCGCGTTTTTATGGGGCTTTAGAACAGAGGATATTAAAATATCACTGGAAACCTTTATCCCATCTGCCGCGCAAACACCGGGCAGGATGAACATCTTCGATTTTAAGGATTTTAAATTCATGATTGATTTTGCCCATAACCCCGATGGGTATAAAGGCATAAAAGAGTTTTTGAGTCATATAGATTCGCCACTGAAAATCGGCATTATAGCAGGCACGGGCGACAGGCGCGATGAAGATATCCGCGAGCTGGGTAAGCTATCGGCAGAAATGTTCGACTATGTGATCCTGCGCCAGGAAAAACACCTGCGCGGCAGAACAGAGGAAAATATTTTATCACTGCTAAAAGAAGGCATTCTATCGGTTGACCCGAATAAGCAATTTGAAGTAGTGCCCAAAGAAATAGACGCCATTAAACATGCCATGAGCCTGGCCAAACCCGGTACCTTTATTACAGCGCTGAGCGATGTGGTTGATAATGCCATTGAAACCGTGCAAAATTACCAGGAGCAGGAGCGGAATGGGTTGTTTAATGTGTAAGAGTGATTTGGGAATTGGGATTTGATGCAAGCATTGCGTTGTAACCACAAGCGGGACGCTTGCGGGAGCGGAGAGTTTAATGTGTAGGCCCCCGACCCCCTGAAGGGGGAGGAATAGTGATTTGTTTCCGCAGGGTTATCAGAGATGACTCTGCGGAGATTATATTATTTCTTTTTTGCGATGTCAACTGATGCATAAAAATGAACATTATTTGCCTCGCCCTCATCGAGCCATCTGGCAACCTTATTCATAGGCATTGTTACATAATTAAATTCGATAGCCAATAAAAATGCATGGGTCGTTAATGATAATGGTATAGTGTTTCTTAAGCTATCGCTTTTGTTTTTCATATAGTCGTCATAATGAATCCAGTGATACTCGATTGCTGCGTTTCTTCTAATAACTTCGCCTATATAAGCACCACACCAAACAATCAAATTTTGATATTCGGTATCTGAAATTCCTTCAGATTGTCTATGAAGTATTTTTAAATAATTATCTACTTCCTTCAAACTATCAAGGGAGTAATTTAGACTAATGGTATTTATTTTATCCCGGTAAGGAACATCACCTTCTCCTTCCATCTCTCCTAAAAAAGCCTGTGAAAATTGATCAAACATTTCATCCAGATATTCCATTTCTTTTCATATTATGTGCAATAAAATTAATAACTAAAAATGAGTTTACAATTGTTTCTACTGCTCCCGCACCCGCGAACTTGCAGCTCGTGGTTGCGTATAGCTCCAGTTTTAACTGGAATTGAGAGCTTGTGAAACGATAATGATCAGTATTTTATATTCCAATATACACAGTTGCCAACCTGAAATTTGAATTGTTTAACCCTCATGAAATTTTAGGCATGGGCGGACCTTATATTTGTGATGCCAGATTAAATAATGAAGTTATTATAGAAAAATGCCTCGCGGACAATTTTGTTTATGATGAAAAAAGAGGCCTTCTGTTTTTTATACAATATCATACGATAAATTATTACCAGGGTTTCACCATTAATTTTTATCAATTTCTGACCAAAGAAACATACCAATTTACAAGGGAATTTGATATGGTGTATCTGGGGTCTTTGATAAGTGATCATGAATTAGAAATATTTCACTCATTCCATGATCAGTTTCGGGAGAAGATTTCTGTATTTAATTTAGATGATGAGGATTTTGTATTGCTAGACTGAATTACGCTCCCGCGAATTTGCAGCTCTTGGTTGTGCATGGATTCAGTTTGCACCCAAAAGTCGCAGCCGTTTCATTGGAAAAAATAGTTTGAAAAGGAACGCTTAAAAAGGCTATAAAAATGGCTAATGTATCCATTTTATGGACTTTTAAGCACACTCCCCCTTTCCCCCGCAGAG